>CAJTER010000040.1 GCA_910575405.1 Clostridia bacterium | reverse complement strand
AATTATTCCATCGTTTCCCATCAGGTTCCCCTTTCCTGACGCAGGCTTTGCGCCATTTTGGCAGATGAAAAGCCCCTTTTGCATCTGCCTGTTTGCATCTTTAAGTAAAATATTTACATGTTATATTTTACCATTTACACTGCCCCTTGTCTAGTATTTTTTAATTTTTTCATTTTATGTTATATAATTCCATTCATTGAATCCTTATTCAAAAAAAGCGGCTGCCCCGGATTTCTCCAAAGCAGCTGCTTTCTTAAAATACTTTGTTAAATTTGCTTATGAGTTTCTATTTGTTCTCGTACACTTTTTTTCCGTCTTTATAAGTTTCCAGCACTTTGATGGAGTCAATCTCAAGCGGATTAATCTTCATCGGATCTTTATCAAGGATAATAAAGTCCGCCCGCTTACCGCTCTTTAAGGATCCGATCTGATCCTCTTCAAACATCTGATAAGCGCCGTTAATCGTGTAAGCTTCGATCATAGTTTTTGCACTGACCCGTTCTGCCGGATTCAGGAGCCAAGTCGTATCATTCATATCCGTGATATCCGCAACATCGTAGTATTCCGCATTTTCCAGATTTCTTGTGATACCGCACTCAATAGCCCAGAATGGATTATTAACGGAAGATACCGGGTAGTCGCCAGAGGCTGTCGGAAGTGCGCCATGATCGATGAGTGATTTCATCGGATATTCGTTCCACGCGCGTTCCGGTCCTAAAACCAGTTCATCTACCGTATCATACCAATCCGGCTCTTTTAAGAACCAGTATGGCTGTGTGATTGCAATGATGCCCAGATCTCCAAATCTTGCTTTGTCCTGTTCAGAGACAACCTGAAGATGCGTAATAGCGCTGCGATAATCACTCCTACCCGCATTCTTCTGTGCGTATTCAATACAGTCGAGGGTCTGTCTTACTGCGGCATCGCCAATGGCATGTGTATGAATCTGATAACCCTTTTGGGAAATCTTCAGCATAGCTTCTTTCATAGTATCTGCATCCACTTTTGGCGCCGATGTCCAGTTGCTTCCCATACCAGCACCTTCTGTATATGGTTCCAGCAGGTATGCGGTAGAGCCTTCTACAACGCCGTCTGTGAAGAATTTCATTGCGCCGACTTTTACGTTCTTAGCGCCTTTTGCGTATTGGGCGAATTCTTCCAGCTGAGCAATGCTTCCGTCAACATCTTCCGGATCAAATGCGCTGCTGTAATTGATGTGCATTGTGATTTTGCCTTCCCGATCCATGTCAACGGCTTGTTTCAAAGCGCCATTTCCACCTGTGCTGCATGCTGTATAGCCCCAGCCATTCATACTTTCCATAAACAGGGCCATTCCTTCGCGATATTGTTCATCTGAATAGGTATGAGTTAAGGTTACAAGGGAGCTGGCGTCTGTCAGAATTCCATTAGGTTCTCCATCTGCGCCCAGCTGGATTCTCCCTCCTGCCGGAGCCTTTGATTCACTGGTAATATTGCAGGCCTTCAGGGCTACGCTGTTGAGCCAGAGAGAATGTCCATCATAGGATGTAAGGATCATCGGCTTGTCCGGACAGATTTCGTCCAGCCATTCTTTTGTCGGCGGGTTTCCTGTCTCATCAACCATGCCCATATTAAAACCATTTCCCCAGTAAATTGCTTCATCCGGATGCTCTGTAACAAAATCCCGGATGCACGTAAGGGTATCTGCTGCTTTCATGAGTCCGTAGCAATCGATCTCAAAGAGCTCTGTCATCGCAGTTCCAGGCGGGTGTACGTGGGAATCCACAAAGCCCGGATATACGGATTTTCCCTTCAGGTCAACGGCTTTGGTTTTGTTATTTGCATAGACTTTAATTGCTGCATCGGTTCCTGTTGCCAGAATAGAACCATCCGAGCTGACGGCCATTGCCTTTTGCGGCTTTTTATCCCAGTCCTTTCCTTCTACTGTATAGATTTTTCCATTTGTATAGATGGATGCTGCTGCTTTTACAACTGTAATCTTATAAGCCGACGTTTTTCCGTTGTGTGCTCTGGCTGTTATCTTGGCAGTTCCGGCAGTCTTTGCTGTCAGCTTTCCATTTTTTACTGCTGCAACCTTTGAATTGCTGCTGCTCCAGGTAACGGACTTTGATACAATGCTTTTCGATGGTGTCAGTTTTGCTTTCAGGGCAGCTGTACTTCCGGCTGCTAATTTTTTGCTATTATCCGCCACAGAAAGACTACTCACATTTCCGTTTTTTGCTGCCTTCACTTTTATCGTCCAGGTTGCTTTGCTCGTTTGTTTACCCTTCTTTGCCTTGACATAATATTTGTAGGTTTTTCCCTTTTTTACGTCTTTATCCGTCAGGCTGGCGGACGAAATGGTTTTCAGCTTCTTTCCATTCTTATAAACGATATACTTTGACGCTCCTGCTGATTTGCTCCATGACAGCTTGATGGCCTTGTCTGATGAAGCAGTTCCGCTAAAGCTGGCAGGCGCGCTCAGCTTGGTTGCTGCATCTGCTGTTGCGATTCCGCCGATCATCGGGGTAAATGTCACAACTACTGCCAGTGCAAGCAGAACGGATAAGGTCTTTTTCAACAATTTTCCCATACTATAACTTCCTCCTTTACTAAATTTTCATGCATAAGTTTTGTGAAAATTTTCACTTTTCTTATATTTTAGACTATCTTGTAGTTTTTTGCAACCCCTCCTGAGGGTCCAATCTGCTGTTTTTATATGGCCCACAGGGGCCATATGTATTAAAGTTTTCTGAATTTTTCGTACTTTTGCTGCTTTTCCTTAATTAAGATGTCCCAAATTAACGCCATCCCATTTGCAGCGATAATTTTAGCTATAATTTTAATGAAAATATTGCACAAAATAAGTGCTTCCTATATAATAAAGGCAGTGAAGGAGGTTGGTAATATGGGTCCCACTTTATTGGATTTGACGGAAAGGCTTGTCCCAATATCCGACTTAAGTCAGGGGAAAGCCGGAAAAATTTTTAAAGATGTATCGGAAAATAACCATGAATATATTATATTGAAAAATAATCAGCCAACTGCAGTATTGTTATCTGTAAAAGAATACAAAGCTACGCAGGAAAAGCTTGCTAAACTGGAAAAATTATTGGAAAAAATTGAAAACATCAGACTGTTAAAGCTTGTGGAAAGCCGAACGAATGACCATACGTCTTCCTTTGAGACATTTGTAAAGGAACAGGGCTTTTCAATGGAAGAGCTGGAAGCGCTGTCTGAAAGCGTGGAGTTTGAGTAATGGCATGGAATATACGAATATCGGATGAGGATTATGATAAGCTCGAAGGGAGTCTGCGAAAACAGGTCTTAGCAGGCATCATAAAAGTATCAAAAGCGCCATTGCCAAGCCCTGATGGCTATAGAAAGCCATTAGGAAATAAAAACGGAAATAATTTAACGGGATTTTTCAAAATAAAATATCGCGGAATCGGCATACGAGTTGTATATACTCTGGTAATTGATAAAATGATAATGAATATTGTGGTAATTTCCCAAAGAGACGATAATTATTGTTATGATTTCGCAGCCAAGCTATATGACAAGTACGGTGACACTATTTTTAGAGAGTTTTAGTGAGATATTTTTTCGTGGAAACAAAGCCGCTGTCCCAGATTTTCTCCAGGGCAGCGGCTCCATTTTATAAGATGGCATTCATTTTCCCAAAAGGAAATGCTTAATTGCCTGTGCTCAATAAGTCTTTAATCGTATTCATTCCTTTCAGCTCTTTGTCCATACTTTCTTTCAGGTAGCCCAGCTGGCCGGTTCTGGCTTTAGTGTAGCCTGCTGCAGCTTCTGCCTGGCTGACAGCTCCATGAATCCAGTCATAGGTGAGCCCAAAGGTATCGGTCGGCGCAAAGGATTTTGTGTACATTCTGTTATCGGTTACCGACCAGTTGAATTTGTCCCTGTGCTGCTGATCCAGAAGGTTGATATACCCTGGGAATCCGGTGGGAATACCTGCCAGGCAAACTTCTCTGCTGAATTCGTAACACATATATTCGACGCCTGTATTCAGTTGCCATGCGTTGCTCATAAAGCGATCCACATTGTAGGGCTGCGCGTTCAGGGCTGCGATCATTTCATCCAGTGATGCGATATTGGCCTGCGGGATTTCATGGAACATGCAGGCAGCGGAGCCTCCGCTCATGGCCAGGAAGCTGTCGTTCAATTCCTTGTATGCTTTGAGGGCTGTTTTGTTTTGGGCATCGCCCTTTGCGCGGATGGCCTTTAGAGTAGTCGCATCCAATTTCTTTGCAAAGGCTTCCTCATATTCGTTATTGATAGCCTGCACCTGTTCCATCCAGGTCTTGTTTGCCGCTCTCAGATTGGAAATCGCAGTTTTAAAAGCTGCTGTATTGACGTCGGCTTCCTGATAAAGAGCATCGTTTCCTTTGATGGAATTTTCCAGCGCATCGCATCTTGCATCATAATCCAATTCCATGGCAGGTGTACCATCAATGTAAGCTGCCAGTGCTGTGGAAATAGTAATGGCATAATCCATGGCAGCTGAGCTGTAATCCTCGTAGTCATCGTATGGTGTATGGTAAGTAGATGGAGACGGTACTTTCTTTCCCGCAGTGGCCTGTACTTCATAGCAAGGCACTCCGCCTGCGTACTGATAACAGATCGCATCGCTCATGGGCTGTGAATCGTAATACCGTTCTTTTAGCTTTCCGTTTTTCTGTGGGAATAAGCCCGTCAGTCCGGATTTGTTTAGGAAATTCCCAATAAGGGTATCGGATTCCCTTCCTCCGCTGATGGTGGCTGCCAATTCGTCTTTTACAGACTGTTTCGCTGGAAGTTCATAATTGAGCAGCGCCATGGTGGTATTCTGCCATTCCGGTTTTGCCTTGGTGATCATTTCCCAGGAACCTTGTCCCCAGTCTGCTTCCACACCGATTTTTCCCCATTCTTCCGAACCGTGGGCTACGAATACAATGTCATAGTAAGGCTGGAAGCCGGAGTCTTTCATAGCTTTTGCAACGCCTGCCACAAGACCGATGGCCGCACAGTCATCGTTGAGGCCGTAGAAATATTTGTCATAATGTCCGGCCAGGATGATGCGTTCTCCCGTGTTTCCACTGCCCTTAATGGTGCCCACTACGTTGTAGGATGTACCGCCATCTTTGACGATTTCATTGTCCACCATCAGTTTGCCAGAGCCTTTTACATCCTCTGCTGTAATTTTTTTATCTGCTACAGCCTTTTTGATTGCTTCATAGCCTTCCTTCAGCTTGAGGCCGTCCTGGCGGTTGATGCTGACGCATGGGATATAGTCGGCAGCACATAAGTCCTGAATCTGAATAGAAGTTTCCCATTTTTCTTCCCAATCGTTTTCTTCTGTATCCACATACTGAGAGGAGTATGTGGCGATAGCCGCTGCTCCCTGTTCATAAGCTTCGGAGTAATGCGGTGTAATCCAATAATCCGTATCCTGGTTGATATCAGCTAAGACGATCTTGTTTTTCATATGTGCTTTACGGGCTTTTTCCACATCTTGATCCGTGATGGTGGTGCCTTCAGCAGCAGCGGCCTGCATTTTTTCCTTTGTCAGGCCCTGCTCATCGTAATATGCTTCATAGTCGCTCAGATAGCCGTGGTTCAGGTAGATGATCTCCCCGTCCTTTACACCTTCCAGACCCTGCTGGTAAACTGGGTTTCCTGCTTTTGCCTTTTGTACGGTTCCGTTTGATGCGTAGGATACGATAGTTTTTACAGAAGCATCTACGCCTGCCGCTTCATTTTTGATACTGAGGGCTGCTTTGTTGAACTGCCATTTATCCACTTTGACTGGAACGCGCTCTACATCAGTAAGACCAATTTCATTCCATTTGGAGGCCAGATACTGAGATGCTTTGTGCTCCGCATCGCTTCCAGCCGTACGGAAACCTGTCACATCATCAAAATAGGCTTTGTCATATGCCAGTGTATCCATCACCTGCTCCGCATATTTCAGATCGATTTTTTCGATCATCTTCTTTACACCAGCGGTCATGGAGGTTTCCCCGACAGCCGGCTTTTGAGCGGAAACGGTCACTTTGCAGGAGGCGGATTTTCCATCGTTGCTGGCTTTAATAACTGCAGTTCCTTCTGCCTTTGCCGTTACAACGCCGCTTGCACTCACAGCAGCGACCTTGGAATTAGAAGTGGTCCATTTGGTTGTCTGCTTTTTGTAGCCGTATTTTTGCGGAGCTGTTACATCTGCTTTCAGCTTTTCCGTCTTTCTGGCAGCTAACGATAGCTTTGTTTTATTTAAGGTTACTTTCTTTGCTTTGAGATTTTTAACCTGAAGGGTAACCGTTTTTTTCACAGATTTCTTTGATTTGGAATAAGCGGTTACTTTTACGGTTCCAGCTTTTGTTCCCTTTACAAGAACACTGGAAGAAGTCTTTTTCGTCAGCTTTGCATTTTTTGTTCCCTTTGTAATCTTCCAGGAAACAGCTTTGCTTGCTTTTTCCGGTTTTACTTTGGAAACGGATAAGCTCAGGGCTGCGCCCACATCGACGGTCTTCAGAGCACCCTGCGACTTTAATGTAAGAGCCTTAGGCGCTGCGGCAGCATGTACGGAATCTAAGGTTCCTGTGAAAGTCATAGTAAGAAATAATGCTATTACAGCTGCAATGCTTACGCCTCGTTTCAATGTCGTATACATACGAATCCTCCTTTACTAAAAAATTACTTGAGAAAATTGCCATCAAGTAATTTTTAGACTATTTGGTAAATTTGCGCAAGTGCCCCTAAAGTCCAATTTCGCGAATGCAGCCATGGTCCATAGGGTCCAGAACTATTGAAATTTCTTGATTAAATCCACTTTTGCCGAAACACCCACTTTCTGATAAAGGTTATGAGCGTGACGCTTGACCGTATATTTGGAGATGAACAGCTCCTCTGCGATTTCTTCGTAGCTGCTTCCTTTTAGCAAAAGATTTGCCACCTGCTGTTCCCGCTGCGTTAAATTATATTGCTCCAGCTCCCTCTGGATCTGCTGCTGCCTATCCTCTGTGCTGTGCTCTGCCGCAACTGCATGACTGAAATCCGTTTTGTAAATATACAGTGTGATCAGGCCGCTCATTCCCAAAAGCATGACAGCTGAAAAATCGTAATCGCTGAACTGTAAAACGCCTTTTCCTATGGTAATATGATTTAGCATCTGCAGGACAAATCCGCCATTCCACGCTCCGTTTAAAGCCTGAAGAATCGTAATTCCAAGCAGATATGGCCGCGCCTTTTCCTTTTGTGTATAAAGGAAAATCATCCGTATGTAAATACACGCCAGCGCCAGCATCGTCAGCATCAGGAGTATCTGGCATGCTGATGCGAATATGCGCCCTGCTTCATGAGAAACAGTGTAATGCTCGTCCATCAGGAAGCCATAAACAGGCAGAATCAGAATCGTAAGGCCAATAATCAGGCCATCGGTCACGCGGCTCAGGAAAATCCTCTCCGTAAGTTGCAGTTCATGCCGCAGAAAGCGGAACCAGAAAAAAGCGATTAGCATATAAAGGAGCATATCCACCATACGCTCAAGTCCCCTCCAGCCGGAATCGCTGGCGTTCCGATCAAAATAGTAAAATTCAGCAAGATAAAAAATGCCCATAACCGCTGCTGTAATTACAAGGCACAACAGTGGTTCTTCCTTGCGGAGCTGTCCGCTTTTCATTTTATTAATTAAAAGAAATAGAGCAATCCCCGCCAGACTCGCAAAGCCGGCAAAGAAAAATGCGAAAAAGGAAATGGTCTTTATCATAAATGTACCCTCCAGGATCAAAGAGCGACTCGCCTGCAGCCTTCATTTGGAAGAGACCGCTTTTGCAACTCTGCTGCTCCTATTGTACCATATTTTCCCCAAAATAGATCCGTTCTTCTGGGTGAATATCTGCAGAAATAAATACTGCAGAAGACTACCCGTCCGGGGAGTGGACGAAAAGAGACTTTTTTTATATCATAAATGGACTTAGTTTACTGTCCACTTGGGAATCAGGACGTCTGGCACTGCCTATTTTGCCATCCACCCTGATTCCCAGGAGGTCAGTACACTGGATCTTTGTAGTTGAAAAGGAAAGGAGCGTTTATGAAATTGAAAAAAGGAAAACAACTGCTGGCCGTTTCCCTCATTGCCCTCATGTCAGCAGGTGCCGTCTGCGGGTGTGGCAGCAACAGAAGCTCCTATGAGCTGAACGGCGAGATCAAGGAAGCCACCGACCAGACAACGGAATACAACGAAGGCTTTTACACTCTGCTAGATTTTGAGGACCAGCAGGAAAAAAAGTTCGCACAGCAGGGACTTATCGCGGCGCCGGAAGCTCTGGAAATCAAAAATAAGGACGGAAAAGTCGTCTGGAGTCAGAAAGCATACGGCTTTCTGGATGTGCAGGAAAAAGCGCCGACTACCGCAAACCCCAGCCTTTGGCGCAATGCCCAACTGAACCATCTCTACGGCCTTTTTCAGGTGACGGAGGACATTTATCAGGTAAGGGGCTATGATATCAGCAATATTACTTTTATCAAAGGAAAGACAGGCTGGATCATCTTTGATCCCCTCATCAGTGTGGAATGCGCCCAAGCCGCTTTGGAACTGGTCAATAAGGAACTGGGCAAACGGCCTGTGCGTGCCGTTGTCATCAGCCACTCCCACATCGATCACTACGGCGGAATCAAAGGCGTGGCCAGCGAGGCAGATGTAAATGCCGGGAAAATACAGGTTCTTGCCCCGGAAGGCTTTCAGGAACACGCTGTATCGGAAAATATCTATACGGGAGCAGCCATGGGGCGCCGCTCCGGCTATCAGTACGGAACCCTGACGGAAAAGGGGCCTTCGGGAACTTTGTCAGTAGGAATCGGCAGCACCCAGTCTACAGGCACCCTTTCTTTCATACAACCCACAACGGAAATCAAAAAAACCGGTCAGAAGGTTACAGTAGATGGTGTGGACATGAGCTTTCAGATGACCCCAGGGACAGAAGCTCCTGCTGAAATGAACACTTGGTTCCCACAGTTCTCCGCACTCTGGATGGCTGAAAACTGCACTGGAACCATGCACAATCTCTATACCCTGCGGGGCGCTCAGGTACGTGACGGAAACACGTGGGCAAAATATATTATGGAGGCCCAGAATCTTTATGGAAACAAAGCAAATGTGGTATTCCAGTCTCACAACTGGCCTCACTTTGGAAAAAAGGTTATACAGGAATATATGGAAAATACGGCTTCCGCCTATAAGTTTATTCACGACCAGACCCTCATGTACATCAATCATGGCTATACATCAAACGAAATCGCCCGTAAAATCAAGCTTCCCCAGTCCCTGGAACAGGTATGGTACACCCGCCAGTACTACGGTACCGTTTCCCACAATGCAAAAGCGGTCTATCAAAAATACATTGGCTGGTACGATGGAAATCCAGTAAACCTGAACCCTCTGACACCTTCTGAGGAAGCGGAAAAGCTGGTGGAATATCTGGGGGATGTGAATGCTATCCTGGAAAAAGCGAAAAAAGACTTTGAAAAGGGCGAATATCAATGGGTAGCACAGATTACCAACGCCCTTGTCTACCAGGATCCTGAAAATCAGGATGCTCGTTATCTGTGTGCCGATGCCTTAGAACAACTGGGCTATCAGGCGGAATCGGGAATCTGGAGGAACAATTATCTTTCCGCCGCCTATGAACTGCGAAACGGAACGGAAACCGATATCTCCAAAAAGGCCACAAACAGCGAGGACTCTGTAAAATCCATGACAACAGAAATGCTGCTGGATTACTTGGGAATCCTCATAGACGGTGAACAGGTAGGAGAACTGGACTACAGGATTAATTTCACCATTTCCGATACAAAAGAGCACTACTATGCACACCTGAAAAACGGCGCCCTGCTTTATGCTAAGGGTGAAGTAAAAAATGCGGACGCCACTCTGACCCTGCCCCGGCTGGCCCTCTTTGCCATCATCCAGGGGAATCAGGATGGTATCAGGCAGATACAGGTTCGCGGAGATAAAAGCGCGCTGAATGCCCTGACTGATCATCTGACTGAATATCCAGCGTTTTTCAATATTGTAGAGCCCTAATCGTCTGAAAAGGAACTTCACAAGTGTAAGAGGCAACTGGTTTTCATTTTCCTTGAAAACCGGTTGCCTCTTGTCAGATCTACAGTCCGTATTCCCCAGCCAGCTTTTTAAAGCCGGGCATGGAATTTATGATAGTTTCATAGGAAACGCAGTATGCAAGCCGCACATAGCCCGGACCCGCAAAGGCGCTGCCCGGCACCATGAGGATGTTGTATTTCTTCGCAGCCTGGCAGAACTCCGCTTCATTTTCCACCGGCGACTTTACGAAGAGATAAAAGGCTCCCTGAGGCATGATGCATTCAAAGCCACATTCCTTCAGCCCTTCATAGAGGGCCTTTCTGTTTTTATCGTAGTAGTCCAGATCCACCTTGGCGTCTACACATTTTGCAATTACCTTCTGCTGCAGAGACGGTGCGTTGACGCAGCCGATGATCCGGTTTGCATTGGAAGCTGTATCAAAGACCAGCTCGCTTTCCTCCAGCTCATCGGGAATCACCAGATAGCCGATTCTCTCTCCCGGAAGGGATAGGGATTTGCTGTAGGAATAAGCTACAATCGTGTTATCGTAATACTTTGTCACGTACGGAACCTGAATTCCGTCATAGGCCAGCTCCCGGTAGGGCTCGTCCGCAATAATGAAGATAGTCCTGCCAAGCTCCTTCTGCTTTTTGTCCAGGATATCCGCGATGCCCTTAATGGTCGCCTCCGAATATACGACGCCCGTCGGATTGTGGGGTGAATTGATGAGGACAACTCTGGTCTTTTCTGTAATACAGCTTTCAAAGGCTGCCAGATCCGGCTGGAAAGTCTTCCTGTCCGTAGAAGCCTGCACCACAACGCCGTCGTAATTGTTCACATACCAATTGTATTCCAAGAAGTAAGGCGCAAAAATGACGACTTCTTCTCCTGGGTTTAAAATAGTCTTCAGGGCAACATTAAGTCCGCTGGCCGCACCTACGGTCATGAGTATATTGTTTGCCGAAAACTTCGTTCCCTGAGTTTTGTTGATGTGTTCTGCAACCGTCTGCCGCACGTCTTCAAAGCCCGCATTGCTCATATATCCGTGGAGGATTAGATCCGGCTCCTCATCTACGATATCCTTGATGGCCTGATTCACTTCCGGCGGAGTGGGGGCGTCCGGGTTTCCCAGGCTGAAATCAAAGACATTTTCACGTCCGAACCTGGCCCGCATTTTATCGCCTTCTTCAAACATGGTCCGGATGGCGGAATTATTCTCCATCAAAGGCTTCATTTTTTCTGAAATCATATGACGTTCCTCCTCTATAGTTTGAGGCCCTTTGCCAGATTGCAGACAAAGTCCTGTACATTTGTTACAATTCCTCTCGCAGCCAGACTTCCCCGGTCTCCCAGCTTGTTGACCGCAAATTCGGATGTGTCAATAGTGTAAAAGTAAACCTGACGAATGGTTCCATCCGGCAGCACCCGGTAGCTTGGAGTCATGTTGCCCGTGGCAATCGTATGAAGTACCGTTGCCATTCCTATCACAGTAGTGGCCTTGCGGACGTGGTTTCGCACCGCATCCTGCCCAAGGTAGGTGTGTTCATAAACCTCCGGCAGAGGCCCATCGTCCCGAAGCGATCCATTCAGTACAAAAGGCACATTATGCTTCACGCAGCTGTAAATAATGCCGTCGGAAATCTTCTCCTGCTCAATAAAAGCTGGAATGGAGCCGTACTGATTGACCTTGTTGATGGTATCAATATGGTTGTAATGGCCGTTGAAGTGAGGGCGCTGAGTCCGAATGTCCTGTCCCAGAGCCGTCCCCAAATAGGCACCCTCCAAATCGTGGGTAGCCAGAGCGTTTCCGGCCAGCAGGGCATCTACATATCCTCCTGCAACCAGCTTTGAAAAAGCTTCTCTGGCCTCAGCATCAAAAGCGCAGGCAGGTCCCAGAACCCACACCACATATCCATGCTTTCTTTCGTGCTTCAGCAGCTCATAGAGCTGTTCATAATCATAGGAAAATGCCGTCTCTCTGCTCCTGCTCTGACGAAAGGCAAAAGGCGCATCCTTAGACCTTTCCTCCTTAAAGCATTCTGCGTGAACGTAAATGCCTTCTTCACAATCCTCGGTTCTTCCTACGATGACCTTGTCGCCCTGCTTGATATTGCGAAATTCCCGGATGCGAATTTTTCCATCTTCGTAAACAGCCAGACAGTCCATTCTGGATTCCTCCGCCAGCAGCCACTTTCCACCCAGCTTAAAATACTCGGGGAAAATGGAAGTAGCGTGGAAATAATCAGGCGCTGCCATATCCTTAGGCGCCAGTACGATCTTTGCATCCGGCGCTTTTACAAATTTATCCTGTGTAAAATCCGGTTCTATATATTGCCGCAATTTAAATGTCATAAATATAAATTCTCCTTTTAATTTTCAGACATACGCTGACTGGCTCGTACCTTTAGTCCGAAGCCTGTCCTATTTTTTCGTAATTCGATCCGTTCCCATATATGGACGCAGCGCTTCCGGAATGACGACCGATCCGTCTTCCTGCTGATAGTTTTCCAAAATAGCTGCAACTGTTCTGCCTACTGCAAGGCCGGAGCCGTTTAATGTGTGAACAAATTCCGGTTTTCCCTTTTCTTTGGGGCGGAAGCGGATGTTTCCTCTCCTTGCCTGATAGCTTTCAAAGTTGCTGCAGGAGGAAATCTCCACGTATCTGCCGTAGCTTGGCATCCAAACCTCGATATCATAAGTCATGGCAGAAGAAAAGCCCAGATCTCCTGTGGAAAGGCGCACAACCCGATACGGAATTTCAAGACGCTTTAAGACCTCTTCCGCGCTGGCGGTAAGAAGCTCCAGTTCTTTGTAGGATTCTTCCGGATGAACGAATTTAACAAGCTCTACCTTGTTGAACTGGTGCTGGCGGATGAGACCTCTCGTATCTCTTCCTGCAGAACCCGCCTCTTTTCTGAAACATGGTGTGTAAGCTGTATAATAAACAGGCAGCTCATCATAGCTTAAAATCTCATTCATTCTCAGGTTTGTTACTGGAACTTCCGCGGTCGGGATGAGGAAGAAATCCTTTGCCGGTACGTGGAACATATCGTCCTCGAATTTGGGCAGCTGTCCTGTTCCAGTCATGGAATCCCGGTTTACCATAAATGGAGGCAAAATCTCCGTAAATCCGTGCTCTTCTGTATGGAGATTCAGCATGAAATTGATGACAGAACGCTCCAGTCTTGCGCCCATGCCCTTGTATACAGTAAATCTAGTTCCGGCGATTTTAGCCGCGCGCTCAAAGTCCAGAATATCCAGATCCTGCCCAACATCCCAGTGGGCCTTCTGTTCAAAGTCAAATTTTCTCGGTTCACCCCACTTGCGGAGCTCTACGTTATCGCTGTCATCTGCACCCACCTGCACATCCTTATACGGAGTATTGGGGATATTGAGCAGAGCGTCTCTCAGATCGGCTTCCACCTGGCTGACCTCTGCATCCAAAATTTTAATTTCTTCGGAAAGGGTCTTCAGCTCCTTCATCAGCTGGCTGGGATCCTCCCCTGCCTTTTTCATCTTAGGGATTTCCTTGGAGGCAGTGCTCTGCTTATTTTTCATCTGCTCTACTTTTGCCAGAGTTTCCCGTCTCTTTTTGTCAAGCTCCAGAACCCTGTCGATGCCAAAATCGCCTTGTCCTCTGGATTCAACTGCTTTTTTCACGTTTTCAAAATCTTCTCTTATTCTCTTGATGTCTAACATGGCTCTCTCCTAAAATAAATTTTTCTTATATATGATATACAAATCTGTTAACTCTTTTACCTTTTCCTGCATTTCTATCTGCAGGCCTGAGGCAGTTTCATAATCCTTCTGATCAAGGGCCCGCACGATGCGCGTTAGAAGGCACTGCTCGTTTAATTTATCCCTTCCCAGGTGATTGCGAATCGTATTTATCTTTTCCCAGTATACCACATCGTAGTCCACACAGTCACTGTCATCGTGACATTTGACGCACTGGCGGATCAGATCCATGGTGTTGGGTACGATCCGGTTGTGAAGTTCTGTCGTCCACTGAGCTAAAATAGCCTCCTTGTAGGATTCCAGCGTAATAGGCGTCATTACGTCATCCCTCTGGAAGACCTTCAGCTTGTCCGGATGATCCTCAAAGGCACAGATGTTTTCCCATACAGTCCGCGGCACTCTGCCAAAGAGCTCGTTTCTCTCCTGTTCCGTATACTCTTCAAATACATCCAGTTCACTTCTGTAAATGCGCTCCTTTTCCAGATAAAAGTCATCCTGTCCATGCTCTTTGGAAATGGAGCATTCCAGCTCCTTCGGCGTTTTGCCTGCTTCCAGAGCAGCTTTTATGCCGTCCAGCATTGCCATATAAGAAGCCGCCAACACCAGGTAGGTGTTGCTCTTGGGGTTTGGCGCACGAAGTTCAAAGCGGGTTGCCAGTGGGTTTTCCACATCACGCACAAGTCCCACGAGAACGGTTCTGTTTCTGGAAGGAAGCTTTACTCCATGGCCCAGGGAAGTAACGACACAGACCGGCGCTTCATATCCTGGCTTCAGACGGTTGAAGGCATCGTTTGTTGCGCTTACAAAGGGATTTACCACCTCGTAATTTTTCAAAATTCCCATGAGGGCGCCAAAGCCGATTGGACTGAGGAATTCCTCCTCCATATCCTTGGCGGCAAAGAGATTGACCCTTCTGCCATCCTTCAGCTTTGCGTTGAGTCCCATATGGGTATGCTCCCCACTTCCGGCAACCCCTTCCATGGGCTTTGCCATAAAAGTAACGTCCAATCCGTGGAGCCGAAAAATATCCCGCACCACATATTTGATATGATTTTCATTGTCAGCTGCCTGAATAGCAGTGGAAAATCTCCAGTCGATTTCTAGCTGCTCCATGACGTGATCGTAATTGCCGGAGTTTCCGATTTTTGCTTTGACGCCGCCCACTTCTTTGTGGCCCATTTCCATTTCCACACCGTACTTATCCAGAACCAGCATGACTTCTTCCAGCGCGGTCCTCACCGGGCCCGTGGTCCTCTTCCAGTATTGTTCTTTCAAAATCTGGGCTGTGGAAAGTTGCTCTCTGTCTGCCTCATCATCCGGCGTTTTTACCCAGAATTCCAATTCTGTAGCAGCAGTTACCTCCAGTTTTTCAATTTCATCTGCACAGTCAATATCAAGATAATCAAAGACATAGGGATTCGCCTTGATGATCTCCAGCAGATCCCGTTTAAAGTTCATAATCGCATCCCGCAGAATAACCCGGGAGCCAACCTCCGCTACATCGTTATGTACGAGAAAGGCCGGAATACGCAGTGTTCCCACTGGAAGGCCCGTTTCTCTGTCCACATGCTTGAAATTATGATCTACATACCAGTTTACCTCTGTGTCCGGAATGATATCCACCTTTGCATTATTTAATTTGGCAATTCTGGGCAGGACTACGCTGGAACCGTCCGTCTGTACTCCTACAGTCAGAAACTTCTCCATGTCCTTGATAAACAGATCCACGGGAATTTTTTCATCTGTGTCATGTCCTCCCACATCAATTCCCACAAGGGATACAAACCGTACCTCCGGATGTTTGCGCAGAACCCGCCCAATCTCCTCAATGGAATGGCAGCCTGCTGGTATGGTAAACAGCATTTTGTCTAAATCAAAACTCAGCATGCAATCAATACTCCTTTCAAATCCTTTTCTCAAACAGGCGGGACATTCCCTTTACAACTCAACCTGCAAAAAGAATGCCCCTAAATCTTTCTTATTCTAATGAATCCTGCAAGAACCGCTGCTCCCATAAGGCCTCGTCCTTATACTGCCGCGAATTTTGCGAACCACCTCATAATTAAAATCTTACTCCTCATCGCTTTTTGCTGATGGAACCAACTGATTCAAGTATTTCTCCAGTTCATCCAGATACTTTCCATAGCCTGCCCAGTCTCCGTCCTTTTGTGCTTTCTGAGCGTTTTCCAATGCTTCCTGGGCTCTCTGTGCCAGCTCAGTCTGGCTCAGATCCTTATCCGCTTTTCCCGCATTGCCGCCCTGATCAGCGTCGCTGCTTCCCGGACTTTCCTCTGCACTGCCTTCTCCAAACATGGAGTTGAGCGCTTCTGCCAGAGTCGCTTCATAGGCGATCTGATCTTTGTAGGCTACGATAACTCGTTTTACTTCCGGAATACTGGAGTTCTTAGCTTCCAGATAAATCGGCTCTACATAAACCAGGGATTCCTCAATCGGAATGACAAAGAGGTTTCCTCGGCTGTAGTTAGAGCCCGCGGAATCCCACAGAGAGAATTCCTTGGAAATTTCCGTATTCTGGTCGATCTGAGCCTCAATCTGCATTGGGCCGTAGATGTTGCGGCTCTTTGGCAGCTGATAGAGCACCAGATTGCCGTAATTGTCGCCATCGTTTCGAGCAACCAGAAGGCCGGTCATGTTCTTCTTATCCTTTGGCGTATACGGGATGGAGTTTACGAATTCCGCGCTCTTTTCTCCCGGCAGCTTCATGATATAGTAGTTTGGCGTCATTGCCGTTTCTTTTGTGCCGTACATTTCATCGGCAATGTCCCACATATCCTCTCTCTGATAGAAGACCATTACATTGGTCATGTGATACTTTTTGTATACGTTAGCCTGAATGTTAAAGAGTACATTCGGATAACGGATGTGCGACTGAAGGGCTTCCGGCATTTCCTCAAAGTCTTTAAAGAGCTTTGGATAAATGGACTTGTAGGTATTGGCAATCGGATCCTTGCCATCCACCAGATAGTAGTTTGTGGTTCCGTTATAAGCGTCAATGACAACCTTGACGGAATTACGGATATAATTCATACCCGTATCTCCATAAGGCTCCGAATATGGATAGCGGCTGCTGGTAGTATAAGCATCCAGCATCCAATACAGTTTGCCGTCCGCCGTTACAATATACGGATCGCTGTCATATTCCAGATACGGCATGATTTCCCGTACTCGTTCTTCGATGTTACGGTTGATTATAATTTTAGAATTGGCGGTCAGGTTGCTGGAAACCAGCATCTTCAAGCTGCGCTCCCGGATGGAGAACATGGTCTTGTTGAGCATATTCAGCTTGATACCGGCGCTTCCCTCATAAGTGGAGTAGCGGTTATTATTGTTGTTTTCTCCATCCGGATAGTCGAATTCCTTTTCATTGGTGTTGACCAGAACGTAATTCTGCGTTTTTTCACCAAAATAGATTTCCGGTCTAGTAATGTTGATCTCTTCCACATCTGATACCGGCGGGATATTTCCAATGAGCATATCCGGCTGGCCGCTGGCCGTCACCTTATCGACTCTGGACAGGGTAAGCCCGTATCCATGTGTATATTTGAGCCGCTTGTTCAGCCAGGTGTCGTTGATCTTTCCTTCTTCGATTTCTCTGGCTGAGAGGAAGGTCTGGGTATATTCCCCGTTTACCATATACCGATCCACGTCAACGTCATTAAACGTATAGTATGGCCGAATACTCTGAGTCTGGTTGTAAAACTTCTCCGCAGGTTCGTAATCGTTAATTCGGATATTGGAAATAGTCTCCATATTGTTGGCAATATCCTCGCTGGTCAGATCGTTCTTTGCGGCAAAGGGTTTTACCGATACGTCGTTCAGATCGTACGCATAACGGGTAAATTCAATATTGTGCTCCAGATACTTGCTTTCCTTGTTGATTTCGTCAGGCGATACGACAAAATTCTGAATCAGCATGCCAGCCCCTGTTCCCAGAAGTCCTACGACGATCATGAGAACCGGTGCGGTTACTGCTGTTTTAAAACGCCTTTTGACGATACCTGCTCCAAAGGCCACTGCTGCAACAATAGACAGAACCATGAGTATGCGATACATCCACAGGGTAATATTTACATCCGTAAAGCTGGCTCCATAAACAGCTCCCGTATGTCCGTATAGCAGATCAAACTGCTTGAGGAAAAAGTTGATGCCCACCATAATAAAGAACAGGACGCCAACGATAATCAGCTGTTTTTCCGCTATGCTGACCAGCTGCATGAAGTTTTTATCATCAAATTGTTTTTTCTTTTTCGGCGCTTTATGGATGGGACGCTTCCTGCCGGTAAAGGCTTCGCCGAACTTGCCGAACATATCGGTCACATTGTCAAAGCCCGGTTTCTGTCCGGATGATCCGCTTCCAAAACTTCCATCAAAACGCTCTTCTTCAAAGGCTGGCTCTTCCTTTTCCTCAAACATCTGCGGAGTCCGCATGGACAGCAGTACTGCATAGTACAGCAGCGTGAGGATCGCAAAGGCAATGATGACTCCAATGAGAATCTGGTTCAATTCTTTAATAAAGGCCAGCTTGAAGATGTAGAATGAAACATCCATATTGAACAACGGATCGCTGATGTCAAAATCCGTGCTGTTGGTAAATTTCAGTATTTCAAACCACAGGCGGCTGACGGAAATAAAGGTCACTAAAACGGCAAATACAACTGCCATTCCCCATGAAATCAGGTTCAGTCTCCTGTGATTCGTATTTTCTGTAGACGCGACCTTTTTAAAGTACCCCCTTTTCAGGAATTTCAAATAGATATAGGCTAATAGTGTAATGACAATAAAGGTTGGTATCCCAATCTCCAGCTGTGTCAACAGCTTTTTCAGGAACACCGTTACATAGCCCAGTTCCTTAAACCATAAAAAATCGGTGATAAAGCCGATGAGGCTTAAGAACAGTACAATCAGGAGCAATATAACGATAATCAATCCTCGTATGCCCAGCTTTTTCTTTTTCAAATCCGTTCCTCCCTTGTCTCTCTTCTCCCTAATACGTAAAGCAGCACTATGCTGTGTAAGATGCTACCATTTTCATGGTTTCGCCTTCCGGCGTCATTTCATACACTCGGTCTGTGGTTGCTGTTCCAGTCTCTGTGCTCTTTACTTTTTCTGATACCCATACATAATACTGGCTTCCTGCCTGTCGGATTTCGCCGATCTGCAAAGTTTTGAAGGTTTCCTTAAGTCCCCGATCCCCCAGCTCTTTGATTTCCTTGTACAGATCCGTATTCTTTTGGATCAGATTGAGTACGCTGGCATCCTTGTAGTTTGCCATGTTGACCCTCTGCGATCCATATGCAATAACCGTGCCTACAATTGCCTGATCATAATAGACCTGTTTGTTGGCAGCATCCTTGTACCAGGTCACATCCGCCAGATTCTGTGTCAACGCAATGTCTGCATTTTCGTATTCCTTTTCCGGATCGAATTTCAAATCCGCATTGTATTCGATAATAGCAATATTTCCATCTTTATTCTTGCCCATTTCTGCCTGAATCAATTCCGTTTTATCCTCAATGGGTTTTTGACGGATGTCCTCTGCTTCGGCAAGCATGCTGTATTCTTTATCATCTCCAGTCACCATATGGATTACCTGATTCAGCTTTTCGTCGATGAACTTGGCGGCTCCACTGGATGGCAACGCAACCTTGATTACCACTCCTGCAATCTCTATAGCAAGCAGTAGAATTAGAATCACCAGGCAGATTTTCAGTACAAGCCTGCCCTTTCCACCGGTATATTCCTCTCCTTCATATTCGTATTCATCATCAAAGAGCGGATATTCCCCTGTCATTGACGAATCGTGATAATCCTGTTCCTGGTTCTCCTGCTGTCCCTCATCCGTTGTCAGATGAATTTCCTCCTGATAGCCTGCTTCTTCTGTATCGCCCGCGTAATTGGCCTTATCCTCCTGTCCGGATGTATCCTCCGCCTGCAGCCATTTTCCGCTCTGTTCTGCCTCCTCCTCTGACGGTGCCGGTTCCGGCTCTGCTTCCAGCAGCAGCTCTTCCACCGCGATTTCCTGTACTGGTTCTGGTTCCAGCTCCTGAAGGCTTTCATCTCCCAGCAGATCATCAATGGAAAAGATATCAACAGGCTCTTCTTCTCCTGACTGCGGGATATCCGGCATTTCAAACACAGCTTCTTCTACCGGTTCCTCCTCTGCAGGCTGCAGCTCTTCTAAGAGATTTTCCGCATCCTCTTCTTTGCTGTCGCTTTCCGGCGCTGCGGCTTCCACCTCTTCCGGGTGTCCCAAAAAGTCTGGCAGGTCAATTATTTCAGGTTCCTTTGGCTGCGGTTGCTCTGCTTTTGCTTCAGCCTCTGCTTTTGCAGCTTCTGCCGCAGCAAAAGCTCTGTCTCTCTGCACCATTTCCGATGCCGTGGCCATACCGGCCAATATAGCAGCTTTGTCTACAGCCTTTGTTTTTACTGGAGGAGTCTCTCCATCCTGCGGTGCTTCTGTATCTGTTCCAAAGAAGGTTTCCCTTGCCTTAACCATTTCCGATATATGGCTCGGTTCTTCTGTTTTCTTTGCTTCCTCCGCAGCCTTTGCAGCAGCTCTTGCCTTTTCGCGTTCCGCAGCTTCCCGGGCGGCTTTTTCTTCTGCTTCCTGGCGAATTCGCTCTGCTTCCGCCTTTGCGCGGGCCTCAGCCTCGGCCTTTTCTCTTTCTTCAGCCTCTTTTTTTAGTCTAGCTTCTTCGGCAGCTTTGGCCTCTTCTCTGGCGCGCTGCTCTTCTTCCGCCTTTCTGCGAGCTTCCTCGGCCCTGGCTTTTTCTTCTGCTTCTTCTCTTGCGCGGGCTTCTGCCTCGGCCTTTGCCCGTGCCTCTTCTTCTGCGCGCAGTCTTGCTTCTGCTTCTGCCTGAAGACGGGCTGTCTGCTCCGCAATTTTCGTCTCAATTTCCTGCCGCTTTTTCTCCGTTTCTTCGGAAACAGCTTTCATTGCGGCCTGTGCTTCTTTTCTTGCGGCAGCTCTTGCTTCCTTACGCTCTGCAGCTTCCTGGGCTGCCCTTGCGTCGGCTGCCCGCTTTGCTTCTTCCTCCAGACGCTTTCTGGCCGCGGCCTCTTCCTCAGCCTTAATGCGCGCTTCTTCTTCCGCTCTTGCCTCTTCCTCAGCTTTGATTCTGGCTTCCTCAATCAGGCGTTCAGACTCTTCTCTGGCCTTCTTTTCAGCCTCTGCCGCATCAATGCGCTCCAAAACGTCCGTTTCAATGGGTTTTGGCTCATAGCCTTTTACAATGCCCTCTGAAGCAAAAAGATCTTCCATTGGATCTTCCGGCTTTCTGGAAGCAAACTTTTCTTCGGAAACTGCCGAAGCTGTATTGATCTCATCGGCAAGGATGTTTCCGGATTTTATCTTTTCATATTCCTGATCCAGCAGCTTCTGGAACTGTTCATTTTTTTCATGGAAGGTAAAAAAGCGATCGATTTCCTCGGACTGCTTTCTGGCTTCATCCGTTTTGCTGTTCAGATCGCCAAATAGATGCTCTTCCAGATCCGAAGTCTTTTTTTCTGGTTCTTTCGGCTCTTCCGGGGCATCCCATTTCGATTCTTCGCTGACAATGACTTCCGGCTCAGGCTCAGACAAATCCAATCCCGTTTTCACCTCCGTATCCACAGCATCCAAGGTTTCCTCAAAGTTTACTTCGGCTGCTGGTCCTGGTTCTGGTGCGGGCTCTGGTTCTTCTTCGACAGGCATGGACCAGTTAAAGTCGATATCCTCTGTTTTTTTTGCTTCCATGCCTGGGAACGTATGTATATTCCAGTCAAAATCTTCTACAGGTGTGATGATAGTCTTATTTTTGGATTCCTCCTCTGCCTCTGCCTGAGCGGAATTTGCGTTTAAGTCCAGATCAAATCCAAAATTAATGGTACTAAAATCAAACGGTTCATAGGCTGGTTTTCCATCAGATGACTGGCCATTTTCAAGCGATAGGTTGCCTGCATCTGTCCCTATATGAATCCCAAAATCTCCCTCTATATGGCTACTGTCATCAGAGACTGTTCTCGCGCCGCAGGAGCTGCAAAACTTATCTCCTTCTTCCAGTTTTTGTCCGCAATTTCTACAAAACATAACTCCCTCCTCCGGTGATTATTCTCTTATCAGCTTTTCAAGCTCTTCTTCTGTATAAGCTTTCCCGCTCTTACCTACATTATATATAGCCGATTCGTGAATCCGTCTGCCCATATCCATCTCTGAAATAGCAGGTGTTTTCTCCGTCTCCTCAGATGCTGCTGCCAAAAGCTGTGATATGTCTTTGCTTTCCATACCCATTTCTTCTGCAGAAGACACGTCTTCCGGCATTTCAGTCTCATCTTCGGCTGTTTCTTTTTTATCTTGATCGTTTTCCCTGGATTCAAGGGTTGTCAACTCTTTTTGCGACCGCTGCAGCTCCTGAAGCTCCTCCAGTTCAGCTGCAAGCTTTTTCGTAAGGAGCTCTGCCTCGGCAGATGCATCTTCCTTCTGCTCGCACAGTTCCTCTGGTGTTTCTTCCTCTTTTTCTGGGCTTGCCTCATCTACGCTTCCGGCTTCTATCGGTTCCTGCTGCTCCAGTTCCGTTCCTTCCTGTATTGGCTCCTCTTCGATCCGTTCCGACGCCTGCTGGTCTTCGCTGTTTTCCAGCTGCTCCGGTTCCTCCTGCTGTCCGGCAGCATCTGCTGCTTCTGCCATTTCTACTGGATCCTGCTGCACGCTTTGTTCCGATGCTTCCTCCAGCTGAAGCTCTCCGTCTTCCTGTTTTCCGGCTTGCTCTTCCTGCTCCGGCAAAGCCTCCTGGCTGCTATCGTCTGCGTCTGCCAGCTGCACCTGCTCTACTGCTTCTGTTTCCGTCGTTTCCTCCGGTGCGGGCTCCTGCTGTCCAATTTCTGTTTCCAGTACAGCCTCTTCTGGCAACGGCTGATTTGTATCGAATGTTTTCAAGGTTCTGTCTATTTCTTCTAAAATCTTTGCCACATTCTGCAGAGTGTCCTGCTGTGATGTAAAATGCTTCTGCCATAATACAAGACCAACGATCAACAGCAGTATGACTACAGCGAAAGCTGCCAGTATTGTTAACTCCATTGTTGTCATATTCCTATCTCCTGAATTTCTTAGCGGGTTTTGGGCACCCTATTTTCCTCCCGGCAAGTTTAGGCGAGAGTATAACTTGTAATATTATACTACAGAATTCGGGCAATAGCAATTATAACAATGTATAAAAGTATATTATTTCCCTTGTATACAGGCGGAAAATCGGCCTGTCTGACTGTCAAAAAAACAAAAAGAGCAGGTGTTCCCGCTCTTTTTGCACCGGATTAATACTCAGATTTGTTTGAATTGCTGTTTTTGTTGTTTTCATTTTCAAAGCGGCCTGCCTGATTGCTCTTTTCGCTTCTGTTCTGGTTGTTCTGGTTGTTGTTTGCGCCGTTCTGGCTGTTCTGATTTTTCTTCATCTCTAATCCCCCTCGGTTTCTAGTGTGGACCGCACCTGATGCCCTTGTGCCCGGTGCGTCCTCTACTAGTATGCCCGCAGAGGGACTTTTTATAACAGAAAAACGAGGAAATTTAGTGCTCCCTTTTCCTCCTCTTTTAATTCCTGTTCAAACTCTGGTTTCTGTTCCATTTTATTTCACTGCTTTCTGTCTATAGTAGGCATCTGCGCCATGTTTGCGAAAATAATGTTTATCCTGAATCCTGCGGAGTCGGCGAAAGCCCGGATTCAGCAAGTCCGCAGCGGGCAGCCATGTTTGCGCACTCCGCTGGGTTTAATTGCAAAGAGCCCGCTCTCCTTATCAAAGCCGCTGACATTGCTCCAGGTAAAAGTCACAAGCCCGTATCTAGGAAGCATCATATTGGCTTCACACACCTGCTGTTTTAATTCTTCCAGCATCCATATCGCCTCCTATTTTGTGAAAAACTTCTACAGATCCGCCCATTTAGTCTGTCATCTGCTTCATATAGCCGGCTCCAAAGCAGGCGATGACCAGCACATAGTCCGTATAGCTGAGGTGCTGCTTTTCCCTAGGTGACATGACGGCCTTGAACACTCCGTTGATGCCGAGCCGCTGATCCCGTACCAGATGAAACAAGAGCTCCTTCTCATCGTCGAAGAGCTCTCTCAGATACTTTTCAGCATCCATATAGGCCGGTGTCTGAAACCGGGTATTGAAAATCCGGTAAAAGGAGCTTGCAGGAACTGTGCTCCCGTCATCCAGCTCATATGTATAATTGTGATACCGGCTGGAATTGTTAAACCGCCGGACTCTGGCATATTCGGCGCCCATATCATATGCTTCCAGCGCAATTTCCTCGAATATTCCTCCTGCTGTAAAATTTCCTTTGACAGCCTTCAGCAGCGCCACTGCAAGTTCCTGACGCTCCATATTCAGGCCGCCCTTTTTTTCCTTTTCTGTCATTTTTTCAACCTTCCTTTTTATCCATACGCTGCACTAGCTACTAACTCAGATGTCTTCCCACAATCTCCAGGAAAAGTTCAATATCAAGAGGCTTGGCAATATGAGCGTTCATACCGCTTTTGAGGGCGGTCTCCTTATCCTCCTCCATAGCATTGGCCGTCATGGCGATGATAGGAAGCTCCTTCACATCTTGACGCGGCAAGGCCCGGATCGTCCTTGTGGCCTCGTATCCATCCATTACCGGCATCTGCACATCCATCAGAATAGCATCGTAATAATACTCTTCTGCTTTTGTGACCATATCTACTGCGTCCGTACCGTCCGGCGCGGCCTCCACGGTAAATCCGGTTTCCTCTAAAATGGCTTCGGCAATCTCGCGATTAAGCTCATTATCCTCTACCAGCAGAATACGTTTGCCGGTAAAATCCGCGTCCATCCAGGAGGATGGTTCTTCCTCCTGTTCGATGAGATTATTGGCTGCCAGCAGGGCGCTCTTCAGATCGGACATGAACAGAGGTTTTGCGCAGAAAGCAGTAATTCCTGCCTTCTTGGCCTCTTTCTCAATATCCGCCCAATCATAGGCAGTGAGGATAATGATTGGAACCTCGCGGCCAACGGCATCGCGGATGCGCAGGGCAGTCTCAATGCCGCTCAGTTCCGGCATCTGCCAATCAATAATATAAGTGTGGTAGGAGTCTCCGCTGTTATGCGCATTTTCCGCTTTTTGGACAGCCTCCCTACCAGATGTCGTCCAATCTGCCTGCATTCCAATCTGCTCCAGCATACCTGTGACGCTCTCGCAGCTGTCACCGTCATCGTCCACCACCAGAGCCCGGCGCCCTTCCAGCTCCTTGATCTGCGCCGCATTCTTTTCCACATCCTGGAACCTCAAACTCAGCTGCACACGGAAAGTACTGCCCTTGCCCTTTTCGCTCTCGACCGTAATCGTGCCACCCATCATCTCCACAATATTTTTGGTAATGGCCATACCCAGCCCTGTGCCCTGAATGCCGGTCTTGGTCGTACTGGCCTCCCGTTCAAAAGGCTCGAAAATATGCTCTACAAACTCAGACTCCATGCCAATTCCATTATCCCGGACCGTGAACACATAGTCTCCCCGGCCCCGATGGAATGTATTTTCCTGCTCAATGCGGAAGTTGACTTGTCCTCCAGCCGGAGTGTATTTTACAGCATTGCTGAGCAAATTCACAAAGATCTGACTCAGTTTCAGGGAATCGGCGATAATATCCTCGTTGTTCACATTAAAGGTATCAATGAACAGCTCCAGCCGTTTGGCCTTCACCTGTGGTTGGATGATGTTCACCAGGTTGTGGGTCAGATCGGAGATGTTGCACTCTTGCTCCTTGATCTGAACCTTGCCGCTCTCAATGCGGCTCATGTCCAGAATGTCATTAATCAAACTGAGGAGATGATTGCTGGAGGAAAGTACCTTCTGCAGGCAATCTCTGACCTGTTCTTTGTTATCAATATGGCTGACTGCAATGGTCGTAAAGCCAATAATCGCGTTCATCGGAGTCCGGATGTCGTGGGACATGTTGGAGAGGAACGTAGTCTTAGCCTGGCTCGCTCTCTGGGCCTGCATCAGCGCATCCTGAAGAGCCTGAGTCTGCTGTCTCTGCTTTCGAACCTGTTCTGTGATATCCTTGGACATCACCATAACGATAATATCGCCTGTAGATTCGTCTCTGGTCATAATAAACGACTGCCGCACGCACATAGGCTGATCCTCAGCAGCCCAGCCCCAGTAGTCCGCATTGACTTCCATTTCTCCCTGCTCAAAATGCTGCCGCAGCTTTTGCAGACTGACTACCTCGCTGTACTCCTCTAAGGATTCCTCCATGATGAAGGACTTCCATCGTTCAAAGCATTCCGAAGCTGCGCAAGGCGCTGTTAGGCCGACCTTTTCCAGCAGGGAAATCTGCTGCCCGTTGATGAGGCGGGTAACATCATATTCAATGAGATCCTGAGTAAGATTGAACTCAAAGGTACAGAAGGCTGTAGAAGTAATGGCAATCCGATACTGCTGCTCCTTGCGGTTCATAATGGACTTTTCTTTTTGTCTCTGAATCTCCCGCTGTTTCAGTTCCGTAATATTTTGCCGCACATATAAAACCCGAATAGCCCGTCCTTCCTCTCTCTGAAGACACACGGTAATCAAATGCTCCCATTCTTCCTTTCCGCTGCGTGAAACGTGACATTCATAGGTAAAGATATCCTGCTCCGAAAGGATCTTTGTGAGGGAGTCAGCTTCGAAGGTCTGCCGGAATCGCTGCTGCTCTTCCTCTCCGATGAGATCCTGCGCATGAATCCGTATAATATCCTCGTATGATCCCTCCATAGCCAGGCTGCTGCTCAGCGGCCGCCTCCCCGCCATATAGGAATACGTATCAGCCTCCAGATCCACGGTTAAATAACGGGACGAAAAGAGGGTATTCAGGCCGTTCAGTACATAGCCAAACTGCGTATTTTGCTTTTCCAATTTCTTTCGCTGCACCCGGCCCCGGAACAGCAGCACAAGAACATAAACTGCAAACAGGCAGGCCAAAATCACCTGCAGAACCATGCCTGTATGGTTTGCATCTTTAATCATAGCCCGAGTTACACTCTGGGGGAACGTCTGTACCAATATATAGTCCGTACCTGGCACATGCATGGCACACAGATTATCCGTCAGGCTGCTTAAATCACAGATAAAGCCCTCTTCATCCGTTTCCCCCCGGAATACCGACCACACCTTTTCAGCGGTCCTCGCGTCAATCACGCCATTGTCCCGCATCATATCCGGCAGAGGCTGCTCATAGTCCTTACCCTCGGATGAGGCGACGACCTGACCGTCCCGGCTACACAGGAAAACAGTAGCCGCTTCGCCAAAATAGCTGGTTTCCAGCATTTCCCGAAGGTAATTTTCCGTATGATAAAGACCCAGCAGCACGCCAAAGGTTTTCCCTTTGTAGTCCAGCGGGGCATAAAAGGCCATCATTGGTTCATTAGTAATCCGGGACTGCATGACCATCGTACTGCCGCTTTCCCCCTTCATCCCCTTCAGAAAGTACTCCCGGTCTCTGCTGTCATTTGTGCTGCCGTCGGAGGCCAGATTGATGCCCTTTGCATTGGTAAAGCGAAAAGCATCAAAATCCGAGTTGTGCTCCAGCTCCTGAAGCATCTTCATGGAAATGTCCGGCTCTGAGGCAGTTGTCCCGAGCAGATAAGCATAGTTGTGCACCCGCCGCTGGGCATTCGTCAGCTCGCCATTGATCCGCTTGGCTGTCTGCCTGGCCGAGTCCATGGCGTAAGTCAGGTTGCGTTGTTCAATCTGACGGCTATTAGTTGCGGAATACCACTGGAACAGCAGAAAAATTGCCGCCAGCAGGACACAGATATATGCTATATTTCTCCAGGTATTCTTCGTTGTACGCATAGAAGTCACCTCTATCTTTATCTCGTTTTTTCTGAAGTTTGTCAAAGCGTGTTTTGTCGTTCTTGGTTTGCTATGGGTTTATTCCATATCAAAACTACTTTATTATATCAGAAAGTGGCGGAAAATACAATATGCGCCGCGTGTATATGATCTGGGCGGACAGGCTCTTGGCCGGCCCTTTGAGAAGGCTGTTTTATTCCATTGATTTGCTATCTGAGAGTTTAAAGCGTATTGACAAGCTGCGAATCCATATATTATACTGATCACATACACAAATTACCAGTGTGCCAGACGCCACAATTGTCAGGTGGTCAGTACACTATACCAGATTGAGAAAGGAGAGCACCACCATGGATTTTTTTGAAGCAGTAAGTAAAAGAGGCAGCTACCGGGATAATTTTGAGGAAAAGGCCATTCCTGAGGCGGATCTCCGAAAAATTTTAGAGGCCGCTGTCAAAGCCCCTTCCGGCTATAATCTCCAGTCAACCAGCTTTGTCGCGGTTACAAATGAAGACAAGAAAAAACAAATTGCGGCATTGATGCCTTCTGATGCCACTGAAACCGCACCGCTCATCATTGTCGTTGTTTCTGAACGGATCGAAGCGGATGGCTTTTGCTTTGAAATTGAAGATTATGCCTCTGCTACAGAAACGATGCTGCTGGCAATCACTGCTCTCGGCTATGCCTCTGTATGGATGGACGGCGATACGAAGACCGATGATAATTCTGAACAAATCAGAAAGATTCTGGGACTTCCTGAAAACAAGACCGTGCGCACCATCCTTCCTGTAGGAAAGCCTGCCCGCGAAGTAAAGCAAAACACACGCAAGGCTTTTGATGAGCGGGTTACGTATATCAAATAAACGGTCATAAAAAACAGCCATGAGATGCGGTTCGCACTTCATGACTGTTTTTCTTTTACATCTAACTTTACCTCGGCTTACCTTTTCATGCTATCCGTCGATGCCCAGTTCCGGCGGTTCCTCCTTGAGTCCCTTTGTCAGAACAAAGAGGTAAATGATTCCCGCTACTGCCCAGCAGCAGCCAAGGATAATGGCGAACCGATCCAGATGCGCCAGAAGGTACAGGCAGAGGAGAGCCCCAAGTATGGGGAAAATCAGATAGAGAATGATTCCCTTTGCCGAACGCTGCTTTTGCTTGACAAAATACTGGGCGATTACGGACAGGTTGACGAAGAAAAAGGCAACGAATCCGCCAAAATTGATATAAGCCGTAGCTTTTGTAACGTCGAGGAAAATGGCAAACAGGGCAATTGCTCCGGTGAGGATAATGCCGTTTACAGGTGTTTTCCTTGCAGGGTGCAGCTTGCCGAAGAGCTTCTTTGGCAGTACGCCGTCTCTTCCCATGGCATATAAAAGCCGCGCGCCGCTGGCCTGTGCCGACAGACCTGCCGCAAACTGACCTACAATCGTACCGATGAGAAAGATTGCGCCAAAGGCAGAGGGCGCAACCTGCCTTGCAATTTCGTATGCCGCGTTGTCCGGGTTCGCGTAATCATAGGACGGGTGAACCAGATGCGTGAAATACGTTACAACCAGGAAGATTGCTCCGCAGATAAGCAGCGTCAGGATGATGGCCCGCGGTATATTTTTGGTGGGATCGATGGCATCCTCCGTAAAGGTGGTCAGAGCATCAAAGCCCAGAAAGCAGTAACATGCAGCCGCCGCTCCTGCTACCGTATAACTGAACTCAATATCCGGGTTGTGGAATGGAGAAAAGGATGCCAGCGTACCCTCCCCCATACCGTCTGTGATGGCTTTGATGGTGAAGGCCAGGAAGGCGATGATGATGCCCACCTGAATGCCGACCATGACGAAGTTGACTTTGCTGCCCACCTCGGCGCCGATGAAGTTGATCAGCGATGTTATGACGATGAAGCCCACCAGCCAGACCCAGGAAGGGACTGCGGGAACCGCCGCGCTGAGATAGGAGGCGCCGATAAGCCAGATTGCCATGGGAAAGAACACGTAGCCCAGCAGCACGATCCAGCCGGCTATAACGCCCAGCTTGGAGTTGATGGCCTTTCTCGTATATGTATAAGTAGACCCTGCCGCAGGGTATGCTTTAGCCATATGGCCATAGCTCAGGGCTGTGAACAGCATGGCGACAACAGCAAAGCAGATGGAGCCCGATTCAACGCCGTGGGAAGAAGTGGCGATGACTCCGTATATAGTATAGGCGATCATGGGCGTCAGGAAGGCTACCCCAAAGACCACCAGGTGGCGCAGTTTCATCGTTCGTTTTAACGTATTATCGTTCATTTCAGTTCTCTCCTTTTCCTATTTTCGATTCTGAACAAATGCAATTTTATGAAGTCTTCTTAATCTTTATAACAACGGCTTAAAGAAACTTCTTATAAATATCCGGCCTGTAATCCGGCTCTCCGGTTAACTCTTTATTAACAAACAGACGTCTTTCTGCCAGAGAAAGATCGATGGTCTCCATGAACATGCCCTCCTGGACATTATCCTTATCTCCCGCGTAATAATGAAGATTTGTTTCATAAAACGGTGTAATCTTCGGACCGATGATGCAGCTTCCCCCACCAAAGTAATCGCCGATATCCGTGCCGCACAGATTAGCGCTTGCCACATAGATGGTATTGCACAAAACTCCGTATTCCAGCGTCGGCGCATAATAATCGATGAAGGCTTTGCGGCTTCCCTCCTTTGGAATTTCTTCCACTACAGCCGTAGGATTCAGATACAGCCTGCTTCCCTGTCCGCAGTAATACCGCTGAAGTTCCGGGAATTGATACGTATCAAAGCAGATGCCGATTGAAATCGGGCCCCATGGGGTATCGAACATAAAAGGTTTGTCGCCCTTTTGACACCAAAGGCTCTCCGTCTCAAATGGGTGTATCTTCTGGTAAGCCCCGATAACGCCCTCAGGACCGATGGCCACAGCAGAATTATACAGCACAGCATCCGCAGTATCCTCCAGCTTTTCCGCCATGCCAAAGACCGCATAAATACCGTATTTCTGCGTGATTTGCGCCAGCGCCTGACAGGACGGGCCGCTGATGGTCTCCGCATTTTTGATCTTTTCCTCCTGCGGTATGTTTTCATCTACAAAGTAATCGTACCCAAACAGGCACATTTCCGGGAACAGAACCAGATCTGCCCCCCGCTTTGCCGCAGCCTCCGCAAAGCCGCACATTCTGGAGAGATTGCTCTCTTTGTTTGCCGCATCAACTCTAAAGTTAACGACGGCCACTGTAATAATATCTTTCATAATTGACCTCCTCGTTTCTTCACATTTTTGCATATTCATTCACACCCGGCTGTTATCGATTCCCGCTGGATGCCTTACATATAAATTCAATCCGGGATTTTGTATCCGATTTTTCCAGGATTTTGGAGACATGCTTTTTAACTGTAGAAATGGTAATGCACTTTTCTTCGGCAATCTGCTCGTTGGAATAGCCTTTGAGCATCATGACCGCAACGTCCTGTTCTGTGCTGGTAAAGGCATATTTGTGGGCAATATTGCCAAAGAGAAAGGCGTAATTGGAAGCCTTAAGCTCTATGTGGGGCTGAAAAATCCGGCAGATCTCCATTTCCCGCTCCGTAAAATCAAGGTCCTGTTTGCTGCGGAACAGATCCAGCGAACCGATGCAAAATTCCCTGTTTTCCAAATCCCAGCGGAAATTGGTATCAAGAGAAGTTTTCGTATGAGCAGGCGTTACATAATCGATAAAATATTCGGTTTCCTTTCTCTGGTTGAAATCAAAGGCCTCGCTGCTCTTGATGATCACCGATTTGTTGGGATTCATCTTCTCAATGATGTCGTCAATATTGCAGTAATACCGCTCATAATCCTGCAGCTCCTTTTTGCTGAAGCCTGGCCCGATATAGTCCTTTACAATATTTGCCTCTGAAAGATCGTAAAAGTAGATGCACGCCTTCTCATAGGGAATCAGCCTTTCAAGGTTGAGCAGAAATTCATCCAGGGCCTTTAAAATGTCGCTTTCACTGTTCATTTGCAGAATGATTTCGTTTATTTTTTCCCAGTCCCTCATCCACAGTTCCTGACTCATAAGCAATCCTCTCCGTAAATTCAAATGGTTTTATCATTTATCAGAATTTTTACTTTCTTGATGATTATACTATCAATCCTGCGCCTTCGCTATGGGTCTCAGGTACCAAATTTCCTGTTTTTTTGCTTTTTTCTTTCATCAAAAAAGAGCCTCGGCAGGCTCCTCAGGCTGTAGAGGCACAGGTTTTCAAATGCCTGGTACGTCTCCTCCCGGTAATCGTGGTCATCGTAGTTAATGTCGATTTCCTGTATGTACCCGCTGTCCTGAGAAACGGAAACCCTCAAGGTCGGATAAAAATCAGGAGCTTCTTCATTGGAATAGGTGTAATTTAAGACTGGGCAGTCGGTATGAATCCCATTTTCGCTGGAATAAATATCCCAACTTCCCGGCTCCGGCAGAGGGGAGGCTGCGCCCTTTTCACTGTACCAGTTGTACTGGCTGACAAAGGTGGTAATGGGCGAGTTGAAATAGATTTGGCCTTTCCGATCCGCCTTTGTCTTTGCCGCTACAACCTGAGCCGCCTGGGTTTCCGCGGGTTTGGCAGCTTCCGCCTGCCGGGAAACTGATGGCGCTGCGGCGGAGCTTTCGTCCTGCGTGCTGTTTTCTTCCTTCACATCGGAGGCGCCGCATGCGCTGAGTAAAAGGAGTACAGCCAGCCCTGCTATGGCCATTGGCAAAAATCGTAGTTTCTTATTCTCTCTTGCTTTTTTCATCTTTTCCTCGTTCCTGATACGCCTGCTGCAAAAGGAGCCTTTACTGGCAGTAACTTGCCAGTAAAAGCCCCTTTGCTTTTCCATAAAAAAATCAATGTCCATCGAGAGCGATTCCCGTCTCCTGGCCTTACTATTTATAAATTTCTCTTCTATGTCCGATATTTAAGGCCAAAATAATAATCTCCTGATCGGATATCTCCGCAATTACTCTGTAATCACCGATCCGATATCGCCATTGGCCGCTGCGATCTGCTGTAAGCGGTTTTCCATGGCCCCGGGGATCCGTACAGTTGACAAGATTTTTTTCAATCCATCCCAAAAGGAGCGCCTGAATAGGTTTGTCCAGCTTTTTCAGCTGCTTTAAAGCTCTCTTTGTGTATACTACGGTATATTTCATGGTTCAAGCTCCAGCATTTTTTTCACTTCCTCATGGGAATAGGTCACTGGATTTTTTTCATGCTCTGCTTTCGCTTCGTAATACATCGCCAGATCATAGTCTTCTTCGATTTTTTCCATCACTGCCTGACGTACCAACTCTGATACGGATATGTGATTCAGTTCCGCATACTGTTTGATCAGTTCTGCATCTGCATCGTTTAATCTCACAGAAATTGTCATGCCGCTCACCTCTTTTCTTTGTATTACATTGTATTACAGGGGGGCTGATTTGTCAATGCCACATATCACGCGTTCAAATACCCATCCAAGATATCCAGCGCCTTTTCCTTATCCAGTTCCCGGTATTCGATATGCACCTCATCGCCCAAATCGCTGAGTATTTTCTTCCTGTATTCGGACGGTGACTGTGAAAACCAGCGATTAAAATGATTAAAGATGATAGCTGACTGCGGAGTCATATATGGTGATGGCTCCCTGCAGCACGCAGATCACTTCGATATAGGTCCCGCGCAAGTGAAAGGGATAATAATCTATCGCTTCCAGATTGGCCCTTGGTCCTGCGGGGGAACGCGGGCATGTATGGCGAGTCGGCGCTGCCGGTTTTAGGACGTGACAGATGACTGCAGCAAGGGAGCTTTCTTGAACTCATAAAGTCCGGGGCGCAGACAGCCTTTTCCACAGACACTACATCCATGTTCGAATTTAACAGGAGCAACCCCTTTTGGGGCATCCAGTGCGGACATACGAAGGTGGATATCGAATACCCTCTGGACCCAAAAAAATACCCTGGCAGCATCATGCCGCCGGAAAACGAAAAAATCCCTATCGAATATGCATTGAAAGGCTTTACCATTGAGGGCGCAAAGCAAATGCGAATCGCCAATAAAACCGGTTCTTTAGAAGCCGGCAAAAAGGCAAACCTGATCCTACTTTCAGACAACTGCTTTGAAGTAGATCCATTCCATATCAAAGATATCGAAGTAATTTATTCCTTATTTGAAGGAAGCGTAATTGTGGATAAAATGGAGCAATGATGAAATAGAAAAAAGGCGGGCAGGGAATGGGCAATCGCTTGAAGCTGCACTAGGCCCTTCCGCCTTTAATACGCAATCCTGAAATAGTCAAGATACGCCTTATACCTGTCCTGCGCTGTCAGACAGGTGTCCCTCAAATACCCTCTTTCCCTGTTCCATTCCTGCAATCCGCGGTAATAGAACAGCTTTAAATTATCTTCGATAATAAAGGGAACAATATCGTATTTCAGGCATTCTTTAAACAGGATCAGCCTGCCGACACGGCCGTTGCCATCCTGAAAGGGGTGCAATTTTTCGAACTTCACATGAAAGTCCAAAAGATCGTCCAGTGTCTTTTTTTCTTTGGCATTATACTCCGCCAGCAGGGCTTTCATTTGAGCGGCCACTTCTTCCGGCAGCGCAGTCGCCATTCCGCCGACTTCATTAGGCAGCTTTTTATAATCCCCTACAGCGAACCAGTCTTTTCTGGAATCACTGGTTCCATTCTTTAAAATCAAATGAAGCTCCTTGATAAGCGGTTCTGTCAGCGCCGCCTTCGCATTGTCGATAATCACATCAATACAGCGAAAGTGGTTTGCCGTCTCAACCACATCATCCACATTGAGGACTCCATGTTCCGCGTCGATGGTATTGGTTTCGAAGATATATCTCGTCTGATCGTGAGTCAGGCCGCTTCCCTCGATATGGTTGGAATTATAGGTCAGCTCGATCTGCGTCTTGTGATAGATACCGCCCGGATATTTTGTTGTTTTTTCCTCCTGTAAAACATCCAGTAAGGGAACCTGCCGTTCCTCCTTTTTGACTGAATCGTATGACATCTGCTTTCCTCCATTCACCGCAAAGTGCAATTGTGTTTTCCTATCGTATTGCGTTAGTATACCATATTATCTGCAGGATAAACAATAAGCTTCATTATATCCAATGGCTATTATTCCAATACCCTAGCCAAGGGAGTGCCCTTTGCGGAGCTTCCAGAAATTATGCATCTTTCCAGCGACTTGCTGGCAGCTTCGTATGCAAGCGCGAAATTCGCAGTTGATGATGCTCTTTCAGATATTCAATCATCCATATAGATTTCCGGCAGCTCCTTTATTATCCAGGCAAGAGGTTCATATCCCATTGGTTTCAGGGCTCTCCCCTCTGCGTCAAACCATTTGTCATCTTCCACATACCCTTCTATCAGTATCCTTTCATTATGGTTTGCCGCATTTTGTGATACTACTGTAATATACAATATTTTATTGACAGGAACTGAGTTACACCCATTAACAGGATTCCAGTCAGTAGCACTAGAAGTTTTTACTTCTGCCCTTTCTGTTGGGTAACGTTCTAACAAATGATAGTCCAATACGTTTTCTTTCTGCATTATCTTTGCCATAGCCGGTTTCCTTTCTCCAAAAATATTGTAGGACCTGTTCTAGAATACCATTTTTCGAATTGTGGGACAAATCCCACTAAAAATTTCTCTAAACTTGCTAAAATTGGGCATATTCATTTATGTAGGAAAGAGCTGTTATGGAACTCAAAAATTCCATTATCTGTTGGATACAAGATCTGTGTTCTGAAAGAAATCTAAACCCCAGCAGTCTCGCGTACCTCTGCGGAATGGATCGTTCAACTATTTACAGTATTCTGGGGACGAAAAGTCAAAACCCTGAAATCGCTACCATCAAAAAAATTTGTGATAGTTTAGAGATAACTTTAGGGGAATTTTTCAGTTGTCCTGTGTTCGATAATCTTGAACCAGAAATAAAGTAAGTCTTTCTCTAAAGGAATTTCGCTATCCCTCTTCTCCAGTAGGATAGTGTTGAAATTTCCTTGACAAGACCGCCTTCCTTTGCTACCATAGCTTTGTAACAAAATAACAGGCAAATTTCTTCGAGAAGAGTGATCTCTACCGGCGGTATAGCCCGCGAGCGCAAGCTAATCCGTTTTAATCACGGAGCCGACAGTAAAGTCTGGATGAGCGGAGAAAGCAGACGGATGCTTTTTTTATTGTGCTCATTTTTCAGATTGTACTCATTTTTCAAAGGACTTTGGACTGCTGCAGGAGTATCGGAAGAATCGAACATAGAAATGCAGGAAAACGGAAGGCATCCAAGTGATGTCTTTTTTTGTTGCGAAAAATAGTAGCTCCTGCAGAATAATCGGGCAATGGAACAAAGGAGGATTTTATGGATCATTATTCAAAGGATCAGCTGAAGGATCCGGCTTTAAAAAAGCAAATGGGAAAGGCTGGAATCGCGGCCATCATGCTCATGAGCAGTCTGACGGTTATGGTTGGAAACGCCATTACACCTGCGCTTCCCGAATTGGGAGAAGTGTACGGGCTGGGGAGCTACGCGTCCTAGCTTGTAACAGCGCCTGCTCTTGGCGTTGTGGCGACTGCTATTTTGTTTGGCAGGCTCATCGACAAAAAGGGGCCTTACTGGATCGCCCTTTTGGGGCTGCTCTTTTACGGAGTGTTCGGCATGGCCGGAGCCTTTATGCCCAATGCGGCGGCCATTTTTATCGACCGTTTTTTCCTGGGGGCTGCTACTGCTGCTATTATGAGCTCCAGCGTTGCCCTTATCGCATCGTTTTTTGAGGGGGAAAAGCAGCTGAAGCTCATCGCTGTCCAAGGAATGTCCATGGAATTTGGCGGCGTTATTTTTCTCAGCATCAGCGGGGTTTTAGCTGACGTTTCCTGGCGCAGTCCCTTCTTCATTTACGGTCTGGGGCTTCTGGCTCTGCTGATGCTCCTGATTTTTATCCCCAAATGCGGGCCAGCTTCGGCCTCAGATGCTGCCGGAGAGGAATCAGGGGAGGAAAGCCGCCGGGGCGTTCCTGTGGGCCTGGTGCTGCTCATCGCCTTTTTGGGCATGCTCATGTTCTTTACAGCCATGGTTTCCCTGCCCATTTATCTGCAAACGGAGCTGGGGTACAGCCCTTCCTTTACCGGCTATTACCTAGCTGCTCTGGATCTGGTTGCCGTTCTTGCCGCCGGCTTTATGCCGGGTATCGTAAAAAAGGCTGGGGAAAAGGGTTGTCTCACCATGGCATTCGTCTTTTACGGCGCTGCTTTCCTGCTGTATTCCCTTTCCGGAAGTCCTGTGATTTTGTGGATTGCCGTCTTTTTCGCGGGAATGGGCTTCGGGTTTTCCACTCCTTTGTTTAACAGCCTGATTGTCAACAAGAGCGCGCCGGAGAAAAAAGGGATCAACATCAGCTTTTGCACCATGGCCATGTTTGCCGGCCAGTTTCTGTCTGCTCTGCTGGTATCGGCTCTCACCGGCAGGCCGCTGTTTTTGGCTGCCGGAGCTATCGCGCTTGTGATCGCAGTCTGCATTCTGCCAGTAGCAGGAAGATACAGCCGCAGGAAGGGATAAAGTTTGTGCCGCTTGAAAACCGTTCTACGTAAAAATGGGGCTGTCGCATTGGAATGTTGATATGCTCCCTTTATGAGAGACAGTGAAACAAAAAAACACGATTGATCATGAAGGGAGTTTTTCTATGCCAGTCAAAACGAAAGCGACACCTGAGGAGAAAA
>CAJTER010000039.1 GCA_910575405.1 Clostridia bacterium | reverse complement strand
CCATGCGCTGTTCCCGTAAAGGATTTCTCCTTAGTCGGTAAGGCAGATTGTTTCGCACACTGCCGTGTGCGGCAGTACCTTAAACTGCTTTGCACAGCGCCCTATCTGGGCGCACTTTCACGTTTTGGGAGAAATGCGGCAGACATTCTAAATTCATTGGAGTTTGTTCAGTCTTATGGGATAAACCTTATTTGCATAGAGGAGGGGATTGACTCATCCCAGACAAGCGGAAAGCTGCTCATATCTGTCCTGTCGGCGGTTGCCGAGATTGAGCGGGAAAATATCATTGAGCAGACCATGAACGGACGCAGGGAAAAAGCAAGGCAGGGCGGTTGGAACGGCGGTTTTGCCCCATATGGGTATTATCTGAAAGACAACCATCTTTTAATAGAGGAAACAGAAGCCGAAGCAATCCGAATTATATTTGATAAGTTTGGAAATTTAGATATAGGGCTTGGGGGAGTTGCAAAATACCTTAATCTGCAAGGGATAAAGAAGATACCCCGCCAGAATGGAAAGTTAGAAACATGGAGCAGCCATTTAATACGGCAGATATTAGACAACCCTGTTTACTGCGGAAAAATCGCATATGGCAGAAGAACACGGGAGAAAGTGAAAGGAACGAAGAATGAATACAAACAAGTCCATACAGATGATTATATCTTAGAGGACGGGCAGCATGAGGGGATTGTCAGTGAGGAACTCTGGCAGAAAGTCCATGCGAAGTGTTTAGCAACAGGAATCAAGCAGCCGTCGAGAATTGGCAAAGAAAGGTCGCATCTTCTGACGGGCGTTTTGAAATGTCCTCTTTGCGGCAGCTCGATGTATACGAATAAACACGCATGGACAAATAAAGACGGCACATATAAGGAAGTCTACTATTATATATGCGGAAGAAATAAGCAGGAGCGGGGGCGTCATTGTGACTACCAGGCATCTTTAAGGAAAATAGACATTGAGCTGCTTGTAGTAGAAGCGGTAAGAGAGCTTGTAAGCGATGCCTATTTTGCAAAAGAGATTGAAAAGCGGATTGGAGTGCAGACAGATACAAGTGTTGTAGATAAAGAATTTGCCAATTATGAAAATAAGCTGAAAGAGGTAGATTTGAATAAAGCACGTCTGGAAAATGAGATTGACAATCTTCCTGTCGATGCCCGATTTCGTGAAAGAAAAATCCATGATATGACATTAAGGCTTGACGCTTTGTACGATACGATGGTGGAGTTGGAGGAACGCATCGAAGATGCCAAATTAAGAAAAAGCTCCATTGAGATGGAAGCCATCACGCTTGATAATGTTTACAAAATCATGCAGAATTTTGGAAAGTTATATGCTATAATGAGTGACGAGGAGAAGAAAAACCTTATCACTTACCTCATTAAAGAAATCCAGATATATCCGAGTGGAGAATCGAAAATGCCGTTGAAGTCGATAGAGTTTAACTTCCCGATTTATATTGACGGCAAGGAAGTACGGAAAGTTTTGTGGGAAAGGGGTAATACCGTTGAGACGGTATGTTTATTGTCCAAACTTCATTCAGACCAACATATCGAGGTGGAGCTTCAGATGGACGAGCTTGATTTGACGGCTGCGGAGAGCAAAGCAACCTATGAGGAAATCAAGGATTATATACTGGAACATACTGGATTGAAAGTCAGTAATTTGTATATCGCACAGGTAAAACAGAAATGCGGGATTATCGAGAGGGTGAACTATAATTAGTAAGAAAAAACAATGTTTTTGCAAATCATTGTCCTTATTGCAATGCTCCCTATGACAACACTGAATTATTAGAAGCAGCATATAATGCTTTGAGTTCTCAGTTGAAAAGTTCACAAGATAATATTTCTATGGAAATAGAAACTAAATCCAAGATATTATCCGACTACGTTAAACCAATAGTTGATTCGATAGGTAAATTATTTGGGCAAAAGGATTATGAAGAAATTGATAGTATTCGTGCAGCTGCAAGTGAATATTCGAGATTTCTAAAGTCAGAAAAGAAAATAGATGAGATTATAAAAATGGACTAGGTGGTTTTATTAATAAAGATGAAATTCTAAGCGGTTTCTTTTGTATCCTTTTTTAGCTCATACAGGTGTTCGCCCAGCTTGTCGTTCTGGATCCGGCTGTGCAGCCAGCTCAGGTTATGAGCCATCGCAAAGAGGGCACTTTCCGCAAATAGGGCTTCCGTTCCCCGGCATAAAAAGCGGGTAAAGCCACTGTACCCTTTGATATCTCCAAAGGAGCCTTCTGTCTGGATGCTTCGGTTCATTCGCAGCTTTTTCCCTCCTCGCTCTGTATCCGCTTGCGGTTTTGCGTTTTTTCTTTCCAATATTTTTGATTTGCCTGCTATTCTTGCAGATATAGAAGTCTCTTTCTGCATCGTAGTCCATGTTTTTCTTTTTGCTGATGTCTTCGGCGAATTTCTTCTTCTTTCGCTGCTCGTAATTTGCTGGTTTGATGTAGGCTTCGATTCCCTTTCCTTCCAGATACTTCAGGTTCTCTTCTTTGGCTTTGTTCCGCAGTTTCTTCAACAGCTTCCTGACGTGTTTTTTGCGCACGATTTTGTTCCTTAATGGTTTCATCTTGTATCGCCCGATGATGTTGTCTACCAGCAGAGCCATTTTCTGCAGGGCTTTTGCTTGATGTTTGGTCACCGATTTCTTTCATACAAAGGCATAGCGGTTGGCGTTCGCTTCGATTTTCGTTCCGTCTATGAAGAGCTCGGTTTCGCTGATTTTGAATATATGGCAGCTCAGGAAAGCGAAAAAATAGAACGTATCACTTCGGTGGGTACGGCGGATATCTAAAAAAATCAGATTGAGGGCGCAATAAACATCTATCGGATATGGCCCATTCCAAAAGATGCACAAAAGCCTGTTGATATTCGAAAAAAGTAGGAACTTGACCACTTTTTGACTTTTAAGCTTTATAATATTTTAGAGTAGGAGGTTTTTGCTATGGCATATAAGATACTCATTGTTGATGATGAAAAAATGTTGACTGAATTATTATCAAGCCACTTGCAGGATTGTGGATATGAGACTTTTGTAGCGGAAGATGCGGAGCAGGCAATATCAATGCTGAATATATATCCAGATTTAATTTTGCTTGACATCAACATGCCCGAAATGGACGGATTGGAGCTATGCAAGATTATCCGTAATAATGTCACCTGCCCTATTTTGTTTTTGACAGCTCGGATTACAGAACAGGACAAGGTAAACGGTTTGCAGGTCGGCGGCGATGACTACATAACCAAACCTTTTAGTTTACAAGAATTGACCGCAAGGGTGGCGGCTCACCTGCGGAGGGATGAGAGAAGCAAGTGTACTCCTAAAATCGTATCTTCACAAGGCTTAATTGTAAATCTTGCTGAACGCAAAATTTTTTATGGAGAAAGGTCGCTGAACTTATCAAATCGTGAATTTGATATTGTCGAGTTTCTGATGAGTAACGCTAACCAGATATTTGATAAAGAACGGATATACGAAGCCGTATGGGGCTTTAATGCTGAGGGCGACAGCAATGTTATTAAAGAGCATATCCGAAAAATCAGAAATAAACTGACTGAAGCTACGGGCAAGGAATATATAGAAACAGTTTGGGGGATGGGATATAGATGGAAAAAATGAAGAAAGTAAAATCTATTAAAAGTGCATTTATCTGGACGGTTGCCATTACAATGATAATTGTTTTTACATCCTCTGCTTTGGCAATTTATATCTGTTACCGTGTGCAGAAGAATATCCTCCCCGACTCACAGGAAATTTGGCTGCATACACAGACTATTATGGCAGATGGGACGGTATCTGAGGCAAAGCAAAGATTGATACTTGATGAACCTTCTAAAGCGTCTATACTTACCCCCGCTAAATCGGATGAAGAAAAGCTCGGGGATACAGAATTTACAATCGAGAGAATAGAATCCAGCTTCTCCACACTCCGCCCGAAACAACAGTTACTATATAGAGCAATAAGCCTTTCTATGGTAGGGCTTCCTTTTATCTATTCCGTTATAGGAATCATGTTATGTGCATGGTGGTTTTATAGGAAAAAGCTATCGCCGCCAATTCAGGTTCTTGCAGATGCAACAAAGCATATAAAGGGGCAAGACCTTGATTTTACGGTTGCTTATAACAGTAACGATGAATTAGGCAGGCTCTGCACAGCTTTTGAAGAAATGCGGCAAGCACTCTATGATAACAACCGACAGCTGTGGAATATGATTGAGCAGCGGAGAATTTTACAGGTATCAGTGGCACATGACCTCAGAAATCCGATTGCGATTATAGAGGGCTATGTCGAATATATGCAGCAATGCTTTACAAATGGAAGTCTGAATGATGAGAAATTGCAGCATACACTCTCCAACCTTGCGATAACCTCAAAACGACTTGAGCGTTATACAGATTATATTCGTGATTTGAATACCATTGAAGAAACCGAAACAAAGTATTCTGTCGTTCAGTTGCCAGATTTTTTGAAAAATGCTACAGAAAGCCTTTCCCTTATTGCAGGACAGCATAGCCTGGAGATTGAATATCATTCTACCGTATCCAAATGTCAAGTAAAATTAGATGAGCAAATATTTTACCGTATTGTTGAGAATATCTTTTCCAATGCCATTCGATATGCTAATAGCAAAGTGAGTTTCCTATACACATTTATTGATGATGTACTTACTATAACCATTACAGACGACGGCAAAGGATTTTCAAAGGCAATGCTCCGCAAAAAGAATACCTTTCTTTATTCTGAGGATAAAACGGGTGAACATATGGGATTGGGATTGGCTACAAGCCGTGTCCTTAGCCAGAAACACGGCGGATGTTTAGAACTTTCAAATGTTACTCCGAGTGGAGCTTGTGTAACAATTAAACTTGCAGTCAACAAAGTGGGGTGATAGTTTTATTTATTAAAAGGTTTGGAGCAAAAAAGTGATTGACAAAAAATCAAATTACAATTTGTTGGTTTCTCTTATGTAATTTTTTATTCCTTGACCGCATTTTGACAGTTGGCTTTTATAATTGAAATACATCAAACATGACAGGAGGATAAACAATGCGAAAACGAATATTATCATTAGTTATGATTTGCGGCTTGCTATTCACTACGACAGCTTGCGGAAATTATAACATTGAGGACGGGAACGCTCCACCGCAAAACACGGAAGAAAATCCATTCACCAAATCAGAGGAAGATGGTTCTTTAGGTTTTCTCAGCCACGAGGAAGTGAGTCCCACCAGAGCTGATGATCAGAGTGTTTTACCGTATGAGTATAACGGCGGAGAATTTACCTTGGACTATCAGTTTACATCAGAGGAAAAATTGGATAACATAGGCTTCCTGCTCTTTTTGGACGGAAAGCCACAGGCGTACAAGGTAAATGATACGAGGGCGGAATATGAGTATCTCCATTGTTTCCAAACATCAGAAAAGCATGAAGAAAAATTTTCGTTTGTGTTTACACCGAACACGGGAAAAAAAGGTGATACCCTAAATATTACAATCCTGAGCATTACCAATCCAGCTTTCCAACCCGATATGAAAGAAACATCAAGTTACGGTTGGTATCACCAACACCTTGAAAGAGTGCTGAAACTGCATTTTAATGAGGATGCTCCAGACAGCGATATCTTTTATGGAAAAAGTGAAAATATGTTTCGTGATGTCAGCGTTGAAGAAGAAAAAATCACTTCCTCTTTTATTGAGAATGAGCTTGTGAAAAACGGTTGGAATGAAATTACTATGGATACATTGGATAGCGGCGTTTATTCGACTATTTCATATGATGGCGAATTAGTGTATGACAATATCAATCTTACCAATAAAGATACACTTACAGTGCGTTACACGATTTGCGGAACGCCGGGTACAAGGTATGGCATATCATTTTTCTTAAATCATAAGCCTATATCGTTTGATAAAGTGATTTCATACGATGCAACATTAAGCAAAGGAAATGTGTGGATAATTGAAGCCACCGTAGACACCTCTAAATTAGAGGACTTCAATACTTTCTATGCGGTAGCTGTTGCTGCAAGCAATGATTGTCCTACAAATAAGACAGGCTCAATTTTGCTTTATAAGGAGGACTGAAAAATGAAAACGAAATTCATGTGCATGATGCTGATACTTGCTTTTGCTCTTAATCTGTCAGCCTGTGGTAACAGTTCGGAAAAAACAGGAAGTGAAAGCAGCGATAATAATACGAAGATTGGAACAGTTAATGACTCGGCTTTCTCTGGAAAGGTCAGCGGCTGTTATTATGCCGATGGCAATCGGATTATTGTTGCAGCAGATAAGCTCTATCTTTATGATACACAAAAAAGCGAGATTATAGCAAGTGCGGATATTTTTTTGAATGAGTTATGTGTGCAGCCTTATTCGGACGGGTATTTCATTGTCGGTGACGAAAATAGCAGTGGCAGCACGGGTTCATTTGCAACGGCACAAAGCAGTAATGGAGTAAAAGGATACCTATTGAATAAGGATTTTGTTGTTGAGAATACGATTTCCTTTAGTGGGCTGTTAAATGATGATTCTGTCCTCCAAATGACGAGTGTCACTATTTCACAGGACGGAAAACAGATCGCTTTCGGCGGATTACAAGGACTTTATCTCTATGATACTTCTTCCCAAAAGGTACATGCCATTCTGAACTATTCCGAAAATGGCAGGGCAAATAATATGCAGATTGTAACAATGGATAGTCTTGCATTTACAGGGGATAAAACTTTAACTTATGTAGGCATGGGAATAAGCTCTAATGGTGGGGATGGAGTCTCTGTTTATGGAACAGTATCCACAGACAATGCAAGTCTTAGTATCACAAAAAAAGCCGACTATGAAGTGGATGTTGAAGAAGTGCAAAAGGGAGGGAACTTACTTGTCATGCCCCAGAGCTTTAACAAAAATAATGGAACGCTGCTAATGCTTGATACTGCATCTAATACAGAAAAAAAGATTACATTCTCAAGTAGCAGCGAAGGAAAGGACGGGGTTTTCTGCTCTGAGCAAGGTAAATATGTTGCTACTTCCATTTTGGGAGAAGCCAGCGTAACAATTAATATTTATGATTCAGCATCGGGAAAAGTTATCCATACCGAAACGGTCAAGGACAACAACAGTACTTATTTTCAGCGTGTCCCACAGATTTTAATTTTGGATGAATCCGGCACCTGTATCGTTGTGCTTGGGCGAGGTATTGGCGAGGTAAGCACCTTGATAACAACATTTGGCTTTAAGAGGTAATTATCTATGAAAGTATCATTTCAGAATGTTTCAAAACAATATAAAGGTAAATATGCCCTAAAGAATTTTACCACTGAACTCTCGGAGGGCGTCTATGGACTTTTAGGAGCTAACGGCGCAGGAAAAACAACGCTGATAAATATATTTGTCGGCATTTTGGGCAGCGATAATGGAACTGTTTTGATAGACGGTCAAGATGCAAAAAAAACGGGCAAAGACTTTTTATCAAAAATCGGATATATGCCGCAATACCCTATCTTCTATCGGGATTTTACGGTAATGGATTTCCTGTTATATATGTGCACATTAAAAGGAATCCCTGCGGAACAAGGAAAAGAACGGGCTTTGGAGCTTTTGGGCATTGTCAATCTTTTAGATGCGAAAGATAAAAAGATTGGCGCTCTTTCTGGTGGTATGCGGCAGAGAGTCGGCATTGTCCAGGCAATGTTAGGCGACCCTAAAATCCTTATTTTAGACGAGCCTACAGCAGGACTTGACCCAAGCGAACGCATCCGCTTTCGCAATTTGATTTCACAGTTTGCACAGGGACGGACGATTTTGCTGGCTACCCATATCGTTTCTGATGTCGAGTGTATTGCAAAAGAGATTATTATTCTAAAAGAAGGCACTTTGATTACACAAGGAACTACCGACGTATTAGAACAGAGTATCTATGGTAAAGTGTGGGAGGTGACAACAAACGCCAAAGAGGCTGTTTGCCTTAGCAATAAATATTATGTCAGTAATATGAAGCAGCAGGGCGAAAATTTTTCAGTGAGGATTGTAAGCGATAGTTCGCCCGCAACAAACGCAGTAAAAGCTTCCCCTAACTTGGAAGATGTATTTCTATATTATTTTGGAGAGAAAAAATGACACGCTTAATCAGATATGAATTTTACAAATTGTTTTGCAAGCGGTCAATACTTGTTGTACTTATTCTGTTCAGCGTAATAAACCTGTTCAAAATAAATAATGAATTTCATTCCTATTCCTACTTGGCAGACGGGAAAGACAGCCGCAGTTGGAACAGCGTGTATTGGCAGCTCTATGAGAAATATCGTGGAGAGATAACTACCGATAAAATCAATAGTCTCCTTGACCTATATCAGCCGTTAGTGGATGCTACGGCTGATATGACGGCAAGCACAAACACAGATGACCCGAATACAATGACGGGCAATATATATAGTGACGAAAACATCTTAGAAAAATACTATGTACAGCCTATGGAATATTTCTATAATTATCGGACTTACGCTTCGGAAGTGGCAAAGAAGGCAAAAGAAAATGCTGCATTTTACAAGGAACAAGGACTTAACTTTGAAGTGCGTAAAAACAGTGTTATTTACAATCTTTATTCTGGACGGAATATACCAGCTTTTGCCTATCAGGAAATGTATAACTATTATTTGAACTATGACTTTTCAAATATATTAGTTTTGTTTCTTTGTTTATACGGAATTATCAGCACTTTCGTCTATGAAAAGGAAACGCAGATGGATATGCTGTTACTGACGAATCCTAATGGCGGTAAAAAAACCGTATTAGCTAAAATTGTTGCAGTTACTTTGTTTGTAATAAGTGTTGTAATATGGTTTTCCGTGCTGGATTATCTTGGCTTTTCCTTTTCATTTGGAACAATGGAGGGATATAATCTTCCTCTGTATGCCATCAGCAATTTCAGCACGGCTGCGGTAAACTGCAATTTGTCGCAATACGTAGTTCTATCCGCAATTACAAAAGCAATCGGCATATGGACTATGAGTATGGTATTCCTACTGATTTCCATGTTTTGGCATAATGCTCTTATCCCATTTGTCGCTGATTTTGGAGCAGCCTTATGTTTGATTATTACAGGTGCGTCACAAAGTTACTCAAGCAATATTTGGCTAAAGATAATAAACCCATACTCGCTGCTCACGAACCGCATTCTGTTCGGTAAGACTGAATTTATCGGTTTTGCGGGCTATCCAATACAAAGTTTTTTGGCAGCTATTATTTTTGCCATAATAGTGGGAATGATTGTAATAACAGTAATGGTGATACTTTCTAAAAAGAACTGCCATTACCGGGACAGGAGGATAAAATGTCTGGATTCATGTACGAAATAAAAAAGATAATGCTCCACCAAAAGGGGCTTTGCTATATCGCCACTGTCCTATTGTTTGGAACTGTATGGCTCGTGGCATCAGACAATCCTTATAATAGTGCAATGGAACAGTACAAAAGTGAATATGAATGGTATCTTAATAAGGTAAATGGATACTGTACCGATGAATCTTCTCTTTATCTGGAACAGGAAGCAGAGAGAATTGCAGACGCCAAGGAGAAACAGAATTATCTTTTGGAAAGCTACTATGATGGCAAAATCAGTGAAAGCGAATATAAGAAGGAGAGCCAAGAAATTGGAAAGGTTCTGGAACATCAGAACGGATTTGAGGTCGTTTATCAGCAATATCTCTACACCTGCGAAAATTCCAAAAACCGCTATTTTCTTCAAACGAACGGATGGACAGGGCTTCTTGGCGGAGGTACACTTAATTTTGTCCTGTTCCTTGGCATTTTGCTTTTGGTTACGCCCGTATTCTGTGCCGAGTATAGCTGCCAGATGGATGCTTTGATTTTGACCTCAAAAGAGGGACGAAAAAGCTCTTTGCATAAGCTGCTCATTGTTATTTCGGGCGTCCTCTTGATGTGCGTAAGCATATCGCTCATTGAATACGGATTTTACAGCCTCAAATATGGACTGCCTAATGGAAATTATCCCATCCAAAGCCTTAGTTACTTTGCAGGCAGCAACAAAAGCGTAACTTTATTCGAGGGATATGTATATATAGGATTGCTCCGTCTTTTTGGCAGCGTGTTTTTAACAATACTTCTTATGTTTATTTCTGTTTTGGCGAAAAAGTATGCGGTGACCCTGCTTGCAGGTGCAGTATCGGTCATTATTCCCTATGCAGGTCTATCCAAAACAATTATTTACCGTCTGCCATTGCCTTTGCCATTTCTGCTCGGAACAGACTTTTTTGCAGGAGATATTGTTTCAAGTGATGCTTTTACAGGTGATGAGAAAATTGTTTTTGCAGAGATTAATACGATTACACTGCTGATTTTGTTTTCAGTATCTGTATTCTTATGCATTTTGGCTGCCGCTTGGATTTTACGGAGTAATTCTAACAAATGGCAAATGAAAACAAGGAAAATGCGAAATGCACCGACTCTTGCTATCATACTTAGTTTCGTATTGACAATGACAGGATGTTCAGATAACGGAAAAAGCCAGAATTTTATTTATAATTCATCGGCGGAATATGATTGTATGGGCTATGAAATAACACAGGACGCAGAAACTTTTGACTATTATCTTAAAAATGCTTCCACGGGAGAAATGCTTCATTTAGTACGCTCACCTATGTTTGGGGCGTTTTCTGATGAAGAAAAGATATGTGCGTTTTGTGTATGTTCACCATATCTATATTATACGACATTGGTTACGGAAAGCTATGTGAACCGTGTCGGAAACTATAACAGCAGCATAACAAAGGTGTCGGTGGTAGAACTTAATTTAGATACCTTTGAGGAAAAAATCGTTTTTGAACAGATTACAAATTCTGGTCGTTCCCTCTTTGACATTGATTATGAGACGGGTGATAAATGGAAGTTTTTAGAGTTCCATCACGATTTTTTCATAAATAATGACAGCATATTTTTCATTGGCAATGATGGCATAACAGAAGTAAACCGTTTCACGAAAGGCATTACAAAACTTGACATCCCTACAAGTGGAAATATCTCATTCGATGGAGAAAACATTTTTTACAAAAACGAGCAATCGGTTTTAACAAGATATCATGTTCTAAGCGGCGAAACTTTTACTTATGAAAAAGTAGTTGCGTATGATTTCTGCATGGATGAGCAGTCGATTTATTATGTATCCAGAACAGACGGAAGTCGTGTATATTCCTGCAACAAGGATGGAAACAACAAAAGATTGATTAGCGATACGCCCGCAATGTCGGTTACTTGTGATGCTGGCAACATTTATATATTAGCAAAAGAAAGCGGGGAGAATATCGTTTTATCAAAAAGTCGTTGAATAATGCCTAATTCTTGACCCGTTTTTGACTTTCCTATGAAACAATATATTTTGGAAAAAGGAATGAGGAACAAATGCGGCAATGGATAAAAAACAACATAGAAAGAGAAAAAAACTCAGGAAGAGAAAAAAGGTCAAACGGCTTGTGATAGCTTATCTGCTCAGGGCAGTCATTATACTGATACCAGTAATAATGATAATACTTATGGTTTGCGGCTGTCTTTACATATGCGAAAAGTTTACAGAGGAAGATGAAAAAACAGATATATGCACAGATATATATACCAATACATATACAGATACGAACGCTGGCAATGGCACTGCTCCTATTACTCCAACAGCTGACTACGTTTCAAAGTTTTGCGTCATCATAGATGCAGGACATGGCGGAAGTGACGGTGGGACTGTCAGTGGAAAAATTATAGAAAAGGATATTAACTTTTCGGTTGCATTGAAGTTAAAAACGATTCTGGAGAATAACAATATAGAAGTTATTCTGACCAGAAACTCCGATGAGAAGATGAGCCTTGCACAGCGGACTTCCGTTGCAAACGACTCCAATGCAGATTTTTTTATCAGCCTTCATTGCAACTATTATAAAGATGATGCGCAGATAGCAGGTTTGGAATGTTATTACAATAGTCCAGACGCAACGGAAAGCAAAGCATATGCAGAAAGCATAATCCATGCAGTTTCGCTAAGCAATGACGTGAAAACGAGATATGCAAAAACCGAAAACTATTATGTTTTGCGAAATATTCAAATACCTGCTGTTTTGGTGGAAATGGGATTTCTTTCAAATTATTCTGAGAGTCAAAAGCTGTTAAGTGACGACTATCAGGAAATCTTGGCACAGACAATGGCAAAGGGAATTTTTAACAAGATAAAGGAAGATGAAAACTCATGAAGAATCATTCAAAAGTCAATAACAATAAAAACGAGATAGAACTGTTATTGAGAAAAGAACTTAGAATAAAACAAAACCCCAGCCAAGAATTAAAGGACTCTATTATTCGTCAATACGAAAAAAATATACAAGTACCAGCCATCAAAGAGCCAGACACTTTAGATGCAGAGCCAATGAACTTATGAGCAATCATAATTTGTTTTTTACATAACAAACTCATCTCCACCAAATTAAAAAAACGACGATTTGGTGGGCGATATTGCTATACCCGAAAGACTTAACAAACACTCTCCAAACCTGTTTCAAGTTTGGAGGGATTTTTATTGCCTGCAAATAGCAATTTCCATTTACGTTATTGGAGAAGAAAAGTCCAACAAATTAGAGGATATCGTGTTCAAGTGGTTCTTGAAGTGATTGAAAAATTTGTCTCTCAAAGAAAGATAGTGTCCGAGTTTTCTATAAAGCATATGCTTCTGGATGCTGAAGATAGAGCCGGATATTTATGGGCATGTCAAGTAAATACCAAAAAAGACGACTTTGCGGACAAATCTTTGGATGCTTCAATTTCCTCAAAATGGTAATCTGCCGTTAGGATGGCGTAAACCAAAATAACTAGACTCTATATTTGCCGGAATATATACTTCGTCTTTTAGATCATTATATCCAGCACAAGAATATTCATAAGGAAACTGCAGAAAATGAATCATTCCAATATTATTATGTACACGACGGAAGATGGACTGACCAAAATTGAAGCCACCTTTGATGAGGGCAACCGCCAGATATCCAGAGATATTGATTATTACAATCTGGGGTGCGAAATAAAATGCATTGGGCTGCACACAAGCATACAGCGGCGGAGATTGTTTATCAGTGTGCTGATGCAGAGAAAGAAATATGGGGTTGACCTCATCGTCAATAAAGATGATGTGCTTCCTTTGACTGATGACGCAAGAAAAATTATCAGTGGAGATTGGTATTAAATCAAGAAAAATGCGGCCACATGGCCGCAAGAATTTTTACTTTGGCAAAAGCCACCAGCCTAAAACCAGACAGACGAGAAGCGTGATGAGGGCGCTGGCAAGAGCGAGCAAAAATCTCTGGTAAGGCAGCTTTCCCTTTTCCTGCTGTGTTTCCAGCCCGTCCAGCCGGCGGCCATCCATAAAGGCGGCAATTTCTTTATAAGTATGAATATGATTATCCTTTTTGAACTTTTCTGTTTTATACGCGAAAATTCCCGTTATGATCACGAGTATCCCCCATGGAATGAAGGCATAAAGATCCAGCAGCCAGGCCAAAGGCACCGCCGAAATAACCACTGCTGCCATTAAAATACTCAGAATGATGCCGTAACGGTGCAGTTTTTTAATCTCTGTTTCCTGAATTTCATTTTTTATAAGCTCAATATCTTCCCTGAGCAGATCGTCAAGGGACACGTTGAATAATGACTTGAGCAGCAGCAGGCTGTGGATATCGGGGTAGTTTTTTCCCGTCTCCCAGTTAGAAATAGTCTGTCTGCTGACATAAACCTTTTCTGCCAATTCTTCTTGAGAAAGATTTAAGCTTTCGCGAAATTTTTTGATTTGTGTACCAACTTCCAAAATAGCGTCCTCCTTATCTGTCTTATCGATTCCTATGAATTTACATGATACAAACGATTGCTACGAATCAATGTTAAACACTATAAAGCTTTATAAAATTTGCAATTGCTATAAAAATTATACCATTTGACAGCCATAATTTCTGTCAAAAGTCTTTGACATGGGGCAAAATTCCCTGTAAAATGAAATACGTAAAAAACAAAAATAAAATAAGACAGTTCGAAACCATCCTGTCTCTAAACAAAACTACGGAACTTTCAGCGAGCAGCTTACGTGCTTGCTCTTTTGGGATGGTGCTTAAAAAGCATCATTTTTGTTTTTTATGCGGCTTAAAGGGCAAATATACCGTAAAAGGCAAAGCACAAAGCAGCAGAAAGGCTCCGGGAAAAGAGGAACACATGAACCGATACAGTCAGATAAGGGAAAAAAATCCAAGGGAGATCCTGCTTCTTCGCGGCAGTGGCTGCAAGTGGAGGAAATGCCGGTTTTGCGATTATCATCTGGACTTTTCCAAAGATGAGTCCGCGAATTTTCAGCTTAATGCGCGGGAGCTCTGCAAAATCACCGGAACCTTCGGCGTTCTGGAGGTGATCAATTCGGGCAGCTTTTGTGATTTAGATGAAAATACGGTGAAAGAAATCCTGTCGGTATGCAGAAAGAAGCACGTCGGGCAGCTTCATATCGAATGCCACTGGAGGGATCGCCATACGCTTTCGGATATTCGAAAACGCTTTCAGGCAGCAGGCATCCGTATCATCGTAAAGATGGGCGCGGAGACTTTTGATGCACCCTACAGAGAAGAAGTGCTCTGCAAGGGAATGGATTACGCGCCGCCAGAGGAAATTGCACAGTATGCGGAGGAAGTGTGTCTGCTGTTTGGACTTTCGGGCCAGAGTGAAAGTACTATGAAGCGGGATATTGAGACAGGCCTTCAGAATTTTCAGCGGGTCTGCGTCAATCTGATGACGGAAAATTCATCTTCCATGAAGCCGGATAAAAGGGTGCTGGAGTGTTTCATGAAAACGCTGTACCCGCAGTACAGGGAAAATGAGCGCGTCGATCTTTTACTGGAAAATACGGGATTCGGAGTAGGAGGTGCAGGACATGAATAACGAATTGCTGCTTGTTATATCGCTGATTGTTCTTTACGGAGGCGTGCTTTTGATGTACCGGCTGTTTGGAAAAACAGGGCTTTACTGCTGTACAGTTTTTGCTACTATTACAGCGAACATCGAGGTGCTGCTGATGGTGGATGCCTTTGGAATGGAGCAGACCCTGGGAAATATCCTGTTTGCCTCTACATTTCTTGTGACGGATATCCTGAGCGAAAACGAAGGAAAAAAAGAAGCAAAGACTGCTGTAAATATTGGAATTGCAACATCGGTTGGATTTATTCTTGTTTCACAGTCCTGGCTTTTATATACACCGGCAGAAAGCGACTGGGCACGGGCAAGCTTTGAAGCTATTTTTTCCAATACGCCAAGGCTCATGCTGGTAAGCCTCATGGTCTATGCCATCTGCCAGAGATTTGATGTGTGGGCCTATCATAAGTGGTGGAATTTTACAGAGAAAAGATACGGCGATAAGAGCCGCTTCCTGTGGCTGAGAAACAACGGTTCAACCATGGTCTCCCAGGCCCTCAATACGCTTCTGTACAGCTTCGGCGCCTTTTGGGGCATGTACGGCATCGGAACCTTGATCAGCATCTGCATTTCCAGTTATGTGATTTTTATCGTTACCAGTCTGGCCGACACTCCAGCCGTATATCTGGCGCGGAAAATCAAAAGCCGGCAGCTGCAATGTAAAAAATGAAGTATGCGCACAAATTTACAAGATTTTTTTTGTATATAAACACATTTTTTTCTTGACTTATGAAAAAAAACGTGCAATAATAAGTTCGAAATGTGAAGACCAGAAACTAGTAAGCTTACGGGAAACCAACAGAGAGCTGCCGGATGCTGAGAGGCGCGGGGAAGAAGTGAGCTGAATACATTCTGAGAGCAGTCCGCTGAACACAAAGCCAGCTACATGTCGCGACAGGCTTTGAAAAGTAGGTTGGAACGGGTTCACCCGTTATAGTGAGCGAGTTTGAAAGAACTCAGTGAGACTGTAGTCGTGAGGCTGCAGTGAACAGAGGTGGTAACGCGGTATAACATCTGCCCTCTGAACATAACGTTCGGAAGGCAGATTTTTTATGACCTGCCTGTATCTCTGATACAGCGCGCAACGCGTCCTGGCGGACGCTCCTCCGCCATCGGCTATGCTGTCCGTTTTGCCAGTGCCGCTAAAGCGGCGGCAAAAAGGCAGGTCAAATACAGAAATTGCACAGCTTTAGCTGCAGTGCAATTTTTCAGTTAATGCTCTGTCGGTTTCGAACAGCATTTTTCAGAAAGGAACCTATATATCATGATCATCAAATTATTAATCCTTGTATTATTTTTCGCCTTAATGATAGCCATAGGCCTGTACTGTAGAAAGCATGCTACAGATGTAAACGGCTTTGTACTGGGCGGACGCTCGGTAGGTCCGTGGCTGACTGCCTTTGCATATGGTACATCTTATTTCTCCGCCGTTGTCTTTGTCGGATACGCGGGACAGTTTGGCTGGAAATACGGTCTCGCTTCAACCTGGATCGGTATCGGAAACGCGGTTATAGGCTCGCTTCTTGCTTGGGTTGTTTTGGGCCGGAGAACCCGTATTATGACCCAGCACCTGGATGCCGCAACCATGCCTGAATTCTTTGGAAAGCGCTTTGACAGCAAGGCGCTTAAGATAGGAGCGTCTATACTGATTTTCATCTTTTTGATTCCTTATACAGCTTCCCTGTATAATGGGCTTTCCAGATTGTTCGGTATGGCATTCAATATTGACTTTACCGTATGTATCGTCATTATGGCTGTGCTGACGGGAATTTATGTAATCGCAGGCGGTTATATGGCTACAGCTATTAACGACTTTATCCAGGGGATTATTATGCTGATTGGAATCTGCCTCGTGATCGGAGCCATTATTAACAGCAAGGGAGGCTTTATGGAAGCGCTTCAGGGCCTGGCGGAAGTGGAAGATCCGGAGGTTACTTCTATAAAAGGCGCATTCAATTCCTTTTTAGGGCCGGATCCGCTGAACCTGCTGGGCGTTGTAATCCTTACATCCCTGGGCACATGGGGGCTTCCGCAGATGGTGCAGAAGTTTTACGCTATTGAGAGTGAACAGGCAATTCACAAGGGAACGATTATTTCCACATTGTTTGCGCTGGTGGTTTCCGGTGGATGCTATTTCCTGGGAGGATTTGGAAGATTGTTTTCCGATCAGGTCAATGTGGAGGCAGATGGCTTTGACTCCATCATCCCCACCATGCTGTCTACGCTCCCGGACGTCTTAATCGGTCTGGTGGTACTGCTGGTATTGTCCGCATCCATGTCAACCCTTTCATCACTGGTTATGGCATCCAGCTCAACCCTGACTTTGGACTTTTTAAAGGATAACTTTATCAAAAATATGTCGGAAAAACAGCAGGTGCTGATTATTCGCGCTCTCATCATTGTGTTTATCGTGATTTCCGTTATCATCGCCATTATTCAGTACAAGAATAATGTCATGTTTATCGCGCAGCTGATGGGTGTTTCCTGGGGAGCGCTGGCAGGAGCATTTTTGGCGCCGCTCCTTTACGGACTGTACTGGAAGAAGACGACTGTAACGGCTTGCTGGGCAAGCTTTATCTTCGGCGCGGGCCTCATGATTCTGAACATGCTGTTCCGGGAATCCTTCCCGTTGCTGCTTCAGTCGCCGCTGAACTCAGGCGCTCTGGCCATGTTGGCAGGTCTGATTATTGTGCCGGTTGTCAGCCTCATTTCTCCGAAGCCGGACAATGGGCTGGTGGAAGAATCCTTTAACTGTTACAACAAGACGGTCAAAGTGCCGGCCAAGTTCGCGCTCAGCGATGAAGAGGACGAGAAGGTAGAGTAAAGACGAAACATAATTGCAATTCTTTTGCTGAAAATGGCGCAGTCCAGGTTACCAGCTGTAACTGCGCCATTTTTATGCTTCTGCAGCTTTTCCGGAGATCGGGTTCGGGCTGAATCCGCCTCTGTAACGATAGAACAGGAACTTATTTTCCAACAGATTCATAAGCCACTAAAACGAGATTCCGGTTCGTTTCCTCCTGAAGCTTTTGCTGAAACTGGCAAATTTCAGCGATCTTTTCTTCAGGAATATCTGCCACTTGAAAGTTATGATCCAAAAAAATCACCTCCATGAGAAATAGTATGTGAGCCAGGCCCCAAAAATATACTCGCAGCCACACCGGCTGCCGTGCGCTGTCAGCCATAGAACTGCTCCCAGATAAAGCCGGAAAGAATCGGCTCAATAAGAAACATGATAAGAAAGCTTCCTACGCAGATGATCAGAGGGCCCGAGACAGTCCATTTATCCGCAAACAGAGCAAAGCCTGAGCCATTTTTCATAAAAGCCGCCAAAAGCAACTTGCCCAGGACAAAACCCAGAGCCGCCCCGGCTGTATTAGCCAGAAAATCGTTGACATCTGTTGCCCGAAAATTAAACAGCTGCAGGATTTCAATGAAAAGAGAAAGCCCACCGCCAAACAGCAAAACATTTCTCAGCCTTTGAAAGGCAGGCGAAAGAAAGGGCAGCAAGACGCCCAAAGGGGCAAAGAGGATAAAATTGAGGATATACTGGACCGGATCCGTCAGCATATCCGAAAAAGGAACCCACTGAACCGGCCCATAATAGGCAGGACCGGAGTACAGGGAATAGATGGACGGCACCCCAGTTACGGAAAACATAGCTGCCAGCAAAAACGAAAACAGCCCGGCCCATATGCAGGCTTTCAGCCGCTTCCCTTCTGGAAACAGGCGGGAAAAAAGCAGAGCCAGCGGGATGATAGCCAAAAGGCAGGGGGCTGAATTTATGAAAATCGAAAGGATCCAAAACATAGTAAACACCTCGCTTTCAGAATACATGCAAAAGAATCCATTAAAACAAGTATATACAGTGCAGATTACAGACTCCTGAAGAGAATATAAATATTTTCTTAATAAATGGACAAGAACTTCATAATGTGGCAAAATGATAATATATAAGAATATAGCTGAAAAAAGATAGGACGTTTGCTGAAGCAAAAATAAGGAGGAATATTTTTTTGATCCTGGCAGTATGTGTAGACGATAATATGGGGATGCTGTTTAACGGACGGCGCCAGTCTCAGGACCGGGAAGTCCGGCGGCAGCTTCTGGAGGATGCGGGAGCACGAACTCTCTGGATGAGCGCTTATTCGGCAAAGCAGTTTCCCGAGGAGCAGGAGAAGGAAAGGTTTCGAATTGATGAATCCTTTTGGGATAAAGCGCAGGCTGAAGACTGGTGCTTTGTGGAAGCGGCTGTTCCTGCGGGGAAGAAAGCGGCCATCATGCAGCTCGTTCTTTTTAAATGGAACCGGGTATACCCTGCCGATACGTATTTTGACATTTCCCTGAAGGGCTGGAAGCTGGCGGAGCGCGGCGAGTTTAAAGGCTATTCCCACGAAACAATAACAAAGGAAGTATATATCAGATGAACAGACAGATTAAAAAACAAATTACTATGAGAAAGCGAATCCTCCCCTGGCTTCTGGTACTGGCCATGCTTTTTTCGGCTGCGGGCTGCTCACAGGAAAGCGGCGGCCAGGTGGGACAGAGCGGGGATTCAGGGCAGGCATCGGCTGTGCTGGAAAACATTCCTGATTATTCGGGAGAACCCTATATTGCAATAAACGATAATGAACCGGATTTTGAAGAGGAAGATTTCACCGAGGAATCCTTTGAAACCTACAGTGAGCTGGACAGCTTAGGAAGGTGCGGAGAGGCTTTTGCCAATATCGGCCGCGATCTGATGCCCTCGGAAAAACGGGGAAGCATCGGGCAGGTAAAACCTTCCGGCTGGAAGACGGTGAAATACGATTTTGTAGATGGAAAATATCTCTACAACCGGTGCCATTTGATCGGCTACCAGCTGACGGCGGAAAATGCTAATGAACGGAATTTGATAACAGGAACCAGATACATGAATGTGCAGGGAATGCTGCCCTTTGAAAATATGGTGGCCGACTACATAAAGGAAACGGGAAACCACGTTCTCTACCGGGTGAGGCCCGTATTTGAAGGTGACAATCTGGTGGCAAGCGGCGTGCAGATGGAAGCGGAGTCAGTGGAGGATCAGGGCGAGAGCATTTCCTTTAACGTATATGTCTACAACAACCAGCAGGGCGTAGACATTAATTATGCCACAGGAGAAAGCGCCCTGAGCGGACAGGAACCTTCCGCTTCTTCAATAGCACAGATAGGAAGCTCTAAAGCTTCCAAATCGGAACATGAAGAAAACTACGTTATCAATACCAACACTGGAAAGTTTCATAAACCCTCCTGCTACAGCACAGCGGATATAAAGCCTTCCAACAAAAAGACCTATAAGGGCAGCAGAAGCGATCTTCTGAAGCAGGGCTATGAACCTTGCGGCAACTGCCATCCGTAAAAAAGAGAGCCAAAAACAAAGAGCAGGTGCATGCCGGAAAGACGGAATGTACCTGTTTCTTTCTTTGCTTACCGTTGCTTCAGGGAGTTCTGCCGGATGCTTGCGAGAAAGCCCTGGAATTTAACACGGATTTAACATTCCTTTAACCTAATTCCCTTTTTTTACAGCATGAGAACGTCTATAATGGAACCATGGGTAAGTTGTCGAACCATGTAAGTATGAGGAGAAAATGGATATGGGTATGTTTCAAATGATTATCACCTTGCTGGGTGGCCTGGCGCTGTTTATTTATGGGATGAATCTTATGAGCGATGGGCTCCAGCGTGCTGCAGGTGAAAAAATGCAGAAAATACTGGCGCTTTTGACAAAAAATCCGGTATTCGGGCTTCTGGCAGGAGCTCTCTGCACAGCGGTCCTTCAGAGCAGCAGCGCCACCACGGTTATGGTACTGGGCTTTGTAACAGCGGGTCTGATGAACCTTCCGCAGGCCATCAGCATTATTTTAGGCGCCAATATCGGAACTACGATAACAGCTCAGCTTATCGCCTTTCAGATAGGCGATTATGCTTGGCTTTTTGTTTTTTTCGGATTCATTATGTACTTTTTTATCAAAAAGGAAAAGATTCAGGATATCGGACAGACATTGTTTGCCTTTGGACTGCTGTTTGTAGGAATTAACATCATGGGAAACACCATGGAACCTCTGGCAGAATCGCCGATTTTTTTGGAGTTGATGATGCAGGTGCGGGATATTCCCATTCTGGGTGTTGTAGTGGGAACCGTTATGACTCTGATTGTTCAGAGCAGCTCAGCTACCATTGCGGTTCTGCAGAATCTTGCGGCAACAGCAGGACCTGATGGGGTCAGCAGCATCATCGGCCTGCAGGGAGCGCTTCCCATTCTCTACGGAAGCAACGTAGGCACGACTATTACTGCGATTCTGGCTTCCATCGGGGCCTCCGTTAATGCTAAGAGGACGGCAGCTGCCCATGTGATTTTTAACCTTACAGGGACTGTGATCTTTATGTTTTTTATTCCACTTTATACCAGGCTTATTACAGCTATTTCTCCAAGCGGGCCGGAAATTTATGTGATTGCAAGGCAGATTGCCAACGGACATATGTATTTTAACCTGATCAATGCGGTATTATTTTTGCCCCTTATTGGCCTTCTGGTGAAAGCAGTGACAAAGCTGGTTCCGGGAAAAGACAGCGATCGTCTTCCGTCAGAGCCAGTCTATCTGGACTACAATGTATTGGAACGGCCTTTTGTGGCAATCCATCTGGCAACAAAAGAGTTGTCACGGCTGGCACAGTTTGCTTCTCAGATGGAGGTGGCAGCAAAGAAAGCTTTTCTCGGTGATGATCTGGAACAGGTGAAGCGAGTATTTGAGCTGGAGGAAATTGTAAATGGATTGGAAGAAAAGATCGTAAATTACTTATCTTCCATTACAGCAGCAGAGCCTGTAACCGAGCATCAGGCAAGCCAGATCTCCGGTCTCCTTCATGTGGCGTCTGATATTGAGCACATCGGCGATTACTGTAAAAATATCGGCGAGTTTGCAGAAGAAAAGGCAAAGAAGAATTATATGTTTTCCGATTCTGCTTGTGCGGAAATCTACGAATGCTTTGATCAGGCAGGCCGCATGCTGCGGGATACCATTTCCGCCCTGGAAAATGGGGATAACCGACTTGCACTGGACGTAAAACAGCAGGAAAAAGAATTGAACCATACAGAGGATTTTTTAAGAAAACAGCATATGAAGCGGCTTTATGAAAAAACCTGTTCTCCGGAATTTACGGTTATTTATACAGATGTTGTCCATAATATTGAGAAAATCGGCGACAGCTGTGACAATATCGCAACAGCTGTCTTAAATGACGTGAATTTTAAAGAGGCGCTTAATCCATCTCTGCAGATTTAAAAATGATCATATCGTCTCCGATTTTGACGATGTTGCTCCAGGGCAGCTTGATCCACTCCTCGGAGCTTCCACGAAACAGTCCCTTGCTGTGATATCCGGGAATCAGGACTGCCTTTATTTTGCCGTCCTTTCGCTCAAAGAGCATTTCCGTATCCCAGAGCTGCCCGTGGCTGCTGCCCTTTGACAAATCAACAATTTCTTTGCTTCCAATTTCACTCAGCCGCATAATGACCTCCTAACAGGTAAATACTATTACAAAATACTATTAAAGCAAGGAGCGAATTATGAATAAGGATACAGAGAAAAAGGAAGAAAAGAGCCTCCCTTCTGAAGAGGACAAGAGCAAGGACATTATTACGGAGCTGGGAATCCTGACAACAGGGACGGATTTTGAAAGCGATGTTCAGTATATCGACATTATCGGAAACATAGAAGGACATATGGTGCTGCCGGCGGAAAACAAGACTACAAAATATGAGCATGTGATTCCCCAACTGGTGGCAGTGGAGGAAAATCCAAAGCTAAAGGGCCTTTTGGTTATTTTAAACACAGTGGGAGGCGATGTAGAGGCAGGCCTTGCTCTGGCGGAGATGATTTCCACTCTCTCAAAGCCCACCGTTTCCCTGGTACTTGGCGGGGGCCACAGTATTGGCATCCCTCTTGCGACTTCCACCGATTATTCCTTTATCGCCCAGACGGCAACCATGACGCTGCACCCCATTCGTACAAATGGGCTTGTGATTACAGCAGAAACGACGTTTGACTACCTGCGGAAAACCCAGGAGCGGGTAGTAGATTTTATTGAGCGCCACTCAAAGGCAGACAGGAAGACGGTTATCAGTCTGATGAACAGGACGGATAACATGCCCAATGATGTAGGAACGATCCTCTTTGGACATGAAGCTGTGGAGATCGGAATCATAGATGAAGTAGGCGGCCTGAGTCAGGCCTTGAAAAAACTGAGGCAGGAAATCGAAAAAAATCAAAAAAATGATTGACATAAATTTACAATTGCGATATGATAAAAGGAAATAAATTGAAAAATAGGGGGCAATTGTAATATGGAAAACATTAAGCTTGCGGTTGTTGCAAAAGACAGGGAATACGGCCGGGCGCTGGGACTGGCACTTGTGGATATATATCAAACCTTTACGGTCACTTTGTATCAAAGTGTACCGGTACATACAAAGCTGGGGCAGTTTGATCTGGTTCTCAAGGAGTACGAGGAAGGGGATACAGGTGATTATATTTATCTAGTGGAAAAACCCTCCATGGTGATAAAGGATTATGAAAACAGGAACTTCCGGCTCTATAAATACGGCAATGTGAGACAGCTTACAGGGGAGCTTTTATTTATCTATACCAGCCTTACAGGCAGAAAAGCCATTCCAGTGAAAAGGCAGGATATGAAGCTGGTGGCCTTTTGTGCGGCTGAAGGCGGAGCAGGCTGCACGTCGGCGGCTATGGCATTTGCACAGGAAATGAAACGTTTTCATGGTAAAGAAGTTATGTATCTGAGCCTGGAGGAGCTGGAGTCTACAGCGGAGTACATGGAACTGCTGCCAGGAGGGAAGAGTATCAGCGAATATATCTATTATTTATTTCGCGATGACTGTCAGGAACGGATGCCTTTTATTGAAAGTTTTCTTCTCTCCGATTCATATGGGGTCGATTCATTCGTTCCTTCACCGGGAAGAAATGTGCTGAAAGGCCTCACTACTGAAGAAATGCAGCAGTTTGTCGGGGCGGTTATGGACACGGGACGGTATGATATTGTTGTTTTTGATATTGGCAGCAGTCTGGATCAAAACGCGCTGTGCTGCTGTGAAATGGCAAATCATATATGCCTGGTGGCAAAGGAGGGCGGCAGCCGGAGGAAAGAGGAACGCCTTGTGGAATACATGACCTTTTTAAAAGGAGAAAAGCTGGCAGAACGTATGGGAAAGGTGTTCAATTACTATGAGCTGCAGCCTCTGGAGCAGAGGGAAGAAACAGAGAGTGAGGAATACTGCGAGATCCTGCGCACAGTCTGCAGGCTGCCTGCGGAGCCCGAAGCTTTTAAGTGGAAAAGCGGTATACGAACCATTAGTCTGGATGGAACATATGGAAGAGGAATAAAAGGGCTTGTGGGTGCTGTGCTGCACAGCGTTATTTTGTAGCGCTCCGTGACTTGGAATTGCAATTGACAAAAAATTATGATAAAATGGAAAGCGGGTGGCACATGACATGAAGAAGATTTTGATCATTGAAGATGAGCCGAATATTCGAGAGCTGGTTTTATACAATCTGAAAGCCAATGGATATGAGGGGCTGGCAGCAGAGGACGGATATATGGGTGTTACCATCGTCCATAAGCAGCGGCCCGATCTAATTCTTCTGGATATTATGCTTCCGGGAAAGAATGGATATGATATCTGTAGGGAGCTGCGAGAGGAAGGAAACGAAACGCCGATCATCATGCTCACAGCCAAAACAGAAGAGATCGATAAGGTGCTGGGCCTGGAGCTTGGTGCAGATGATTATATTTCCAAGCCCTTTGGGATCCGTGAGCTTATGGCCAGGATCCGGGCTGTCCTCAGAAGATATGATAACACCCATGAAGAGGTGCCGCCGGAAGAGCATATTTTAAGGATCAATGATTTGGAGATTAATATTGAACGGCATCAGGTTAAAGTCGGACAGCGGCAGATTGATCTGACTCTGAAGGAATTTGAGCTTCTCTGTTATTTGGCCCAAAACCGGGGGCATGTTCTCACTAGAGATCAGCTGCTCAATAAGGTATGGGGCATTGAGTATGCTGGAGAAACTCGGACGGTGGATGTACATATTCGATATCTGCGAAAAAAACTGGAGCAGGGCGGAGAAGAAGAGAAATACATCGAAACCATCAGGGGCAAAGGATATAAGATAAAATGAAAAATAAATGTGTCATTGCTGCTGCCGAACTTGTAATTTTCAATTTGCTGTCGCTTTTTCTCGCCTGTAAACTACTATTTCCCTTTTTGGGGGAACTGGCAGCATCTACAGCAGATGCCGACGTCCATGTTTATCGGATCAGTATCTTTTTCACCGTTTATATAGCTGGGATGCTCTTGCTGGGTATTCATATTTATATGAATATGATAAAGCCGGTAAGCAAAGCACAGAAAGAGCTGGAAGAGGCAGCACAGGAAAGCAAAAAGGCTGAGCTTATCAGAAAAGAATTTGTGGCAAATGTGAGCCATGAGTTAAAAACTCCTCTTACATCTATCTCCGGATTTATTGAAACTCTGCAGCAGGGTGCTGCGGAAGATCCTGAAATAAGGACAAAATTTATTGATATTATCGCAATTGAAACTTCCCGTTTAAAACGTATGATTGAAGATTTGCTGGTGCTGTCTGACATCGAAAACAAGAAAGAAACAGCAGATAAAAAAGAGTTTGACGTCCGGGGTGCTGTAGAACGGACACTCCTTGCCCTTGAACCCATTGCAGAGGACAAAGGCGTAATATTGGTGACCAGCTTTGATGAAAACATCTGCATTCATGGAAGCGTGGATCGGTTTTGCCAGATGATGATGAATCTGATCGAGAATGCAATTAAGTATTCAAAGCAGGGAGGACGTATTTGGATATGCGCAGAAAACAGAGCGCAGAAAGTACAAATATCGGTACGTGATGAAGGCATTGGAATTGCAGAAGAGCACTTAGAGCGTCTGTTTGAGCGCTTTTACAGAGTCGATAAGTCCCGATCGGCCAAGGCAGGAGGCATTGGGCTGGGTCTGTCCATTGTCAAACATATTGCTATGCTGTTCGGTGCGGAGCTTGGGGTAGAGAGCAAAGTCGGAGAGGGAACGGTTTTTTATGTGACTTTTGAAAGGTAGGGCAGTATATGGAACAACTTGATTATTTAATTAGCGATCTGGCATTGATCCTTGTAGTAGCGGGAATTGTATCGGTGATTTTTAAGAAGATCAAGCAGCCGGTCGTTCTGGCTTATATTGTTGCGGGCTTTTTAATCAGCCCCAACTTTTCTTATCTTCCAACCATTGTAGATGTAGAGGATATCCACGTATGGGCCAACATCGGAATTGTATTTCTCATGTTTGGCCTTGGTCTTGAATTCAGCTTTAAAAAAATTGCCACAGTGGGAGGAAGTGCCATTGTTACCGTTATGACCGTCATGTCGGCCATGATTATTATCGGGTATTCTGTAGGTCAGCTTTTGGGTTGGGCAAAGATGGATAGTGTCTTTTTGGGAGGGATGCTTTCCATGTCTTCCACCATGATCATCCTCAAGGCGTATGAGGAATACCAGCTGAAAAAAGAAAAGTTTGCCCAGCTTGTACTGGGAGCGCTGGTAGTAGAAGATATTGGCGGAATTTTCATGATGATCATTTTGTCCACAGTAGCGGTAGGCCAGAATACTTCTGGCATGGATGTGTTTAAAAACATCGGGATGCTGCTGCTGTGTCTGGTTATCTGGCTGGTTCTGGGCATTTATCTGATTCCCACCTTCCTGAAAAAAATAGGGAAAATGCTCAACGACGAGCTGCTCCTGATTCTCTCCATCGCTCTGTGCCTGGGAATGGTGGTAATTGCAAATCTGATTGGATTTTCATCGGCTCTGGGGGCGTTTCTGGCAGGCTCGATTCTGGCGGGAACGCTGCAGGCAAAGAAGATCGAGGATATGGTAACGCCGATTAAGGATCTGTTTGGCGCTGTTTTCTTTGTTTCAGTGGGTATGCTCATTGAGCCAGAGCTGCTGGTAGAATATATTGTGCCGATTTTGATTATTACAGTTGTTACGATTCTGGGACAGATGACCTTCGCTACCTTGGGAATCCTCTTTTCCGGGCAAACGCTTCATACCGCTATAAGAGGCGGCTTCAGCATGGTGCAGATCGGAGAATTTTCCTTTATTGTAGCGACTCTGGGTATGTCCCTTGGCGTTATCAGCGATTTCCTGTACCCCATCGTGGTATGTGTATCGGTTATTACTACTTTCACAACGCCGATCTTTATTAAAAACTCCGAGAAAGTCTATGATTTTGCCCAGCATCATCTGCCGCCGAGACTTTACAAATTTCTCAACCGGCATACTTCCGATCAGCAGAGTACGGCGGATAAAGATTGGGATTGGAAACGGTATATTATTAAGTTCTTTGTACGAACCTTTATCTGCGGTGCGGGATTGTTCCTACTTTATATTGGAGGAACTAGGTTCCTCAATGGTTTCCTGCAAAAGTATATTGAGGGAACTATGGGAAGCGTTATTACAGCCGTTATAACCTGTGGCTTTATGATCCCGCTCATCAATATTATGTGCTCGACAAAAAACGTGCTGTATACCAAGCTGTGGCTCAAAAGTCAGGCGAACCGGATGCCGCTTCTTGCCTTTACGGGGATACGTATTCTGGTTGCCTGCGGCTTTATCGTAATGACATTGCGAAGGCTGCTTCATCTTCCTTATATTCTGCTGGTCGTCTTATCTCTGGCAGCCATTATTTTTATTGTCAAATCCGATTACATAAAGGGCAAGACTTTAAAGATGGAGATGCGGTTTATTGAGAACTTTTATGAAACGACCTTGGAGCGGCAAAAGAAGGAGCGGGGTATTAAAGGGGAATATCACTGGCTGGATGAGGCCTTTTACGTGGTGGAATTCAAGGTGATTGAAACAGTTCGGGAAAATACCATCCTGGAGTTCTGCCAGAGCCGGATGTTTCATGTGACCATTATCAAGGTCATACGGGATGGAAAGCATGTGGTGATGCCAAATGGAAAGTATCGTCTGATGGAGGGCGATATGATCCACGCTATTGGGACAAAGAATGAAATTGAGGCTTGTATCCTGATGCTGGAAAAGGCGGCACATATCCAGGAACCAGAGGAGCCGATGGTCACTCTGAGAGAATATATATACGGACAGATCTTCCGGGAAATTGAACCGGAAAAGCAGGTTATCTGCTGCCCTATTCAGATCGAATCAGGCTCAAGCCTCATCAAAAAGTCCATCAAGAATTCGGGCTTTCGGCCCAAATATAAAGGGCACATACTGGGAATTGAACGGGGTAAACTGCCGATTTTAAATCCCGATATCAATATGGTGATTGAAGAGGGTGATCTGCTGTGGGTCATCGGTACGCAGAAAATGGCGAACAGTCTTCTGCAGGCGGATTTCCTTGATGAAGAAGAATAAAGCCGGACTGCTGCTCCTTTTCGTATGCTGAAAAAGGGGCGGTAATGACGCGGGAGGAAATTGTGGCTACGATTGCAATTATTGAAGATGACCGGATGTTTAACGAGGCGGTTACTATTTTCCTGAAAAAAGAAGGGTTTCAGACCATCAGCGGTTTTTCCTGTAGGGAAGGGATAGCGCTTATTTCGCAAATGCCGGATTTAATGTTCATTGACATTACCATTCCTGATGGAGAGGGTTTTGAGGTTTGCAGGAGAGCAGAGGAGCACATATGAAAAGAGCCTTGCGGATATTTCCGCCCTTTTAGAAGGCTTCCTATCACAGCAGAACATTCCACCAGAGGATGTGGCAGGTGATACGCTGCCCGCGAAAATTCGCCACCAGCTCCTGCGCCTTCAGACCATGCTCCGGTCTTCCAAAGAAAAAGCGGAACAGGACAAGAGGGAAATACGCAGCCTGATCAGCGAAATTGCCCACCAGCTGAGGATGCCTCTTGCAAATATGGAAGTCTATCTGGGATTCCTCAGAGAAGAAGCCATGGAGCTAGGCGAACGGGAGCAATATCTGGATGCGGCTGAGACTTCCGGCAGGCAGCTTTCCTTTCTCATTGAAAGCTTCATTAAAATGGCTCGTCTGGAAACAAACATCATCCAGCTGAAAAAGCAAAGCAGGGATCTGAAGCAGACGGTTTTAAGCGCTGTTTTGCAGACAGAAAAGGCAGCAAGGGAAAAGAGCATTGAAATCCGCCTTGACGCAGGAGCGGTCTATACGCCCCACGATAAAAACTGGCTGGGCGAAGCCATCGGAAACTTCCTGGATAACAGCATTAAATATTCAGAGCCCGGCTCTCAAATCGAAATCTCCCTTACACAAAATGATATGTTTGCCCGCATCAGCCTGCGGGACTTTGGAATCGGCATTGAACCGGAGGAAGAACACGAAATTTTCAGGCGCTTTTACAGAGGAAAACGAGTGACGGATCAAAAGGGCTTTGGCCTCGGTTTGTATCTTGCCCGAGAAATTATCGCTAGGCATGGGGGCTTCCTAAAAGTAAGCCGGGAAAATCCGGGGCTCTGCTGTAGTATTTTTCTTGCTTACATAAAAAACGAAGTTTTGTAACAAGATTGTAAGATCTGTCCGCTATACTGCAGATATCGGGAAAAGGAAGCAAGAGCAGGAATGCTGGAGGACATTATCATTATGGAAATGCTGAAAACTGTATCCTTGACAAAAGTCTTTAAAAACGGAAACAGAGAAACCCGTGCGCCGGAGCAAAGGGCAGAGCCGGATTCTCATCTGCGCCGCGGCCTTTGCCATTATCCTTCTGGCAGGGTACGGCAGCTTCTGCGGCCTGGAGAATTTCAGAAATGTACTGCAGAATCAGGCATTTCGCCTGGTAGTAAAAAATACAGGAGCTTTTCTTCTCCTGGGCGTCCCGCTTTTGCTGGCCCTGTCCCTTGCAGCAGCGCTGTTTCTTCAAAAGTGCGGAAAAAGCGGAGACTGGCTGAAAACCGGATTTCTGGTTCCCATGGCCATTCCGGCGGCTTCGGCAGCCCTCTTGTGGAGGTTTTTATTCCATGATCAGAGGCTCTTAAACGGGCTGCTGCAGGCAGCGGGACTGGCCGGGATGGACTGGATGAATACGGATGCGGCCTTTTGGGAAGCTTGGCTAGTGGCCGGAGAATATCCCCACGAAAGTATGTATTTGATACAGCATTTATTCCACAACTGGTTTCGGGATTTGTCCCTGGAAAAGATGGCTGCGGGGGCGGTCTTGGACTCGGTAGTGCTGCTCTTGTTTATCCTGCTGCTGCAGAAATTCTGGGACAGGGAGAAATAAAGGATGAAAGGAATAGGAAGAAAATTTGTGGCGCTATTGTTTGCAGCGACGGTATTTGTCCTCTGCTATCCGGTGCTCTTTCTCGTTATCGGCTCCTTTATGGGTCAGGATGAACTGCAGGAACACCTGAGGCCATGTCTGTTATGGTCAGGTGAAGGCTATGCCCGCTGGCCGCTGCTGCCCATGTATCCTACTCTGCGTTCTTATGTGGAGCTTTTGATGGACCGGCCTGAATTTTTTACCATGTTTTGGAACTCAGTGGAAACTACAGGGGGCGTACTGGCAGGACAGATGCTCATCGGCGTTTCGGCGGCCTGGGGCTTTGCAAGATACCGGTTCCCTTTTCGCAAAGGAATCTTTACCATCTACATTATTTTCATGATGCTCCCCTTTCAGGTGCTCCAGCTTTCCGAATATCTGGTACTGGAACGGCTGCATTTGATGGATACTCTGGGGGCTGTGATTCTGCCTGGTATTTTTCGCAGGACAGGAATATCTGGAAAAGGGTATCACGGCCACGGGGAGAAACGAGTAGCAGAAAGGGCAGGATTTGAAAAACGCAGGGGAGCCGGAGATGCAAAATGAGGGAGCATGGGGAGAAGCCGCAGGAGCGGGAGAAAAAAGCACCGTGCCAAGAGAACAAACGGCAGAAGAGAGGGAGTTGCAGAGATGTCTTTCAGAGCTTGAGCGGCTGCAGGCTCAGGGCGGACGCATTTGTGCGGACGGCAGGGGACTTATTACAGAGGTCAACGTGAAGGCCGGTGACAAAACGACAGGAAGCGGAGATATCCGCTATGCGGATGCCTCTCAGGGAGTGCTGATTACAGCCAGATTTAAGGAAGAGGAGCGGGAATATCTGAACAAGAAGAGCCGCATATCCCTGGAAGGAGAAAACGGGGTATCCATTTCTGGGCTGAAAATCAAAAGCATTGCTGCAGACAGAGAAGCTCCAGGAGAATATCTGGTGACAGCCGAGGTTTCGGAAAAAAAGCTGAAAATCGGTTCCATGGTAGAGATGAAGGTGGAAAGCGGCGACACTCTTTACAATGCCTGTATTCCGCGAGAAGCGCTGCACCAGGGGGAGAAGGGAGCCTATTACGTGTATGTTTTAAAAGAGGAAGAAGGCCTCACGGGAAAACAGCTCATCGCTATCCGCAGGGAGGTGAGCGTTGCCGATAAAAATGAAGAATTCGCGGCTCTGGAGGATATGGAGGGCGATCAGGAGGTATCAAAGCAGGTTTGCGGCCTCTATCAAAACAAGGAATATGCGCCTACAGCAGCGGAAATTTTTGAAAAGCAGCGTAAAGGAGATGTGGGTCTATCCGCAATTTGGTGGCAAAAGAAGGGGAAGGATACGGTAATATGCAGAGATACAGGAGGTACTGCAAGTGCGGAAATTCTGGCTATATGCGGCAGATCGGATCTGCTCTTTCCTGGAACTGTTTCTTTGGATTATGATCAGAACGGGTTTTGTCTGCTGGGAAGAGAAACTGCAGTTTCCCTTTTTGGAAGCGGCGATGCTGCGGGGCTGCAGGTGGAGTACGGCGGAAGCCTGTATCAGGTAAAGGGCATTATTTCTGACGTAGGGGATGTCTTTTTATATGAAGCGAGAAGGGAAGACACTTTGATGTTCAGCAGGCTGACTGCAGCTTGTGATGACAGAGCGGGACAGGCGATTATAAAGACGAAAATGGAGAATCGCTTCGCGCCGGATGAATTTTTGGATTACGCGTTTTTTGATTTTGCGGCAGAGCTATTTCTTATGGTTCTTCCGGTGGCGCAGGCGGAAGGCTTTTTTGGATGTACTGGAAAGCTGGAAAAAGGGAAACCGGCTGGAGGAGGCTGTTTCTTTCAGCAGCAGGGTGCCTGACGCTGGCCCTGCTAGCGCTGTTTGTAAGCGCCTATGTTCATGTGCCGCCGGATCTGCTGCCGCCCAAATGGTCCGATTTTGCATTCTGGACAGAGCTTTGGAAAGGACAACAGGCAGCAGTCCGCTTGTTTTTTGAAACAGAGCTGGCCGCCTGCGCTCTCTCGTTTTTGATTCTCTTTGGGAGAACAGTTTGTTTCAATAGCTGCAGCATAGTGTGCTTTATATGGGCAGGGAGACTGGAAAAAGCAGGGTGATCCTGCCCTCTGCTTTTAGAATGGTTATTATGATTTCGAGTCGTTACTTAGTCAGGGAGACGCCTGCATGCTCCGCTTCATCTCCCCGATTAAATTAACCATATCGCTGATATAGTAATTATTTTCTTCTATTTTATTTTTTACTGCTTCCAGATACCGATAGCTGCCATCCTGCACATTATTTTCCATCTGCGTAATAAAGCCCACCATATTTTCACGCAGACTCAGCTCCTGGCGCTCCACAGGTACGTAGGCAATCTTGACTTGCCTGGTATCCTTGTTGTAAAAAATGGTATTCATGTCCAGCGTTATTTTGCTGGGCGTAATGAGATATTCCGTTGATTTATGTACCATTTGAAAAATGGTTTCCAGAATATCCAGAGCCTCCTTTGCGTCACTGATGCGGCACTGGCGAAGGGCTGTATACCCGCTGCAATGATAGGATACCAGTTCTCCCTCTTCACAGCTTACAAAGGCCATGGGCATAAACAGATCGCAAAAGCCAGACGAGAGGACGACCTTTTCGTATTCCTTTACAGCGCCCTCCTTTAATTTCAGTTTAAAATCGTGATTTCTGATTTCCATATTACCCTCCTCCGCATGTCTTGCAGGGCCGATAACCCTTGCTCAATGCATCTTCTTTTTCCATCTCAATTGTATACTTTTCCACTGTGTGGCAGCCTTGCCTATGGTAAACATTTCCGGCACGAAGGAAGCAGTAGACATAGCTGCCTATGGGTACATCCTCCGGCCTGCACAATTCGCATGGCTTATACTCCCTTTTCAGCCTGGGCGTCAATACTTTTTGAACCGCATTCGCAGTTACAAAGCGGCAGCTTTCTTTGTGGAATTTTTCTCCCCACATAGGAAAGACCCAGACGATAGATGAATCCCCGTTTTTCTCCATATCACTGAAGGGCATGGCAGTTCCATCTGTTTTCGTGCCGATAAATCCTCTGCATTTAAGACGGCTTTCCAGCTCAACACTGTCTGTAAGCTTTACTGGAAGAGACAGCGCGATCCGGTACCTGCAGCCAAATATAATGAGCCCGTCTTTTCTGCTGTCGCTGTACAAATATCGAAAGTTCACCGTTTTAATCCATTCCATACTGTTATTTTCTTCCCGCAGGCGGGCCTTTACTTTTTCAGGAAAGGAAACCGCAGATTTCCTCCCGCAGGCCTGTGCGGCAAGGTGACTGGTTTCATCGATCATGGAAAATGTAACATTTTCTGCTGTACTGTAAATCTTCATAAAATATCCTATCGTCAATATCCCTATAATAAAGATTGGAAGAAATATTGCCGCTTCTAAGGTAAAATACCCCTTTTTAGTATTTGAAATCATAAGCCCTCTCCCTGCCGTTGATTTCCGCTTTCAGCTGAAAGCCGCAGCTGCACCATCGCAGCAGAAAGTCCCGGCTGTAGTTTCCCTTCATATTGATTTGTATCAGATCCATGACCCTGGACAGTTTAACGGTCTCGCTCTGTATATGCAGGAATATCATCAGATAGTCCTGATACAAAAGGCCGTCTTTGCATCTTGTATCAATACATCCCTTTGTGCTGCTCATGCTGCCCTTTAGAACCGTATCCAGATCCGTAGCCCAGGAGGCCTCGCTTTTAAATAGGGGCACCGGCTTTCCCCGCAGCAGCAGCTTAGCATCGTTTTCTGCTTCCGCCAGCGCCCAGGTTCCGATTAATACGGCCTGTGTCACTGCAGCAGCTGGCCCAGGAGTAAGAAGCTCTGCGGCAGCAAGGACTGCGTTTCGTTTTTTCGAATCCAGATACAGATAAGCCGCGTTTAAGCCACTCCGCATGATAACGATTCCTTTTCTGATGCCTGCCCGGTTCTTTTTGTCACTGTAATTACCCTCTAATATGTATTCTGCTTCATGCTCAAAAAAGGTGCTTGTTCCTTTCTTACTGCTGAGGGCGTGCTTAAAGGTCTCAACAATGTAGCGATCCATCAGATAGGTCTCTGAGCTTTCCCGGAAAATTTCCGAAAGGCTGTCGAGATGGGAGGAAACATCGCCTGCCCACTGCGAAAATACCGGCTGAGAACCAGTCAATGCAGCAGAAGGCAACGTGTCAATAATTTTTTTGTTTCGAAGCGTTCTGCTTTTCTTTTTTCCTTCTGCTTCAGGGACGCCGGGAGATTCCTTTTTTCCCTTTTGTTCAAACAGCTTGTTTTCCATCGCGAATTTCATGTATTCCAGTATCTGTTTTTTTAAAACCTGAGTATTTCCAAGAGAATAATTCCCCATGTCAATGCGAATATTTCCTACCTCAGCATCCTCATTTCTGCTGAGCGCATAGCTGATATAGTCTGTTAAATCCTGCTTTATTAAGATTCCGCTGTTTTCAAAAGCAAAGAGGCCATACATGCTTTTTAGCTCCAGATTAAACTCCGACAAAATTGATTTCCCCGATAAGTTTAAAACTCCGTCACAATAGCTGAAAATAGCCGCTCGCTTTGCTGCGTAAATAAATACGGCAGTCAACGCAATCATGGCAGTCAGAATAAAAACTAAGAATATGGAAGTGGTTCCCCGCTTATTATTCATACGCTACTCCTTTTTGGCTACCCCGGCGGCAAGCTCTGCACCTCTTACTATTGCTGCCTCGCGAGTAATATACTGACGAGCCCAGATTTCCTTGTGAATTTGCTGTAAAATGCCTTTGGGCAGGAAGGAGATCCTGGCGGAATAATAGAGCCTGCTTCCCTTCCTGTAGATGGGGTATGGTGGTGTTTCCTTCTCACCATAGAGCACGGTCTTTGACAAGTTCCCACTTTCTGCCCTCAGGGCCAGGTGCATTTTTACATTTACTTCTGTCAGCTGATAAAAAAACACCAGTATCTGAATCAGCGCAGCGACAGTGAGGATCACCAGCGGAAATACGATAGCCGCCTCCACCATAGTTGTTCCTTTTTTGCTTCTTTTCATTTTTTAAAATCCCTGATTGAGGCCTTCAAAAGTCTTGTTTACAAAGGCTGTAATTTCATTCTTGAAAATCAACCCCAGGACAATGGCAATTGCAACTAAAATCGCCACCTGTACCATTTCCATTCCCTGCTTGTTATTGCGTAGTATTCTCCTGCGCTGCATCCTTCCTTGTTGTTTCCTTCTTGTCCGTTTTAATCGTTTTGTTCTCATAATCCTACCTCCTCATAGAACTGCGGTTTTAACTTGTTCATATTTCCATCAGCGCGGGCGCTACTGTAATCATAATCAATACCAGGAGTAATATCATCAGGGGCATGGTCAGCTTTGTTTCCGCCAGCCTGCCCTTCTCCTCTGCGTGCTGTTTTCGTGAGAACCACAGCAACTCGTTCTCCTGCTTTAATTTTTCAGACAGCTCAGCGCCCTTGCTGATGTTATCATTAATAATTCCAGTGATCCGGATCAGCTCGTTTACACCACTGCGCCTCGAAAAGTCCCGAAGCTCCTCATGAAGAGGGCTGTTGGTTTCTTTCACAGAGCGGGCAATCTGATTCAGCTGCTGGTAAAAATAATTGTTTTTCTTTGTACTGCGCCTGGAATCTTCCATGGTTTTCAGAAATGCAGTCGTTAACACGCTGCCGGCATTTAAAAGCAGCACAAGCTTGTTTATAAATTCAGGCAGATCCCGGATAATAGACTCCTTTGCCTGCCGTTCTTCTTTTTCAATGGCATAAAATCTATTTTTGTATAGAAAAAGCAGCACACTAATAAAGGCCATTATATACAAAGCCGCATTTGATTCTTCTGCTTTCGTCCATGTTAGTTTTTCTCCGGTTTCAAGCTTTTTTGGCAGCAGGACTTTTTTAGAAGCCGTATCAGCATTCAGCTTGGAGATGATGCTTTGTAGTTTATCCTCCAGCTTATCCTCCTCGCTTTTTTCTGGAAGAATTTCAGAGCTCTGAAGGCCCTGCTTGTCCCCAGCGCTTCCTGCCGGCTCAATCGTTACGAAATACTCTCGTTTCAGACTTCCATCCTTTGTATCTACTTCAACCTCGGTGTTAAAGGAAAAGGCTCCTTTATCCTTCGATGGCCGGGTAATTTCTGTAATTTCCCCGGCCCTGTTTATGCGCAGCCCCGGATCGCTTACAAAAGAACTCAAAATGTTTGCGATCAATAACACTGCCAGAAGGCTCAGGGAAGCAGCCGCCTTTATAAAGAGCGCTTTCCTGTCACGCTCAATTTTCTGCTGACAGTTTTTCCCGCCATAAAGCTTGCTGTACCGTTCCTTTAATCTATCACTGAATTCATCGGCAAATTTCATATCATACCTCAATTGCGGTTAATTGTTCCGTCATGTAGAAGGCTGCTGCAATGCCGGCAAGTGCCACCGTCATAATGAGCCTCCCGGCCCCTGTCGTGTACAGGGGCATCAGATAGTCCGGCGAAAAAAAGTTTAAAAAGAGCAGTATAATGAGCGGTATGGCGCTGATCATCTTACCCTCAAGCTTTTTCTGCACAGTCAGAGTTTTGATTTCCCGTTCAATGTTCATTTTATCCACCAGAATTTCAATTGTACTTTTCAAAACCTTTTCTAAATCCCCACCCATTGTCCTGCATGTCATATAGACCTGGACAAAATCATCAATATCTTCACAGTCGCTTCGTTTTGCAAAATCAAAAAGGAGCCGAATATCGCTTTCTCTGTTTTCTGAAATGCTCCTGACCATATATTCCAGTTCTGCAATAAGCGGCGTACTGCTGTCATACAAAAGCCGCAAATGCTCCAGACCGCTGGCTAAGGCGTCTGAAATTTTCTGGTTTACTGCAATGGAAGCAGACATGGAATAGAGCAAGTCCTTAAATTGTGTTGTAAGTAAAGCCCGCCTTTTCGCCGCCAGGTGCTGGCTATATTGGGATAAGAACAGATAGGGCATCAGACCTCCTACCAGCGAAAATACGATACTGTGATAAAACAAATAGAGCACTGTAAAGGCTGCGATGAAACCCACCGCTAAAAAGGTTCTTTTTTCTTTTGCAGATAGTTGATAGCTCGAATAATCCGTGGTCATAGGGAAACTCCTCTCAATTCCAATTTTTCTGTGTGAATCAGCTCTCCGCAGCGGACAAGCCCATCCCCAGGCCGGTATTTAAACAGGGGATTCGTCTTTATTTCACCTCCGGAAACACCTTCAATTTCAGAAATAGCCAGAACTCTCCGGCTTCCATCTGAGAGCCGCCCAAGATGAATGATCATATCAATACCTTCTGCAATTTGAGCACGAATGGCATCTATGGGAAAGTCCGCAGCCTGAAGGAACATGGACTCAAGTCTTCTGAGCATGCCTGAGATAGAATTTCCGTGTCCCGTGGACAAGCTGCCGTCATGCCCAGTATTCATGGCCTGTATCATATCCATCACCTCCTTTCCTCTGACCTCACCAACGATGATCCGATCCGGTCTCATACGCAGACTGGCTTTAATGAGAGCCTCCATGGTAACGCTTCCTTTCTGCTGAGCATTAGCCTGTTTGCATTCCATGCGAACCAGATTGTCGATCTGTTTGATCTGCAGCTCGGCGGAGTCTTCAATTAGAATTACTCGCTCATCGGAAGGGATAAAATTGGAAAGCACATTGAGAAAGGTCGTCTTTCCCGATGAAGTCCCACCACTGATAAAGCAGTTGTATCCGGACTGAACCAGCTTTTGAAGAAAGTCCGCCGCTTCTTCGGTAATACTCTTCATTTCGATTAAGGCTTCCATATTAATAGCCTTTTGCGGGAACTTTCGGATGGTCAGAATCGGTCCGTTTAGCGCAATATTTTTGTAAACAGCATTGACCCTTGATCCATCTTCAAGCCTTGCATCCACAATTGGATTCAGCTCATTGATTTCCCGATGTACACCAGCTGCAAGACGCCGGATCAGCTCTTCCAGATCCTCGGTGGTATCAAAACTCAAGTCCACACGCTTTAGCTGGCCGCCTGTTTCAATAAAAATATGATCTTTTCCATTTACCATAATTTCTGAAATTCGTTCATCCTCAAGGTAGGGCTGAAGGATTTCCAGATCTCGCCGCAGAGAGTAAAATACCCGGTTGACCAGTTCTTGACTTTCCTTTGGGGAAAGCATAGCCAGTTTTTTATTTTGCAGGATATAGTGCTCAATAATTTCCAGGGCCGCTTCATCCGTGATTTCCTGCTCACCTGCTGTAAGGATGCTTCGCATTTTCTGAATCATGGTTCTTACATCTTCGTTGTTGAACTTCGTAGTAATTTCACCCATAATTTACTTTATTTTCCTTTCTGTAAATCCATTATAGCAGAATGTAAAAAAATTACAAGTATTTTTGATCGACAAATTTCGACTTTGTTGAGACATTTTCAAGTTTCAGGTATCTTCTTTTATAGAGGGATAAGTACTTAAACAATAACATTACGAACGAGGAGGAATTTAAAATGAGACATGAAGAGAAACATAGCAAAATTCATAAAGAGTTTTGCAAAAAGATGTAGGAAGCAAGTGAATTGTATGTAAGGGAACATTATAAGCCGCTTGAGTTTGCTCATGTGGGATAAAGAAGTAAAAGAAGTGTAAAAAATTTTGCCGTTCCCTGTCCGGCTGACTGCCGGACGGGTCGGGCTTTAGTCGGGCAATTCTACCTTGCCGACAAAAGAGTAATAGATTTCGATTTCCTGTCTGCGGAGCTTCCCCCGGCGTTTCCCGTCAAGGGCTTCCGATTCGTGGATTACGATTTTCTCCACAAACTCCCGTAACAGGGTAGGGGTAAGTTCCTCAAAGCTGGTGTACTTGCGTACCACTTTCATAAACTTTTCAGCGTTTGCCGTGGCTTCCAGCGTTTTAGAAAGTTCGCTCTGCAAAGCGGCGGCTTTCTCTTTCAGTTCCTTTTGCTCGGCTTCGTAGTCTGCCGAAAGCTCCGTGAAACGCTCGTCCGATATGCGCCCGGTCACGCTGTCCTCATACAGCCGCTTGAAGATAGCGGAGAGTTCCGCAATCCGTTTTTCTGCCGCTTCCAGCTCTTTCTTCTTGGCGGCGTTCCGGCGTTTGCTCCCGTCCTCGGTCTGCTCGGTCAACAGCTTCATGAACCGGGCTTCGTGCCTGGCGGCGTAGCTGGTGACTTTCCGTAGGTTCTCGGTCACTCCGGCGGTTAAAAGGTCGGTGCGGATAAAGTGCGCCGTACAGTCTGCCGTGCGCTTCTTGTAGCTGCCGCAGATATAGCAGTCCTGCCGCCGCTTGTCCGTCTGATAGCGTTGCTGGTACATGACGCTGCCGCAGTCTGATTTTGTCAAGATTAGTTGACACATTTTCCTCAAGGATTTTGTATCCTATGCTGCTTCTTTCAGGGAATCATAGTATCGCTGCCGTTTTATCATGGGAGGAAG
>CAJTER010000038.1 GCA_910575405.1 Clostridia bacterium | reverse complement strand
AGATTTTTGGTTTTTTGCCATGCTGAACAACTCCTTTACTCTTTCACTTGATAGTATAGATTGTTCAACTTTTCCTGTCCACTCTTATATACTAACACCATTGTTTCCGGTATTTCTACTCACACGCCCCTCGCGGGGCGCGACCACAATTCCCGCTGGAACGCTGTCGGGAGAAGTGCATTTCTACTCACACGCCCCTCGCGGGGCGCGACTTGCTGAGGTTACGAAAGGATCAATGTTTGATTTAAATTTCTACTCACACGCCCCTCGCGGGGCGCGACTCTACGACGTGAGCACATTTGAACAGCTGATTGAATTTCTACTCACACGCCCCTCGCGGGGCGCGACTGAACACGTATGTCCTTGATAGCCCGCAGGAAGCCATTTCTACTCACACGCCCCTCGCGGGGCGCGACGCGCTGGCATACGCTACCATCGGCACAGGTACGATTTCTACTCACACGCCCCTCGCGGGGCGCGACAAAATGAAAGCCAACGAAGTTACTATGAGTATGCAATTTCTACTCACACGCCCCTCGCGGGGCGCGACAGTAAGAGAGAAATATAATATCAAAGCTCAAGAGATTATTTCTACTCACACGCCCCTCGCGGGGCGCGACAGCAGTAGGAGCGATGGCATTTACCGGCTGCACCATTTCTACTCACACGCCCCTCGCGGGGCGCGACAGCTACATATAGTATACGCATCTATCGCACCTCCTATATACAAGAGGCGGACACAGAAATTATAGCAAAATATGCTATAAAACTCAATATTTTTCACAATTCAGGCATAAAACCCAAGCGAACCTCCCTGGGCTATACGCATCACAGCACCTTCGCCTGCTATTTCCATTAAACGATAAGAACACCTTCTGAATCATACGTTTCCTTTGCACCAACGTGCTCAATTCTATTTTTCCAGTTGTTGCCCAGATAATAAAATCGCAGACTATCCGTTTCCTCATCGATCAGCTTGATCAATTTGTCCTTGAGTTTCAGGAAAGATGAATAATCTAAATTCGCTTCAAAAACAGAATTCTGAACTCGTTGAGCATGATCCTGACACGCCTTTGCCACTTTCCGCAACCGGGTCTTTCCCGCCGCTGTCGAGGTACTAACATCATAACTTATCAATACCATCATATCGTTCACCTACTTCTGTAAATACGGAGGATATTCTGCTAAATCTCCCCTAACATACTTTGCCAGCAAATTGCTCTGCACATAAGGCAGCAATCCCGCTGGAATCTTCTGTTTTAAATAAGGATGCATCATTGACTTTCTCTTTCGTTCCTGCCAACGGGTCAATACCTTTTTTCGTCCCCCGTCATTTAACCATACAGCACCCGATACCTTCCTCTCAAAGTCTTTTTCTCCAATGATTTGAAGATTTAACAGAGATAGTACAAAGCGCTCAGCAATGCAACGCGTTTCTTCGACAAGATCACAGGCCAGGGAACTCCTCCCGCTGCGCAGCGCATGATAAAAGCCAATATAGCTGTCCAGCCCCACCGTTTCCAGTGCTGCTGCATACTCGCCTGTTTCCAGTGTATAGATAAACGATAACATCGCATTGACTGGATCCAGTGGTGGCCTCTTGCTTCGCATTTCAAAAGAAAATGGAACTTTCTCATTAGTGATCAGCTTGTCAAACACAGAAAAATACATTTGTGCACAGCTTCCTTCGATCCCCAGGATCTCCTCCACAGTGCCCGCGTCCATCACTTTTTCTATTCCCTCTGCAAAGAAATCAATTACCTGTTTTATTTGCTTGTCCTCACGCAGTTCCGCATTATCGTGAAGGGATCTTCGCAGCACCTGTCTGGTATTGCTGAATTTAGCCGCCATTGTATTCCGTGTCAGCTCCAGGCCATTCTCCCGGAAACGATCGATCTGCCCAACTCTTAAAAACACATTCCCCTTCGTCTCTCCACATACTTTGGCAAGAAATTTCCCCTGTGGAGAAATAAAGTTGATTGGAATCATCAAACCTACACACTTTCCCATCAAAGCCGGTGAGCATCCTATGTAACTGAAACACACGATATTTTCAATGTTTTCAAATGGGATCCGAAGCTTTGTTTCCCCGTCAATTTTGCATACCAGATTTTCTCCATCTAAAGTCAAATATGCCTGTTCGTTCGTAACATAAACCGTATTCAATAACTTTCGCATTTTGACATCCTTTCAAACATTCTTTAAAGGTCTTCCTCTACAACACGACGCAACTCTTTTTGAAATTTGTAAGATTTCTTCAAGGAAGGCATGCATAAATCTTTCATGGAACATCCGTTGCAGTGCTGTCCCCTTCTGATGGGTGGAATGATACCCTCTTTGAGATTGCTCCTCATTTCACTTAAAAGTCCTCTCAATTCGCCATCAAATTTCTGATAAGTATCTGTAAAATCCACCGGGATTCTCCGCTTGACATCTGCATAATACAGAACTGTCTCGCAATCGCATTGAAAGACATAGTCCACACATAATTTTTGTGCAAAGACCTGCATCAGGTCATCTCTGCGATGCGTCTGCTGCTTTGGCTTAGTCGGCTTGTATTCTACGATGCAAAGCTTGTACTTCCTACCGTCATGAAGAGCATCAACCCCATCTTTAGATTCTTTACACTCCAAACAATCCGTGACCCCGTAAAGATTATATTCCTCTAAATCATTGTAGACAGGAACGGATGTATACACTTTCCTTCCTCTTGCCGTGTAATTGCGATCAGGATCGTGCACTCGTTCATGCATCAAATTAGCCTTCGTAACAAAAACATTCTCTGCCCACGCCTTATCGATTTCCAAAAGTCCCCAGCGGTGTGGACAATACATATAATGCTGAATGGACCGAATCGTTATTTCTTCACCTCTCATATCTTTTCTATGAGCGTAACGCCCTCCGGCATAGTATCATCTACATGTATTGTATAATCCGCAAGCTGGCGCGGAGGTTTTTCTTCTTTTAAAGACACCCCTACTTTGTCGAACAGAACATGAGAAGGACAATTTCCCAGAGTGCTGTCATGTTTGAAGATATAAAGCCTTCGCATACACATTTTTCCTCTTGCCGCACTATGGTCGTTTTCAAACATATTCACAATAGCATCCCACAAGAGTTCCACATCATCATCCGATAAGCCTGTAACCTTCTGCGCTAATGCAGCCGATATATATCCCTCTGCTCGGTACAGGGCATAGGGTATAATACTTTTTCGGCCCATTTCAGTTCCACCAGTCTCCTGACGATCTTCTGTAGTCCTGGCCTGCCTCGTGATCGTTACATCTTCGATGGTGATCGGAGAAAGGCTTCTTGCAAAGGTGATCTGCACCGGCCCTCTGACAATACCGCACGGATTATCACCCGTTGACATAACCGCTCCAAAAGCACGGACATCAAAATAATTTCGGCACATATAATCTCTGGCTTTCTTAATGTCATCTGCTTTTTTGCCTTTTTTACCTTTTTCCAGCTGTTCTGCATCATAGGCTTCTGTAAAGCGTGTGTTCAAGGCCTTATCAGGTTTTACAAGGATGTTATATCCACTCTCCCCCTCTTTCGCCATCTCTACAAAATTCCGTATCTTACGCTTCAAACATACATCTGTTATATAACCATACCCAGTTTCTGCGTCCATTCGAGGAGCATTGCCTGCATCTGGATCCCCATTAGGATTACCATTTTCCACATCGAATAACATGATAAAATCATATCTGTTTGTAATTGCCATAGCCTTTTCCTCCCTTTTATCTACTGTTCATCCGTATTCTTTTTCTCAAAAAAACGTTGTCTCTGTTGATAATAACCGATAATAAATTTACCCTGATCTGCTAACAATAGCGTATCCGGAAACTCTCCCTGCATCATATCAATGATCTCACTAATTAGTCTACTATAAAAAACATAGTTCTTTTCATTTTTCCCTCTAAATTTTTCCAAATGATTTTGCGACAGTTTTAATACTTTTGGAAAAACAAGCACCGGTTTTGATGCTGCAGAAGCAAAAAATCGTTCTTTAATTGTACTGTTCAAGTTTCCTCCCGAAGCAGCATCTTGCAACTGCTCCAGCACTGCAAACAACCTTCCACATAAATACGCCTGATTTTGATTTTCTCGGTCTAACGCCATTGTTATCTCCTCCTTTTCGGTCATTCGATTCAAGACAGCTTTTATTAGTCCTACCCGTATTCTATTCCCAGTTACACTAACATCATTATCCGTTTTTACCCTGCGTACAACCGTCTCCAACAATGCAATTGGATATTGATATCCATAAACAACCGCTTCAAATGCCTTCGACAAGAGCGCCGGATTACACACTTCATTACTGCTCTTCGGCGAAACCAGCTCTTTTTTTATACGATAAAATGGAACAGCTCTAAATTCCTCTGAAACCTGCATATCTTTCTGAAACTGTAAAATATTCCAAAGCACATCAGAATACCTCTTGCGATCGATAAATTTCAAAGAAAGTCTGGAAGCATTCGGCTTGATTCCCACCATGTAAAAAACAACATTTTCATCAATGTCATCGAAAGATTCCAGCTGCTTTTGATAAGCTACTGCATCCTTACCACTTTCCATCAGAGCTTGCAGCCTCTTATCAGTCGCCTCTGCATTCATCTTTTCGGGTTCTCCATTTAGCATAGCTAAAAAAGCATCTTCACAGGTTTCCCTAGGATTCATCGCCCAAAAAAGGATCGTCAAATCATCCAGTAAAATCTTATGATTGCGTCCCTGCAACAAATAATTCAAAGCTTCTGTATATTTCTCCATTGCAGTTTCTGAAATATTACTGTTATAGGACTGTTCATTTCCATAAGAATTTTCAGAAGGATTATTAAAGGTTACCAGGCCAGTTCCTGAGGCTTGTCCACCATAAACGCCTTTTATCTTATTATGAATACGAGCCATCGGCACATGCTCACCCGTTATGGCGCATTGCACATTACTCTCCTCATCTTTGTAGTCTTTTGCTTCCTGACTCCTTTGCTCCCACTTCTTTTTTACCACAGGATCCTCATGGAGTAATATATCGGGATTTCCTGACAAACAAAATGCAAATCGGAAGGTATTATATTTTTTTCCTAACTCTATCAATTTTCCATTATGTATCTCTTGCTTAGGATCCCAGCTTTGTAAAAAATTACGATACGCATTTACTACAGGGGAATCAATTCCGTCTAAAAACTCCAGATTTGTTTTCACACATGCCTCGTGTGATTTTTGTGCTTTTTTATCATCCGCATCCATGGAATCCTCTGCATAGTTCAAGCCAAACAGATACAGAGGACGATGTTCTATAATATTAGAATCAATTGCCGACTTTTCTGTACGCTTCGGCATCTTTACTGTTTTAGGAGTTGTCTTTATTTTGGTTTTCCCATTTTTCAAAGTTTCTGATATATGATTTTGGTAATCCGTTATTGTGTCTACTTTTCCTTCCGGCGTAAGGGAAACCAGATAATGAATACCCACATTGGAATATCCTTCTGGAAGCACTTTTCCTGCCTCTGATAAAATGTCATAGTAATCACATAGTGCTTTGATCAGCATAACAACTCCTCCCTGTATTTTTTCACATCGATAATGCCTCTCACCATATGTGGCCGGTAATATTGTGTGGTTGCCCGGTCAGAAAACTCGGGATTTTCCCAGTCGTTATTGACAGGGATCCCACCATCCTGAAAATCAACACGATAACTCATAAAACCAAGATCCACATCGCCCATATCCAGCACGCGTTCACTGATCAGCTTTTCATCAAATTCCTCCACTAATTCGATCCTCTTGACCGGGAATTCACTGCATCCCAGGCAAGGAGTCCGAAAGCACTGTCCTTTTTCCAGCCGCCGCTTCAAAATATTAAAATGCTTGCTCTCTGTATCATCTTCCTCGCTTCGCAGCCCAGTCATCTCGAAATGAAATTCCACCCCATATTTCACATTTTTTAAAAGCATGGATGCCCGCTGACTCCGGTTTTCCGATGTATAAATACAAGGCTCTCCACCTTTCCCAGCCATTTGTTTCTTTATATCGCTATAAAGCACCTTATTTTTCACTTCATTACGACGGACATTGGCAAACTCAATGGGTTGAAAAACGACGATTTTATCAATAACATACCGAATTGCCGGCTTCCAGTAAATGCTTTTCAGCATACCTTCCAAAGCTCCTGGCGTGGGCACATCGTAACTAACGCGCTCCACCTTGAATTCCGGTCTGGTAAAACAGGCATAATCCCCTTCTACCATGATTTTAAATCCATAACTCATACACATCCCTCCAGTCAGATAAAATAATCTTCGCCTTCAAACTTAATGCCAGTTTCATCATCATAATAATCCCGATTTGTCAGACACCAGATACCGCTGCCGTAATCTTTAACAACATGCTGATCTATCAGTGCATCCAGTTCCCATGGTTTGATAGAACATGTATATTTCTGCAGCTCACGAACATTACACTGTCCGGTATATTCCAGTTGACGTATCAGTTCGAGACTTTTCTCATCCAGTCCTACTGCTACGGATGCCGTTAATGCATCAATGATTTTAAACCGCTCTCCATAAGAACGGAATGGAATACAATTTATATCAGAACATTCACTGCTAATAGTATGATTCTCGATCTGATCCTCTCTCATATGAAACAGTCTATCATAGTACTCCGTAATACACTCTGGTGCTGAAATATCCTCATATTTTTCCAGCAGTCCTTTCGTCAATTCCATTCTTACATCTGTTTGGCGCTGGCTCTCACTTTCTATGAAGGAGAACACAAAGGTAGTCGCATCCGATCGCTTTCCTTCCCGGTTACAACGGCCGCCGGATTGTAAAATACTGTCCAGTCCTGTTAACTCCCGGTATACGCTAAACAGATCCAGATCAACTCCTGCTTCGATCAGCGACGTGGAAATGATTGTAATGCGTCGTTCCTCCGGTACATTCTGCAGTCCCGGAAAATCCTTTTCCAGTAGCTCTAAAGCATCTTTTATCTCACCAATTACCCGCTGTCTGTCACACGCCGCCATATAAGTTGATAAATGATATTTGTTCCCCGTGCAAAGCTGGTACAGTTCCTTCGCCATTTTCTTGCTATTGACAATGACCAAGGCCGATGGCTGTACCTGTACTTCCTGCAACAACTGACTCTGCGACACCTGTCCCATATTGACGTAACGGCACTTTTTGAATTTATGAAATGCCGAAGTATCCTCGATCAAATCTACAACCTGACTGTTTGATAGTGCATACTTTTGAACCAGACTTTTAAAATCCGGCATAGTTGCCGTTAAAAAGACCGCCTCACTATGAAAATACTTCGTGAGGAACGAAACAGCCTGTAAACATGGCTGCAAAAAATTTTGAGGCATCAGGTGCGCTTCATCAAAGATCAAAATACTGTCTGCCATGTTATGCAGTTTTCTCAGTTTTTTCTTTCGATTAGAATACAATGATTCGAAGAATTGGACTGCCGTCGTAATCACGATCCCGGCATCCCAGTTTTCCGTTGCATTTTTCATAGCATCGCGGTAATCTTCACTGGATGATTCATCCCCATCGTCATCCTCATAGGAGAATGATGACTGGTGCCGCAGTATTTCTGCATCCTCTTGAAAAATCCCTTCAAACTCTCCTACCGTTTGATCAATAATCGAGTTAAACGGAATAATATAGATGATCCGCTTTTTGCCTGCTCTAATGGCTCGTTCCAGTGCAAATTTTATGCTGCACAAAGTCTTTCCGCTACCAGTTGGCATGTTCATTAAAGAAATTTCAGACGTTTCCCTAACCTTTGCAAAGACCTGCTCCTGCAGTACGCTTCTCGCCTTCTGCAATTCCGTCTTGCATACAAACGAACTCATTCTCTGATTCAGCCTCTGCAAACACTTTGCAAAATCAGTATGAGGAACACAGTTTGTCCTCGTTCCACAGAAAGTTCCTGTATCAATGGAGTCCGCATCCGTTAGACAGGAAAAACAATAGCGAGTAAAAAATGCAAACTTATCTACTAGCACCTTATAATTGTTACAGTCCTGCGTGAGCAACTGCTTAAATTCTTTATCATCTATATCAGGAATCTGAAGTTCCTCCTGATATGCTTCGTAAATGCTTCTATCCTTACGCTGTAATCTGCCATATAATGTCGGATGATCATAATTATCTGGAGAATCTTTCTTATTTCCACCGTCCGGAATCCCAGAATGATGCCCGGCAATACAATAGGCCAGCATTTTTCCAATGGGATAAGGCAACAGTTTATTGACTTCAATTGCGCCATCAATAGAATGTTCTACCAAAATAGCTTTTCCACGAATCCTCTGCTGAAAATCCTCCTCCCATTTTCCAAGATCATGCGCTAATCCGGCTATGTATGCAATCTCCTGAAATTCAGGTATTGCAAACTGCTTACTTAACTCCGCAGTATTCCGGCTGTGTTCGAGCACTGTTTGTACACTTCCATCCATTTCATTGATATGTGCGATGAATTTTGATTCCATAATCATTTCTCCTAATTTTCTAACATCTCTCGAAGATATAATAACACAATCTGTAGTGGTCAAGTAAAATTGTAACAGTTGTGGCTAAAAAATATGGAAGGGATTTGGAACTAGATCCATTTCCAAACCCATCGTTATTTGTCCATTCCGGGCTCAAACGAGGTCCATTAAAAAAGACAGACACAACACCGTTTCTGTGAAATGTCTGCCTTCCAGTATTGTTTATTTATCCATCGGCTTCATGGTCGGGAAGAGCATAATATCCCGTATACTCGGCGAGTTGGTAATAAGGATAATCACCCGGTCAATTCCGATTCCCAGACCTCCTGTTGGCGGAAGTCCTACTTCCAGAGCATTTACGAAGTCTTCATCCATCGGATGCGCTTCATCGTCCGTGCCGTCGTCCAGCTGTGCCTGCTGCTCTTTGAATCGCTGGTACTGGTCGATTGGATCGTTGAGCTCAGAGAAAGCGTTGGCGATTTCCCAGCCGTTTACATAGGCCTCAAAACGCCTTGTAATCCGTGGATCCTCCGGATCTCTTTTCGCAAGCGGAGAAATTTCTACTGGGTGACCGATTACAAAGACCGGTCCATCCAAATACCCCGGAACATCCTCGCAGTATTCCTCGAACAGCTCGGCCAGGATCTTACCTCTCGTCATTTCGCTCACTTCATCCTTATCCATGCCCTGTCCGATGGCAGCAGTCCTCGCTTCCTCGTCTGTGGTAATCTGATCAAAGTCGATTCCCGTGATTTCCTTGACTGCATCGGACATTTTCAGTCTTCTCCACGGTGGGGTCAGATCAAAAGACTTGCCCTGGTATTCGATCACCATGCTTCCCGTCGCTTTGAGGGCTGCTTTGGAAACCACCTGCTCCGTAACCTCCATGGTCTTTTCCATATCCTCGTAAGCCATATAGCACTCCATGGATGTATATTCCGGGCTGTGGTTCTTATCCATACCTTCGTTTCGGAACATTTTTCCCATTTCATAAACCCGGTCAAGGCCGCCTACTACCAGCCTCTTCAGATACAGCTCGTTGGAAATACGCAGCTTCATATCCAGATCTAGCGTATTGTGGTGGGTTTCAAAAGGACGGGCGTTTGCTCCGCCTGCAATGGTTGTCAGGATTGGAGTATCCACTTCCAGATATCCAAAGTCCTCTTCTAAAACCCGTTTGATTTCCTTGATAATGGCAGCGCGTTTGATGAAGGTTTCTTTTACATCCTGATTCATGATCAGATCCACGTAACGCTGTCTGTAGCGGATGTCTGTGTCCTTCAGTCCGTGCCATTTGTTTGGCAGAACCTGCAGGGATTTGGATAAAAGAACGACTTTGGAAGCTTCGATGGTAATTTCACCTCTCTGGGTTTTGAATACTTTTCCTGTGATGCCAAAAATATCGCCGATATCATAGGTTTTGAACCACTTGTATTCTTCCTCGCCTAATACATCTCTTTTTACGTGACACTGAATTCTGCCCTTGTAGTCCTGAATATCCGCAAAGGAAGCCTTTCCCATACCTCTTTTTGCCATCATTCTTCCTGAAATGGAAACTTCCTTTCCATCCATTTCCTCAAAGTTATCTTTGATGTCCTGGCTGTAGGCGTTTACATCCCATCTTTCAATCAGGAATGGGTTTCTTCCCGCTTCCTGAAGGGTCTTCAGCTTTTCTCTGCGGATCTTTCGTTGTTCGTTTAATCCTTCTTCCGTCAGTTCTTCCGTTTCCGGATTTACATTCTGGTTCTTCTTTTGTTCACTCATTTACGCTACCTCGTATATTTATTTTTACTCAATTGTTTACTTTTTGTGGATCTCTAATATTTTGTATACAATGACTCCATCAGGGACTTCTACTGTAACCTCGTCGCCTGCCTTATTTCCAAGCAGCGCCTGGCCTACTAGTGATTCGTTGGAGATTTTTCCTTCAAACGGGTCTGCTTCGGTTGAACCTACGATAGTAAACTCTTCCTCTTCCTTAGTATCCACGTCCTGCACCTTTACCGTCAATCCGACCGTTACCTGATCCCCTGCCAGTTCGCTTTCATCAATGATCTTAGCTTTACGAATCATATTTTCCAGCTTGTGAATCCGCTCTTCCAGCTCTGCCTGCTCATTTTTCGCGGCATCATAATCAGCGTTTTCGGAAATATCGCCCTGAGCAATGGCTTCTTTTAATTTTTCCGCCACCTCTGCTCTTCGAACAGCAACGAGTTCTTCGTGTTCTTCTACGATTTTGTCGTACCCTTCTTTGGTTAACAGTATTTCTTCTGTCATTTAATAATCTCCTTTCGACCCTTTATCATATCGTACTATTATAATGGCTAAGCCCCGAATTGTCAATCGTTTCGGCGCCTGTGCCGCAAGATTTTGCTCCCCGGAATTGCAAATTAAAGAAACATGCTGCATCTGACAAGTTTTTCAGTTGTGGAATTTTCCCATTTGACGTATACTTATATTGTTGCCGTTTGTACCGCCGGCCCGGACATGCCTTGCAGACAAACTCGGGAAACTCATGCAGGCTGGTGCAAAGGGCAAGCTGAACGATCTTATATAAGGTAGGAAAGAGGTGTTTTATGGAACATGATACAAACCGTTTTGAAAAAATTTACAGCCACGGCCTCGTAACTGTCAACGAAATCTGGGTAGACAAGGAAACAGGCGTGAATTATTTATGGCACAAGGATGCCAATGCCGGAGGTCTGACACCTCTTCTTGATAAAACCGGACGGCCCTTCGTAACTCCCCTGCCCCTGAAAAAGTAGAGCAGTGAAAGGGAGGTATCAATATGGCTCAGGATAAAATCATGATTGTCGATAATGAGATGGAAATCATCCAGCTGATGAAGCTGTATCTCTCCCGGGAGGGCTACGAGGTTGTCTGGACTACGGATAGTACCAGGGCTGCGGCGCTGGCAATGGAAAAGAATCCGGATCTTATCCTCCTTGACGTTGTAATGCCCGGTCTTTCCGGTATTGAGTTATGTGCAAAGATCCGCGAACAGAGCGATGTGCCGATTCTCTTTGTAAGCTGTAAGGGGCAGGATATGGATAAGGTTCTGGGGCTTTCCATTGGTGGGGACGACTATATCACAAAGCCCTTCAGCCCTGCAGAGCTTGTAGCCCGTGTAAAGGCGCATCTTCGCAGACGCAATTTGCAAAATTCATCGGGAAGCGGCCTTTCCCCGGAACGCAATGTCCTCTCCGCAGGTGAGCTGGAGATCGATTTGACAGCCCACACGGTGACCGTAAGCGGCGCGCCGGTTCATTTGACTGCAAAAGAATTCGAACTATTGGTGCTCCTCTGCAAATATCCAAACAGGGTATTTACTGGCCGCCAGATATTTGATAATCTCTGGGATACATACAGCATTGAGGATGATGTGCGCACTGTGATGGTACATATCAGCAATCTGAGGAAAAAAATCGAACCAAACCCGGAAAGGCCCAGGTACATTCTGACGGTGCGCGGAGTCGGATATAAGCTGGTACCGCAATAGCCGTTTCGCAGCAAAGCTTGCAGGCAGCCCTAAAAGGCTGCCTGATTTTTATGTGGCTGTTTTCAGCCTCCAAATTTTACATAAGACATTAATTCCATTTCCACTGGTCCACTGAAATCTTCTGGGACAACTGCCGCTGCTGCCAGCTTTTTGCCCGGCTCCTCGCCTGACAGGATCCCCCAGGAAACGGAATGATCCGTTTCAAAGGCTGGGCTGTCCAGATATTCCTTTGTAAAGAAATTGAGCTGAATGTTATCGGGAGCACTGTATTCTACTTCCAGCAGCCGTTCATCCCGTCCGCAGTAGCCCTCCATTTCTTCCATATCCTCTTCATCCCAAGCATCACTTGCATCCGCTTCCCACAGACTCCACACATCCTGCAGATACAAGCCGTGGATTTTCACCGGGATATCCTCACCGTTTCTGCTTTTAATGGAAAACTCTTTTGGCAGATCGTAATGTCCGATGCTGAGCTCCATAATTTTACCTATCGGAAATTGTTCATCCGGTAATTTCATCTCTATACATATGTTGGGAATATCCACATCCCACCCGGCATCAAAGATCCCCGGCTCCACATAGTACCCTGCAAGCGCCAGCAGCTCCAGATCCTTTTTCATCCATTCATCCGGAATGATATCTTCCCCTGCAAAATGCTTCATCAGCTGAACATCATCGTAGGCTCTCTGGGCCAGACTGACCGAACCGGCAGTCTCTGGCGCTGTGATTTCGTAGAGGTTCCCATTTATGCGAAAGCCTTTTATATCCCGAATGGACAGCTCTGCCCCGGCATCAAGCGCTTCCAGCAGGAATTGACGATTTGTCATTGTTTCATCCTCCCAGTCCTCCGCTTCATGCCTGTCCTGCCAAAAATCATCTTCTTTTGGAAGCTGTTCATAAAGGATGGAAAGCTTTGCTGCCTGGGCCATCTGACCCTCTTCCTCCCATTCTATTTGCTGAATTCCTAAAAGCAGGGCCTTTCCTCCCAGGATTTCGATTTCTTTTCCAATTAATTGTTCCTGCAAAACAACAGGATCTGCTATTAAAAGTTCTCTTAAGTTCATTTGTGTTCTCCTTTAGATGTCCATGTTTTATTCCTGTATCTACAGTCTTATGTCTGTCTCTTTCCTAATAGTATAGCCAGTATCGCCTGTCTTGTCAAAGAGTGTGTCTATGCTTTTGAAATCTGGCAGCTGCTCCGGATTTGCCCTTTCCAATTTCAATTTTACATTGTCTGCCGGAAATAAATCCCTCAACAAGCCGGCCAAGCCTTGCGAGGCGCTGGATTTCATCGTATAATAAATAGACATCCGATAGCCACAAACACTACACTAGATGCTCTGGGTTATCCGCAATGAGTCAATTATAGAGGAAAGGAATTTTACCATATGAATTACAATAAACTGGCGGAACTGCTGTTTCCGCAAATTACAAAAGCTCCGCAGGATTATGAATCCATTTACCCTCCCCGCAGTCTGCCGGAAGGCGCCAGAGTCACCAGACTGGGTCCGAGCCCTACTGGATTTATCCACCTGGGGAATCTGTACGGCGCATTTGTCGATGAGCGGCTGGCGCGCCAGAGCGGCGGTATTTTTTATCTCCGTATTGAGGACACGGACGATAAACGTTACGTGGAAGGCGCTGTGGAAACCATTATCACTGCTCTGGACTTTTTTGGCATTGATTTTGACGAAGGCGCATCCCTTGATGGCTCCCGTGGCGATTATGGCCCCTATTACCAGAGCCAGCGGGGTGAAATTTACCAGTGCTATGTAAAGGAGCTGGTTTCCAAAGGCCTGGCATATCCGTGCTTTCTGACGGAAGATGAAATCGCGAAGATACGCAAAGCCCAGGAGGAAAACAAAGAAAACCCTGGAATTTACGGAAGCTATGCTGCCTGCCGCGACTTGTCCTTAGAGGAAGTACAGCAGAATATTGACGCAGGAAAAAGCTATGTTATCCGTCTACGTTCCGGTGGAAATCAGGATCCGGAAAAGGCTAGAACCATCTCCGTTGGGGATGGGATCCGCGGAACCCTCTCCATGCCTGAAAATTATCAGGATGTAGTTATCCTTAAGGCTACCGGAATTCCCACCTACCATTTTGCCCATGTAGTGGACGATCACCTGATGCGCACTACCCACGTTGTCCGCGGGGAAGAGTGGATTTCCTCCCTGCCGATCCATGTGGAGCTCTTTGAAAAGCTGGGCTTTGAAATGCCGGTCTTCTGCCATACTGCTCAGCTGATGAAGCTGGACAACGGTAATAAACGAAAGCTTTCCAAGCGCAAGGATCCGGAACTTTCCCTGGATTATTACCGCCAGGAAGGCTATATGCCTGAAGCTGTGCGGGAATATCTCTTAACCATCCTGAATTCCAATTACGAAGAATGGCGTCAGGCCAATCCAGATGCCGATGCAGAGGAATTCCCATTCCAGACAGAAAAAATGAGTAATTCCGGCGCTCTCTTTGATCTGGATAAGCTGAACGATGTCTCCAAGGATGTTCTGGTTAAAATCCCAGCCTCCCGCTTGTGCCAATTCATGAAGGACTGGGCAAAAGAGTTTATGCCGGATATCCTGCCTCTCTTTGAAGGCCATGAGGATTATATTGAAAAAATCCTCGATCTTGGGAGAAGCGGCAAAAAGCCGAGAAAGGATCTGGTCTGCGGCAAACAGATCTTTGGATTCATCCGTTATTTCTTTGATGATCATTTTGAAATTGAAGATGAATATCCGCAAAACGCTGCTGCTGATGCAAAAGAAATCCTGACCCGTTATCTGGATACTTATGCTCACAGCGATGATCAGAGCCAGTGGTTTGACAAAATCCGGGCAATTGCAGAAGATCTGAATTATGCTGCCCGTCCAAAGGATTACAAGAAAAACCCGGATCAATACAAGGGCCATGTAGGCGATGTAAGTACTATTATCCGCATTGCAGTCATGGGTCGCAGCCAATCCCCGGATATCTGGGAAATCCAGCAGATCCTGGGCGAAGAACGCACCAGACAGAGAATCAGCGCTCAAATAGGCTAAAAAGGGGAGCTGCGCTGCGGCAGGATTGCCGCAAGCGCAGTTTTTTTCTCCACACTGGATGTATCGTTGCCTGCTAGTTCGAGCAATTGCAGAAGATAATCACCAGCAGTAAGAAGAAGAACAATAAACTGGTGTCAATGCCTTCTCCACGGAAAAGTCCACAGTTGTTACCCATTCATTTCACCTACTTTTCTAAATTTTAACTTCTATATAAGGTATGGAAAGTGAGCCGAAAAGGTTACTGTCCTGCAACAAGATTTTTAAAATCTATGCTCATTTCAAATAGGTGGCTGCCATGCTGAATTCCTTCTTTTTTCTGTCATAATAATAAATAGTTTCTGACAGAATCTCGTTATTCGCACTGCATACCCGGTTTCCTTCTTCCAGCAAGAGCGCCAGGCTATCTGCATCGCCCTCTTCCTCCGGTACTGCCAATACCTCGTGGATAGAGCTTGGTATGAGGAAAAAGTTCCCTCCAATTTTATCTGCCAGCCGTTCCACCGCCTCCCGGTTCATCATCGTAGCCGCGCCATGAATCTTCTGGCTGTTGGTCATTACATAGAGGAAATCTGCCATTTTGGAGATCTCTGCCGGAAACATACGGCTGGTGTTTTGGTAGGCCAGCTTTTCCAGCTCCTCTGGCGTAAGTTCCAGCTCCTGCATGAGCCGGTTGTCCACCAGGACTGTCATAAGGCCGTGATCTGCCTGCTGCATAATAATCCTGTAAATAATCGAAAGATCCATGATGTCCTTGTGGGGAATCTGTTTGAGCAGCTCCCGGTTCCTTCTCGTGTTGATCAGATTCATTACAATGGCATTTTTCCTTTCTTTCAGCCCCAGTTTTACATGCTCCGGCGGAAAACTCCCGGTATACTGGATGACCATTGCCGCAATGACCTTGAGAATCTCACTCATATCCTGGTGCTGCCGGAAGTCTTCGTACATATCATCCAGATAAATGTTGGGCATTGCGACCAGATTTTTTTCATCTTGCGGCATGATCAGCAGTGTATCCTTTTCTTCGTTTACTTTCCGCACCACGGTTGTTTCCACCCTGTAGGACTGAAATACCGGCGGCAGAAATTCTTTGATTCTTTCTTTAATTACGTTTTTAAAAACTTCATAATTCATCATGATTACCCTCCATTATATGTAATTTTTTACAATTTATAGTATAGAGGGTTTTGCTTTATTTGTCAATCCATTTTTTGTATTTTTTCATATTAATTAACAATTTTTTCATTATAAAAACCCCAGCCAGAAAACCGGCTTGGGGCTCTTTTGCATTGCACTATGCACGTTTCAGATTGCATTTGTATTCATTAGTAAAAGAAGCACTTCCCGCACACTTCGGGAGATGGGATATGCTCGTCAATGGTTTTGCAGTATGCCTGGCACAGCTTACGGTCAATTCCCTTTTCCGAAATTGCTCCCCCCGGACAGGCTTTGATCATTTCCTGACCGCATATAGGTCCGCCAGCTTCCTGATAACGGTACTGCTTTTGTATTTCCTGATAGATGGCTTCCAGTTCGTCTGCGGAAAGGGGATCAAAGGCCTCCGCATACTGGCCGTCGGTGATGATGGAACCAAATCTTCCGGCAAAGCCTTCTTCCGTCTGAAAGCTTCCCGCAGGCCCAAATTTTCCCATTCCTGCGGCATAGGCCGCCAGCTTGTGGGACCAGCCTTCTCTGCAAAGTTCTTCATTCCAGTCTGTCGGCGTGTTGGTGCAGGAAGACAGGCGGCCCACTGTATCAAGGGCTTCCCGAATGACGCCGTTTAAGCGCATGGACAGCCACATGGACTCGGTAAAGGCCGTCTTCCAAGCTTCGGACGGCTCTGTTCCGCCTTTATTGCTCTGCGTAATTTCCGGAGCATATGGAACGAAATGTACCACCACTGTATTTCCCGGACGGTAGATCTGCTTTGGATGATCACTGATGGTTCTGGAAAAATACATGTCAAAGATGGGGTTTCTCGTATCCGCATAACCTACCGTAGGTGTTCCAAACCGGGTTTTGATATCCGGACGGGCCTCAAATTCGCGGATGGCCGCTTTGATGTCTTCCATAATTTTTGCTTTAATATCTACTCCAATATGCATAATTACACCTTTTTCCTCTCTATTTTAAAAACATTAATTACTCTGGCATCCGGACAGCAAAACAAGCATTCATCTTCACTGTCTTCTCCTGGTACCGTGCCGCCATATCGTAAAATATCAATATATGGAAAAGCCGTGTGCAGCATCATCGGGCACATCTTTCCCCTATCCGTATCAAAATCAAATGTATCGCCGATCTTATGTCCGTAGTGACATGGCCCGGACTCTTTTTTGTCAACCATAGTAATTGTAATTTTTGGCCTTTTTGCCATTTTACCACCTCCATATCCGATTTTGTTTACATTTTCATAGTGAAGCCCACACTTTGGAAAAGCGGCGCCTGCGCGCCGCCGTTTTATTAATTCTGTCTGAATGGTGCTTTCCCGGGTTATACTTGCCAGCTGTTTAAGTATTTTTCCTGATCCGGTGTCAGTTGGTCGATTTCAATGCCCCAACATTCCAGTCTTCTTCTCGCGATCTTATCGTCGATTTCAGCAGACACATCGATGACTTTTTTCTCCAGCTCCTTGTAGTTTTCTTTGATGTACATAGCGGATAATGCCTGAACCGCAAAGCTGAGATCCATGATTTCTGCCGGGTGTCCATCAGCAGCCGCGATGTTTACCAGCTTTCCTTCCGCAATAACATTGATCCATTTTCCGTTTGACAGCTGGTATCCCATGATATTTTTACGAGTTTCCTTTTTATCGGAAGCAGCAGCTTCCAGCCCTTCCATATCCACTTCCACATTGAAGTGGCCTGCATTTGCAAGGATTGCCCGATCCTTCATCTTTTCCATGTGCGCTACAGTAATAGTATGTTTGCAGCCTGTAGCAGAGACGAAAATATCTCCGTAAGGCGCTGCCTGCTCCATTTTCATAACGTCAAATCCATCCATTCTGGCTTCCATCGCTTTTACCGGATCGATTTCTGTTACAATAACCTTTGCCCCCAGGGCCGCGGCTCTCATGGCAATTCCTCTTCCGCACCAGCCGTATCCTACGACAACAGCCGTCTTGCTGGCAACGATGAGATTTGTGTTGCGCATAATGCTGTCCCATACGGATTGGCCTGTGCCATAGCGATTATCAAACAGATGCTTGCACTGGGCATCGTTGACTGCTACCATTGGGAACTTGAGGATGCCCTCTTTTTCCATGGCCTGCAGCCGGATAACGCCGGTGGTGGTCTCCTCACAGCCGCCCCAGACGTCCTCTGCCAGATCCGGCCGTTTGTTGTGCAGGAGTCCGACCAGATCGCCGCCATCGTCGATGATAATGTTGGGTTTGTGTTCCAGGCACATTTCGATGTGGCGATCATATTCCTCATCCGTAGCGCCGTGGTATGCGAATACCTTCAGGCCTGAATCTGCCAGGGCTGCGGCAACATCATCCTGTGTGGACAGAGTATTGCTTCCTGTGACAGACATCTGGGCGCCGCCTGCCGCAAGTACCAGACACAGGTATGCGGTCTTTGCTTCCAGATGGACGGAAAGGCTGATTTTGATATTTTCAAATGGCTTTGTTCTGGCAAATTCCTCTTCAAGACCGGCAAGCAGCGGCATATTGTTTTTTACCCACTGGATTTTCTGATGACCCGAAGGCGCCAGGTTAATATCTCTTATTTCATAATTCTGCATTGTTTTTCACCCCACTCTTCTTATTCTACTGTTACTGATTTTGCTAAATTCTTCGGTTTGTCGATATTGCATGCCCGGAATTTTGCAACGTAATACGCAAAGATCTGCAGAGGTACGACCGCAAGCAGCGGCGTCACTTCATCCATACATTCAGGAAGGTAGATGACCTCGCTGGATTCCTGTTCGATTTCCCGGTTACCTTCTTTTGCAATGCCCACGATGTTGGCGCCCCTTGCCTGAATTTCCTTAATGTTGGAAAGCATTTTTTCAAAGAGGAAGTCCTGGGTTGCCAGAGCAAAGACCAGCGTACCCTCTTCAATTAAGGCAATGGTTCCGTGCTTCAGCTCTCCTGCTGCTATGGCAAAGGAATTGATATAGGAAATCTCCTTGAGCTTGAGGGAGCCCTCGTAGGAAACGGCCGAATCCACACCGCGTCCAATGAAGAAGACCTGTTCCTTTCTGCAGTATTTTCTCGCTATCTGTTCGATATCCGCTTCCCGGTTCAATACGGTCTGCAGTTTGTCCGGAATACCGCGCAGTTCTTCGATAAACCGGCTGTAATATTCTTTGTCAATTACACCCTTTGTACGCCCCATGTATAAAGCGATGAGGTACATACACATAAGCTGGGTGGTGTAAGCTTTTGTGGAAGCCACTGCGATTTCCGGACCTGCCCAGGTGTAAAATACATCGTCGGATTCTCTTGCAACCGAGCTTCCCACTACGTTTACCACGGAAAGGATCCTTGCGCCCTTCTTTTTTGCCTCCCTGAGAGCCGCCAGAGTGTCCAGGGTTTCTCCCGACTGGCTGATGGCGATAAAGAGGGTTTTGTCATCCACAAAGGGATCCCGATAGCGGAATTCGGAAGCAATGTCCACCTCCACTGGAATTTTGGCCAGCTTTTCGATGGCGGCCTTGCCCACAAGGCCCGCATGGTAGGCTGTCCCGCAGGCAACAATGTATACTTTGTTAAAGCCTTCGATGTCCTCTTTTGTCATGGAAATACCGTCCAAATTGATGTCGCCGTCTTCATCAAGGCGTCTTGTCAACGTTTCATCAAGGCCCTTTGGCTGCTCGTGAATCTCCTTCATCATGAAGTGATCATAGCCGCCCTTTTCAGCTGCGTCCGCATCCCAGGTTACGTGGAACACATCGCGCCGCACCAGCTTTTGATGCTCATCGTAGATTTTAATATCGTCCTTTGTAAGGACTACGGTTTCGTTATTTTCGATCAGGAAAATCCGCCTTACATACTTGAGAAGAGCTGGGATATCGGAAGCAATGAAGTTGCACCCTTCCCCGATTCCCGCTACCAGCGGAGCATCCTTTCTTACTGCCACCATTTTATCCGGCTCAGCGGCAGCAATTACGCCGATTGCATACGCGCCTCTCATCTGTTCAACCGCTCTGCACACCGCCTGATAGAGGTCGCCGTCATAGTAAATGCCGATTAAATGGGCGATGACTTCGGTGTCCGTATCGGACTTGAATTTAACGCCGTAATCCTCTCTCAGCCATTCCCGCAGCTCCACGTAATTTTCGATAATGCCGTTGTGTACAACTGTGATGGTATTATCGCTGTTGCTGTGGGGATGGGCGTTGAGATCCGAAGGTGCTCCGTGGGTCGCCCACCTGGTATGGCCAATGCCCGTAGTGCTTTCAAAATACACGTCGCCTATGATCTTTTCCAAGTTGCTGATTTCACCTACATGTTTTCTTGTCTCGATTTTCCCATTTATACAAAGTGCAATGCCTGCTGAGTCATAGCCTCTGTATTCCAGACGCTTCAGACCCTCTATGATAACCTCTTTCGCGTTATTTTCCGTGCCAATGTATCCAACAATTCCGCACATATCGCTTTTACCTCCTAATCGCTTTCTCCAAGTAACCGCCTCTTGCTCAGCCGAATTTTCTGGTCAGCAGCTTTGCCAGCTCCTGAGCCAGCTCTGTGATGCGCTCTTCGTCCTCGCCCTCCAGCATAACCCGCACCAAGGGCTCTGTCCCCGAAGGACGAATGAGTACCCGTCCGCATCCTTCCATTTCCTCTTCCACCTTTTGAATGGCAGCGCAAATCTGAGGATCGTTTTTGTATTTGGTTTTATGTTCATTTTTTACTTTCGCATTTTTGAGCACCTGCGGGTAAATCGTAATTTCATCCGCAAGCTCCGACGGCTTTTTCCCTGATGCCAAAATGGCCTTTACAAGCTGGAGGGAGGAAAGGATTCCGTCTCCTGTTGTAGAGTGATTCAGGAAAATAATATGTCCCGACTGCTCGCCGCCGATGATGCAGCCTGTTTCCAGCATGCGCTCTAACACATACCGATCTCCTACGGAAGTCACATCTACGCTGCATCCCATAGATTCCAGATATTTGTGAAATCCGATGTTGCTCATAACCGTTGCTGTGACTTTGCTGTCTTTAAGCTCTCCCGCCTCTTTCAGCATTTTTGCGCAGATGCAGATGAGCTTATCTCCGTCAATGAGTCTGCCTTTTTCGTCAACCGCAATTAAGCGATCCGCGTCCCCGTCATATGCAAGGCCCATGAAGGCCTCTCTGCGTAGAACTTCCTTCTGCAGCTGCTCCGGATGTGTGGAGCCGCAGCCATCGTTGATGTTCATGCCGTCGGGTTTGTTGCCGATGAGGAACACTTCCGCTCCTAGCTCCCGATATACCATCTCCGCCACTTTGTACGATGCCCCGTTGGCACAGTCGATTACCAGCCGGATGCCGCTAAGCTTCCGATCAATGGTTCCGGTAAGATAGCGGGCGTAAACGGCCGGAGCGTCGCTTTCCGCTTCCAGACACCGCCCCAGCTTGTCACCGGTAATATGGCTGTTTACATCAATATCGCGAAGGATGATATCCTCAATTTCATCCTCAATTTCATCGTCCAGCTTAAAGCCTTCGCTGTTAAAAAATTTGATCCCGTTGTATTCAAAGGGGTTGTGGGACGCGGAAATTACAACACCTACATCTGCCTGATAATATTTTACCAGATAAGCCACTGCCGGAGTTGGAAGCACACCCACCTTAATCACATTGCCCCCTACGGCAAGAATGCCCGCGCTGAGGGCATCCTCCAGCATATCGCCGGAAATTCTCGTATCCTTTCCAATGAGGACAACCGGTTTTCCCTTTGTTTTATTGCTGAGTACATGAGCTCCGGCTTTTCCCAGCTTAAAGGCCAGCTCCGGAGTCAGCTCCGAGTTAGCCACCCCTCTTACACCGTCGGTTCCAAATAGTCTTCCCATTTTAAAATCTCCTTTCCCTATGCTGCTCTGCCCTCTGATATGTTCTTTTTCTTTAAGACTCCTTTGTAATGGTCACTTCCACTTTTCGCGGCTTTACTGTAATTTTGCGAAACTTCATATTTTTTGTTACTGGCGTCACTTTTGGGCTCACCAGGTGCTTTCCTTCTCCCAGCCCCCTCAAATCCACGGAAAGGACAAAGTCCTTCTGATCGGCATGTTCCACAAGCTGCTTTTGCCCGATAAAGGCTACCAGCAGCTGAGCAGTGTTCACATGCGCTTTCAGGTTTTCGTCCAAATGGTTGAATACGCAGTCAGCCGTAGACAGTTTGAGCCGTCCAGTGGACAATCCCCGTATCTTGATTTCAACTTTGTCATTTTGCGATTCTTCGGAAACCTCCACGCCCTCCGGCAGCTTTGGTTTTACAGCCAGAGATGTACTTGCTGTTACCTTGCTCAGATCCACCGATTCTGCCTCTACGCTGCTAATTTGGGTCAGCGCTTTTTTTGTGCCTTTTATGGTGATTTCATCTGGTACCGAAATATCCTCCAGCTCATATCGTTCCGGCACCCTCCCCTTTACGTCTACCGTTAGTGGAACCGTCTTTGTGTGGTACAAAACCGTCTCTATTTCGATATTTTCCGCAGAAAGGGATACTCCGTAGACCGGGTTTCCTTCTTTGCTGATGGCTGATGGCTCTGCGGTAAATGTCCTATGCTCGTCTGTAACCTCGGAAGCATTCACTTCCACTTGTACCGACTCTACTGAATTCACTGCATTTTGCGCGCCTTTAACTTCAATTTCCGCAGGGCTTACGGATACGTCGCCTGCCTCTGTTCCGGACTTCATTTTCCCTGTAAAATTAACGCGAATCTCTTTGTATACAGAAACCAGATCCTCCAGCAGGATCTCCAGCTTGGGCGTTTTAATTTTCGTCAGCTTGAGATTCTCTGGAACATCTACCTGCACCGGAACATGATTCAGCCCCTTTTCGTAGCCAAAGATATCGGCAGTCGCCTTTATCTCATCTCTGTCCAGTCGATTCAGATCGCCTCTTGTGCCTTCCACCACAATATCTACCGTAAGGTTTTCCACATCCCCGTCAATGGCCAGATCCCGCTGTTCAAGGGTATTTTCATTGAGCAGGCTCACCGGAATGTTTTCAATGGTCTGGGTTACAGTAGGATTCACTTCCCCGATTACATAAAGCCACAAGAATATGGCAATGAGAAGGGAAAGAATTTTTAATGCGTTATCATTTTTTACCATCGTTTTTCCTCCTTACTTTCCCAAAGAGGTCCGACAGCAGAGATGACTTTTCTTTGATGCTCCCATTTTTCAAGTACAAATCCAGCAGCTTTTTCTCCACGGTCTTTGTATCTAAAAATCTGGACAGCTTCCCGTCGATTGCCATGGAAATAATTCCGGTTTCTTCCGAAACAATCACAGTAAGTGCGTCAGAATGCTCCGTAATGCCGATTCCCGCCCGGTGTCTTGTTCCCAGCTCTTTTCCAATGGTCCGGCTCTGTGACAGGGGCAGCACGCACCCTGCGGCAAAAACCCGGTCTCCCCGTATAATCACCGCGCCGTCGTGGAGGGGCGATCCCTCGTAGAACAAATTGCCCAAAAGCTCCGCGGAGATCTCCGCGTCTATGATGGTTCCCGACTCAGTCATGTCGTTAAGTGCCGTTCCCCGCTCCAGCACAATAAGGGCTCCCGTCCGATCCTTTGAAAAGTTTCCGATTGCCCTTATAAATTCCGCAATAATATGCTTTGCCTTGTCTTTATCCATTTGCCCAAAGCCCGGCTTTACCAGCTTGGTTCTCCCCAGAAATTCCAGCCCTCTTCGCAGCTCAGGCTGAAAGACAACTACAATCGCCACTACGCCCAGCGTCATAACGCCTCTCAGCAGCCAGTTGAGCGTGTGAAGCTTGAAGAAATCCGATAAAACCGTTGCAATAACTAAAACAAGCAGACCCTTAATCAGCTGCTCTGCTCTTGTTTCCCGTATAAATCCTAATATCTTATAAACCAGGAAAGCCACTATGAGAATATCTACCGCATCCATAATGCCTATACCTGATAGAACGTTTCTTAAAAACTCCTGCATGTCTCTTTCCCCTTATGCTTTCTCATCATCTATTGTACAGAAATTCCTGTATTTTTTCAATACGAATGGCAGAAGTTTTCCTCTTGTTTGCAGAAAAAGCGCTGACAGCGAAGGCCTGCCTCTGCCGCCGGCTGTATCCTGCAAAAAAGACCCTGCGGAGCGGGGCTTTGCGCCTCACTTCGCAGGGTTATCCACATCAAGCGGTTCCTGTCTTTGCAGGATTACTTGATATAATATTTCAAAAGCGGTTCTGTCAGCTTTCTCTGCTGTGACAGCCAGTCATTCTCCATCTTCATGGAGCCGTCGTTTCCGATTACCATCGTGCCGCGATTCTTTGAGTCGTAGGTCGTCCACTTTACATCATCCGTGCTTGGGTCTCCGCTTCTCGCAAAATTTGCCCAGGCAGCGCATACTTTGTCTGCCAGTTCCTTATCCACAGTGCCGGAGAAAATTTCCTCTTCGATGTTGTGGAATACATAGGAAAGCTCGGATGCATGGCAGGCTCCCATGTTTTCATTGGTGGATTCCTTATCAAAGTAGTACATATAGCTGGTTCCACCCGCATCACTGTGGTTTGCAGCCTCTACAATGGCCGGAACCCGGAATACGATGTCATTGCAGAGCTCGGTCTTTGCCCACAGATCTTCTTTATCCTTTTGCAGAGCCAGGAACTTGTCGATCTGCTTATTTTCCTTTTTGCTTGCAAGGCCTCTCAGCTGATCCACCTTGGCCTTTACAATGACCTCTTCATACATTGCCACGGCCTTGTCCATATCTTCCTCGCCCATTTCATTGATCCAGTAATTCCATTCATCCCCGTTGCTGCCTGTCATCAGAATAACGTCCTTACTGGCTCCGTCTGCCAATGCTTTGTATGGATCCTCTGGTATCAGCTTTCCATCCCGCAGCGGCATATTGTACAGATCGTTGAGGCAGTTGCCCTCTTCATCGTAAGGTTCTGTATAATATTTAATCAGATCCTTTTCCGGGATAGCCATCAGGTCGTCCATATTCTTTGCCCCGGTAACCTTCATCAGAGCCTCAGTCAGACCCCATTCATCCATCTCTTCCTGCGAATAGGTCAGCGCCAGGCCGCCGCTCTGGGAAATGCATTTCTGGAACAGGCCCTTTGCTTCATCTACCACCAGCAGGACAGAGGTAGTTCCGCCTCCTGCCGATTCACCGAAAATCGTCACATTGTCCGGATTGCCGCCAAAGGCTTCTATGTTTTCCTGCACCCATTTTAATGCTTGGATGTGATCCAGAATGGCCAGGTTTGGCGCGTCCTTAAATGCCTCTCCACCTTCTACCTTGGAAAAGTCCACAAAGCCCATGAGGCCAACTCTGTAGTTGCAGGTAACCATGACGATATCTTCGTTCTGCTCTACGAAATACTGGCCGTCATAAAGGGGATCCGATGTTCCGCCCCAGGCAAAGCCGCCGCCGTGGAAATAGACCATAACCGGTTTGTCCTTTGCTTCCAGATCCTTTGTCCATACATTCAGGGTCAGGCAGTCCTCGCCGATTTCATTATAAGAAGCGGGCTCACTGGGCCATTCGTACTGGATGCTGCTGTTTCCAAAATCATCCGCCTTTATGGTCTCGTCGCTTGCCTCCGGCGCTTCCGGCGCTTTCCATCTCAGGTCGCCTACCGGCGGTTTCGCGTAAGGAATTCCTTTAAAGGAAAGGACCTCCGTCTTTTCTTCCACCTGTCCCACAAAATTCCCGTTGGCGCATTTCACTGCCGGTTCCGCCTTGCCGCTGCCACCGCTGCTTTCACCCTCGCTGCTGCCGCATCCGGCAAAGGCCAGAGTCAGGCATACCAGCAGGCAAAGCCATAACAATTTCTTTTTCATCTTGCTCCTCCTTTAGCTCTAATGGCTCATGTTCTTTGTTGACTTTTGAGTCCTCATTTCGCCATAATTTTCTTAAATTTTAGAAAAAAGGGAGAGCTCCGTCTATTACCCAGGTGGGTGATTTTGTTCATTTATCAGGCGCAGAACCTCCATGCGGCTGTTGGCGCCCAGCTTTTCATAAGTATGCTGTAGATGCTTTTTTACTGTATTGACGGAAATATAAAGCTCCTGCGAAATCTCCGGGTTGGTATACCCTTCATACACCAGCTCCATCACTTCCCGCTCTCTGGCCGTCAGACCATATCGCTCTGCCAGCAGATCCAGCTGTTTCTGTTTTGTGGCCTCCTTATGTTCCTCTTGAGCCGCCTCTTGCTCCCGAACTGTGCCCAAAGCATCTGCTCCCGGCAGTTCACCGGAGCAGGCTGCTGCCACCTGGCTCTCTGACACCGATTCTGGAGTTTCTCTGAAAAACAGGGGGCTGAAATCTTCTTTGAAGACAAACAGCAGGGTCGCCAGACTGAGCAGAAAGACGATGGTTCCCGTCATATCTGGAACCTCCAGCGCCCAGGCGGATATTCCGTATTTTCCTTCCGCAAGGCCCATTTCAATAAAGCTCTGCTCAATATCCATGGCGGCTAAAAGCACGGTGCAGATGATAATGTATCTCCGCTTTAAGGGTGAATTCGCGGCCTGTATACCGTAGATGCCGTAGCGGATCAGCAAAAACAGCGCTCCGGATATAAAGAAAATCTGAAACATATGCCACAAATTGCGGGCCTCCCCCATTTCAATTTCATAATACGGGCCCATGAAGCGATATGTAACGGCAATGGAGACAGCCATTCTTGTGATGGTAAAGGAGGAGGCTGCTTTCAGCAGATCTCCGTTTTTTTCACTGTCCGTCAGCTGGCGCAAAAGCAGCAGCCAGGTAAAAGGCAGCAGGCAGCACAGCACATAATCGGCAACCCGGAAAGGAAGCGCCAGCTCAAACTGATTCTGGACAGTTTCCCTGTAATAAAAGATAAAATATAAAACACCTGTTAAAAAGATGGTGACTGCGAAAATTCCCGCGGCAGCCCGGCAGCCCGTGCCGCTGCGGCAAGTAAACGTTCTTCCCGAAAATGGCCTTTCTTTTCCAAAATCTTTTCCTGCCAGAACGACCAGGATCAGAGTCAGACACAAAAGCGACAAAAACATGGCAATTATATATCCGATAAACACAAGATTCGTGTACATAGCATCTCCTTTTTGCTGTTCCGCTGGCATCGCATCCGCCAAATAGCCGGGCGCAGGACCCTTTTTTCTCTAAAACATTTTTCTATATTTTACCATTTTTCTTCATGAATTGCAAGTAAAACTGTATCATTCCTCCTTGTGTGGGAACAAAAAAAGAACCTGGAAGGCATGTCTTACCATCGCAGGTCCGTTTTTCAATCCCTGATTTTAATCCCTACAATACACTAATCCCAATACGCTAATCCTTCTGCCCCGCGGGCTGCTTCAGATATTCCTCCAGGCAGATGCCCTGCTGGTAAATCTGCCGCGCTGCTTTCTTTCCCACATACCGGTAATGCCAGGGCTCATACCCGATGCCTGTAATCTCTGTTTTTTCTTTGGGATACCGCAGGATAAAGCCGTATTTATGGGCGTTTTTCATCAGCCATTTCTGCTCCGGCGTGTCCGCCTGGGCCTCGTTTAGGAGCTGATAGCCTTCCGAAACAATATCCAGGGCAAGGCCGGTCTGATGCTCGCTGGTGCCGGGAACTGCCACCCATTTTGCCGCTTCTTTTCCAGCTGCCTTTTTTTCATAGCCTCTGGCAAGACAGACTGCCGTCTGCTCCCTGTACAGGCGCTTCTGCATCTCCTCAGTCCGGTAGGATGAGCAGATCAGAGGCGAAAGGCCATGCGCTCTGGCATCGTCCATCATGCGCTGAAGCTGCGGATATGCCCGCTTGTCAACGGCATGTCCGTTTTTCAGCCGCGTCAGCTTCGGCGAGAAGCCTTCCGGGAGCTTGTGCCATGGATTTACCAGCAGCAGCTTCCAGTCATCTGCCTTTCCTTTGCCGCGCACGCTGTCATTCCTTATATTCGCTGCCTCTTTTGCCCTTTGCAGAGCTTTGTTTAGCGGCAGAGTCCCCTGGCTGCCGCTTTGCTTCCCCGTGCTGCTGGCCCTGCCTTCCATACTGCAAAGGCCGATGCCCATCAGGATACTGACAATGGCAAGACCAATACAGATCCATTTGAACCTTTGCCTCCGCATTGCCGCTTTCCTTCTATTGTATAGAGCTGGTTTATGCGTTTTTTTGCAGGTATCCGGCTTTTTGTCTGCTTTTCGTTTCATCTTTCTCCCCTCCACATTTTTCCCTGGTCTGGTGCACTAATGTCTGTTCTATGGCAAAAAGAAACAAGCATCTGTCCCGTAAAAAATTTTACGAAACAAATGCTTCTTTTTGGATCCACAGGTGTATCAAACTTGTATCGAACCTGCAGCTTTTAGAAAAACTGATAGGAGACCGTATGCTTTCCCTGCCGGTCTGTTGATGCCGGATAGAGACAGACTCTGTCCTGCGAGAAAAGGCCTTCCACATGAAAGCGTTCCGCCCTGCCCGCATGTTCCCCCGGCACCCGTGAAAAGGTATTCAGATATTTTAAAAAGCCATCTTTAAGCTGCTGCTCCTTTCCCTTCTGATAGAGCGCAGGGCCTGCATCCCGAGCTAAAGAGACCTCGCACAGCGCCGAGGTTTCTGTGTCCATAAACACACAGACAAAGAAATCCGGATAATCCATGTGGATTTCCCACACGCTAAAGCTTCTGTCCGGATTGTCCATGTCCATATAAATCTGCTTTTCAGCGGAAATATCCTTGCGCCCTGCAAAGGATACCGCGGGAAAGACACCGAAGCTCTGCAGTTTTTTGAGCTGCTTTTCCGCCCGCTTTGCCAGCCTCCTTTTCATCCTCTCGCTCAGCTTTTCTGCCGACACTACCTCTGCCATGCCCGCTCCGTCGCTGTAGGATACAATTTGATAATCCTTACCGGAAATCCAGTCCTGTGCTATGCTCGCCCGGCTTCCGTCTTTTCCCTGGGTCTGCGTCAGCACGTTTCCCCTGAGGATTTTCAGCCGTTCCCACAGGTCTTCGGAGAGCGTTTGATCCTCCAGATCGCCTGTTCCTACTGTAAAAAGGGTTGTTTTATCAAAGCTGCCCCGGCTCTGCCAGGCTGTGAAGAAGTTCGGTATCGCGGCTGTCCCCAGAAGGAGCGCCATCATCAGCAGCACCAGCAGCAAGCTTCGTTTTTTCTTCAGAAAACTCATTCCTTCTCCCCTTTCGCGCCTTTCATGCAGACGGTTACAGTGGTTCCTTTTCCCGGGCTGCTTTCAAAGGAAATGGAAAAACCGTGAAGCTTTAAAATTTCATCGCAGATTGCAAGCCCCAGGCCCGCGCCGCCCTGTTTTCTTGAGCGGGATTTGTCCACCATATAAAATGCCTCCCTTATCTTTGCCAGCTCCTGCTGCTCCATGCCCTTTCCCTGATCCCGGATAGTAAGACAATACTGCCCCTGACAGAAAGTCTCGCCTGCATCCGCTTCCTCAGCCACTTCCCGGCCCGCCGGCCGTCCTGATTCCGTGTAAATTTCGATTGCTCCTCCCGCTTCCATGGCCTTTCTGGCATTATCAAGAATGTTGATAAAAACGGTCTTCATCAGCTCCTCCTCCATGGGAATAACGGCCCTTTGGATATGACAGCTAAGGGTAATTCCCGCCGCCTCCATCTGGGGCCCCGCAGTTTTGAGCACCTGCTCTAAAAGCTGATCAACTTCAACAGGCTCCGGAGAGAAGTCCCGCTTTTTCAAAACAATGAGCTCCAGAAGGCGCATGGATAAATGAGCCAGACGCCTGCCCTCGGAGAAGATATATTCCGCGCAGAGCGCCTGCTGTTTTTTGTCCAGTTCCTTTTGCCTCAGCAGATCCGCATAGCCGATGATAGAGGTGAGCGGCGTTTTCAGCTCGTGAGAAAAGGCCCCTACAAACAGCTCCTTTTTCTCCGTTTCCTCTTCCAGCTGGCAGATTTTTTCTTCCAAATGATCCGCCATCTGGTTGAAATTCTCAGAAAGCAGAGCAATTTCATCTGCGCCCCTGTACAGGGCCCGTTCACTCAGGTTCCCGCTGGAAATGTCCTTTGTAATCCGGCTCAGATTCTCAATGGGACGCAGCAGCAGCTTGGAAAGAAGCAGGGTCAGAGCTCCAGCCAGCAGCAGCATGCCTGCCATGATCTTTATCAGCATTTCACACTGCTCCTTCTGGTTTTTGTAAATGTGTGTCACATCCCGCACGATTTCGATATAAAGGATGCAGTTTCGGTAAATGGCCGGACGTATGAGCTGAAGATAGGAGCTTTGCGCCTTTTTCTTCAGGGCCCACCCCGCACGGACTGAAGGTTTTGCGGAACTCTTTGAAAGCTCTGCCTGCCCTTCTGATGTGGCAAGCTCTGAAATCATGCTCTTGTCCAGCTCCTGGGGCAGGGAGGAAAAGAGGGTCTCTTCGTCTTCGCCAATAATAGCAAAGGTGATCTTCTGATTCATTCTATCGATTCCAATACTTTCCGCAATCTGCACAACTGCGTTTTGTATCCGGTTCTCCTTCTCATCCTCCTCGCTCCTGCCGCTTTTGCTCCCGGCGCCGCGTTCTTCCCTGTCCCCACTTTGGGCACCCGATACCATGGATTTTGAGGCGGAAGAGGAATAAAGCTCCCATTCCCGCAGCTCTGCGGCCAGAGAATAATACACAATGTCGCCGTAATCCCGAGCAATCTTCACCTCGCTGTCTATCTGGGAGCGGAAGCCGGAGTAAATCAAAATACAGCCGCTTGCGGAAACGCAGATCAGGCTGATGAACATGACCGTAAAAAAAATTTTCCAGAAAAATTTCAATCCGATACCTCCAGGCGATAGCCGATTTTATACACAGATACCAGACTCTCCTCTAAGGACAACTTTTTCCTCAGACGCTGGACGTGCAGATCCACTGTGCGGCTGTCCCCGAGACATCCGCTGTTCCAGACCTGGGCATAGATCTGGGAACGGGAAAGGGCTTTATTTTTGTTCTGAACAAAATAGAGCAGCAGGTCGAATTCCTTTGCCGTCAGGCTCACCGCTTTTCCGCTTTTTCTCACCAGCCGGGACTCGGCATCGACGACGACATCCGCAAAGGCAAGGGTTTTTGTTCCCTTATTAAAGCGCCGCATCACCGCTTCCACTCTGGCTAAAAGCTCTGCGATTTCAAAGGGCTTTGAAATGTAATCCTCCGCCCCTGCCTTAAGGCCCTTTACCCGATCCGCCACATCGGTTTTGGCTGTCAGGAAAATCACTGGAATCTGGCAGAAGTGAATATATTCCAGCAGCTCATAGCCGTCGATTTTGGGCAGCATAATATCCAGCAGCACCAGATCAAAGGTTTCATCCTCCAAAATATCCGCCGCCTCCTGCCCGTCATACGCACAGGTGCACTGGTAGCCTTCTCCGCAGAGACTCATATTCAAAAGCTCCGCGATGGGCAGCTCATCTTCTACAATCAGAATTCGTATCATCCGCCTTCCTCCTCGCCTTTCTGTCTTTTAGCTTTCAGTATACATCAAAAGTGTATCTCAGTTGTATCTTTTTATTCCTGGCTGCTCCCGAAAGCTGAGGACGCATGTGAGGCGGTCATCCCATTATAAAGCAAAACGGCGCCCCTATGGGAACGCCATTTTGCTTTGTGTATGGTAACTTTGTGTGAAGGTTTGCAAAATCCCGCACACCCGCATGCATTAATCGTAGTGATGCTTGAGAGCGATGTCCACCTGCTCCCTGCCGTCTTTCCACTTGATTTCTCCCGGTGTAATGCATTCCTGCACCGGACATACGTTGAGACAGAGGTGACAGCCAACGCAGTTGTCGTTGAGCTCCGGTCTTCTCGTTTCCGCATTCCAGTCGATTGCCTGATGTGCTGCATCGTAGCAGGAGATATAACATCTTCCACAGCCGATACATTTATTATCGTCAAACTTGGGCAGAATCTTAAAGTCTCTGTTCAAATCTTCTGCGGGAATAATGTTTCCAAGTGCAAGACCGATGAAGTCTTCCAGCTTGTTGTAGCCTCTTTCATCCATAAAGTGCATCAGGCCGTTTGCCATGTCTTCCACAATGCGGTAGCCGTACTGCATGATTGCCGTTGTAACCTGCAGATTGCGGCAGCCTAATGCCAGAAATTCCGCACAGTCTCTCCAGGTTTCGATACCGCCAATGCCGGAGATTTCCAGATCCTTCAGCTTTTCGTTCTGGAGCATCTGAGCGATGAAGCGCAGGGCAATGGGTTTTACCGCTGCACCGGAATATCCAGAAATAGAGGATTTTCCATTTACAACCGGCATACCGGTCATGTTTTCAAAATCAATATTAGTAATGGATTTTACCGTGTTGATTGCCGATACGGAGGCCGCGCCCCCTTCAATTGCCGCGATTGCAGGGACTTCCATATTGGTAATATTCGGCGTCATCTTTGCAATAAACGGGATATCAGTAACGCTGGTCACTGCCTTGCTGTAGGATTTCACCAGTTCCGGATTGGTTCCTACATCGGATCCCATTGCATGACTGGTCATCTGCGGACAGGAGAAGTTTCCTTCAATAAGATCAGCCTCTGCCTGCTCGGCCATTTTCGCAAGATCTTTCCATTCCTGTTCCGTACTTCCCATAATAGAAGCTACCATAATTTTTTCCGGATAAGCTCTCTTGAGCTTTCTCATATTTTCAAAGTTCAGTTCTGTCGGTTTATCGGAAATCTGTTCCATGTTTTTAAAGCCCAGCCATGGAAGTCCTTCCTTATTGGTCTGGTCAAATCTAGGGGAGCATTCGTCTGCCACAAAGATACCTACGGTTTTGTAAAATACACCGCCCCAGCCTGTTTCAAAGCATTTTGCAACCATCTCGTAATTGCTTCCAACTGGAGAAGATGAAAGGAAGAACGGATTTTCGCATTCAACACCTAAATAGTTAATAGATAAATCTTTTTTAACTGCCATCCTAGTTCACTCCTTTCTTTTCAAGGTACGCAATCATAGATGCCGCAGCTTCTTTTCCTGCCGCTACTGCCTCTACAACAGTTTTTCCGCCGTTTACAATGTCCCCTGCCGCAAAGAACTTGCCGCCTGCCGCTCCGTCTTCGCCAGCTGCGATCATGCCTTTATCCGTAACTGTTACAGGAACGACTTTTGTCATATCCTCCGGGCCCTGGCCTGTTGCAAATACGATAGTGTCTGCGGAAAGCTCAAGGCTTGCTCCTTCATCCCGGAAGCCCTTGAATACCGCTTTTTCAACTTTTCCGCTGCCCTTTACTGCCGCCGGGGCCATGCCTGTGGTAATGCCGATGCCAAGCTGCAGAGCATACTGGAATTCCGTCATATTGCCCGGAGCTTCCTCCAGCGTTCTTCTGTAAACGATCTTTACATCTTCTGCGCCTAAAAGCTTTGCTGTTACTGCGCAGTCAACGGTAACGTCTCCGCCGCCGACTACAATGACTTTCTTTCCCGGATCAAAGCCTTCGCCTGTGGTTCTGGCAGCCTTCAGAAAATCAGCTGCCGCGTAAACGCCTTTCAGATCTTTGCCTTCAATATCCGGAATTTTCGTGCCCCAAAGGCCGGTTCCGATAAAGACTGCGTCGTAGCCTTCCGTGTCCGCTTCTTTTACATCTTTTCCAAATTCAAACTTTACGCCGAGAGCTTCCACCTGCGCGATATCGTGGTCTACGACAGCCTGTGGCAATCTGCTGGGAACGATTCCATATGTAAGTACGCCGCCTGCCTTTGCTTCTCTTTCCAAAACAGTAACGTCATAGCCTGCCTTTGCCAGCTCTGCTGCGCATGCCAGGGATGCAGGTCCTGCTCCGATACAGGCAGCTTTTCCAGCTTTTTTATCAGCAGGTGCTTTGAGAGTCTGCATACCGAACACTTCTTCCTGTTCAATTGCGTATCTCTGCAGTTTTCCGATTTCAATCGGCCGGTCAATCCCGCATCTTGAGCAAGCTTCCTCGCACAGTCTGTCGTAGGGGCATACTCTTGCGCAGGTTCCGCCTAATACATTATTTTCTCTGATTGTCTCTGCAGCGCCCTTTACATTTCTAAACCGGATAGAACGGATGAATTTTGCCGGGTCTGTACCTGCAGGGCAGCCCTGGCTGCATGGCGCGTCGTGACACAGCAGGCATCTTGCAGCTTCTTCCATAGCTGTTCTATGGTTAAATCCGCTGACAGCTTCTGCGGTGTACTTTGCTTTTACTACTTTACTCAATTTACATTCCTCCTTACCGCGTTGCTTCGTTGTTTTTCTCAAATCACTCCGCTATTTAGGGAAAAATGGCTGCATCCTCAGGGGGGGTTTTACGGAAACTTCAATAACTTCAGTAATAACTCGGTGAAAATGCAGCCAAACCAATCAATTAAGTTATACGTTCAAATTTTTTCGGAATTCTCCGCCAAAGCTTTGCTTTACTCAAAGGCAGCGTCTGCCTTGAGAATCGCATTCAGCAGTACGGTAGCGCCGCTGGTGCAATGTTCAGGCTTCGCATATTCCGGTTCACAATGGGATAATCCGTCTTTTGTCTGAACGAAAATCATAGTTGTCGGCAGCATATATGCCACAAACTGAGCGTCGTGCCCTGCTCCGGAATGAATCATCTGATTGGAAATTCCAGCTTCATCAGCAGCTTCCTTCACATAACCTACCAGCTTTTCATTCCAGTATACGGTATCTCTCTTCCAGTTTTCCCGAATTTCGCAGTCGCATCCTGCCCACTTTTTAGAGGCAATATCCTTTACAATTTCCATCACCTTGGCGCGTACTTCCGGGTCCTCATGTCTTACATCCAGAGAGAATTCTACTTCATCCGGAATTACGGTATGTACACATGGATGGCAGTAGATTTCACCTGTAGTGTAAACCAGCTCCGGTCTTCCCAGCTTGTCGACCTCATCGTGCAGGTAACAGAGAGCCTGAGAAGCCGCATATAGGGCATCATGTCTCTTATCCATTGGGAAGGTTCCTGCATGAGCGGCAAATCCGGTAAATTTGAGGGAATAGTTGAACATTCCCAGTACACAGTCTACAACGCCAATATCATTTCCGTTATCTTCAAGGATCGGGCCCTGCTCAATATGTGCCTCAAAGTTGCACAGATATTGTTCCGGGTTTAATCTGTATTTCTTGTCGCCTTTGTAGCCGGAAGCATCCAGAGCCTCGCCAAAGGTATCAGCACTGCCTTCATGCGCCTCCATAGCCTTTGACGCCATCATATTCTCATATTTAAAATTCTTTGCGATTTCCGGCGGCAGATAGTCGTTGCATACGATACCGGATACCATCATTGCTGGTGGATAAAGAGATCCTTCTTCATTTGTCCAGATCATAGCGGTCAGAGGGTGTTTGTGAGGAATGTTCTGTTCTACAACTGTTTCCAAAACCTCCATAGCGCTCATTACACCCAGAATACCGTCATAATTGCCGCCATTTTTAACGGAGTCACAGTGGGAACCAGTTACAATTCTCTTTGCATCCGGATCAGAACCTGGAATTGTTGCGTAAATATTGGCTACATCATCAATTTCGATTTCAGCGCCAATGGCTTTCATTCTTTTAATAAACTCTTCTCTGGCCATTTTGGCTTCAGGAGACAAGGAGTATCTCGTGATTCCGCCATGGCCTGCATCACCAAACTTACTGAAGGTTTTAATTTTGTCAGTCATTCTGTCCAAACTACAAGTATACATAATCTTCGTCCTCCTTAATAATATGAAATAAAAATATTAGTTACCATACAGGATGTGCTTCCTGACGTACCGGGTACGTGCAAGTGCGATAGGAACCTGCATGCGGTCTGATTATCGTGCAGCCGGTTGTCCAGCGTTTTTTGAATCGTTTTTGTTTTTTGATTATTCCGTATTGTAACCAGTTACATTTGTTACTTTCACTATACCACGTTTTCAGAAAATTGCAAGAGTTTTTTTTACCAATCCAGCTTTAATTTTTTTGCCGGACAGACGAAGGTACAAAGGCCGCAGCCAGTGCAGAACTCCTTATCTACAAAAATCTGATCTTCCCTTTTGGAAATCGCATGGTAGCTGCAGCATTTGATGCATTTGCCGCAGTCCGCTGTGCAGGGCGCGCCGCTGGCTGTACTGGTGGCAGGCTCAATCTTGATTTCATCAAAGGATTTCAAATTTTTCAGGGCCTTTCCCTGAATTTGCCGGATGCTTTTTAGGTTCTTTTCCTGTGCCCACTTTTCCAGCCCCGCTGTCATACGAGTCAGCACCTCGGGGCCTTCCAGCATCACGGCTGTTCCTACCTGTACTGCCGATGCTCCCAGCATAATGTACTCCAGCGCGTTCCTGTAATCCGCTATGCCCCCAATACCACAGATGGGAATATCTACAGTCTGGGCAATGGCTGCAACAGAGGCCAGCCCCAGAGGGCGAATGGGAACACCGGAGTAACCTCCATATGTAGAAAGCACTGGCTTTGCTTCGTCAATATCCACCTTCAGAATGCTGCGAATCGTATTGATAGCGCTTACACCATGGCCGCCTGCCTGTTTGACGGCCCTGGCTATTGCGGAAATATTGGTCGTATTCTGAGATAGCTTTACCATCACCGGTACCTTTACATTAGAAACGACCTCCTGAGTCACTTTAAATACCGTCTCCGCATCAGCGGCCACAACCTCCAGAGATTCCCACATGGGATTTGAGAGATTGACCTCAATGGCATCTGCTCCGAACTTTTCCATTTTTGCCGCAAGATAAGCCGTCTCAGAAGGTGTATGGGCCGTAACGCTTGCAATTACAACTCCTTCTTCGCTTTTTGCAATTGCAAGTTCTCTTTCCCAGCCTTCAATCTGAATGCCGCTGTACAGCCGTATATTCTGAGCGCCCAGACCATCATAAGCAATCCTGGGGCGCACATCAAAAAGAATATCGCTTACAACGCTTTCCGTTACAACTGCCCCGGCCCCAGCTTTCAAAAGCTCCCGAATGCTTTCGCCATTTCCGCTCCACGGGCCGGCAGCCGCCATAATCGGATTTTTTAGTTTTAATCCCAAGAATTCTGTTTTCAGTATTTGCATCATGCTCCCACTACCCCTCTTCGTTTTTCCCAATGCCCCTTTTATCAGAACATTTCTCCAATTCTTTCTTTATGTCCACAGGATTTGCGTATTTTAATTTTATGCTGAAGGAGGATGGTTTTTGCCTCTTTTCCATCTTCCTCACCTTCGATAAGATCAAACAGAAGACGCGCGCCATAGACGCCCAATTTATGAAGCGGTACTTCAATGGTCGTCAGCTTTGGTTCCACCAAATTAGACATTCTTACATTATCAAAGCCCATAACCGCAATGTCCTCAGGTATTTTCAAATTCTTATCCTTCAGCGCATCCATGACGCCAAACGCAATATAATCGCTGCTGGCAAAAATAGCCTGAGGCGGTTCTTCCAGCTCTGCCAACTTCTTCGCTCCTAAATAGCCTCCCTCAATGGAATTTTCTACTGTTCTCAAATACTCCTCCCGAAAAGGAAGGTTCCTTTTTTCCAGAGCCGTTTTATACCCCTCAACCTTGTGCCCGTTTTCCACCTCCGGTTCAAAGCCATAAATCATCGCAATTCTCTCATGGCCTGCCTCCAAAAGATGGCTTACCGCTTTTTCCGCCGCCTGCCTGCAGTCGATGCTGACAACGTGAAGTCCAAGTCCATCTTTATGATCTCCAATCAGCACAACCGGGATATTCTGCTCCTCCAGCATTTTAAAATCCTTTTCTCCCAGGGATGAACAAATGAGAACAATTCCATCCACCCGCCGTTTAATAAGCTGCTCCAGATATCGCCGTTCCTTTGCTGCGTCTCGCTCCGCGTTGCACATAAGGGCAATATATTCTTTTCGATGAGCTACATCCTCCACACCCTTTGCAATTTCCATGTGCACAGAATTCAGGATATGGGGAATCATGAGGCCAATCGTTCCTGTCTTGTTAAAGTTCAATCCTCGCGCAAACCAGTTGGGCGTGTATTCCGCCTCCTCAATAATTTTTTCAATCTTTTCCCGCGTTTTCGGCGCCACATGTTCCGGATGGTTCAAAACTCTTGAAACAGTCGCAACAGAAACACCTGCCTCCTTCGCAATATGTCTGATATTCATTGTTCCACTTCGGCCCTCTTCCAATCTTCCTTTTCCAATTATCTTTATTATGAAAAACGTTTGAAAAACCCGCTGCTGAATTATATCGCCATGGGGGCCAGTATGCTGAATATAAACCGGACAGCACACCGGTCATCTATTTCATATCAGTCGATATTTTCAGAATATTTCTATAATAATTATGACATGTTATGAAATTGATTTCAACTAAAATTTTGATTTTTTGCAGATTTTTTGATACTAGTTACATCCTCATAATATCATCTGCTGCGGAAAGGGCTGCAACTGCTCCGTCCGCTGCTGCTGTGACTATCTGCCTGACAGCCTTAGTTCGAAGATCTCCTGCAATGAACACACCTGGGATATTCGTCCTGCAATCCTCTCCAGCTGCCACATAGCCTTCTGGCGTAAGCGCTATCCGCATTTTAGCCCCCTCTGCCTGATTCTCCTCTGCTATTTTGCCCAGAAAACTGCTGTCTGCTTCAAATCCAATTGCGACAAAAACAGCGCTGGTTTTCAAGGTTTCTCCGCTATCGAGACTCACCTCCTCAACTGCCTGCTGGCCTCTAATTTCCTTTATATTGACGCCGAGCAGAACCTTGATGTTTTCTTTCTTTTTGAGGCTGCTCTTTAAGGCTTCCTCTCCCTTCAACTGTGTTCCCCGGCAGAGAATCGTGACGCTGCTGCAATAGGAAGCCATATAAAGGGCATCCTCCATAGCCGCATTTCCGCCCCCTGCTACTACAACGTCTTTGCCGGTAAAAAAGCGGCCGTCACAGATGGCACAATATGATACGCCTCTTCCTGTAAGCTCCTTTTCTCCCGGACAGCCCAGCAGCCTGCGCTTCAGTCCGGCGGCAATGATTATAGTCCTGGCCTGGTATGTGCCTGAGCCTGTTGTAACGGTTTTCTGTTCGGGATCCAGCCCTCTCACTTCTTCCATTGTGATACTGCCTCCGAGGCCAGTAAGCTGTTCGTACATTTTCTGTGCAAAATCCGGGCCTGAGACAGTAGCTACTGCCGGATAATTTTCAATTTCCGCTGATAAAACCGTCTGGCCGCCCCAGGCGGCCTTGTCCAAAATCAAAGTATCCAGGCCTGCCCGTATGGCGTAAATTCCAGCTGAAATTCCGGCAGGGCCTGCTCCAATGATGATGGTATCGTATATGTGGTTGTTTTCTTTTGTTTTCATATGACTATCCTTTCTCTCTTCTTGTACGTTCTGGTCACTACAGTAGGTTGGTTTTATATTTCCCCTGTGTGTCCTGCGATATGCTTTTTGGGCAGGGTTTTGGCGCACTGAGCCAGCTACGGAAATTCCGTAAATGCATATGAAATAATGCTTGAAATATGGATTGGCTGACTGTATAATGGAGACAAAGAGAGAACCGTTGAAAACGGCCAGCCTTGGCACAGAAAATAACCGTACCTTAACACGTTGGGCGGTTATTTTTTTATGCACTCGAGTAGAATAGCCATAATGACACTGTCAAACAACAGCATGATCGATAGCATCTCGAAATCAGACATAATATCGCCCCCTTCCAGAACTATTAAACAATCCTGTAAACAGAGCAGCCTTCCCTTCTTTTGGCAAGGCAATAACCGCTTTCGCTCCCTATGTAATTATCTCTTTTTGTATTATACTACTATTTTATTCCTTTTTCAAGCGTTTTTTCCATTAATTGTATATTTTTTGAGTAATGGACTGCCAGCAGGTTCTTGTATGATGCTGTTTTGGGCATTTTTAGAAATCTGGCTGCCGGATGTGCCGCTCTGAAGGGGCTGTTTGGGGAGTTGTTGTCTACATTTTGCTTTTGGGGCGGGTTGTAGGAGAAAAGTTGTGGGCTAGGATCATCGCTTACTTACGATATATACAGATTTTACCATAAATCGCTTAACTGCGATGCTTGCAGGCAGAAAGTTTTGTACTACAAAAGGGGCATTTTGATGGAATTTTATATAGTTACTTGGTTGGAAGAGCTGTCTGAGGGGCGGACAACATGGGCTTCTGAAGATAAAGCTTCAACCTGATGAAGGATGAAACAGAAAGAATGAGATTTTTTTACAATTTAGCCTGGTATTT
>CAJTER010000037.1 GCA_910575405.1 Clostridia bacterium | reverse complement strand
ATACATACCTTTATTTCAGACCAGCGAATATCGGTGGTCTTATTTCAATGTTCAAAATCCTACATAAAACTTTTTGCCTGAAACAATCAATTTACTATTGACTTTTTATTTGCAGGCTTGAAAGAATGGAGAACATAACCATGGCTTATCCCAAACCGGCACACCGGTCTAACCCTCGCGTTATCAGCATTCACCCGGTAGAAATACCCTGCTGGCGGCTAGAACCGGGGATGCAGCATTTGTGTAATAGATCTTGGTGTACTGTCCGGGCTGCATGCTTTCAAGGCAATCACTTTGAAGTGTCGCAGGAGGCGGATGGCAGTGACCACAGCTACGGTCCTCATAGAACCATTATAGCATTTGGGATTTCCATAATAAAGCAACTGTTTTGTATAGATGAGGAAAGGATCGGCCGGCATTCCTGGAGGGAATCCTCCTGATTTGATAAAAAGAATGATCCTTCATCTATGGTTATCTGAAATGAAACTTAGAAACTGTAAACTGTATGGATGAGAAAAAGTGGGAGGGGAATTCCCTCAGAGAATCACCGTTCATTCATACCAATAAAAGAATAAGCCCATAGCCTGTTTTATTTGGCTATAAACTTATTATACGAGGAGGCGAAAAAATGGCATTAGTAACAATGAAGGCCCTGCTGGAGCAGGCGCGGGGAGAAGCTAGAGGAATCGGGGCCTTCAGCGTCGGCAATATGAAATGGTCAAAGGAGCGGCTCAGGCGGCAGAAGAGCTGAATACTCCGATTATTCTGCAAATAGCTGAAGTCAGGCTTGTCCACTCACCCCTTGCATTGATGGGGCCCATGATGGTGCAGGCAGCAAGGGAAGCAAAGGTGGATATTGCGGTTCATCTGGATCACGGTCTTACGAGGGAAACGGTCAAAAAAAGCCCTGGATCTGGGCTTTACATCCGTCATGTTTGACAGCTCCAACTATCCCTTTGAAGAAAACATTTCCCTGGGAATCGCCAAGGTAAATATCGCCACAGCCAGCTTTAACCGTCTGACCAAAAGAGCGGAGGAATACCTGCAGGCCGCAGGGGAGCATAATTACTTTAGTCTCAATGAGGCCATGGTGCGGGGCACGTATGAGAATGTCAAGCATCATATCGAAGTGTTTAATTGCAAAAAGAAGCTGGAAGAAATTTTTAAATAGAAAACGGATCCAGTAATTTTTGTGAAAGCAAGGATCCTTTATCAGCCATTCTCTCTGGTAAAGGATTCTTGCTGCGCTATCCCCGGTGTAAGGTTTGCTATATGCATAATGAGCGAGTTCCTCTTAACTTATGTTCCTTTAAGTTCTTCATTTGCCGTTACTTTCCCCTTTGCATCCTCTCTGTAAATTCCGAAAAAAACATATCGCTCAACTTGGAAATGATCGTTTCATCCTTTGTAAAGTCCAGGTCATGCTGCCGACAGTACTGAAAGGCGATATATTCTAAAGCAGAATACAGATAGGAGGCCAGAGCCGGATCCACACCTTCACGGAGCAAATGCCGCTCACCGTCTTTTTCCAGGTATTCGCGGATCACCCTGTCATAGTCCTCTGAAAAGCTTTCGTTAAAAATCATAGAATGGATCAGCTTCTGATTACAAAACAGGGTTTTCATAAGCATCTGGGCAGTATCGTTCATGTTGATCCCCAGATCAAACTCATCTTTGGAATAGTCATATAAAGTAGAGGATTCCACTGCGGCGGAGGGCCTCTCTTTTTTATATTGGCTGAAACCTGAAAAAACAGATCATCTTTGATATTTGAAGCGATACTGCAGATTTCCTGCTGCCGATGGAGGGCGCCTAGAATGGGCTGTCCGCCAGGCCAGCGGTTTAACATAGAAAAGCGAGGCATTATCCGTGAAGGCTGGTTTGCGGATCTGGTGGTTATGGATCTAGGCCAGCTGCGCAGCCATCATGAAGAGGAGGAGCCGCTGCAGGCTCCTGAGGGAATCGAATACGTAATTGTAAACGGCGCTATTGCCGTAGAAAATAATCAGTTAACCAGCATCAAAGCTGGCAGAGTATTGAGGAGAGGAAGAGAATAGAAGAAATGGATATGAGAATCAAAAAACTGCCTGAAACGATTATAAAGCATTCCTGCAGCCTGAAAGCAGGGGAAAAGGTTCTCATCGAATATGAGGGAGAGGCGACGGCCTCACAGGGCCGGGAACTGATATGACGTTTTCAATCAAGGGGATTCCGGCTGTTAAGTGCGATGGGAAGATGAATCTGCCGGATGGAGAGGTCTATACAGCTCCTGTGCGAGATTCTATCAATGGCACTATCCGCTACATACGGTCAGCGAAGAGCAGGGATTTACTTATGAAAACATACAGCTTGAAGTCAGAAAGGGAAGGATTGTAAAAGCCTCAGCCAATGACGCAGATAGAATCAACGCGCTTTTGGATACGGATGAAGGTGGCCGCTATTTCGGTGAATTTGCGATTGGTGTAAATTCATACATACTGCATCCCATGAAGGATACGTTGTTTGATGAAAAAATCTGCGGCAGCTTTCACCTGACGCCGGGAGCAGCATAGGAGGATGAAGATAATGGAAATCGTTCTGCGGTCCATTGGGATTTAGTCATGATCCAGCGAAAAGAATATGGCAGTGGAGAAATTTGGTTTGATGACGTATTAGTTCGAAAAGACGGACGTTTTGCCCTAGAAGAATTACAGTGCCTCAATCCACAAAACTTGAAATAGGGTAATACAAAAATCACATTTTTGCAATTGTAAATTTCGAATACAAACACATTTTCATAGCCTTAGGATACTTGCACGGGGAGATTCGGCAGCAGCTGCGCCTTCCTTTTATGTATCCCCAAAAAAACAGAAAAAGAGACATGAAAACTATTGAAAGAAAGGTCGCAGAGTGATAAAATTTTGCCAAGAAGACAGAATCTTTTCATAATGTTCCATAATGAAGAAAATATTGCAAAATGCGATATTGACGGGATTGAGAAGGTGTATCTGGGTCCTTAATTCCGTTGTCCTGTTTTTTAACTTATAAAGTATACTGTATACAGCATAAAGCATCATAAAATTTTTTTCGTACAATATGCTTTAACGGTATATTTAATTCTGATTGGAGGTATAGAAATGATCAATGTTCAGGAAACAGCCAAACAAATATTGGCGCTGCTCCCGGGCGTGGATTGCGGCGGCTATGGCGGCTGCGGTTATCCTGCCTGTCAGGCATGTGCACAGGCAATTGCAGAAGGTGCACCTGTAAATCAGTGCCCTGCCTGCGATTCGGAAGCAGTTGCGGCAATTGCAGAGCTTATGGGTACAGAACCTTTGCCTGCATACGACAAAGTCGCGTTTCTTCGCTGTGCGGAGGGAGCAGCAAGCAAAGGACGTCTTGCAGAGCTGAAAAGCTGCCGGGAAGCCACAGACTACGGATTCCTGCCAGGTGAATGCCAGTGGGGTTGTGTCGGACGTGGGGACTGTACGGCGCGGTGCAAATTTGATGCAATGTCCATAGACGGCGATTTGATTAAAATTGACAAAGAAAAGTGTACGGGCTGTCAGGCATGCATTACGTCCTGCCCACAGGAAATCATCACCATGATTTCAAGAGAGGCTACGAATTTGATTCCGTGCGCTTCAAAAGATGATGAAGAAAATACCTTGGTCATCTGCGGCCATGGCTGCATTGGCTGCGGCGACTGCGAAGAGGTATGCCCGCAGGAAGCTGTACAGGTTATAGATAACTGTGCTGTTATTGATTATGAAAAATGTGTAGGCTGCGCAGCCTGTACGGTAAACTGCCAGAAAAAGATCATTATTGATGAATTCCACGATCTGACGGTTCTGAAACGGGAAGTGGCGCTGGTAAGATGCGTTGGCGGCGCAAAGGTAAGCGGCAAGCTGAAAGCTCTAGGTCTGTCGGACTGTGCTGAGGCGGAAAAGCTGGATTTGACAGCAGCGGGAGCCTGCAGTTACAGCTGCAGCGGTCTTGGCAATTGTACAAGGGTCTGCCGGTATGATGCTATCTCAGTAGACAGTGGAGTAGCCCTTGTAGATGAGGGCAAATGCGTTGGCTGCGGCGACTGCATGAGAGCATGTCCGAGAGATATGATCCTGATGGTTCCGTATGAAGGTGTAAAGCAGATGGCATGCCGATCTATGGCGCCTCTGGAGGAGCGGCTCAAAGCTTGCGATGTTGGATGTATCGGCTGCGGCGACTGTGCCGATAACTGCCCGAACGGAGCAATTTCCCTCGTAGCCGGAAATCCGGTAATTGACAGTGAACTTTGCGAAAATTGCGGCGTATGCACTTATGTATGCTCCAGGAACCTGATTGTTGAGCGAAACGTTCCAGAATATACATATATCCAGACTGATGCATTGAAACTGGATGAGCTGCATGAAACAGATGAAAGGAAGTTGTAATGATGAGAGTAAAAAAGACAATGGACGGCAATACGGCCGCAGCACATGTTGCGTATGCATTTTCGGAAGTTGCGGCGATCTATCCAATCACCCCGTCATCTGTAATGGCTGAAAATGTTGATGAATGGGCAAGTGAAAATCGAAAAAATATATTCGGGGAAGAGGTAAATGTGGTAGAGATGCAGTCGGAAGGCGGAGCAGCAGGCGCTGTTCACGGCTCTATTACTGCAGGCGCTTATACCAGTACCTTTACTGCTTCCCAGGGATTGCTTCTGATGATCCCGAATATGTATAAGCTGGCGGCAGAAAGAACTCCGACTGTAATGCACGTTGCAGCCAGAGCTGTTTCCACGCATGCTCTTTCCATATTTGGTGATCATTCTGACGTTATGGCGTGCAGACAGACTGGCTTTGCTATGCTTTCGGCAAGAAATCCACAGGAAGTCATGGATCTGGCAGCAGTTGCTCATCTTGCAGCAATTGAGGGAAAAGTACCAGTATTACATTTCTTTGACGGTTTCCGTACCAGCCATGAACAGCAGAAAATCGACACTTGGGATTATGAGGTGCTTAAGAGCATGGTGGATTGGGATGCAGTAAAGCGCTTCCGCGAAAGAGCCCTCAATCCGGAGCACCCCCACAGCATGGGATCCGCCGAGCAGCCGGAAACCTTTTTCCAGCACAGAGAAGCCACCAATAAAGGCTATGCGGAAACAGTAGATACCATCATCTGCTGTATGGGAAAGGTCAACGAAAAGATCGGCTCTTCCTATAGGCCTTTTAACTATTATGGCGCTGAGGATGCAGAGGAAATCATCATTGCCATGGGATCGGTCTGCGATGCTGCTGAAGAGGTTGTGGATTACCTCAATGCTCAGGGAAGGAAAACAGGTGTTGTAACGGTACGACTCTACAGGCCGTTTTCAGCAAAACACCTCATTGATACTATCCCGGATACGGTTAAGAAAATTGCCGTTCTGGACCGGACAAAAGAACCGGGATCCATTGGAGAGCCGCTCTTTTTAGATGTCACAGCATCCTTAAAGGACAGCAAATTCCACAACGCTCTGATCATAGGGGGACGTTACGGACTGGGATCTAAGGACACCCAGCCTGGAGATCTTCTGGCTGTTTACGATAATCTGAGAAGCGAAAACCCCAAGAAGGAGTTTACCCTTTCCATAGAAGATGACGTAACAGGACTTTCTCTTCCTGTAACCATGCGGCCGGACGTGGCGGCAAAAGGAACTGTGGCATGCAAATTCTGGGGTCTGGGGGCAGATGGTACAGTAGGAGCTAATAAAAACAGCGTTAAAATTATCGGAGACAATACGGACAAATACGTTCAGGCTTACTTCCAGTATGATTCCAAAAAATCTGGTGGTCTGACTATCAGCCATTTAAGATTCGGTGATGAACCGATTAAATCCAGCTATTATGTAAGCCAGGCTGACTTTGTGGCCTGCCATAATGCAGCTTATATGGCAAGATATCGGATGGTCGAGGATATAAAACCGGGCGGAACGTTCCTGCTCAACTGCTCCTGGGATGAAAAGCATCTGGAAGAAAGGCTTCCTGCAAATGTAAAGCGCCATCTTGCCAGAAATGATATTCAGTTCTACACCTGCGACGCAGTTTCCATTGCCAGAAAGCTGGGACTGAGAGGAAGAACGAATACGGTACTTCAGGCAGCCTTCTTTGAACTGGTAGGAATTCTACCGATCCACGAGGCAGCAGGATACATGAAGGATGCTATCAGAAAGACTTACGGCAACAAAGGCGAAGCCATCGTGGACATGAACTGCAAAGCGGTAGATGCGGGAATTGAAAGCATCCACAAGGTAAATGTTCCTAAGGAATGGGCAGACGCAGAAGGCGATCTCGTCCGCAAGGAAGCCGAAGGTCGTGACAAACTCCACACGGACTATATAAACAAGATTTTGAAACCGACAAATTCCATGGAGGGCGACCACATTCCAGTATCCGTATTTTTGGATACAGCAGACGGCTCTATCCCATCAGGAACATCGGCCTATGAAAAACGGGGAATTGCAGTGGAAATTCCGAAGTGGGACGCAGAAAAATGCATGCAGTGCAACTGGTGTTCCTACGTATGTCCGCACGCAGTTATCCGGCCGTTTGCTCTGAGTCCTGAGGAAGCGGAAGCATCGGGTGCTGCAGCCATTCCGTTTAAAGGAGACGAAGAAAAGCTCTTTACCATCGGAATTTCCGCTCTCGATTGTACGGGATGCGGCTCCTGTGCTGAAGTCTGCCCAGCCAGAAACAAAGCTCTGGAAATGGTTATGGCAGAAGAACGCATGGAAGAAGAACAGGCAAATTACGATCACCTCTTTAACAATACAGGACAAAAAGAACTTTCTGTAAAAGAAGACACCATACAGGCTTCTCAGTTTAGACAGCCGCTTCTTGAGTTCTCGGGAGCATGTCCGGGCTGCGGGGAAACACCATATGCCAAGCTGGTAACTCAGCTCTTCGGAGATCGGATGTTCATTGCAAATGCAACTGGATGTTCCTCCATTTGGGGATGCAGTGCGCCGAGCACGCCGTACACGGTTAACAAGGACGGAAGAGGGCCGGCATGGTCGAATTCCCTGTTTGAAGACAACGCCGAATTTGGATACGGAATGGCCATTGCCATGAAAGCAAGGCGACAGGAAATGAAGTCTTGTGTACAGCGTCTGGCAGAAGCTCCGCAGTTCCGCGATGCAGCTGAGGCCTGGATCGCAAAAATGAACGATGCAAAATGTGCAGGTAAAATGGGAGAAGAGCTCCTAGCTGTCTGCCGGAACAACAAAGATAATCCGGATGCAATGTATGTAGTGGAAAACAGCGATATGCTTCCAAAGCCATCCATGTGGATCTTCGGCGGCGACGGATGGGCATATGACATCGGCTACGGCGGCCTCGATCACGTGCTGGCTTCTGGCGAAAACATCAACGTGCTGGTATTTGACACGGAAGTTTATTCCAATACAGGCGGTCAGGCATCAAAATCCACACCAATGGGCGCTGTTGCTCAGTTCGCAGCAGGAGGAAAAGCTGCCAGAAAAAAAGAGCTGGCTCAGATCGCAATGTCCTACGGCTATATTTATGTAGCGCAGATCGCTATGGGCGCAAATCCGCAGCAGACCTTAAGAGCAATACGGGAAGCGGAAAGCTACGACGGACCGTCCCTGATTATCGCATATGCTCCATGCATTAATCATGGCGTAAAAGCAGGAATGAACAAGTCCATGCTGGAAATGAAAAAGGCTGTCAGAGCCGGATACTGGAACTTGCTGCGTTATAATCCGGATCTCATTGCACACAAGAGAAATCCTCTTACTCTGGATAGCGCGCCGCCAACGGAAAGCTACAACGACTTCCTCATGGGAGAAGTGCGGTACAACTCCCTGAAGCTGAAAGCGCCGGAGCGAGCTGAAACCCTCTTTACAAAAGCAGAGCACATTGCTCAGCAGCGGTACGAAAAGTTAGTGAGACAGCAGAAAAGCTTTGACAGGCAGTAGAGAAAGGAGTGATTTCCATGTATAAGATAGTAAAGAAAAGACGTTTGAACGATTCCATGACGTGGCTTGTGATTGATGCTCCTTTGGTTGCAAAAAAAGCAAAGCCAGGACAATTCATTATTCTGCGGACCGATGAATACGGTGAACGGATTCCTTTGACAATGGCAGGCCATGATTCAGAAAAGGGAACTATTGATATTATATATGCGGCAGTAGGAAGAACCACTATGCTGCTGGATCAGTTTGAAGAAGGCGATGCTCTGGCGGACGTGGTAGGACCTCTGGGAAAGCCAACCCACATGGAAGGCCTAAAACGAGTTGCCGTAGTAGGAGGAGGTACAGGAAACGCACTGGCTTATCCTCTGGCAACGGGAATGCATAATGAAGGCATTCAGGTAGACATGATTGCCGGTTTCAAAAACAAGGATATGGTCATCCTGGAAGATGAATTCAAAGCAGGAACTGACAACCTTTACATTACAACAGATGACGGAAGCTATGGCGAAAAAGGCTTTACCACAGACAAGCTCAAAGAGCTCATTGAAGCAGGAAACAAATACGATGAGATTGTAGCAGTCGGTCCTCCTGTGATGATGAAATTTGTCTGCAAAATCGCCGAAGATTACGGAATCAAATCCGTCGCCTCCCTGACCGCCTATATGGTAGATGGAACAGGAATGTGCGGAGGCTGCAGAGCTATTATCGGCGGGGAAAATAAATTCGTCTGCGTAGATGGGCCGGAATTTGACGGTAGCTTAGTTGACTGGGATGAGCTGATCAAGAGAAATTCGTTTTATAAGGAACAGGAAGCAGAGGATGCGGCACATGTTTGCCGTTTAACAGGAGGTGTGCGTTACCATGCTTAATATGAAAAAGGTAAAAAATCCTATGCCGGAGCAGGATCCGGCAATCAGAAGCACCAACTTTGAAGAAGTTGCCAGGGGATACACACCCAAGATGGCGGTAAATGAAGCAATGCGGTGCCTGAAATGCAGGAAAAAGCCGTGCACCAAGGGATGTCCGGTTATGGTAAAAATCCCTGAGTTTATCGCTAAAGTGGCAGAAGGCGAATTTGAAGAAGCGTATCAGATCATCAGTGAAACCAGTGCGCTCCCCGCAGTCTGCGGCAGAGTATGTCCTCAGGAAAATCAGTGTGAAGGCTACTGTGTCCAGGGCGCCTCCGGCGAACCGGTTGCTATCGGAAGACTAGAGCGCTTTGTAGCTGACTGGCATGCAGCTCACGCGGCAAAAGCAGAGCCTGCAGGCAGCGAAGAGGGCGAATCAATACAGCAGGGAAAGAAACGTAAAGTAGCAGTTGTAGGCGCAGGCCCTGCAGGACTTACCTGTGCAGGAGATCTGGCAGCAAAAGGCTATGATGTTACCGTTTATGAAAGCCTTCACAAGCCAGGCGGCGTACTTGCCTATGGAATCCCAGAATTCCGTCTGCCAAAGGATATCGTGGCAGCGGAAGTGGCAAAGCTGGAAGAACGAGGCGTAACTTTTATCAACAATGCGGTAATCGGTAAATCGGAAACAGTAGATGAGCTGTTTGAGGACGGATATGAGGCAGTATTTGTAGGAACAGGCGCAGGACTTCCTTCCTTTATGAATATTCCGGGTGAAAACCTGCTGGGTGTATGCTCTGCCAATGAATACCTGACTCGAATCAATCTGATGAAGGGATATCTGCCGGAATACGATACTCCAGTGCAGCAGGCAAAGCGAATTGCAGTTGTAGGCGGCGGAAATGTTGCCATGGATGCGGCAAGATGCGCCAAGAGAATGGGTGCTGAAAAGGTATACATCGTTTACCGCCGCTCTATGGAGGAGATTCCTGCCAGAGCAGAGGAAATCCACCACGCAATTGAAGAAGGTATTGATTTTCAGCTTCTGCGAAATCCGGTGGCAGTCATAGGCGATGAAGATGGATATGTAAAAGGCCTGGAATGCGTGGAAATGGAGCTGGGTGAACCGGATGCATCAGGCAGAAGGCGCCCGGTTGTAAAAGAAGGATCCAACTTTATTTTAGATGTAGACTGCGTGATTATGGCAATCGGAACAAAGCTCAACAAGCTGATTCTGGAAACTACAGAAAACCTGCAGCCAAATGAACGAGGCGGCATTGGCGCAGATGAAGGTGCGGCGACAAGCCATAAGGGCGTATTCGCAGGCGGAGATGCGGTAACTGGTGCAGCAACTGTTATTCTGGCAATGGGAGCAGGAAAAACAGCTGCTGCAAGCATTGAGGAATATCTGGCTGATTTATAAAAAGTCTGTGGAATAAAGCTTTGAAAGCTTTTTATTCCGCAACATAAACAGGCAAAAAAATTCCGGGTTCGGAAATAAATTTCTTCCGAATCCGGGAATTTTTATTTTCTGCAATAAGCTGATGCCGCAGGATTTAATTTTTTTAATGTGGGAAATATCGCTTTAACGGTATTGGTGGACTTTATAATTTCAACAGATTCTTTGCGTTATTATAAAACACATCTGCAAGCTGCTGATCCGTCAGCCCGCTTACAATCGTCCGTTGCATTTCAACAGTAGGATGATGAAACGGTGCATCCAGTCCCCACATGATCCGATCGCTCCCCACCTGTTCATAGGCTTCCCTGATCTTGGTATGCATAGGCATTCCGGAGGTTTCCAGATACAGGTTTGGATATTTTTTGGCCATATCAATGGCGGACTGGACGTACATGCCATTTCCATGGCCCATATGGATCATGACCATTTTTATATCCGGATAAAGATCCGCCAGCTGAGCGACACTCCAAGGCAGAGAATAAGGCGGATGCCCCGTATGAATCATGAGAGGAATATCAAGCTCCCCAGCCAGATCTGCGATAGGAAATACACATTCATCATTGGGAAGATAACTGTGCATCAGAGGGTGAAGCTTGATTGCCTTGAAGTCGTGATTTTTCACTGCATCACGGACCTGATCTGCAGATTCCTTCTCTGCCGGGTTCACCCAGGCAGCGCCTGTTAAGCGCTCTGGATACTGATCTGCAGCTTCAAGACTTTCCTTCATGGGATAAGTACAGATAACGGTGCGCTCCACATTGTATTCATCCATCTGCTGAATCAACTCCTCCGCAGTAATGCCCACATTGGACCAGCCGCCAAAATAACCAATATGACTGTGTGCGTCAATTTTTTTAAAGCTTTTCATTTTTTCTAACATGTTTGAACTCCTTTCCCATCGGTTGTATAAATAAAATGCTTTTTCAGGCTGGTTTTCTGAAGGGCCTCCGAAATAATGAAAGCAATAATAATTCCGGAAACCGCCTGGAATGTAAGTCCTGGAATGGCAGCAATGGCAGCAGCTTTTCCAAAGAGGGCATACCAGAAGACTGCGTATGCGGCACCCTGTGTAAGACCGCCGGCTGCAGCGGACACGATCCAGAGAGCGCGGCCCTTAAGGCCAAAGGCATGGTGCTTTATCATAGTTCCCATTATAAGTGCCATGAAAGCTTTACAGAGAAGAGTTGGAATCGCCCAGATGGTATAACCGCTTACAATATCAGCCAGCGCAGCGCCCAGACCTCCAGAAACGGCACCCCTTTTTCCTCCCAGCATGAGCACAGAGAGAAAAATCATGGAATCGCCGATATGCGCATAGCCAAAGGGTCCCGGGAATTTGATGATAAATACGCCCAGAAAGACAATGGCAATAAAGAGGGCTGTTTCACACAAATTTTTGATTCGTTCCGTTTGCTTCATAAGTAGTACCTCCATTTTTATCTTGAACTGCAAATAGAATACTCTCATTTTATAGTTATTAAAAGATACAAAAATTATAAATTTAAAGATAACACTTTTGGGGTAAAAAGAAAAAAGCAGACATAATCCTGCTTTCTCAATACAATTTATAAAATTAGAAAGGAGACAGTTGAAACATCAGTCTTGTGTCAGTGCAACCAGCAGAGTCCCGTTTTTTACTGAAATTACAAGGATATCGTCTGCATATTCGTTGCTGACTCCCAGGGGAAAGGTGCGGGACATAGTATAATTTGAGAGCGGATATTTTGCACCTGTTACAGACACTCCTGACGATATATCGGAAAGAGACAGAATAGAGACGTGGCGGCCTGCTTCTCTCGGAAGGTGTAGAGTGCCGTTTTGCAGGATCGTGCAATAATTTTTTTCATCGGAAATCGCGATCCGTTTGACTTTATCTGCTATGCCGGCCATCAGCTGAATGTTGGCAAGTGCATGGTCAAATCTTCCGCCAAGCCCCCCCACAATCAGAATATCCTCACAGCCCAGATCCAGAGCAGCCTGCAGGCAGAGCCCTGTATCCGTATCATCTTTTTCCGGCGGAAAGATGATAGTTTTTATGTCAGGTTCGATTTCGCATTTCAGAGAATCAAAATCGCCGATGAGATAATGGGGTGAAATTCCTGCTTTCCTGGCATGATCGTAGCCGCCATCCGCGCAGAGGATACAGTCGGGCCTGTAGTCTTCTATCAATTTTGCCGGATTTCCTTCGATATAAGAGGTAATAATCGCACATTTTTTCATAATTGAGACACCTGCATTTTGCTTAAATTTATTTTATAATAGAAATAACGAATATAGAGAATAGTACGGTACATATTATATCATAGGACAAAGGGCTGAAAACAAAAAAATGCAAAAATGCAGAACTTTCCGGAAAAGAGATACAAAAGGCAAAATTGATGGCACTATTTGAAAAAATGAGGATAAAACGCAACAAAAATCCGAAATAAGACAAACTTTTAGCTATTATCCACTTGAAAAAGAAGCAGGATAGAGATATAATTATCTTGCAGGAAGTTATTAAATTTGACAAATTTTGAGGTGAATGAAACGTGGAGGAACAAATTACACGGGTTCTGAAGGAAAAGGTGGATCCGGTTCTGGCAGAGCACTATGGAGGGGCCATGCTTACTGGATTTGAGAATAATATCGCAAAGGTGAGACTGACAGGGGCCTGCGCATCCTGTCCATCCGCTCAGGATACGATTCAGGATGTAGTAAAAGAAATCGTAATAGAAAATTGCCCGGAAGTACAGGATGTTGTTCTTGATACTTCCGTCAGCGAGGATCTCTTGGATATGGCGAGAAAGATTTTGCGCAAAGATAAAAAATAAAAAAACGGGAAAAATTGGTATGTTAACAAATGCGATTTGTTGGTATAAGAATTGCATAGGTTATAAATGGTTTAATGCTGGGGGACATGCTGAACTTGATCAGCAGGGAACCCGAAGATAAAAAAGGAGTGATTTTATTATGCTAATGACAGGAGCTCAGTACATTGAGAGCTTAAGAAAGTTGAAGACAAGAGTTTATATGTTTGGTGAAGAAATTGAGAATTGGGTTGACCATCCAATCATTCGTCCATCCATCAATTGCGTAGCAATGACATATGACCTTGCACAGGATCCTGAGTATGCTGACCTGATGACAGCAAAATCAAACCTGACTGGTGAAACAGTAAACAGATTTTCTCATCTGCACCAGAGCACAGACGACCTGAGAAAAAAGGTTAAGATGCAGAGACTGCTTGGACAGAAAACTGGTTCCTGCTTCCAGAGATGCGTTGGTATGGACGCTTTCAATGCTGTATTCTCTACAACATTTGAAACTGACAAGAAATATGGAACAAACTATCATGAAAACTTCAAGAACTTCCTGATGGAAGTACAGAAGAATGACTGGGTTGTTGACGGTGCTATGACTGACCCGAAGGGTGACAGAGGTCTTGCTCCTCACGCACAGAAGGACAAAGACTTATTCGTACATATCGTTGAAAGAAGAGACGATGGTATCGTAGTAAGCGGAGCTAAGGCTCACCAGACTGGTTCCATTAACTCCCACTGGCACATCATCATGCCGACTCAGTCCATGAGAGAAGAAGACAAAGACTTCGCAGTATCATTCGCATGCCCATCCGATATCGAAGGTATGTACATGATTTACGGAAGACAGTCCTGCGACACCAGAAAATTAGAAGAAGGTGCAGAGATCGACCTTGGTAATGCTAAGTTCGGCGGACAGGAAGCATTAGTAGTATTTGATAATGTATTTATTCCGAACAAGTACATCTTCCAGGCTGGCGAATATGATTTTGCAGGAATGATGGTAGAAAGATTTGCTGGATACCACAGACAGTCCTATGGTGGATGTAAAGTTGGTGTAGGCGACGTTGTAATCGGAGCTGCTGCTCTGGCTGCTGAATACAATGGCGCTCAGAAGGCTTCCCACGTTAAGGATAAGCTCATTGAAATGACTCACCTGAACGAAACTCTGTACTGCTGCGGTATCGCTTGTTCCGCAGAAGGATGGCAGACAGAAGCTGGAAACTACCAGATCGACCTGCTGCTGGCTAACGTATGTAAGCAGAACATCACAAGATTCCCTTATGAAATCGTAAGACTGGCAGAAGACATCGCAGGCGGACTGATGGTAACTATGCCGTCCGAAAAGGACTTCAAGTCTGACCTGAAGGTAGGCAGAAACGGCGAAACAATCGGCGAAATCTGCAACAAGTTCTTCCAGGCTTCACCAGCTTGCACAACAGAAGAAAGAATGAGAGTTCTGAGATTATTAGAAAACCTGTGTCTGGGTGCTGCTGCTGTTGGATACAGAACAGAGTCCATGCACGGTGCTGGTTCTCCTCAGGCTCAGAGAATCATGATTTCCCGTCAGGGCAACATCGAAGGAAAGAAAGCACTGGCTAAAGCAATCGCTGGAATTAAATAAGGCGGTAAACTGAAATTTGAATAGGCCGCTGCGTCATAAGCGCGGCGGCTTATTTTTTCACAGTATCCGGCAAAATCTGCCATAGTCAGGCAAGGGCCGGAGCTTAAAAACAATCGATCAATATGAAGGACAAAGGAGCTCAGATATATGAAGTGCGGAGTGAGATTTTGCGGAGGCTGCAATCCTAGGTACGACAGGAGAGAGGCCCTCAACCAAATTGAAAGCCAGTTTAAGGATATTGACTTTGTAAATGCGGCAGAAGGTGTTCCGCACGATTTATTGCTGGTTATTGGAGGATGCAGTAACTGCTGCGCCTCTTATGAGCAGTTTGATACCGGAGCAGGTGTCCTGAAAATGTGGGACAAAACGCATATTGACAAGATACTGGATGATATTCAGAAAAGGAAATAGAAGTTTGAAAGGAAACTTTCAAATCTGCCCGGATGGCGCGGGAGGATGCGTCAGAAGGATGAAATTATGTTAATAACGGAGGAAACAAAATAATGGACTGGAAAGAAATTTATGAAAGCAGAAAATGTTCTGCTGATGAAGCGATGAAACAGATTCAGTCAGGTGACCGCGTTCTGTTTGCTCATGCTGTTGCAGAGCCGCAGGTTCTGGTAGATGCAATGGTTGCAAACAAGCACCTGTACAAAGACATCACTGTTTCTCACATGGTAACTCTGGGAAAAGGCGAATATTCACTGCCGGAAAACCACGATGTATTTACATTTGAAGGCTGGTTTACAAGTCCAAGCACCAGAAAATCTCTGGCTCAAGGCCACGGTGAATTCGTTCCGGTATTCTTCCATGAAGTACCGAAATACATCAGACAGGATATTTTCCACGAAGACGTACTGCTGGTTTCCGTATCTGAGCCGGATGAACACGGATACTGCTGCGTAGGCGTTTCTTCCGACTATACCATGCAGGCTATTAAATCCTGCAGAACCGTACTGGCAGAAGTAAATGATCAGGTTCCTGTAGTATTTGGAGATACTTTTGTACATGTAAGTGAAATTGATGCCTTTGTTGAAAACTCACATCCGCTGTTCGAAAGCAAACCTGCTAAAATCGGACCGGTTGAAGAAGCCATCGGTAAGAACTGCGCTTCCCTCATCGAAGACGGAGCAACTCTGCAGCTGGGTATTGGAGCAATTCCTGATGCCGTACTTTCACAGCTGGGAGAAAAGAAACACTTGGGTATCCATTCCGAAATGATCGCGGACGGTGTTGTTGATCTGTTTGAGAAAGGCGCTATCGACTGCAGCGAAAAGGGACTGGACGAAGGTAAAATGGTCGTTACATTCCTCATGGGAACAAAGAAACTGTACGACTTCTGCAACAGAAACCCAATCGTAGAATTAAGACCAGTTGACTATGTAAACCATCCAGAAGTAGTTGCAAAGTTAAAGAACCTGGTTTGCATCAACGCATGCGTACAGGTAGACTTTATGGGACAGATCGTTTCCGAATGTATCGGTACAAAGCAGATCTCCGGAGTAGGCGGACAGGTTGACTTCGTAAGAGGCGCTGCTATGGCTCACGATGGAAACGCAAAAGCGATCATTGCTATGCCGTCCGTAACAACCATGAAAGACGGTACTATGGTTTCCAAGATCGTTCCATTCATCGACCACGGCGCTGCTGTTACGACTTCCAGATGTGATGCTGATTACATTGTTACAGAGTACGGTATTGCAAGAATGAAGGGAAGAACTCTGAAAGACAGAGCAAGACAGCTGATTGAGATTGCTCATCCGGATTTCAGAGACGAATTAAAAGAACAGTTCAAAGAAAGATTTAACGACGAATTTTAATGTCCACCAGGCATTAAAAATGGTATATTGCTATTAATAGGAAAAGAGAAGAGAGGTAAAAAAATTATGCAAGCATTAAGAGTAGTACCTGCAGTTCATTATTTTGACACATTTAAAGACTTTAACGAAGAGTTCAAACTGGGCAAAGGCGACATTCTGGTAACAAACCAGTGGATGTATGATCCGTATGTAAAGCCGCTCGGTATTGATATGCCTGTTATTTATCAGGAAAAATACGGCGCTGGCGAACCGACAGACGAAATGATGGACGCAATGAAGGCTGAAATGGATAAGTATGATTATGACAGAATTATCGCATTCGGCGGTGGTACAATCGTAGACTGCTGTAAAGTATTAGCCTGCGACATTCCTGACAAAGTAGCGGATCTTTACACTGGTAAAGTTGCTCCTAAGAGAGTAAAGAAATTAGTCGTAGTTCCGACAACCTGCGGAACAGGTTCCGAAGTAACAAACGTAGCAGTAGCTTCTATTCCTTCCCTGAACCTGAAGAAGGGTATTGCTGACGAGCAGACTTATGCTGATATCGCAGTTCTGATTCCAGAATCCCTACAGGGACTGCCTGACAAAGTTTTTGCAACTTCTTCTGTAGATGCTCTGATTCACGCTGTTGAATCCTTCCTGTCACCGAAGGCTTCCCCGTTTACAGAAATGTATTCCCTGAAGGCTATCGAAATGATCATGAACGGATACAAGCAGATTATCGCTGCAGGCGGAAACACTGCAGAGAACAGAAAAGACCTGTTAAAGGACTTCTTACTGGCTTCTAACTATGCTGGTATCGCATTTGGAAATGCTGGCTGCGGTGCGGTTCACGCTCTGTCCTATGCTCACGGCGGCGCATTCCATATCGCTCACGGCGAAGCAAACTTCATCTGCTTCACAGAAGTATTTAAGATGTACATGAGAAAGCAGCCTAAGGGTAAGATCGAACTGGCTAACAAGATCTTCGCTGACGTATTAGGATGCGATGCTGCTGACGTATATCCTGCACTGGACGAATTCCTAGGAAAGATTCTGGAAAAGAAACCTCTGAAGGAATATGGAATGAAGGAAGAACAGGTTGCTGAATTTGCAAAATCAACGGTTGACAATCAGCAGAGACTGCTGGGCAACAACTATGTACCTCTTACTGAGGAAGAAATTGCAGAAATCTTCAAGAACCTGTACTAATCAGAAACAGGAAAAACGCAAAGACAGGAGGCCGCCGCAGGGCGGTCTTCTTTATTATGTAGGAAATATCGTTTACGATATTGACGGAATATCAACAAAGTCTACCTCTGTAAGAGAATCGGCGAAGCCGACTTTGTTCTTTGGAAGGGATCCCGGCTTGACAGCGGGATCAATGTGTGTTAACGTAAAACAGTATCAAGTGGAACAATAAAAGATGAAACACGTATAAAAGGAGGAACAACCATCAATGTACAACATAATTGTAACAGAACCCAGCGCCAACATACGAACCCTTGCTAGGCAGGCTCTTGCAGGCAAATGGCAGACAGCCATAATCGCGGTTTTGATCTACGACATCTGTATCACCCTTCCAGCTCTGATTTTGGATCAGCTCTTTGGAAAAACCATGCAGGAGCTGGCTCACGATCTTTATCTCAGCTCCGGCAATTACGGCATATTTTCCGATGCGGCATACAGCGCAAGTGTGGGAATGGGAGTGGCTGCGGAAAAGTTTTCGGCCATGTCCGGTATCTATATGTTTCTGGTGACAGGGGCCTTTACATTGGGAATTTCGCTCTTTTTCCTCAACCTCTTCCGCAGAAAAGCAGCGGAGCCGGATCAGGTTTTTTCCGGCTTTGAACAGTTTTTTAAGGCTTTGGGGCTGTGCTTTATGACAGGACTGTTTATTTTCCTATGGAGCCTTCTGTTTGTGATCCCGGGGATTATTGCCGCGCTCCGTTACAGCCAAGCATTTTACATTCTGGCCGATAACCCGCAAAAGCCTATTATGGAGTGCATCCGAGAAAGCAAAATCCTGATGAAGGGGAACAAGGGAAAGCTGTTTTGCCTGATGCTTTCCTTTATCGGATGGGCGCTTTTGACTGCATTGGTCATTTCTATTATTACCAACATGGTTTTCCGAATTGTAGGCTACGGAATTGTTTATACTATTATCAGCTGGGTACTGGATTTGGGGATGTGCGGAGTAACCGCCTATCTGATTACGGCAGAAACCGCCTATCTGATTACGGCAGAAACCGCCTTTTATGAAATACTTAAGGGAAACCTGAGGGCTCAAACATATACACCAGGACAGTATTAAAAGGAGAAAATGCATGATGGAACAGAATCAGGAAGCAAAAAAGTTTAAATTTTTCAGCCATAAGGAGTGTGAGTACTTTCCCTGCCATAAGGTAAAGGATGAGGAGAGCTTTAATTGTCTGTTCTGCTACTGCCCTCTTTATGCTTTAGGGCCGGAGTGCGGCGGCAAATTCAAATACGGTGAAAGCGGGATCAAAGATTGCAGCGACTGCCTGATTCCCCACAGTCCCGGTGGATTTGAATATATCATGGAACGGTTTTCAAAGATCTCGGATTTGGCAAAGCAGGGTTAGCGTCTGGTTATTTGGATGATGCCAGGAGAAATAAAGAAAAACAAACCTTCGGACTCATTGCCGAAGGTTTTTTTGTAACTTGGATGTGCCCCTCCTGCATACCATAGGAAGGTAGAGGAGAGCTCCCAGAAGCAGAGACTGGGGAGCTCGCTCAAAAAGAAAAGGAGGAATTTCATTGAAAGGAAACATCAGGCACATCTATCCAGGGGGAAATACACCAAAAGGCTTTTTTTCTTATTATGAGTACATATTGGGACAGAAGGAAGCGAACCGCATTATCTGTCTGAAAGGCGGACCGGGCGTCGGCAAGTCTACTTTTATGCGAAAAATCGGGGACCATTTTGCGGCGCAGGGAGAACCGGTGGATTTTATGTGGTGTTCTTCTGATCCGGACTCGCTGGACGGAGTTGTGCTGCGGCAGAAAAAAATTGCCATTATAGATGCCACAAGCCCCCACGTAGTAGATCCGGTAAACCCGGGAGCTGTGGACAGTATCGTTCACCTGGGGGATTTTTGGAATGGCGAGGCTCTGAAAAGATGTAAGAGCCATGTGCTGGAAAGCGGCAGCAAGATTAAAAGCTGGTTTGGGTCTGCATATTGCTATCTGGCGGCAGCAGGCAGCCTGTATGATGCTCTGGCACAGGCTTATGAGGATGCAATGGAGGATGGAGAGCTTTATAAGCTTGCAGCGAGTATTGTAGGCGAGGAAATGGCTCATTTGGAAATTGCGATTAAGCCGGGCCGGATCAAAAAACAATTTGCAAGCGCCATCACACCGGCAGGTGTACAGAACCATCTGGATTCCATTATAGAGGGCTATGAAAAGCTGTATATGATTACAGGACCGATAGGCCTGAGCAATGCAAGGCTCCTCAATATCATAGCAGAAAGCGCGCTTTACAGAGGCATGGATGTGGAGGCATATTACTGCCCTATGAAGCCGGATGAAAAGTTGGAACATCTTTTTATCCCGCAGCTTGGCATCGGATTTGTTTCCCTCAATGCTTACCATGATTTGGAGCCATGGGAGCGAAAGGAAACCGTGCAGCTGGTTGATACAAATGATCTGATAAACTGGAGCAGACTAGAAGAGCGAAAGCTGATGCTTTTAGACTGCGGCAGGAGAATGGGCGAACTGATAGATGAAGCAGTGCGATGTATTGCAAAGGCCAGAAAAGAACATGACCACCTTGAGAGCTACTATATCCCCAATATGGATTTCAAAAAAATAGATGCGCTAAGGGATGAAATCATTGGTAAAATAGAAGAAAACGTATTATAATAAAAAGATAAGCATTTTATACATTCTGCAGATAAAATCATAAAGGAACTGCAGATAGAAAACAGGAGAACACAATGGATAAAAAATTCATACCATTACTTTTTGCAGGAGATATTAACGTATGCAGCGTAGCCAGGGCTTTCCATGAGCAGTATGGGATCGTTTCCAGTGCTTATGGAAAGTATCCTACAGGCCCCTGCATGGATAGTAAAATTATAGATTACAGGGCAAATGAAAAGGCGGATGAACAGGAAACCTTTCTCAGACTGGTTCAGGACTTTGCGGCAGAGCACAAGGACAAAACCGTTCTTCTCATTGGCTGCGGGGACAGCTACGTGCAGCTTATGAGCCAGAATCGGGACAACTTTCCGCAAAACGTCATTGCGCCATATATTCCAATCGATCTGATGAACGATCTGATCCATAAGGAAAAGTTTTACGCCATGTGTGAAAAGGCAGGAGTCGATTATCCCACTACGTTTGTTCACAAAAAAAATATGGGTTTAAAGGTAGAGACACCCTTTGAGGGCCCATACATCGTAAAACCTTCCAATGGCATTGAGTACTGGCGTCATCCGTATCCGACTCAGAAAAAGGTCTACAAAGAGGATACCTGGAAGGACGTACTGAGGGTGCTGGGAGACATTTACGGCGCGGGGTATGAAGATTCAGTTATTATACAGAATTTCATTCCCGGAGATGATACCTATATGCGGGTTCTCACCAATTATTCAGACAAGCATGGAAAGGTGAAAATGATGTGTCTGGGACATGTTCTGCTGGAGGAGCATACGCCTCATGGACTGGGAAACCATGCTGTCATTATTACGGAGAAAAACGATGAAATTACGCGTCAGTTCAAAACACTGCTGGAGAACATCGGATATGTAGGGTTTTCTAATTTTGATATCAAATACGACAGAAGAGACGGCAAGTACAAGGTCTTTGAAATTAATACAAGGCAGGGCAGGAGTAATTACTATGTAACCGGTGCTGGGGCAAACATTGCAAAGCTAGTGGTAGATGATCGCATTCTGGACAAGTCACTTGAATTCCAGATTGTAGACAATGAGCATATGTTTACAGTTGTACCGAAAAAGGTGGCCTTTACTTATATCCGGCCAGAAGAGTACCGGGAAAAAATGCGCAGGCTCATGGAACAGGGAAAGGTTTCAAACCCCCTGAAATATGCGCCGGACAGCAGCCTGATCCGAAAGCTGCGAGTCTTTAAAAATATGCACAGGCATCACGCTGCCTTTAAAAAGTATTATAAGTAAAATCTGCATAATATTGGAGTGGAAAACGGGATGAAGGATGGAACAAAGGTACTGGGCGTTATTGGGGGAATGGGACCTCTTGCCAGCCAGCTGTTTTACAAAATGGTGATTGAAAAGACGGATGCCCAGAGGGATCAGGATCATATCAATATGATTATTTTGAGCCACGCGACAATGCCAGATCGGACAGAAGCCATAAAGGAGGGTCGGCTGGAGGAATTGCTGCTGCGGTTTTCTCAGGATCTTCAGCTGCTGCAGGAAAGTGGGGCAGATTATGCTGCCATACCTTGTAATACGTCCCATGTACTGATAGACAGGCTGCAGGAGGAGCACTCGCTGCCGGTTCTCAATATGATTCAGATTACAGCGCAAAATATCGGAAAGAGACTGGAAAAGGGTGCAAAGGTTGGTATTATGGCAACGGACGGGACCATTAAGCAGAACCTCTATCAAAAGGAGTGTAAAAAACTGGGCTTAACCCCGGTTGTGCCATCATCTGAGAGCCAAAAACGGGTTATGAAGATCATATATGAGGGAGTCAAAAAAGGAGAACCCGTTGATTATAACGATTTTGAAGCCGTGGAGCGGGAACTGCGCGGGAAGGGATGCTGCTGCGTGATTATGGCATGCACGGAGCTTTCCTGCTTTAAAGAACAGCAGGGCCTTTCTGATTTCTTTGTCGATGCTATGGAAGAGCTGGCAGAGGAGTCGATCTTGCTCTGCGGGAAAAAACTTAGGAGGAATGATAAATGATAAACAGACTGCACTTATTCGGCGAATATATAGAAGTATTAAAAGAACAGGGGTTGCTTACTGAGCAGCATATACCGGAGGAGATTTCAAAGAAAAAGGTGAGCTATGTCTCCTTTAATTCACAGGATATCCGTTATGATACACTGTTTATCTGCAAGGGGGCTCACTTTACAGTCGATTATCTGCTGGGTGCATTAGAGGAAGGGGCGTTTGCCTACATCAGTGAGGTTTCCTATGAGGAGCAGGCTCCCGGTGTGCCGTATATCCTTGTAAACGATATGCGCAAGGCCATGGCCCTGATCGCTGATCTGTTTTACAATCAGGTGTGGAAACGCCTTACGATTGCAGGAATTACAGGTACAAAAGGAAAATCGACCACAACCTACTTTATGCGTTATATCCTGGATGAATACCTGAAGGATCAGAAAAAGCCCATCAGCGCAGTGATTTCTGGAATTGATAATTACGATGGGATTGTAAATGAGGAATCGCATCTTACAACGCCGGAAGCGCTGGATCTTCATCGCCATTACGATAATGCAGTCAGAACCGGAATTGAGTTCCTAACTATGGAGGTTTCCAGCCAGGCGCTGAAATACGACAGAACCAGAGGGATTATCTTTGATGTGGGGTGTTTCCTGAATATTGGAATTGACCATATCAGCGATATTGAGCACCCGAATTTTGAGGATTATTTGAACGCCAAAATGGTTCTGTTTAGTCAGTGCAAAACTGCCTGTATTAATATGGACAGCGATTATGCGGGGCAGGCTATCAATGCGGCGAAGGGTAAGGCAGAGCGTATCATTACCTTTGGACAGACCCCGGAGGCGGATATTTACGGCTATGAAGTGGAGCCTGGGAAAAAGGGGATTTCCTTCCGCGTAAAATGCGATAGTTTTGAGGAAGATTTTAAAATCGGCATGACCGGGTTATTTAACGTAGAAAACGCCCTGGCAGCGATTGCCATCAGTTATGCCCTCAATATTCCTTTAGAATATGTAAAGGCAGGTCTCAAAAAGGCCAGGGTCAGCGGGAGAATGGAGATTTACACCAGCCGCAGCGGCGGACTTGATGTAATTGTGGATTATGCCCATAATCAGATGAGCTTTGAATCTCTCTTTGCTTCTACAAAAAAGGAGTACCCGGGAAAGAAAATAACTATTGTATTCGGCTGCCCAGGAAAGAAGGCTCAGGGAAGAAGAAAAGAGCTGGGGGATATTGCCGGCAAATTTGCGGACAAGGTGTATATTACAGAAGAGGATGCAGGCGAAGAACCGGTTATGAAAATTTCCGAGGAAATCGCGGGCCACGTGAGGAAATTTGACTGTCCATGCGAGATTATTGTGGATCGGGAAGAGGCTATCCGTCAAGCTATTGAAACAGCGGATGACAATACAGTGGTTCTTATTACAGGCAAAGGAAGAGAGACAAGACAGAAGAGGGGAACCCAGTATATTGACACACCTTCGGATGTAGAATACGTAGAAGCCTTTCTGGCTGACAAATAGCAGGCAGAAATAGCAGATTATGATGCAGAGATGAATAGGAGTCAGAAAAAAATTTCCATATCGATGTCCAAAAGCCGGAAAATCATTTCCGGTTTTTGTTTTTTCTGCTTTTTTCATTTGCAGAGGAAATAAGCAGGAGAGAAAAATGACAGTCCAAAGCTAACATTTTCAGCAACAGAGCGGATATTCGAAAAAGGGTATTGTGAATTTTTTAATTATGGCACGAATTTTGTAACATTGTAACATATATACGCAAAATATAAGTCTTGAGCAAGATGAGGTGCGAATTTAAAAAGGCCCATAAAAGCTTCTTCAAAATAATTTGATGGAGAGCGCGAGAACAATTACGAAGAGAAAAAATTTGTTTTAGTGAACTGATTAAATTATTAGTTGTTTTAGGAGGAATGATTTTTATAGAACAACAAGGAGGAAGACAGGAGCGTCAAAAGTCGCTGAAGGAGCTTCCAGAGTTATCTTCTCCATGAGCAGAGCGCACATGCTTCCTCCAATCGAGTGGGCATTAGTAGGAGGCTGGATCGTATTAGGCATCGTTCTCTTTGCCATGAATAAGGCAAGCTCCAATGGAAAGGCTTCCAAAGAAGAGGTTGAATACCAGATGTTCGGAGATGAATACAAGAGATTCTAAAAAAGTGAGGCCAGCTGAATTAAATTTCTTTATCAGGCGGAAAAAAATTTCCGTACTGCATAACACCTCAACAAGAAAGATTTGCGGATCAAATTAATTTTTTATAAAACCGGCGTGTAAATTTCAACATTTACCGTCGGTTTTTTACAAATATACCTGTTAAGTTTTTAACTATGGCACGGATTTTGTAATATATTTTCAATAGTTGAATGCTAGTATGATGCCCGCAGGAAATCGTAGACATCATGCAAATTTAAGGAGGATATAAAATGTTAAGAGAAGCATTACCAAAAATTGTGACGCCAACTTTACCAGGACCAAAGGCACAGGCAATCATCGACAGAAGAGCTGCTGCAATGCCAGGCGCAATCAGCTGTGCATATCCTTGCGTAATCGCAAGAGGTGAAGGTGCAATGTTCGAAGACGTTGACGGCAACATCTTCTTAGACTGGATTGGTGGAGTTGGTGTACTGAATATCGGATACAGCCATCCGGAGCTGATCGAAGCAGTAAAAGATCAGTCAGAAAAGTTCTTCCACGCTATGATGAACATCACAACCCACGAACCGTACATCAAAATGGCTGAAAAGATGAACGAGATCGTACCGGTAAAAGGCGACAAGAAAAAAACTATGTTCGTAAACTCCGGAGCAGAAGCGGACGAAAACGCAGTAAAAATCGCAAAGAGCTATACAGGCAGACCGAACATCATCGTATTCACAGGCGCATTCCACGGCAGAACCCAGATGACCATGGCAATGACTGCTAAGAAAGCATACGCAATCGGCATGGGACCATTCCCAGACGGCGTATACAGAGCAGAATTCCCGAATCTGTACAGAAAGCCGGAAGGCATGAGCGAAGAAGAAGCTATCGCTTACTATGTAGACAAGCTGGAGCAGGTATTTATCGAAGCAACACCAAAGGATGCAACAGCAGCAATCGTATTCGAGCCAGTACAGGGCGAAGGCGGATTCATTCCTGCACCAATCGAATGGGTAAAAGCAGTAAGAAAGATCTGTGATGAAAATGGAATTCTGATGGTAACAGACGAAGTACAGAGCGGCTGGGCAAGATCCGGAAGAATGTTCGCATCCGAATACTTCAAAGAAGCAGGATGCGCGCCGGACATCATGACAACCGCAAAATCCATTGCAGGAGGAATGCCGCTGTCCGCAGTAACAGCAAGCGCGGAAATCATGGACGCAGTAACACCGGGAACTATCGGCGGAACTTACTGCGGAAATCCAGTATCCTGTGCATCTGCACTGAAGGTAGCAGAGATCATGGAAAGAGAAGATTATCCTGCAAAGGCAAGAGCAATCGCAGACAAGTGCATGGCTAAGTTCAACGAATGGAAAGACAAGTACGAAGTAGTAGGCGATGCAAGAGGAATGGGCTCCATGATGGGTGTAGAATTCGTAGTTGACAAGAAGAGCAAGACACCGAATGCTGATCTGGTAAAGAATATTGTACAGGCAGCTGTCAAGAAGGGACTCCTTCTGGAAGCAGCAGGAACTTACAACAACGTAATTCGTTTCCTGTGCCCGCTGTGCGCAACAGACGCTCAGATCGACGCTGGTCTTGAAATTTACGAAGCAGCTATCAAAGAATGCTTATAAAAAATATTCATAATGTAAGGTAGCTTTTAAATTTGCTTTTTATTATTGTCCGCAGCAATTTTATTAAGATGACCATACAACAATTATACGAAGACGACCATACAAGAAGAGTAAACAATATTTTATGAAGAAGAGAGGAGACAGGCTTTCTGCCCGAGAGGCGGGCGGCCTGGCTCCGGCAATTATTAAATTTTGTATTTGAACAATTGAAAAGGAGAGAAACAATGAGTGAACAACGGCAATCGCTGGAGAAATCACTAAACATGAAAGATGTACTGGCGCTGGCGTTCGGTACGATGATCGGATGGGGCTGGATTATGCTGGCTGGCTCTTGGGTACATAATGGCGGTGTAGTGGGAGCAGTATTAGCATTTGCACTGGGCGGCGTTATGGCACTGTTCGTAGGTATGACCTATGCGGAACTGACACCTGCACTGCCTCTGGCAGGCGGAGAGTTGGTATTCTCATACCGTGCAATGGGATATAACGCATCCTGGTTTACAGGCTGGATGATTACGCTGGCTTATCTGGGCGTAGCTGCCTGGGAAGGACCTGCTCTTGCAAACGCACTGGGTTTTCTGTTCGGTGGGCTTCTGCCAGATTTAGGAGTACTCTATGAAGTTCAAGGATCTGAAGTGACGGGAATGTTCCTGCTCATCGGCTGCGTTGGCGCAGTAATCATGACCTTCATTAACTACAGAGGAGCAAAGGCATCCGCAGTATTCCAGACAACTGCAACGGTTGCTATGGCAATCGGTGGTATCGCATTCTTTATCGGCGGCGTTGCAAAGGGTGATGTAAGCAATATGATGCCTACTTTCACAGACGGCAACGGCCTTGTAGCTGTAATCCTGGCAGTCCCTGCTATGTTCGTAGGATTCGACGTAATCCCGCAGGCAGCGGAAGAAATGAACATGCCGCTGAACAAGATCGGTAAAGTAATGGTAATCGCTATCTGCATGGCAGCAGCATGGTACATGATCATGATCCTGGGCGTTGCTCTGTCCGGACCGGAATCCATTAGATACGGATTTGTAAACGACCCGAATTCCGTACCAGTAGCAGACCTGTTCGCATACGCACTGGGACACCCGGTATTCGGAAAGCTGATGATTCTGGCTGCAATGTGCGGAATCCTGACTTCCTGGAACGGATTTATCGTAGGAGCTTCCAGAGTTATCTTTTCCATGAGCAGAGCGCACATGCTTCCTCCAGTATTTGGAAAAGTGCATCCAAAATACGGTGCTCCTACTGCAGCAGTACTGCTGGTAGGAATCATCACCATTCTGTCACCGCTGCTCGGTAAGAGCGCGCTGGTATGGTTCGTAGATGCGGCAGCATTTGGAACTGTAGTCGCATATTTCATGGTATCCTTATCCTTCCTGATTTTAAGAAGCAAAGAGCCTCAGCTTGACAGACCGTTTAAGGTTAAGGGCGGCATGCTGGTAGGAATCCTGGCAGTAGCAGTAGCGCTGTTCATGGCATCCCTGTACATTCCGCTTTACAGCCCGGCTCCGCTGACTCCAATCGAGTGGGCATTAGTAGGAGGCTGGGTCGTATTAGGTCTCATTCTCTTTGCTATTAACAAAGCAGGAGCTAACGGAAAAGTTTCCAAAGAAACGGTTGAATATCAGATGTTTGGAGATGAATACAAGAGATTCTAAGTTTGGTACTTTAAAACAGACATGGAATTCAGTATAATAGGTAGTGGGAAAATGTTCCCACTACCTTGTTTCATATATAGGATGTTATTATCCTGATGAAAAACGGAAAAAACCGAAAATGGAGGTGTGCAGAAGGCAAAGCGTATGAGAGATAACCGCAGCAGTTTGAGCAAAGTATTTGGAAGAATTGACGTCTTTGCCATCGGGTTCGGCACAATGGTGGGCTGGACCTGGATTATGATGGCAACCACCTGGCTGACCAGGGCCGGTTTTTGGGGTGCAATTATTGCTTTTATCGTAGGTACTTTGATTATTATGGGAGTTGGGGCAGCTTACGGTGAGTTGGCCTCAGCGTTTCCACTGGCTGGAGGAGAAGTTGTGTATATCTACCGGGCTATGGGTGGAAAGGCTGCCTGGATTGTTGGATGGATCATGACCTTTGCATACCTTGGCGTTGCAGCCTGGGAAGGGATTGCTCTGGCAACTGCCGTGGATTCTGTACTCCCTTTGGGCCGCTTTGTACCGCTCTGGGACATTGCAGGATATACAGTACATTTTTCCTGGGCAGCAGTAGGAATGCTGGGTGCGGTGGTTATGCTCCTCTTGAACCTTTTTGGCTCCAGGCCTGCCGTTATTTTTCAGGTAATGGGCACTGCGGCTGTCGTATTTATTGCACTGCTGCTGTTTTTCGGCGGAATTACATTTGGAAGTATCGATAATGTTGGTGAAGAGTTTCGCTCCATGGATGGTTTTTTTTATGTGTTTTTTATGGTCCCCTCCATGCTTATTGGCTTTGATGTTATTCCTCAGTCTGCGGAGGAAATGAATATACCGCCCCGTGCAATCGGAAAAATGGCATTGATGTGCATCATCTTCAGCGCCAGCTGGTATCTTCTCATCATTGCAGGGCTGGCTCTGTCGGCGCCTGTAGAGGTACGCATGTCAGGAAGCGTTCCTGCAGCAGATGTGATTTCCTATGTTTTCAGGAACGATACCTTTGGCCAAATTTTGGTGTTGGGGGGAATTCTCGGGATCCTGACAAGCTGGAATGGCTTTTTTATGGGCGCTACCAGATTGCTCTTTGCTCTGGGAAGGGCAAAGCTGCTGCCGGAGATTTTTGGAAAGGTTCACCCAAGATACAAAACGCCTTGGGCAGCTACAATACTGGTGGGAACTATCTGCATTACGGCGCCTCTTTTAGGACGCAATGCGCTGACCTGGTTTATGGATACCAGTGCATTTTGTTCCCTTTTTGCATACTGCTGCGTATGTCTGGCCTTTGTACTGCTGAGGAAATATGAGCCGGATCTTAATAGACCTTTTAAAGTGCGCTTTGGAATGCCGGTGGGAATACTTGTTACTTTTGTCGCGCTGCTGTATTTCTGCATCTATGTGGAGGATACTCTTGCAGATGCCCGATCTTCCTATAACGAACTAGTTCTCATCGGCATATGGATGATACTGGGGCTGATCATGGCCTTGTGGGCCAAAAAGGATTTCGGAAGGATTAGCATCAGAGAACGGGAAGTTCTCATATTCGGAGAAAAGCTGGCAAGGAGGAACAACCGATGAAGAAAAAGAAAAGAGAGCTTCTCCTGGTATTTGTCCTTTTAGCTTCTATTTTTTCCATGCTGATTTATTCTACCTTAAAGGAGTCTTTCCGGATCGTTTTTGAGCAAGACAATACGATTTCACTGAATCAAAGAGAGCAGGCTTTTCTTGCAGAAAACAAAGAAGTATGCATAGAAGTATCAGAAGAATTGGAATATTTGAATTTTGGTTTTTTGGAGGAATATGTGGAATCTATCGTTGAGCCCTCTGGATTGAAGGTTCGCCTGGTAAAGGAAGGTGAGAAAAAGAAGGCTGCCGAGATTACAGTTATGAATGATGAGAAACGAAAAAAGCTGGATGAATTCCAGTTCTCTGCTCCCCTTTTCCAGGTATCGGGAACCTTATTCCTCCGAACCGATTATGAGGACTCTGCGAAAGGCCTGAAGGGAGTCTGCATTAAGGGGCAGTTTACAGAGGTAGAAAAGAAGACCATTTCCTACGATGGAAAACATATTTATCTGATAGAAGTAGAATCAGAAGGAGCTGCTGTCGAGTTTATTAAAACAATGCGCCCGGACTGTATTCTGGGGGATGGAGCTGCTATTATTTCGGCTTTAAAGAAATGCGGCCTTGAGCGGGATTATAAGGACATGTTCGCAGATTTTTTTGAAGAAAATGTATGTATCATGGTACCTTCTTCTAATATAATCTTGTATAATATTATCAATCAGTGCATTAGCAGCGCGGACTTGAATGTTCTCATGGGACGCGCGCAACAGCAGTGGTTCGGCATATCCGGCTCCTTTGTGCGGGAGGAACGGTACAAGGATGCGGCAGCGCTTCTCATCGTTGTTTTTGCGGCTGTTTTTGTTACATTTTTTATTTATTATAAAGCTAACAGAACTCTATATGATGAGCTGACGGCTCGGATGGAACAGCTGCGGGCCAGCAAACAGGAAATGCAGACCACATTTAATGGTGTTTCCTACTATATGGCAGAACTTAAACCAAATGGAATTATCCTGGATATTAACAGAGCTTTTCGCAGCTATGTGAATAAGGATGTCCTGGGATGTCAGATTGGGGAGGCATTAGAACTTCCTGAAGAGCTCCAGAAAGCTCTGGAAGAAATGATGGCCACTACAAGGCAGACGGGAAAGGGCACTTCCCGGGAAATATCCCTAAAGAGGAACATCCTGGAAGTTAATATTTTTTCCATTCAAAGCCCAAAAGGGGAAATCGAAAAACTGCTGTTTATGGCAGGCGATGTGACTGGAGAGCGGATGGCAGAGCGCCAGATGCTGCAGGATAATAAGATGATCGCGGTGGGACAGCTGGCAGCAGGTGTAGCTCATGAGATTCGAAACCCCCTGGGGGTTATTCGAAATTACTGTTATGTGCTCAAAAATATGAAGGATGAAAAATCCCAGAAACAGGCGATTCAGACGATTGAGCGATCTGTCGATACGGCAGGCGATATTATTGAAAACCTTTTGAATTTTTCCAGAGTATCGGACAAACGGATCAGCGAGGTTTTTATTCGTGAGCACGTAGATTCGGTCATTTCCTTAAACAACGGGATGCTGAAGAAAAAGCAGATTGCCGTTTCCCTCAAATGTGAGGAGGATTTTAAGGTAAAAATGGCAACCGAGTCTTTTGATATGATTTTTATCAATCTGGTAGCCAATGCAGTAGATGCTATGGAATCCATGGGAACGCTGACCATTTCCATAGAACGAGAGCAGCAGGAATTCATCCTGGAGGTGGAGGATACAGGAACAGGCATTGAACAGGAGATTTTAAACGATATATTTAATCCGTTTTTTACAACAAAGGGAGGCACAGGAGGTACTGGGCTGGGTCTTTATATCGTATATAATGAAGTTCAGAAAATGAATGGAGATATAGCAGTAAGCAGCAGTGCAGGCGTTGGGACTACATTCCGGGTGGTCTTGCCTGTAAGTGCAGAGGAGGATAGTGTATGAGTAAAGAAGTTTTTACAATATTGGTTGTTGACGATGAACCGGATTACTGCGATGTGCTGAACATGATTTTAGCAGGAAAAGGATATAAGGTGGATACCTGCAGCAATGGCAGTGAGGCAGTCAAAAAGCTGGAAAAGCGTGCATTTGATCTGGTGATAACCGATCTTTGCATGCCGATTATGGACGGCCGCCAGCTGCTGGAGGAAATTAAAAAGAAGGAATACGATACAGAAGTCATTTTACTGACTGCCCATGGAACCATCGAAAAGGCGGTAGATGCTATGAAAGCCGGAGCATGGACGTATGTGACAAAGGGGCATGATCCAGAAGAACTGCTCATGGAGGTGCGCAAAGTAAAGGATGCCAGAAAAATGCGTCCGGACAGCGCGGTACTGAGGGAAAAGGCAGGCGGAGCGTTTATGCTGGAAAGCAAAAATAAAAAATACAGGCAGATGTTGGAGCTGGCGGAGCGGGCGGCTCAGAGCGATTCCAATATTTTGATTTTAGGAGAATCCGGTTCAGGCAAGGAGGTGCTGGCCTCCTTCATCCACAATAAAAGTATGCGCAAAACGGCAAATTTCATGGAGCTTAACTGTCAGGCTTTATCGGAATCTATTCTGGAGTCTGAGTTGTTCGGGCATGAAAAAGGAGCTTTCACCGGTGCGGACAAGCGGAGAATCGGCCTCTTTGAAGCAGCTGGTGGTGGAACCCTGTTTTTGGACGAAATTGGGGGGGTATCCATTAATTTGCAGGCAAAGCTTTTGAAGGCCATCGAAAACAAGCAGATATACAGAATGGGAAGCAGCGCGCCCATTAACGTGGATTTCAGGCTCATTACAGCGACAAATCATAACCTGCGGCAGGATATGAGCGATGGGTGCTTTCGGGACGATCTCTTTTACCGCATCAGTACCATTGTGCTGGAGCTTCCGCCTCTGCGGGAACGGCCGGAGGATATTCCTCTCTTTATCGAATACTTTTTTAACAAATATCAAAAGGAGATGAAAAAGGAAATCAATTCCATTGATCCGGAAGTGCAAAAGCTTTTGAACGGCTATCATTACCCGGGCAATGTGCGTGAGCTGAAAAATATCATAGAGCGTCTGGTGGTTCTGTCGGAAAAGGGAGAAATCCTGGAAGAGTATCTGCCTTCTGATGTGGTCAACAATCAGGATCAGATGACAGCAGCGCCTGGGCCTGTAATGGATTATACTGTATCACTGAGAGAATATCGGAGTAAGGTTGAAAAGGAATATATCCAGGGCCTGCTCCTGCAGCATCCTAAAGATATGAACAAGGTTGCGGAAATTTTGGACATCTCCAGGCGGCAGCTCTTTAACAAGTTGGTGGAGTATGAGTTGAAATAGGAAGGAAACGGCTACGCCGATTCTCTTGCAGAGGTAGACTTTGTTGATATTTCCTACATAATAAAAAAGGGAATCAGACGCATCCGATTCCCTTAAGTACGCTCCGTAGAAACGTACCGCAATTTACACTTATAGTATATAAAATCCTTGAAATTTATGCAAGCCTATTTTTGTTGTGAAATAAAAATTTTCAACTGTGAAATTTTCAGCTTATTATTCGTATAAATGATTTGATTAAAAATGCTAGTCGGTACAGCATTTCGCAGGTTTTCTACACAATCGCAATAGAGGGAAACAAATCGCTTCATATCGGATTTGGAGGTATGGAACAGCTTGAGCAGATATACGATCAAAACCAGATAGTCAGTAATTGTATGGAAGGAAATATCGGGTACAAGCGTTGCATTTGATATAGCATTTGCAACTTGTTTGTCAATAGCGTTGCTTTTAAAACGAGTGTCAAAAATAACATCATTATGCGCAATAGCATGCTGACAAGGCTTGAAAAAAAGGAGCTGATTTCCAAAGAAAAGAAGGATGTGTATGTGTACACCGCACGGATGAGCAGGGACGAGTATATGAAGGATGAGATGGAACGAATGAGAAAGCTGCTGAAGGGCGATGTAAAAAGCATGTTCGCGGCTCTGTGCTCAATAGACGATCTGTCCAAAGAGGATCTGGAAGAAATTGATGCTTATTGGACGAGAAAGAAAGAGGACTTGATGAATGAGTGATATGGCAGCACTGCTCCTGATGAGCGCGGCAGATTGCGAAGTGGCTTCATACGGCGGGGCCTTCGGTAGCTTCGGAGATGGGAAGTGTGCCTGGGCAAACCCTGCCGGCAGCAGCCTCTTTCAGCGGACACTCCCAGATGCTCACCCTGCTTCATCAAGCTTCAGGAAGCTATGGAAAGGTTCTTTTGGCAATCTGGCTCCTGCGGATGTGCCGCTTTGGCTGCGGAAAATAAAACGCAGACCCAGCAGACTGCCAAAGCGGCTAAGGCTGCTGGAGATGCAGAGCCTGGGAAAATCGGGGAGCAAGAAACGGTTGTGAAGATTCCCCTGACCGATCTGGATACTTTGGATGAGCGTTTTTCAGAGGAGGATTTTAAAAAGCTGAACATCGTCTGGGTTGGAAGCAAGGAGCAGGCTGTCATAGATAAAGCCTGGGCTGCAATCGGCGACTGTCAGAAGCTCCGGGAGAATGTTGATACCAACAGATTAATCGTTGGATGCCATTCTGACATTTGCCCGGACGATGAAATTAAGGATAAAGGCATGTTGGTCCTGACCTTTAATTCCGGGTATGTAAGAAAGAATATGGATTGATGTGTATTTTTTCAGGAAAAGAGATTGATTAAAAAGAGCCTGCTGCAGCGGAAGCGTTCCGGGGCAGCAGGCTCTGCGCTTTTTTGTTTAGGGAAGATTCAGGCATGCGCTTTATATTCATAAGGTACACTTTGTTCATAGAGTGTTTCCGGAGCAATATCAATTGCCCCGCCATCCCAGGTGACCGTGGAGCCTTCAATACGAACATCATTAAAAACTTCCGGATTTTCAAGAGGCTGGTAAACCGGATATTGCAAGAGGGGCTGTGCGTCAAAAATTCGCTGTTTGCCTGTAGAAAACGTTACCATCAAACAGAGACTGTCGATAATCCTCACATCTGTTACTTTTATCAATTCTGCAGGTTCACCAGCATAGGCAATATTATCTATGATATACATGGGTACCTCCTTATCTAAGCGGTTCTATTTTGTCAAAATGCATACCTCGGACAGCCTTATTCCATGCAGCTTTATAATTAATCCGTAAAATCGGCTAAGTTCAGGCATGATAATGTTTTCCTTTCCACAATTGAAGATGTCTTCGTAGTTTTGTTCTTTGGCAGCCTTGTGCTTATGGCTTTATTGTATTATATAAATTACAGAAATTCAAGAGGCAGCTGTATGTATGTGTGAAGCATTACAAACCCAGCTGAGCCTTCAGCGCCTCCTGCAGTACTGCTGAAAAATTGATTCCCCGAGCAGTGGCCGCTTCGTTGAGCCAACTGGGAAGAGAACCGTTTTTTTTCACAGTTCGATTATCATTTCTCTGGGTTTGATACAAAAGTCTGGAACATACACAAGGTAGCCTTCCTATGAAGGTGTTAATACAATCGGGTATGCGTATTTCATATTGATACCTCCTGGTGATTTACGATATCGTGGACAACAGAAGACGCGGTAAGATGGTAAAGCTTTTCGAAAGCTACGGAAACAGAGTTCAGAAGTCAGCCTTTGAAGCGCTGCTGACGCTTCGGCAGTATAATGATCTGATTCCGCAAATCGTCCATATTATGGATGAAGAGGATAATGTACGGTTATATCGATTAAATAGCAGCAATGAGATTGTACTTTTGGGAAAAAGTGATACAATTTATGAAGAAGAGGTTATCATCATTTAGAGCAGGAGCAGGATAAGATGAAAAAGATTTTGTTTTCCCCGGTAGGAAGTACCGATCCCATTTCCGGCCAGCATGACGGAGTGCAAAAGCTACACTGGCATGAATGCCATTACGATTTTTAACAAGCTAAAGGAGCTGGCGATTCTAACTGGAATTCATATCAGCAGTGAGGATCTGCTGACTTATGACAGGCTGAATCAGGAAATTGAAACATATATGGGATAGACCCAGAGCCGATACTCGTCCGTCGGGCATTGTTTCGGAATGGACAATTTCCAGCAACTAAAATCAGAAACCCTGTTAAATTAAGTCAATTTGTGGTATGCTCTTTATAAGATTTCAAAAAGCCCTAGACCTTGGGAATTGGGGTGGATGGTCAGTACACTAGAGTGCAAAAGGAGCAGAGCAGCCAAAAAAGCGGGAGCAGAATGAGGAGGGAAGGAAGGCCATGAAAAAGAACATCAGCATCGGAGATCAGGACTTTGAAACCATCCGCAGAGAAAACCTTTTTTACATTGATAAAACAGGATTGATCAAAGAATGGTGGGAAAATAAAGACAGCGTAACTCTGATTACCCGGCCCAGGCGATTTGGGAAAACCCTGAATATGAGCATGATGCAGCAGTTCTTTTCCCTGGACTATGCAGGGAGAGGCGATCTGTTCGAAGGCCTTTCCATTTGGCAGGAGGAAGCCTACCGAAATCTGCAGGGCACATACCCGGTTATCTTTTTAAGCTTTGCGGATGTGAAGGAAAGCACATTTTTGCAAGCGCGGGAAGACATTTGCAGGATTATCTGCAGGCTGTACCGAAACTATGATTTTTTACTGGAAAGTGAAGTCCTGGATGTAAAGGAAAAGGAGGAATTTCGATCAATATCTCCTCATATGGGGAAGAGTGCAGCAGCTTTTTCCCTGAAAACATTGTCCGATTACCTGGCCAGATACTATGGGAAAAAGGTCATTATCCTGCTGGATGAATACGACGCGCCCATGCAGGAAGCGTATGTAAACGGCTACTGGGAGGAAATGAGTGGCTTTATGAGAAGCTTTTTTAATTCCACCTTCAAGACGAATCCGTATCTGAAGCGAGCACTGATGACGGGCGTCACCAGAGTCAGCAAGGAGTCCATTTTCTCCGACTTCAACAATCCGGAGGTTGTCACAACGACTTCGGAAAAATATGAGGAATGCTTTGGTTTTACAGAGGAGGAAGTATTCGAGGCTCTCGATGAATATGGCCTTTCTGATAGAAAGGAAGAGGTGAAGAAGTGGTATGACGGCTTTACCTTTGGGCGAAAAAGGGATATCTACAACCCATGGTCCATCACCCATTATCTCAGCAAAGGAAAGGTAGGAACCTACTGGGCCAATACCAGTTCCAATCGGCTGGCAGGCAAGCTGATTCAGGAGGGAAGCAGGTCCATCAAGCAGGATTTTGAGCTGCTGCTGCAAGGATCTCATATAGAGACGGAACTGGATGAACAGGTTGTATACGGAGCGCTGTCCGGACAGAAGGCTTCTATCTGGAGCCTGCTTCTTGCCTGTGGGTATCTGAAAGTGGTGAAGCAGGAATTCTGTGAGGAGAGCGGACGATATGTATACACGCTGGCCCTGACCAACCGGGAAGTAAAGCTGATGTTTGAAACGATGATACAGGGCTGGTTCCGGGAAGAGGCCGAGGATGACTACAATGATTTTGTAGCAGCGTTTTTAGTGGGCAATGTAAAAGCCATGAATCGTTATATGAATGAAGTGGCCTTGAAAACCTTCAGCTGTTTTGATACAGGAAAGAAACCGTCCAGATCCGAGCCGGAACGCTTTTATCACGGATTTGTGCTGGGCTTAATCGTTGATCTGGGAAGGAAGTATATCATTACTTCCAACCGGGAAAGCGGCTTTGGTCGCTATGATGTCATGCTGGAGCCAAAAGACAAAACCGGCGATGGAATCCTGCTGGAATTCAAGGTCCATGATCCGGAGGATGAAGCAAGTCTGGAGGAGACGGCAAAAGCGGCCCTTGCCCAGATCGAGAAAAAGGCTTATGCGGAAAGTCTGATTGCCAGAGACATTGCGGCAGAAAAAATCCGCAGCTACGGCTTTGCCTTTGAAGGCAGGAAGGTGCTCATTCGGGGAGCACGGAGTTGACCATTTGGAAATACTGGATTTGGCAACTCCATAAAAGAGCGCCGCATGAACTTTTTCCGGAATGGGATGAGAATAGCGGAGTTTTTTGATGTGGATAAGGATAGTAGGAAAAATTTCGAAGGACTTGAAATTTCAACCCATGAGGAGATCTGCAGCGTCTGGATGAATCAGTGGCCGGTTCTGTTTCTGACCTTGAAGGATATAAACGGGGATACCTTTGAGGACGCATATGGAATGCTGCGCTATGTGGTGGGAAATTTGTGCAGTAGCCACCGGTATCTGAAGGAAAGCAGCCGGGTATCAGCTGAAGACCTGGATATTTTCAATCGCTTTATCAAACGGGAGGGCAGCGTGGAGGATATCAAGAACGCCCTGTTTACCATCATGCGGATGATGAAAGCTCATTATGGCAGGGAGGTCATTCTTCTCATTGACGAGTATGACGTGCCCCTGGCAAAGGCCAGTGACAATGGCTATTATGGGGAAATGCTGAACCTGATCCGCAGCTTTTTAGGCATGGCATGGAAGACGAATCCGTACCTGAAGAGGGCTGTGGTAACGGGCTGTCTGCGGATTGCCAAGGAGAGCATTTTTACAGGAGCCAATAATTTCATCTCCAGTTCGGTTCGCACGAGAGCCTATGAACGATATTTCGGCTTTTCTGAGGAAGAAGTAAAGGAGCTCCTGGCGGATGCGGGGCTTTCAGGCTGCCTTCCGCAAATGAAGGCCTGGTATGACGGCTATTTGTTCGGGGAACAGGAGGTTTACTGCCCCTGGGATGTGCTGAATCACGTGCGTCTCCTGCAGATGGATGGGGAAGGAAAACCGGAAAGCTACTGGAAGGATACCAGCCACAACGAAATTGTCCGCAGCTTCATCGATCTGCCGGGAGTGGATGTGGCGGGAAAGTTTGAAGAACTTTTGGCAGGCGGAATTGTACGGGAACGGATTTCCGAGGATTTGACCTACGATATTGTACATTCTTCGGAAGAAAATCTGTGGAGCATCCTCTATCTGATCGGCTATCTCACTCGGGCGGCGATCATGCCAAAGGGCATGAGAGCAGATAGAAAAAAGGCAGTACGGACGGACACAGTTAAAGGGTTACCGGAGGGTGCTGAAATACGGGGCGGCATTTTTTGAGAAGGGATGTCTGATAAAGTGCCTGGATTCAAATCAGTAAGAGCCAATCTTAAAAACTTGAGGAATTTGCAGATCTTTCTTTATTGACAAACGGTACCCTCTGGTCGAACCCGCAAAAAAAGATCCACACAAAAGGAACACCTGCGGATCTTTTTCTTGTCAAATCAAATTCAAAGCCAATTGAGAAGAAAACCCCAGAACCAGCTTCAGCCTATTTCCTCAGCCGTTAAGATGACGCGGCAGGGGGAGCCATCCAGACCCTGCAGCTTGAGGGGGAGGGCTGTCAGACGATATTCAGAGGAGAAATTGATAGAATTCGTATTGACAACCAGCTCCACAAAGGTAACGCCTCTGGGAAACAGGGATTTGTGAACCTGAAAGTCCTCTGGGTAGTCCTTTGCCGCGCAATCTGGAGAGGGCGTATCCACCACCATCAGCTTCATCCCCTGATCCGCAAGATATTCGGCGGCTTCCAGGGAAAAATAAGGCCAGCTTTTTTGGTACTGAGGTATGCTGCGGTACTGCTCCCAGCCGAAAACGAACAGCATCCGTTCCTGAACATGCAGGCCTTTTACATGCTCCCACAGAACGCATGCTTCGGGCTTAAAATGTCTGAAATCCACCAAGGCCACAGGGCCGCAGCACAGGTGCAGGTCCATTTTATCAATGGGAGCACCGTCTGCGAAAAAGTGGCGGGGAGCATCCATGTGGGTGCCGGTATGGGAACCGAGGAGAAAGCTGCTGGTATTAAAACCCGCTTCTTCGATTTTTCCCATCTGCTTGAGCTCTACTCTGGGATGGCGCTCAGGATTTCCGGCGATTTGCCCTGTCTGATAGGTACTGCTCAGATCGATTATCTTCATATCATGCTCCTGCCTTTCTCTATCCGTATAAAATCCATATCAATGTTATTCTGCGGAAAACTGCTATTCTTCAATTTTCGAAGCTCTGTGCAGGAACTCCGGCTGCTGATGAGCCGCGTTCGGATAGGTGTAAAAGCCTTTTCCCGTCTTGACGCCCAGCTCGCCCTTGTTTACCTTTTCCTCCAGAATCGGCAGATTTTCCTTTGTCGTTCCGGCCCACTCCTTCAAAATCAGATACATTGTATCAATGCCGGCAGCATCCAGAATTCCGAAAGGCCCGGTTTCTTCCTGGCGCACGCCCATCCATGCCCGGTCGATTTCCTCAATACCGGCAGATCCTGTGCGGTATAGGGTGAGGCCCATGTCAACGAAGGAATACAGCATATTGTTTGCCAGATATCCCGGAGTTTCCTTTTTTAAGACACACGGATTCATGTGAATGGACTTTGCGAATTCAACCAGCAGCTCCACGTATTCCGGCTTTGTCTCCGCAACGGGTGAAATGTCCGTTACATTCCTGTAAAAGGAGGGCATATAAAAGTGCCAGCCCAAGAACCTCTCGGGAGCGCCGGAGGCAGCGGCAAATCTGGATGGTGACAGGGAAGAAGAGTCCGTCGTCAAAATCGCATCCTTTGGAAGGTACGGTGCAAATTCCTTCCACACCTGCTCCTTTGTTTCATAATCTTCATAGACCGATTCGCTGACCAGGCCGATGTCCTGCGGGATCAGGGACGGATCTCCTACTACAAAGCGGATATTTTTCATCACTTTATCAGCATACTCATCGGTAAAATAGCCTTCCGCAATGCGGGGAGCCATGACTTCATTTCTGACCCGATTCAAAACAACGTCCTTCTTCTCTTCACTGCGGACATACACGATGACCTTTCTGCCAAACAGCAGGAACTGGGCCGTAACGTGAGCCGCCATAGTACCTGCTCCGATAACGAGTACTTTTTTAATGTCTTCTGCTTTCATAATATTACCTTCTTTCTTAAATGCATGCGTTCAGATGTTTTCGATTGTTTTTGATATATGGCAAACAGCCGCGCGCAGGCAAGGGATGTTTTAAATATAGATAAAGCAATAAATATGCCAGCTGAAGAAGCTGCGGGGAGGCGGAGAAAAAAATGCTTTGCAAATGGCGGAATTCCGCGGAAGGCAGGTGAAAATGAAAGCCGATATTCATGCAGCTGGTACAAGGGCTCCATTGAATAAAAGGAACTGTTTAATAAATAGAGTTGCATTTTACAAATAAAATTGCAAAATGCAATTGCGAAAAGACTAACTATTAAAAGTCAAGGGTAAAAAGCTGAAGCCCTCCGCTGCTGAAAGGTTAGTTTAATAAGCGGTAGATATCAGCAATGAACATTGAAAACTGCATGACAAAACAGGCGTCCTTGGGGATGCCTGGCAGAAGATATTGAAAAGTCATAAGTCAAAGCATAGGGCAATAAGCCTCGCCGGTAGTTTGCAGATGGTAGATTAGACGTACTAACTTCTTGGCTGCATGTGATTTTGTCAAGATTAGTTGACACATTTTCTTCAAGGATTTTGTATCCTATGCTGCTTCTTTCAGGGAATCATAGTATTGCCGTCGCTTAACCATAGGAGGAAGCCCTCCATTGGCA
>CAJTER010000036.1 GCA_910575405.1 Clostridia bacterium | reverse complement strand
GCTTTTCTGCGGTTTGCGAAGTACAGGGCTGCTGCTACTACCATGATCAGGCAGCCGCCTACTGTGAAGATGATAGTACCGATTCCACCTGTGGATGGCAGGGCACCAAGTTTGGTGTTCGGGTAGTTAAACGGATTCTGTACTGTAGAATCAATTATCAGTTCTCCATCCTCAGTTGTACCATAATTATATTTAATCTCTGATGGAGCTTTATCGCTAATTGGGTTTCCATCTTTATCTAGGGCTGTAAGTGTTACCGTATAATTCTCAAGTCTCTTGCCCTCTGTATCGCCCTCGTTATTTGCAGTAATATGAACTTTAACTATCATACCAGTCAGCTCATATCCCTGCGGTGCCTTTGTTTCAACCAGGAAGTAATCCTTACCACTGTCAAGACCCACAATATTCAGGCGGCCATCCTCAGTTGTTGTAAAGGTTGTGTTGCCCTTTCCATCAGCAAACAGATCTGTACTATTATAAGTACCTTTATGCAGCTGGAATTCTGCTCCGGCAAGTGTCTGTCCTGTCTTCGTTTCGAATTTTTTCTCACCCTCAATGTATTCAACATTACCTTTTTCATCTACTTTGAAAAATTCACCTGTCTGTGTAAAGAAGTTGCTTCCACCAACAGCTTCTGCGTCAATACCGAAAGTGTAATGATAAGTATCATCATCTTTCTCAGTTACGTCATCTTTCTTGGATGGATTATTGCTATACTCCAAAGTAACTTTATTGTGAGATTCATTCAGATTGAAGTTAAGGTTTGCCTTTGCCTCATCTGTCAACTTTGCCTTATAAGTCAGAACAACCTTTCCACCTTTATGAGCAAGTATGGTCGCTGAATCCATATCAAGTGTCATAGTCTTTCCACTAACCACAGGCTCAGTTGTGCTATATGGGATCGTCTGATTACCATCAATGATTGAAATTGTTGCACCCTCCAGCTTTGTTTCATCGTCCTCTTTCGTAACATATTGCAGTTCATTTGACAATCTGTCTGTCAGGCTGTAAACAACCTCCGTGTAAGCACTACTGTAGTTCGGAATATCAGCGGTAACTGTAAATTCAATATCCTGACCAACTTCATAATTTGGATCTGTTACTTCCTTTGTCACACCACCCTTGGAGTGTTTTGCGTAAACATCGCCATACGTAAAGTTACCCGCTGCATCAACGATTCCACCTTCTTTGCCGTCCGGAGTCATATTAACACTAACAATCATCGGGTTATAAATCTCGTCGCCACCGCTTTTCACCAGGACAATCCACATACCTGCTTCTAACTTGGCTTGGTATACAGATTCACCCTCTACTGTTGCAGGCTGTAAAGTTTTCACATCTGCATAAACAGTCGTGTCACCGCCGGTAATCTGGTTCGATATCGCTAAAATTTGCGCTGCGGCAGGTGCCTTCAGGTCTGACGGTGTGTCATTTTGCACTGTAAGATATTTTCCACTTGTATCATACGTAACAATCTGATATGCCTTTACCTCTGAACCTGACTGTACATTCTTAACCGTTACTGGTGTCCACGGTATCGTATCCAAATTGGCTGGAGGCGCATCTCCTGCACTAGCATCGCCAACTTCTGCTGCAAATACCGTAGTCGACATTCCCAGGATCATTGCCACTGATAACAGTACGGCAAATACTTTCTTGAGTTTTTTCATTTTTTCCTCTCCTTTCACACGTTTGTGTTCTTTGTTTGTGTATCATCAGGCTGATAGTTTGGTAAACGGTCTTCTGTTTTTTCCTCTCGCTGTGTTGTGGTTCCTTACTGCAATTATTGCTGCGTCTCATGCTTCTATTCTGTGAGCTAAAACCCCATCAGCACCATTTTCCAAACTTCAACCGATGCTACACTATTTCATTTTGTGCGCTATGCACGTTTTAACTTTTTGGTGCAAGTTTATACTTGAACCGCTAAAAATGTTTTGTTGTTTTCTTCTAACGTTTCAGCACCTCCCTGCATCTGTTTTTATATACTATCAGCGCTGCCCCTGCCATGAGCAGGATGCCGCTGATGATATACCAGTAGATTCCCATTCCGCCTGTGGACGGGAGTTTGTAAAGCTCGAAATGGTTGTTATATACAACGGTATCCACTTGATTGCCTCCAGTAATGCTTCCTCCTGCGGTGTTATTTTCATTCGTTGTTAAGTTGCTCCCCGTTATATTTGTATCATATACGTAGTTTGCTTCACCAATATGGATGGTTCCATCTTTTTCCGTAACGATATACTTAACACCTTTAGGCAAGTTTCTTATCATAATATATTGCCCATGTTTTAAAGTGAAGTCCTCGCCGTCATGGATCTCATGTTTAACAACATCTGAGCCACCAGGCACTGGCGTTCCATCTGGTTCATATATTACATATGAATAATCATCCGGAAGGAATCCATTATCCGCAGTTCTTAACTTCAAGTTAAAGGAAAATGTATTATCCTTCGATGCATTTCCGAATAGTTCTTCGTTTCCAAAATCTTGGCTGTCTCCATTTTCATCTTTTACAGAAACTTCCTTGTCAACCCTCAGGTCTCCATACCTTGGCGGTGTTGTCTCAAGGGATGTTACCGACGGCAGTGTGTATTGCATCCAGCAGGTAGATCCAGATGCTCCACGCTCTGTATAGAAGAAGGTTAAAACGTACTTTTGTCCTTCTGTAGTCGTGTCTTCTCCGGTCATATCTGTAAGCGTATCTTCACGCTCTTCATCTACATAATCCCACAGATTTACATATTCACCGACAGCACTATGAACACCACCTATATCACAGACCTTCTTGGTCTCAGAGAGGGTTCCATCTTCGCCCTTTTTGCTCAAAAAAACCCACATATCGTCATCGCCAAAGAAGTAGTAGTTCAAGTCTCCTATATAATCCGCAGGTAATGTAAACTCTACCTGATACTTCATTCCAAAGTAAGCGTTATGGTCATTGACATTATCATCGCTCGCAGGCGCACTTACAGAATCATTTGCATTCTCTCCTATGAACGTTCTTTTAGATGCTTTGCTCTTATTTCCAAATTTTATATCATGTCCGTCTGTTCCATGTGAAGCCGCATTATCCATCGGCCAGAAGTTATTGTAAAACAGTCGTATTGTGTTATTCCAATTCATCATACTATGAAAAGTAGTCAAACTCTCTGCAGTACCTACATCACTTCCATTTTTTAAGACTGTTGTCAACGTATGGGTATCGCCATTTTGGACAAATCGCAGTGAATACTTCTCATTGTTCCCTAGATCTTCATATTCATAAGCTTTTTTACCCGTCTGTGTTGTTCTGTTAAAAAGATCGGGTGCAACAATTCCTGCGGCATATGTCAAGTTGCCACCATCCATGCCCGTAGCTATTCCAAATGTACAATTTTTATAAGAACGTGGATTTGCTTTGTTCAGTTCGTTCTCATCCCATTTTACATTGCCTAAACCTGTAACACTCTTTTTAGTATCCGAATTAGTAACACTATTACCAAAGGCAAACTTAGTTCCACTTCCACTATAGTTACTGTCACTGTTAATACCTTGTTTGTTCACATAAGCGAATACGTTTTGCTCTCCCTGTTTTGATGTGTCTTGCTTGTTCTCTGACCCATGTGCCGCTGCCTCAATCGCACTATTATAAAACCCTCCATCACTGATATCATAGTCATAAAAGTTAGCTTTTTGTGTCGAATTACCCGAATTGGTATTATAGATAAAACGAAGTTTTGTACCTTCTGTAATCTCTATATATTTTGCACCTTCTGGGATTTTATCTTTATCCTCATCTGTGAATGTTCTGTTTGTAAAGTGTACATTCTCATCATAGTCGCACGATGCAGCTTCATCCTTTGTATAACATCCGTCATTATGATTATGGTCTTTTTGATCACATGGTCTATACACATCTATCTTCGCTAATGTGTAGCCATCATTATCCCTAAGGGCATTAAAGTAGTTAATGCTTGGATGTTTATGGTACGAAAACTTTCTGGTTTTATATACCTTCTCTTTTTGACTAGATTTCTTTACAAACTCCCCGTTTTCAACTTTTAAATACTTCTCTGTAAGATTTTGATTTCCGTTTTCAGGGAGCCTCCCACCTTCCGTATTAATCAGAGGAACTAAGGACATATCCGAATCATCTTTGGCGTAATCGTCTTTTATCTTTTCCACATTCGCATAATACTCTACTGTAAAGGTTGGATTTGCTGACCGTTCAAGTGCTGTTGCCATCGTCTCTGCAGAGTCTCCTGACGCAGTAACGCTCATAAGACTTCCCATATCATCAGATTCCAATTGCTCTTTCTGCACAACCGTACTGCCTAATGTATCTTTTGATGCTCCCAGCACGGAAATGACCATTTCCTCGTCTTCTGCACCTGATACATAATCCATCAGCGAGCTATCTGCTGCAATAGTTGCGTTGACCTTACAGTCACTCAGATTAATCTCTTCGCCGTTATACGTTGCATTCAGCTGCATTACTTGCATCAGAAGTTGTTTTCCGTCACTGTTTTTCTTAGCATGTTCTTCAAAGCCCTTGTATGTCTCCGAATTTTCGTCAATTAAAACTGCCTCAATGTTAAGCCCGCTCGTATCTCCTACTGCCGCACCTTCTTCGCTGTCAATTGCAGGCTCTTCTGCTTCAACTTCTCCACTTTCGGTATCACTGTCTTTTGCTGTATCTGTAGTTGTGCCATCCTCAGCAGCTTCTTTACTTTCTTCCACTGCCTCAGTTACGTTTTCTATGATTTCACGGATGCCAGCTTTGGCTGCTGCTTTTGATTCGCTTGCCGGTGCAAGATCTGCATTGTCATTCTCATCTGCTGCCTCTTCTTCCGGAGCTGTGCTTTCATCGCTTTCGTCCGTTGTTTCTTCTGTTGCAGCTTCCTCTGAGGTGCCCGGCTCCGTTCCATCAGCGGCAACCTCTGCCGTTCCCTTGATGTCAAAGGTAATATTGAATGCGCCGACTCTCTGTGTGAATGTCTTTACAATTGGAATGGTCTCCGTGTCTTTTTCCTGCTGTTCTTCCAGACAACTATCCGTATGCTCATGCTGTCCGCAGACGATCTGGCCGTTTTCATCACAGCAGCTGTCGTCATGCTTATGATTGCTCTCAAATCCGCAGTAGTAGGTCGGTTCATCGAAATCCGCAACTACATACGGTGAGAACTGGCTGGTTTCTACCAGCAGGCTGTCGCCTTCATCACTGGCATTCATATCCTGCGCGGTTCCGTCCGCTTCGTTTACGTGAAGCACTTTTGCTTCTGTATCGTCGCTGCCTACGGAATTTGTAATCTTATGACCGGAGAATTTCACTTCTACCGGGCCCAGAGGCTGGGTCTTCTCGCCGTTTGCCAGCAGGGTGATGTCGAATACCTGATAGCTGTTTACCTTCTGCTTCATTTCTTCGGCAGCTTCGTTTACCGCTTTGTCAACTGCTTTCAGAGTTTCTTTATCGGTTATCACTTCCGCTTCCAGGCTATAGTCCTTGCCTTCTTCAAAGGAGCTAGCCGGGCCGCTTAAGGTGATGGTGGTTCCGTCTACCGTTATCGGTTTTAGTTCCTTGATTGGCTGCGGCAGTTCTTCTCCCTCCGGCAGGCAGCTTTCATCGTGGTGATGCTCTTCCTTACCGCAGATCAGTTCCGGTTCACCTTCACTATTGGTAAAGAGCTTGAACAGCGGCTTTGACAGATTATACGTTCCATCGTCATAGCAAGCGTCGCTGTGTGTATGCTCTTCCTTGCCGCAGATGTAGCCGCTTTCCGGCGCTGCAGCCTCTTCGTTGTCCGGCTGGGCCGGTTCTTCTGCTGGCTCAGTTGCTTCTTCTTCACTCGGCTCTTCGGCTGGCTGCTCTTCTTCCCCTTCTGCAGGTCGCAGGCAGTCAAGGCCGTGCTGGTGTTCCTCTTCCTTACAGGTCAGTTCGCCTTGTTCGTCGTAGCAGGCATCACCGTGTTTATGTTCTTCTTTTCCGCAGATGTATACAGAGGTCGGTTCGGTCGGGTCTTCCGTTGTGATTGCGCCGCTTCCTTCTTCTTTATCTGCGTCTGTTTTGTCGGTATCTTCGATGCTTGGGTCAGCAGCGTCCTGGGTGGTTCCTTCTTCCGACTGGGTTTTGTCTGCCTCAGGTGCTTCCTGGTCATCGCTTCCTGCCGGTGTCTGGTCTGCTGCTTCTTCTTTGTTTACGTCGTTTTCGATTTTATCGATCTGGATGGCGTCGGTAATGTGTTTGTCGTCCGCATCATAGGTGTTTTCTTCTACCTGATCGTGGCTGTCTCCTTCCACTACCGTGATTTCATCTTTCTTGTCATTGACATCGGTGACGATTCCCATGGTGGTTTCGTCTTTGTCATTTCCGTTTTCTTTATTTCCTTCGATAAAGACGATGTCTCCTACCTGCGGGGTGTAGTTCTCTTTATTGGTGTCCGCAATGTAGTCCTTGTTTTCCTTGTCGTCTTTTACGAATTCCTTCTGCCATTTTTCAGCGTCGGTTTCTTCCTTTGGGAAGATGTCTGCTTCCGCGATTCCCGCGTATTCCAGACAGAAGTTTACGAAGGAAGTATCCCAGCTTCCATATTTATCGTCCGCAAAGTCGCCGTACCGGGTGTAGCCATTGTGGCTTCCGTCTTTTTCGACTTCGTAGTTGTCTTCGCTTTCTTCATAGCCTACCTGCTGCTCCGCTACGGCTGCCAGGCTTTCTGCCCAGGTGTCCTTGGTCAGAGCTGTGGTTCCAAACTGTGCGTCCCACAGTGCCGGGTCTTCTACGTCCGCGGTTTTGTCGCTGTAGCAGGCGTCCATGTGGGTGTGTTCCTGTTTTACGCAGGCTAAGACTTTGTCATAGCAGGCGTTTGTGTGGGTGTGGTCTTCGCCTTCTGCTTTTCCGCAGGCAGGGGTGTTATCCAGCCGGTAGCAGGATGCGTTGTGCTGGTGCTCGGCTACTCCGCAGTTTGGCAGATCGGAGGAGGCCTCTATGAATTGTGCGTATGGCACCATCAGGCTGCAGATCATGCTTACGGAAATCAGAATGGCAAGCACGTTGACCCTTCCATCTTTCTTTTGGCGCTTCTTTGCTGCGCGTTTTCCTTTTTCATTCACAAAATTTCGCATGTTTCCACCTTCCTACTTACTTGCTTTCTTCGGCAGCTGCCTGTTCTTCTTCATCCAGGGTACCGTCTATAATTTTGATCAGCTCCAGTACGGAGCGAAAGTACACGGTCCGGTTATTGTCCAGATGTGTGACCCTCCCCTGCCAGGAGCTGTGCTGTCTGTGCTGTACACGAATTACAAAGGTTCCCAGTTCTCCATGTTTTTCTAACATTTGTTCATCTTTTAACACTCTCGTCATCCCTTCCTTTTTCCGGCAGCTGCGTGTCTGCCCATGGATATCTCTGTCGCTGGTTCCCTGCATGGGGAAGCCCAGTGCGTTAAACAGTTCCTCTGCTGTCCGTATGATCTGTTCAAATCCTCTGAAAGGAATTCCGTCTCTGCTATATGCGTGCCACAGCTCTCCTGAGATTGTACCTTCATCATTTTGGTTTACGCATAATACAATTCCGTTTGGTGTTCCGATATAGCGACCGGAGCCTTCCATTTGTGTCACATCCTTTTTTTGAGCCTTACCATGATGCGTTTGCTTTTCGTTTTCCTGCTTCATACTGTTCATTCATTCTGTAAGGTTAACCCTATCTTAACAACTGATTACTATCTGTTTGACTATCCATTTCACAAAAAATGCTTTTTTCTCTTCTTTTTTTCTATTTTTCTGCCAGGCTTTTTTTCTTGTCAGGCCTTTTTCTTCCCCGTTCAGGCTTCATCAGGCTTCGCAGATGACGCTGTTTATGTGGTACTGGACGCCTGTGCGCTGGCCGCCTTTTAGGAATCTATCGTTGATACGCTTTTTGACGATGTCGCAGTTTTCTCTGGTGGTGTTGACAAGGAGTATCAGGAACTGGCTGCTGCCGTATTGGTGGATGATGTCTCCATGTCTTACTGAATCCTGGATTGCGAGTCCCAGCCGCTGGCAAAGTTCTTCTAAGCGTTCGCTTTCTTTTATATGGTTTCCCTTGCCGTCTACTAAGGTGCACAGCATCAGGTAAACGCTCTGGCCGCCCCGCTCCATCATGCGGCTGACGATGTGGTAGATGCCTTCGAATACGGGCCAGGAGCACCGGTATCCGCCTGAGATTTCCGCAGCATTTTCGGTCAGCTGCTGCTGGATCTGGTCTAAGACTTCGTAGGTGTGTCTGATTCTGTGGACCAGCTTATCCATCATTTGTACGATTTTTTCCGATGGGTAGATGCCCCGTTCCTGTACGTAGCGGTCTACGGTGTCGGCGTAGAACTGCTGGGCTTCGTCGTAGCGTTCGCTTTCCAGCAGGGCTTCCATGATGAGGCTTTCCCAGTCGGAGTAGGGGGCTGTGGTGGTTACGTATTTTCCCAATTCCTCCAGCTGAAACCAGTCGCGGCGCTTTCTCAGGATGTCGGCGGCGGTTTCTACGCATTTGCAGAATTTCTGCCGGTAGCGTCTGGCTTCCGCGCTTGCCCACAGTACGCCTGCGTAGACGGAGAGGAATTCTCCTTTGTAGGTGTAGCAGGCTTCCATGCAGAGCTTGAGCTGTTCGTCCTCACTTTCTGCTGCGGCTGCTTTGTCACAGAGCTTGTCAAAAACGGCGGCGTCTTCCTGCACAGGGATGTCCTCGGTCCAATGGTAGATGCCCTTTTCCAGGGTGATGTAGTTGGCCTTTGGCAGTCCCATGTTTTTCAGTTTTTGTTTGGCCTTGTATATGATCGTCTGAAGCGCCTGACGGCGGTTTTCTATGTCGCGGTCGCCCAGAAGAATGTCCTCAAGGTAGTCCCGGCTAATGCCTTCTGCTGCGTTGTGGAGCAGGATCTGCATCAGGCTGGTAAAGTGGGTGTCTCTGACTCGTTCGCCGGTCAGGGGCTTTCCGCCATATTGCATCTGGAAATTCCCGAACATCTGGACATAGAGTGTGTTACGATTCTCCATTTTTGTTTTCACTCCTCTGTATGTCAATGTATGTCAATTGGCTGCCTGTATCTGAATCATTGCTATTGACTGGTGTACTGACCACTTGGGAATTAGGGTGAATGGTGCTGAATATTTTGTCAGCCTGCAAGGCGGAAGAACGAGGCGTAGCCATAGCTACGGCGAGCGATGACAACGCAGCAGATGGCAAAATAGGCAGTGCCAGATGCCCCAATTGTCAGGTGGCCAGTACACTAGTGTATTGTTTTTGCGGAACTGTCAAACAAAATAAATATTTCGCAAGTTAAAAGGCGAAGTCTCGCCTCTCTAATCATATGTCGTCACATGCTGCGGCCTACTTAATAATATTTCTATATTTTTCCGGGGTTTTGTTTGTCAAAATATTTATTTTGTGTTTTCAACAGAATAAAAAAACAGCTCCGAGAAGCTATGACTAGAACTGAAAAGTTTTTCGTATTCGGGTGTTTTATCTCTGAATTTGTATTGTTTAGGGCTTATTTGGGGCTTAGCTCTTTGATTTGGGTTTTGCGGATATGCTCTTTTGGAGACTGGACAGCCGCAGGAAAAGAACGAACCCGCAGCTGTCCATCATATATGGCTGATAGTTTTGAGAATTTCATCATGATAATAATGTAAAACTCTGCTACCGTTGTTATTATAGCGCATTTCTTTTGCGAATACAAGTGGAAATGGAGATTTTGCGTCAGAAATCGGCGAAAAATAGAATAAATTTACATGGAATATATTTACTTATTGGTTGTTGCATGGTATAATGTTCCAAATTTGCTAAATATTAGGCTCAAATGAAACGTGCAAGCTGAACATTTGATTTGTATTGGACGAAAAAACAAGATATAATAAAAGAGGAACTATGAATCTGAGCCAGTGTACTGACCACCTGGGAATTAGGGTGGATGGTGCTGAATATTTTGTCAGCCTGCAAGGCGGAAGAACGAGGCGTAGCCATAGCTACGGCGAGCGATGACAACGCGGCAGATGGCAAAATAGGCAGTGCCAGACGCCCCAATTCTCAGATGGTCAGTGCACTACCTTATGACGATGTGTTTCGAACTTTATTAAACGACTGCAGCAGCTTGATTCTTCCCATGATTAACGAGATTTTTGAAGAAACCTACACAGGCAGGGAAGAAATTCGCTTTTCGCAGAACGAGCACTTTCAGAACCAGCAGGACGGCGGGGAGGAAAAGTATATTACCGACAGCAGCTTTACTGTCCTGGGAAAAAGGGGAAGGAAAAAATACCACTGGGAGTGCCAAAGCACCCCGGACAGCAGCATGCTGATTCGCTTTTTTGAATATGACAGCCAGATCGCGCTGGATGAAGGGAGCATCCGTGGAAACACGCTCCATGTGAGTTTTCCCCATTCGGCGGTTTTGTTCCTGCGCTGCGGCAGACATACGCCAGATGTCATGTACATCTGCATGGAAACGCCGGGCGGAGTCCTGCGGTATGCAATACCGGTGATGAAGCTGAAGAGCTATACGCTGGAGGGACTCTTTGAAAAAGATTTGCTGTTTCTGATTCCCTTTTATATCTTTTCCCATGAAGGCCGCTTTGCACGGTATGAGACAAACGGGGAAGAATTGGAAACACTCTGCGGAGAGTACGCAGGCATTCGCAGGAGGCTGGAACAGCTGTGCAGACAGGGGCATATTGATGAATATACAAAATGTACGATTGTGGATATGTCTGGCCGCGTACTGGAGCACATCGCGGAGAAATATGAAAATGTAAAGGAAGGAGTGAAAGCCGTTATGGGAGGAAGAGTGCTGGAATATGAGGCTAAGACCATACTCAAAAGGGGCATTGCGCAAGGCGAAAAACGGGGCATTGCTCAGGGTAAAATGGAGCTGGTGGATGTAATGCTGAAAAAGGGAAAGTCCTATGAGGAGATCTCCGAGCTGACCGATATTCCCATCGACAGGCTGAAGCGGGCAGCAAAGCTGTAATTCCGTTATTCACATTGCACTAAACTTCAAAATGGGATATACTAAGGAAGATGATAGATGCTCTGACGGCGCAGTTGAACATCTCTCGAATCTGGAGGCTGTTTATCGTAACAATTAATCGTAACAATTATAAGAAGGGAGGTTGAATTTTCAGTATGCAGACCAATGCAGAAGAATATCTAAGTACTCGTAGAGAACGGTTCCTTTGCGATTACAGGAAGGAACGGGCGAAGTATAAAAATTATTCCGTTTTTATACTTAGGCTGGTAACAGACGCATTAAAATCAAGGCAGATAGATTTTGCATTTGCATCTGCACGTGAAAAGGAACCTGAAAGTCTGGAAAGGAAATGTAATAAGCAGGTCGAACTTAGCGACGGGCAACTTGTTTACAAGTATACCAATTTCCGAAACGAAATAATGGACTTAGCCGGAGTGCGAATTGTTACATATTTATTAGATGATGTCAAACTGGTTTCCAAAATTATACGAGAACTATTTGATGTGATTGAGGAACATAGTGGAAATAAATTAGATTTATTGGGTGCTGATAAAATAGGCTATCTATCTGTCCACTACATCATTCAATTAAAAGATACGTCACTCGTTGCTGGCACAGAAGTGTTTAAAGGGCTAAAATGTGAAATCCAGGTTCGAACAGTTTTGGAAGATGCATGGGCTCAAATTTTTCATGACAGACAGTATAAAAAGGAATGTTTATTGGTTGATTCGAAAAACCTATTAAGAAGAACTAATTTATTATCTGGCAATTTAGAATTGCTGGATTACCAAATTAATGATTTGGTCAAAAAATACGATCAATTAGACATACAAGGACGCTCCGAGGATTTAAGGAAGATTTTAGAAAAACCTATCACAAGAGAAAATGTTCTTTCATATTTTTATCTTAGATTGGGTGAAAAAGTATTTTTTTATGATTATAAAAGGAGCCGGGGAATGCTAGAAAAATTTGGTATTAAAACGATACGTGAGTTAGATATTCTTTTAGGACGCTACTGTTTTGAAAAAAATATTGAGGCATATTCGAAGGGTCTCACGGCTGATCAAATTATTAGCTTCTTGCTGATCATAGATGATTGTGAGGCATTCTTTAAAAGGTTTGGAGATTCCATCATCATTAGCAAGGGATCTTATGATTTTTTAAATGAGTTCATTGATGTAAAAATGATGTGCAATAAATATAATGTAAAACTTAGTAAGGAGGGAAAGGATTAAATGGAAAGACATATTTTAGGAGTACCATATGAAGAAATTGTTCGTCAATGCGCAGCTCATACTCTGGTGTGTGATTCCAATTCACCACTTCAAAGGGTTGGAATATCGAATCCCTGTATAGAAGGCGGAAAGAAAATTCTAGCAGATGAGAAATCAAAAGATTTTTTTAGAAGAGTATATAGAGGGGGCCTCTGTGATGAATGAGACTCGTTGGCAAAGTACGAAGGTCGAGTATGAGGAGCCACCGCAAGAATTTATTGACCGGGAGCTTCAGAAATATGATGAAATAGTTACACAATTTTGTAGAATTTCAGACATTGACAAGACTCGAGTAGAAGTAAACATTCAGGCATTAAAAGACGTAATTATCCGCGTAGACATGCGCAAATTATATTTTCAAATATACCATTCTAACATGGAGGCAAATGAATATAAGGTGATAACCGGCTTAGAATGCTTCTGGGTTCTGAAGCTTCGCCCTTTCTGGATGAAAATTCTGCCAGAGGATTCCAAAGAAGTTATGCAAATGGCAACATGGATTAATGAAAAAATTGCGTTACATATGACTTGCAGCTTGCTAAAAGAGTACAATCCAGATTTTTTTGAAAAGGGGCAGGATATATGTGAATTGTATTGTAAAGAGCTGGAATATTCATTTCGATATAGAGATTTAAGCAAAGAGTCTATGTTTTTAATGTTTGATCCTTTTTATTTTACGCATTTATGTAATGCTTCCATCTCAGAAGAAAATTTATATATTCTATAAAAGACGGCTCTCGTATTAAAAATGGAATGCGATGAGCCCTTTTTCGGCGTTTGCATGACTCATATCAAGCAATTGCTGGAGCGGTTCTTTCCTCCCCCCTTGACATCCTTTTTTCTTTGCATTATAATTGTTAGCGTTCTAACAAGTTGTTTGAGGAAGGTGCTATGCAAGACATTAGTATGCAGAAAATCGGAAAGCTGATTCATATTGTGGATATCAAGATGAAACGCAGGATCGACCACCTGGCTGCTGAGTTTGATTTGACCTCTGTGCAGTTTTTTGTTTTGGAGTGGATTTATTTTGCGGCAAAAGAGCGGGATGTGTTTCAGCGGGATCTGGAGGCTGCTCTGGATGTAAGGCGTTCCACGATATCTAATATCTTAAAGCTTTTGGAAGGAAAGGGATATGTTGCGCGGGAGAATGTCTCGGAGGATGCGAGGCTGAAAAAGCTTGCGCTGACACCTGCTGGAGTGCGGATTTATGAAGAGTTTAAGGCGCATCTTTCCGCCATGGCCGCAGAAGAATCCCGGCATTTTTCCAAAGAAGAGATGGATATGCTGATTTCTCTGCTCAAGCGTCTTGCCAAAGCAGTTAAGGACTAAGATAGTTTGTTTGCTCATATCGTTCGATATCTAACAAACAAATAATTTGCCATATTTTGTGAAGCTTGAGGAGGTGTATTTTTTTATGGAAGATAATCGACTGGAACAGGAAAATAAGATGGGGGTTATGCCGGTAAACAGGCTGCTGGTTACCATGTCCCTGCCCATGGTGATTTCCATGTTGGTGCAGGCTCTTTATAATGTGGTGGACAGTATTTTTGTCGCTATGATCAACGAAAACGCGCTGACAGCTGTTTCGCTGGCATTTCCTATTCAGAATTTGTTTATTGCAGTAGGAAGCGGTGTCGGGGTCGGTATTAATGCGCTGCTTTCCAGAGCTCTGGGGCAAAAGGATCAGGGCCGGGTTAACGGTGTGGCGATTCAGGGGCTGTTTCTCATACTTTTGTGCTACGGTTTGTTTTTGATTTTTTCTCTTACCGGAGTGCATTTGTTTATGACGAGTCAGACGAATATTGAGGAAATCATCAGCTATGGGGATATTTATCTTCGCATCTGCTGCATGTTTTCTTTTGGTCTCTTTTTCCAGCTCACCTTTGAAAAGCTGCTGCAGGCAACTGGGCGGACTTTTTATACGATGATCACCCAGGGGATGGGGGCAATTCTCAATATTATTCTGGATCCGATTCTGATTTTCGGGCTTTTGGGGCTGCCGAGAATGGGCGTTGCCGGGGCTGCTGCGGCTACGGTTCTGGGGCAGATTGCTGCGGCTGTTTTAGCGCTGCTCTTTAATTTGAAGAAAAATCCGGATATTCATTTCAGCCTGAAAGGGTTCCGGCCGGAGAGAAAGGTAATTTCCAGTATTCTGTATATCGGGATTCCTTCGATTCTGATGATGGCCATCAGTTCTGTTATGACCTTTGGGCTCAATAAGATTCTCATTGCCTTCAGTTCCACGGCAGTTGCGGTTTTTGGAGTCTATTTCAAGCTACAGAGTTTTATTTTCATGCCGGTCTTTGGACTCAATAACGGGATGGTTCCCATTGTCGCCTATAATTACGGGGCTAGGAAGGAAGAGCGTATTCACAAAACGATACGGTATTCGGTTTATTATGCTGTAGGAATTATGCTGCTGGGGGTTGTTCTGTTTCAGCTGGCGCCCGGGCCGCTGCTGCAGCTGTTCAGCGCATCGGAGCATATGATGTCCATCGGAATTCCGGCTCTGCGGATCATTTCCATTCATTTTGTCCTGGCCGGTTTTTCCATTATTGCCAGCTCTGTGTGCCAAGCCCTTGGGATGAGCGTGTACAGTCTCATCGTTTCCCTTGTCCGCCAGCTGATCGTGCTGCTTCCTGCGGCGTGGCTGCTGTCTCTTTCTGGAAATGTAAATGCGGTATGGTGGGCCTTTCCTATTGCTGAGCTGGCATCGGTCATCATGTGTATCTTGTTCCTGCGGAGGACGCTGGGGCGGATTAAGAAGGAGATGTAAGATGTAAAAAGCCGGCTTCTGCCTGGGAAAGGAAGGAGTCGGCTCTGCCGGTTTTGCAAATTATCTATATGGGTTTCCTTACTCAGTCATTGCCAGCAATAAATACGGGCATAGACTATTGAGAAAAGTTTTCGTAATCCTGTAAGTCATGGTAAATAGCATCAACATAAACTACATCATCCTGTATGCGATAAAGCATAAAATAATTATGCCGTTTGAGACGTATTGTTCGATGACAACTTTATATTCTGAGTTCCCGGCAAATTTCATCAAGCGCCTCCTCCATTTCCTGATATGCCCCTACTTCGGCCTGTTTTCTGGATATTTCTAAGTCTCTATAAATATCCTCTGCTGATTTTGGACCTAAAAATTTAGCAACAGCTTCATCAGCAGCCTCAAGTTCGTGACGCCTGAAAAGTTTCTTAGTAAATTCTTGAACTTTGAGTAAATCGGCTTCCGGCAGGGTTTTCATCATGGAAATTGTGTTTTGAAGAGTGTTCATTGTTATTTCCTGTACAGCGGCTTTATAGAGTTCGGTGTTCTGGATTTCAGCAGAAGTTAAAAACAGGTTGTAAAAGACCATTTCGAAGATCCGGTTGGAGATGGCGGCAGTTCCGTTTACATTTTTTATAAGGCCGAACATTTCGGCAGCAGCAATATCCGGGTTCAGGGCGTTATAAGCAACCTCCCGCCCTGTGAACAGGATGGAGCTGATGATGGTTTTCAGTTCCGGGAAGTCGTAAAGTTTGTTTACCATAGATTCGAACAGAGTATTTTTTTCCTCAAGGAGAAGCTTTTGCGCCTGAAAAAAGCCTGCCAAAGTCCATGCTGCTGTGTGAGTTGGAAAGCTTTCACTGCCTGCTACTTCTTCGTCAATCAGTTTGCAAAGTCTTGAAACCAGGTATGGGTAGCCGCTTGTATGTTCATAAAGAAGCTCCGACAGCTGCGTGATATTCATTCCTGTTTCATGCTCCGCTTCATACTCCTGGAGCATGCCGGCAATTTCCTCTGCTGAAAAGCTCATTTCGACTTTGAAGTCTGCCGCAATATTCCAGGGGCTGTTCTGTTTGTGCTCCTGATCTGGGCGAAGTTTTCGTTTGAGGTTTTTTATGTCATAGACGCCTGCCAGGATAACGGACTGAAAGGTCTTTGAGCTGTCACGGTCAATGTAATAGCCTCGCAGCTGTGCCAGGAAGTCGAGAAAGACCTGATTATTTGCTGCGCTGTCCGCCTCATCTATGATCAAAACGAGCGGTCGACCCGCTGCCCCGCAGATGCTGCTCAAATGCTGAAAGAGTTCTACCAGTTCCAGCTCCCGCGGTTTTTCTCTGGCTGCCCGGCTGAGGGTTTCCGCTGCCTGGGCCAGTTCCGCAGATTTGGCAGTATCCAGGTTCTGCAGGAGGCTGATGAAGGCTTTTGCGAATGCAATGGAAAAGGCGTTTTCGCTGCGGAATTTTGCCTCGCTCATCTGCATCTGAAAGTCCATGCTGATTACACAATAGCTGTCCTTGAGATACTCCTTCAGGGCCCGCAGTGTCGTCGTTTTGCCGTACTGGCGGGCACGGTTGATGGTAAAATATTCGCCTCTGTCTACGTATTCCTTGATTTGAGCCAGACGGGAGGTCAGGTCAACCATATAATGTAGCTTTGGCTTGCAATCTGCTGTTATGTTAAATCTTTTGTTCATATCTGACCTCCTCTCTGGCTGCCCGGCTGAGGGGAATTAGTGGTTTTCTTCCGCGCCGGTCAGGTCTGCTGCCAGCTCCAGCAGGAATTGTGCTCCCTGCAGCAGGTGTTCTTCCCGGGTGTTTTCCTGGGGGACGTGGCTCCTGCCGCCGATGCTGGGAACGAAGATCATGCCTGTTTTGGCGTGCTTTGCGATCATGCAGGCATCGTGAACTGCACCGCTGTCCATGATTTTGGCCGGTATGTTCCTGCTCTGCGCCAGACTGTCCATCTTCCCGATGAGCTCCCGATCCAGGGCCAGAGGCTTTGACTGGGAGGTTTCCCGTATCTGGCAGCCGATGCCGCGCCTTTGGCAGATGCTACGGATTTCCTCTTTGATTTGCTCCATATAGCGGCTGATGGTTTCTTCTTCCCTGTCCCGCACTTCTATGGTAAAAAGCGCGCTTTCGGGGATTACGTTGGAGCAGTCCGGGCGAATGCTGATTTTTCCTGCAGTTGCTACTGCGCGTCCGTGGGGTTTTACCAGGGATTCTGCTGCCACGATGCATTCTGCTGCCGCGCACAGGGCATCCCTTCTGCCTTCCATGGGAGATGCTCCGGCGTGATTTCCCGTTCCGCTCAGCTCAACTTCCATGACTTTCATGCCGAAAATTGTGTCTACAATGCCAAGGGGCAGGCCTTCCTGTTCTAAAACCGGGCCCTGTTCAATGTGCAGCTCCAGCATGGCCTCTATCTGTGAAAAGTCCCAGGGCACCTGGGCAATCGCCTCAGGCGGTGGATTTTGCAGGATTTCCTTTAAGGTAATGCCTTTGTCTGTTTTCAGTTTTTCCAGATCCGGCTCTGTGTAAATGCCGGAAATAAATTTGCTGCCGGTCATGGTGGAGCCAAAGTTTGAGCCTTCTTCCTCTGCAAAGATGACCAGCTCCAGATTTTTGCCGAGTTCGGCATCCTTTAAGGTTCTCAGGACTTCCAGGCCGCTGGTCACACCGTAGATGCCGTCCAGCCATCCGCCGTTTCGGACAGTATCAATATGGGAACCCATTACCACCCGTTTTCTGCCTTCCATGTTTTGGGGCATCATAATGCGCACGTTTTTCAGTGCATCGACTTTTATGCTGCATCCCAGCTGATTTGCTTCCCCAAAGAGGTATTCCCGCGCCCTTTGATCCTGTGCTCCGTAGGAAAAGCGGGTGACGCCTTTCCCCGGAGTATCGGTAAATTCCCGCAGGGCAGTGAGATCTGCCAGGAGCCGCTTTTCGTTAATCTTCATATTATTATGTCCTCTGTTTTTTGTTCTTTACGCGGCTTTGCTTCTCCGCCGCAGTATGCCAGTGTATGGCATACCGGCCTAGTGTACTAGCCCTTGTAAGCTGCTCCAAATGGTTTTCCTGGTACGAATTTTCCCTGACCTTTCTGGCCGATGTATTTACCACTTTCTACAATTTTTTGGCCGCGCAGGAAAACGGTGTCGGGCCGGCCCTTTTGTTCAAAGCCTTCAAACGGTGAATAGTCTACGCCTTCCAGGTTATTTTTTACGCTCATGGTTCCTCTGTAGTCCGGATCAAAAATAACGATATCTCCGTCGCAGCCGGTTTCAATGCGGCCTTTTGTTTGCAGGCCATTGATTTTGGCAGGCATTGTGCAGCAGAGGTCTACCAGTCTTGAAGGGGAGAGTTTTCCCTGGCATACGCCGTAGGTCCAGAGGATGTTGATGCGGTTTTGCAGGCCAGGCGCTCCGTTTGGAATGTCGGCAAAGGACTTTCCTTCTCCAAAGCCCATGTGCTTTTGGTTTTCGTAGTCAAAGCCGCAGTGATCCGAGCTGATGGCGTTGAGCCACTTGCGATCTACTGCTTCCCACAGGGCCTTCCGATGCTCTTCTGTACGGAGGGCCGGTGAGCATACGTATTTAGCGCCTTCAAAGTCCGGCTTTGCCAAATCCTCGGTATCCAGTACCAGATAGTGGGCGCAGGTTTCGCCGTAGACAGCCTGCCCTCTGCTATAGGCCTGTTTGATTTCTTCCAGGGCTTCCCTGCAGGTAACGTGCACAATATAAATTGGCGCGTCTGCCAGCTCTGCCAGGTAAATGGCGCGCCTTGTGGCCTCTGCCTCTACTACAGGCGGTCTGGAAACGGCATGGTAATAGGGAGCGGTCTTTCCTTCTGCAATGAGCTGTTTGGTCAGGACATCGATCATGTCTGCGTTTTCCGCATGCACCATGATAGTGACGCCTGCTTCTTTTCCTTTTTGCAGGGCCTTGAGGATGGCATCGTCATCTGCGTGGAAGAACATGCCTTTGTATGCCATGAAGAGTTTCATAGTCGGATATCCGGCCTCGGCCATCTTGGGAATTTCTTCGATGACTTCTTCTCTCGGATCTGTCATAACACTGTGGAAGGCGTAGTCTACCATGGCAATGCCGTCCGCGTCGGAAGCCTTGTAGTTTTCCAGGGTTTCAATGAGACCCTTGCCCTTTTCCTGGTTGACAAATTCAATCAGCGTGGTAGTCCCGCCTACTGCTGCCGCGTCGGAAGTTTCAAAGCCCCGCACTTTGCTGCCGTTGTAGGTAAAGGAAAAGTGCACGTGCTGGTCAACGCCGCCGGGCAGGATGTATTTTCCTGCTGCGTCGATGACTTCATCGCCGTCCTTTTGGGGAAGGTTTTTGCCGATTGCCGCAATTGTTTCGCCTTCCATATATACATCGGACTGAAATTCGCTTTCTGCTGTAACAACTGTACCGTTTTTAATTAATACACCCATGTCTGCTTCCTCCTTTTCATGCAGTTCTTTGTTTTTTCCTCTTTTATTTGCGCAGCTCTGGCAGACCGGGCTGCCTCAGGCTCCTGCCAAAGGTTCAAAACCGTCCTGCCGCTGGATTAGTCCTCCACTTCTTCGATAGTTACTTTTTTCATTACCTGTGGATCTTTTGGCTTGTCGTTAAAACCGGTTTTAACGCTGACGATTTTGTCTGCCGCCTCCATGCCTTCGATGATTTTTCCAAAACTAGCATATTCGCCGTCCAGATGGGGAGCAGTTGCCACCATAATGAAGAACTGGGAGCCTGCTGAGTTTGGATCCATAGCTCTTGCCATGGAAAGCACGCCCCGCTCGTGCTTCAGGTCATTGTTAAACCCGTTTGCCAGGAATTCGCCTTTAATGGTGTGGCCTGGGCCGCCTGTTCCGTTTCCAAGCGGGCAGCCGCCCTGAATCATAAAGCCGGGAATGACCCTGTGGAAGGTCAGGCCGTCATAAAAGCCTTCTTCCACCAGCTTTACAAAGTTCTCAACCGTTTCCGGAGCTTTTTCCGGATACAGTTCGCCAATCATCACATCGCCGCTTTCCATTTCAAATTTTACACGTTTCATTTTTGTATTCTCCTTTTTTGTTTACCTTCCGCTTCACGCTCTTCTCCGGGTTTCAGGCTGTCAGCCGCCAAAGAAGAGATCCAGCACATTCATTACATCGTCTGTATTTCCCCGATACAGCTCTGTAAATCCGCATCTGGTGCAGCTTACGGTTGTAAATTTTTTGTTTTGTACGTCAAAAATCTTGGCAAGGTTCCCTCCTGTTGCCTGGAATTGATCGGTTTCAGCTCCTCGATTTTTGCATTTGGGACATACCCAGTTTGAATTGACACCCAATACATTCACCTCGTTTCCTTTTTCTCGTTGCTCTATTTTCTTATTTTAAAGGCATCATGCCCAGCCTTTTCCTCCAGCACCTGCCAGAGCTCATCCCGCAGGTATTCGGGGTACAGACCCTCCAGCTGGTTTATTTCTTCCCGGGACATAAAGCGCAGCTCCCGCAGGACCTGGCAATCCTCGCCAAGCTCCGGATCCGATCCCAGCTGCAGGGTTCCACCTTCCGGCTCTGCCAGAAAAAAGTTTACGAACCGCTGTCCCCGCTCTGCTGAAACTTCCTCTACATGCCAGATGAGTTTTTCCATTTTTACCTTCAGTCCGGTCTCTTCCAACATTTCTCTGACTCCAGCCTCCCTGGAAGTTTCGCCTTCTTCTACGCCGCCACCAGGAACCATCCATACGTCCCGCTCCTTATGGCTCTGCTTTACCATGAGAAGCCGGTTTTCATTATCTAATAAAATGACTCTTACTCCGCCTATCCACATAATACTGCTCCTACTATTGCCATTAAAATGGTGATTTTAATGGGACTGATTTTGAACTTTCCTGCTAAAAGCAAGGTTACTGCAAAAATTGCCAGAGGGATCCCGTTGATATAAGAAAGGGGATCTTCCAGCAGCTTCATGGAAAACAACTTACCGTTTATCAGGGATGTCTCGGCCACAAAAATGGCGGCTGCTCCGATGAGGCCCACAGTTACAGGCCGGATTCCGGCAAAAGCGCCCTGAAGCCCCCTGCTTTCCTTGAATTTTTCCATGAACTTCATTACGATGAGCATCAAAAGGAAGGCCGGCATACAGACTCCCAGTGTCGCTGCCACTGCTCCCAGAAGGCCCGCGTAATTAAATCCTACGAAGGTTGCCGCATTGACTGCAATCGGTCCCGGCGTGACTTGAGACAGGGCCACCAGGTTGGAAAACTCCGCGGCTGTCATAAAGCCGAACTCCTGGACGCTCTGAAAGATCAGGGGCAGCATGGCAAGGCCGCCGCCAAAGCTGAACAACCCAATTCTGAAAAACATGGAAAAGAGATATAAAATGATCATTGTTTCTCCTTCCCGGCTTTTTTACTGCGAATCTGCAGATAGACAATGCCTGCTGCTGCTCCGGCCAGGATGGCCCACAGCGCTGTTATACGGAATATGCCGATGGCAGCAAAAGCCAGGATAGCCATTGTCCACTGAAAGGGGCCTTTGAGGATCTGTTTTCCCAGTTTGCAGGCTGACACCAGCACGAGACCGCAGACAGCTGCTTTTACTCCAGTAAAGGCGCCTGTAACATAGGAATTTTCACCAATGCTTCCCAGCAGTGTTACAACCAAAATGATGATTAAAAAGGAAGGCAGAATCACTCCAAGAGATGCAGCCAGTGAGCCGGTCAGACCCTGCCTGCGTTTTCCAATATACGTGGCGCTGTTGATGACGATGACACCTGGAAGGGCCTGACTTACAGCCAGACAGTCCACCATGTCGTCTTCCTCCAGCCACTTTTTGTCCTCTACCGCAACCTTTTGGATCAGAGGCAACATGGCCATACCTCCTCCGATGGTAAAGAGTCCGATTTTGAAAAATTCCCAAAATAGGCTTCCGTGCTCCTTAAGTGCCTTTTTCCTGCTCTCCTTCATAATCCCTCTGCAGCTCTCTGCACTTCGCGCCTCAGCAGGTACAAAGTACAGGTATTCCTTCTTCTTTATTTTTCCGCATTTACGATTTCGATTGCTCTTGCAATACCATCCTGGACGGAAATTTCTTCTTTGTCCGCATCTCTTCTCAGTTTGTATTCGATGATGCCGTCTGCGGCCCCTCTTCCTACTGTAATGCGTACTGGTATTCCCAAAAGATCCGCATCCTTGAATTTGACGCCCGGCCGCTCCTTTCTATCGTCCAGCAGGACCTCAATACCAGCTGTCTCCAGCTGGGCGCAGATATCATCTGCTACTTTGGACTGGATGTCATCGTCCGGCTTCATCACAGTAATGATGACATGGTAAGGCGCAATTGCCACAGGCCAGATAATGCCGTTTTCATCGTGATGCTGCTCTACGACTGCTGCAAGGGTTCTGGTAACGCCGATGCCGTAGCATCCCATTACGATGAGCTGATCCTTCTGGTTTTCATCTTTATAGGTTGCTCCCATGGATTCGCTGTATTTTGTGCCGAGTTTGAAGACCTGGCCCACTTCAATGCCTCTCGTATGCTTGACAGGCGCTCCGCATATTGGACATGGATCTCCTTCCTGCAGTACCTTGATATCTGTAACAATGTCGCCCTTATAGTCTCTTCCATAATTGACATTTTTCAGATGATAGTCTTCCCTGCATGCTCCAGCGCACAGATTTTTGAGGCCCGGAAGCTCGCTGTCAACAACGATAGTGCAATCGTGAAGCTTGGTCGGGCCGGTAAAACCGCCTACACAGCCGGTTGCCTGGCTCATTTTCGCTTCGTCAGCAAACTCGATGGAATGCTCCGGAATCCCCAGAGCATTGATCAGCTTTGTCATGTTCAGCTCCCGATCGCCTCTTACAAAGGCTGCCACATAGCCGTTTTCCTTTCCTTCTTCATCATAAGTGACAAAGAGGAGCGCTTTTATGGTCTGTTCCTTTTCAAGCCCCAGAAGGTCTGCCACCGCCTCGATGGTCTTTGTTCCCGGAGTATGGACTTCTTCGACAGGAAGCTCTGCTGCGTAAGAAGCTTCTGCGTCAACACACTGCGCCCGTTCTACCGTAGCCGCCATATTGCAGCTCTCGCAGTAAGCGATTTCACTTTCTCCTACTTCGGAAAGGGCCGTAAATTCGTGGGAGTTGCTGCCGCCGATAGCTCCTGTATCCGCTTCTACCGGGCGGAAGTTGAGACCGCACCTTGTAAAGATACGTTCATAGGTTTCATACATATCCTGATAGCTTTTATCAAGTCCCGCCTGATCCTTGTCAAAGGAATAGGAGTCCTTCATGATAAATTCACGGCTTCTCATGAGGCCAAAGCGAGGGCGCGCCTCGTCTCTGTATTTTGTCTGGATCTGATATAAGTTCATGGGAAGCTGACGGTGGGAGGATACGTCGCTGCGGATTAAGTCGGTAAAAATTTCTTCGTGAGTCGGTCCCAGGCAGAAATCCCGGCCATTTCGATCCTTCAGTCTCCAAAGCTCCGGTCCATAAGCAAACCAGCGTCCGGATTCTTCCCACAGCTCGGCAGGCTGTACGGCAGACATGTGGATTTCCTGGCCGCCCGCCCGATCCATCTCCTGACGAATAATATCTTCGATTTTGCGGACAGAGCGCCATCCCATGGGCATAAAGCCGTAAACCCCTGAAACCAGCTTTCGTATCATGCCGGTTCTCAGGAGCAGAATGTGGCTTGGAATTTCCGCTTCATTTGGTACTTCCCTAAGTGTTTTTAAGTGCATTTTTGATAATCTCATTTTCTGCATGCTCTCCTTTATCTAAACTCGGTTGTATTAAAACTCACCTGTACAGCAGACAGACTGCCTGTGCCGCGATTCCTTCTCCCCTGCCGGTAAAGCCCAGCTGTTCGGTTGTCGTTGCCTTGATATTGATTCGGCTTTCCTCAATTTCCAGGGTCTCTGCTATATTTTTCTTCATATTGCCAATATACGATTTTATCTTGGGCCGCTGGGCAATGACGGTCATATCCGCATTGCTGATTTTGTAAAATTCCTCCTCCAACAGCAGCTTTACCTTTTCTAAAAGCTTCAGGCTGGAAATACCCCTGTAAGCCTCATCTGTATCTGGAAAGTGCTGACCGATATCTCCCAGACCCGCGGCTCCCAGCAGGGCATCCATCAGCGCATGTATCAGCACATCTGCATCTGAATGTCCCAGAAGGCCCTTTTCAAAGGGAATCTCCACGCCTCCCAATATCAGGGGCCGACCTTCGGTCAGCCGGTGTACATCAAATCCGGTTCCTGCTCTGCTTTCCATAGGCATATCCTCTTTTGTTGTAATTTTAATATTATTGTACTGTCCCCGTACCAGTTCCACAGGCTGACCAATGCGCTCCACCAGTCCGGCGTCATCCGTGCCGTAATAGCCATCTGAAAAGGCGGTTTCATAAGCTTCCATGAGAATGGATTTTTTAAAGCCCTGAGGAGTCTGGACGGAATAGAGGTTTTTCCGCTCAATATTCTTGCTGTCCGTGCCATCCCCCTGACGGATGCTGTTTTTTACCGGTACACAGGCAACGGCAGCGCCTACCCCAGCTGCTGCCGCAATGACAAAGTCAATGGTTTCCTGACTGACAAAGGGGCGTGCCCCATCGTGCACCAGCACATATTCGACTCCAGGTCTCTTTCTGTTGATCTCCTGAAGGGCGCAGTATACAGAATCCTGCCGTTCCTTTCCCCCTTCTACCACGGATATGACTTTTGTCAGGCCATAGTCCTCCCGAAGCTGCAGGCCATAGTCCACGTACTCCTTGTTTGTTACGACAAATACATAATCTATATGCTCGTTGCCGCAAAAGGCCCGTATCGTTTTGAGCAGTATGGGTTCTCCACCGATCTTCATATACTGCTTTGGCACGCTGCCGCCCATTCGCGTCCCCATCCCTGCCGCTGCAATAATTACTGCAGTTTTTTTGTTGTTATACATTTCAAGACCACCTGATTGCAATTTTTCAAGTCCGTTTTTTCCTGCTTTTTTCTCTGCGTCTTTGCACTTTTTAGGCTTTTTACATCCTGTCCCTGTTATTTAAAGGCCGGTTTTGCAAAAATCATACGGCCTGCCGCAGTCTGAAGCACACTGGTGACTAAAACCTTGATGGTCTTGCCAATATGCCGTCTTCCCTCTTCGACTACAATCATTGTTCCATCGTCTAAATATGCGACTGCCTGATTGCTTTCCTTCCCTTCCTTGACAAGAAACAGCGTCATTTCCTCTCCTGGAAGGACTACTGGTTTTAAAGTGTTCGCCAGTTCATTAATATTGAGTACTTCCACGCCTTTTATGGCCGCTACTTTGTTGAGGTTAAAATCATTAGTAACGACTTTTCCATTCATGATCTGGGCCAGCTTTAAAAGCTTTACATCCACTTCAGGAATTTCGTCTAGGGATTTTTCGGATGTAGTATCGTAAATCTCAATACCATAATCGCTTTGTATTTTGTTGAGAATGTCCAGACCCCGGCGTCCTCTGTTTCTTTTGAGCGAATCTGAGGAATCGGCAATATGGCGAAGCTCTACGAGAACGAATTCCGGTATGACAATCGTTCCTTCCAAAAATCCGGTTTTCATGATATCGGCAATTCTTCCGTCAATAATCACACTAGTGTCGAAAATTTTCGGAGTCGCATCCCGCTCTTTGCTCTTACCGCCTTTCTCTCCCGCGGCATTTTTCCTGGCGTTCAGCCACGCGGCGCGGATATCCGACCCTTTTCTTGTAGCAATAACGACGCCAAGAAAGCCCAGCACAAAATACGTTATGATATTTAATACCACGCCTACAAGAGGCACCGGAATCCCGGCATAAATCTGACTGATGAGATAGGCAATAATGAGTCCCGCAATGAGTCCTACTGTACCCATAACCAGATCATTTGCCGATAGTTTTTGCAAATCCGTCTCAATATTGTCCGCCACCTTGCTGCTCTGTTTTCCCAGCGTAGGCGTTAGTCTGAAAAATATTAATCCAAAAATAATTACAAAAAGTGCGGCAATGCAGATTTCCTGCGTCACGGACAGCTGAATCTGTTTCCCATAACCTGAAATATCCAGTAGAAACCTTGCCAAAAAAAACACACCATAACCAACTATGGCGCCTACTACTGTAAAAACCAGTCTCATTAGCTTTCCTAACATTTTGTTCCATCCCTCCCTTCTCTAAATTTTTTGGTATAAGGCCTACGGCCTTATTAACGGAGCCAAAAATTACACAGCTTCGTCAATAAGAACATCGGCCCTGGCTACATCCATTTCCCCTGCAAGAACCATTTCACTCAGCAGGATCTGCCTTGCACTGGTAAGCATCCGCTTTTCTCCGGCAGACAGCTTTTTTGTCCTCTCTGTGCGGGTCAGATTGCGGACGACTTCCGCTACCTGGACGGCGCTCCCAGTCTTGAGCTTTTCCATGTTTTCACGATACCGCCTGTTCCAGTTGTGCGACATTTCCGTTGAAGATGCGCCCAATACAGCAAGAACCGTATTGATTTCATCTGCGCTGATGATATGGCGTATGCCGATTTCATCCGTGTTGTCTACTGGTATCATGATTTTGATATCTTCGCAGGGTACTTTCAGGACATAGTACTTTCTCAGCTCACCGAGAATCTCTTTTTCTTCGATTCTCTCGATGGTGCCGGCGCCGTGCATTGGATACACGACCTTTTCGCCTATGGCATACATAATACTTACCTCCCGTCTATACCTACCTATTTCAGTATAATTCACGTCTTATGGAAATGTCAAGTAAATTAATTGTTAATTTTATCATAATGATTTTTAACTGTCAACTGAAATTTTAATTATATTTTTGTTCGATTTTGAAGGAGTTATGGTACAATAATTACAATACGTTCACACAGAACTCACAAAATTGTTGTATTCTGAAACGGAATTAATTGGGTAATTACTGGAAGGGAGGTTTTCCATGGCTAAAATATTGGTAGTTGACGATGAGCAGAAAATTCGCGAGGTTATCCGCGAATACTCAGAATTCAACGGCTTTGAAGTGACTGAGGCAGATAACGGAATGACGGCTGTCGGCCTCTGCAAATTACATGATTTTGATTTGATTATTATGGATATTATGATGCCAAAGCTGGACGGATTTTCCGCCTGCAAGGAAATCAAAAAACTCAAGGATATTCCTATTATTATGCTTTCTGCAAGGAGTGAGGAATATGACAAGCTGTTCGGCTTTGAGCTTGGAATTGATGATTATGTGGTAAAACCCTTCAGTCCCAAGGAGCTGATGGCGCGGATAAATGCGGTTCTGTCCAGGCATCAGGGTTCTTCTCAAATCCAGCCTCAGGTTTTGGAGTTTGAGGGGCTCAGTATTAATATTGCCGCAAGAACGGTATCCGTGGACGGTGAAAAGGTGGAACTGACGCCAAAGGAGTATGATCTGTTGTTTTATCTGGTAGAAAACCGCAATATCGCGCTATCCAGGGACAAGCTGCTGTCAGATATATGGGGCTATGATTTTTATGGGGATGATCGGACGATTGATACACATATCAAAAATCTGAGAAATAATCTGGGACAATATCGCGACTATATTGTTACCCTGAGAGGAGTCGGTTATAAATTTGAAGCTTAAAATCGATTCCAACAGCATTAAGTTCAAGCTCTGCCTGTACTTTATTTTGTTCGCCGTGCTTTTGATGCTGGTTCTGTGGCTTTTGCAGGTGCTGTTTCTCAATACGTTTTATCAAACTATGAAAGAAACGAAGACGAAAAGTGTGGCTGAAAGTATTGAGCATGCGTATGAAACAAGCGATCTGGCGACATTCGTGGAGCAGGTTGCCCAGATTTCAGAAACCAATGATATGTATATTTATATCACCCATGTGGAGGGACCGCCCTTTCTCATTTGCGGCAGGGAAAGTTCCTCCAAAGATTATACCCAGGAAATGCTGCGGGTAAGAAACGAAATGGAGCTAAAGCACCGCAAGTCTATCTCCCTTACGCTGGGGGAAGCAGGAAATCCCCGGCGGACTCTGGCCTGCGCAAGCCATCTGGAGTCTGAGGACAAGCCGGAAATGATCGCCTATATTTTTTCGCCCCTCTGGCCTGTAACCTCTACCATTGAGATCCTCACAAACCAGCTGGTTTATGTGACTGCCATTTCCCTTGCGCTGGCTCTTTTGCTCGCTCTTTATCTGGCTACGCGGATTACTTTGCCTATTCGCAATATTACACGCTCTGCCGGCAGGTTAGCCCAGGGAGAATACGGTGTCATGTTTAAAGGCGGGCATTATTCGGAGCTGAACGATCTTGCGGATACGCTGAACCGGACTTCGATTGAGCTGGAAAAGTCTACAACGCTGCAGAAGGATCTCATAGCGAATGTTTCCCACGACCTCCGCACGCCCCTTACTATGGTGAAATCCTATGCTGAAATGATCCGGGATCTGTCCGGCGATAATCCGGAAAAGAGAAGCGCCCATCTGCAGGTCATCATCGATGAGGCGGATCGGCTCAATCAGCTGGTAATCGATATGCTGTCGCTCTCCAGAATGCAGTCAGGCGCTATTGTGCTTGAAAAAAGCAGCTTTGATATCTGGGAAGCCGTTGAAGGAATTCTCCTCTCTTATCAGCTCCTCATAGAAGAAAACGGCTATATCATCAACTTCGACTGCCCCAGCGGCGTTATGGTGGATGCGGATCCTCAGCGGATGAAGCAGGTATTCTTCAATCTGATCAATAATGCGCTGAAATTCTGCGGGGAGGATAAGACCGTCAATATCCTGATCAAGAAAAAGGGCCGCCGGGTTCTCTGTCAGATACAGGATCACGGCGTCGGCATTCCAGAGGACGAGCTATCTCATATCTGGGAGCGGTATTATAAGGCCAGCTCCAACATGGTGCGTTCTACGGTGGGTTCTGGCCTGGGGCTTTCTATTGTAAAGGAAATCCTCTCCCTGCATAACACAAATTACGGCGTAGACAGCGTACTAGGAGAAGGAACTACCTTCTGGTTTGAACTGGATGTTGCGGCCAAATAGGCGCTGGGCTAGCGGATATTCCAACTGGTGAATTCCCTTCTTAACATAAAAATCATCTTGTTCCATTTTTAAAAATCCCGCATATCCGGACTACCGGACAACGGGATTTTTGTTGTTTTTATTTTGTTTTTTCTATTAAGCTCTATTCCAGCGTGCTGGCCTTTTGGAACTTGGGATCAATGCACTGTGTTCCGTTTCGTTTATTCGTCGTCACCGCCTGTAAACAGCTTTTTAATTCTGGTCCAGAGTCCGTCTTTAAAGCCGCCTTCATCTGCTGTGCTGTCTGTAATAATATCATCACCTAATGCTTCATCGTTGGTATCGCTGAGGATTCCGGTTCCGTTTCCGACAAAGAAGCTTTTGATGGAGTGCCATATGCCGGATAGTCCGCTGAGCTTGCCCTCCAGATTATTCAGGGTGTCCTTCAAGGTTCCCAGATCGTAATCAAACTGAGAGATCTTTTTCATCAGCTCCTCAAGCTGAGCTTTCTGATCTTCAGTCAGGGTAATGTCCTGATCCTCTGCAGCATCTTCGATGGCTGCCTGTATATCTGCGGATTCGGTCAAATCTTTGTCAATAACTTCGGTTTTGACTGCATTAACCAGATCCGTAGCTTTTTCCTGGCCAACGCTGTCAGCCAGATCTCCTGTCGTTATCAGCTCCTGCATGGCGGCCTCTTTTTTGCCTTCATCCAGATCTTCGCCGCTTGCATTTTCGTATGCCATGATAATTCCTGTCAGAGCCCCTGTACCGGATACTTCAAAGGGGCATGCTGCGATTACGTTGCAGTTTTCCATACCCGCAGTTGTGAGGGTACTTGCGATCATAGCGCTGGTCACAAAGTTCAGGTTTGCGGTCTTGACCTTAATTCCGCCGGAATTCGTTGGCTCTACATACGCACAGCTGTTTGTTGTGGCGCCAATCTGTTGGGCTGTTGCAATGCCTTCCATGTATTTGACTTCATCTGCATGGGTTACGACAATTGTCTTTACCTTATCCGGAGAAGTTCCAAAATATTCGTACATGGAAGCTCTCTGGCTGTCATTTAAGTTTTCGCCCAGGGTCACGACCTTCTCGCTGTCCGTCTGTCCGTCCGCAGTCTCCTCTGTTGCTCCCGTAGTCTCTGTTTCCTGTGTCTCTGTGCTCTGCTCAGCAGGCGGCTGCGTCTGTTCCGTCTGCTGGCTGCTGGCCTCCTGCTGCCCGCTTTGCCCTGAATCCTGAGTGTCATTTCCCGGGGCAGCCTGATCGGCTGCGCTGCCCGCGGCTTGGCTTTCCGTCTGCTCTCCTGGCGCCTGCGGGCTTTCTTCTGCATAGGCTGCCATGGGAATTCCCGTAATCATCATTGTAACTGCTAACAGCAGCGGTAATATTTTTTTCATTTTCTTCATAATCTTCGGTATCTTACGTACCTGTTCCCCCTTTTCGTAACTATGTTCATACATACGAACAATTGAACATGTGCCGCAGCATCATTTTCTTTCCACTATACCATACTCACCCCGATTGTGCATTAAGGAATTCTTAATTTTTTATTGCAATTAGGCAGTACCCTGGTGTACTGGTCACCAGGGTTTGTTGCATGCCTTGGCATCCTGCTATTTCATAAAGCGCCGGATCATGCGTATCTTTTCCTCTGTGTAAGGGCTGTAGCGGAAGGGCAGATCCAGCCAAGTGCCCTTGTCCACCAGGCTTTTGTAATGAGTAAAGGTGTCAAAACCAGCTTTTCCGTGGTAAGCTCCCATTCCGCTTTCTCCCACGCCGCCAAAGCCCATATGGGGCGTTGCCAGATGGATGACCGTATCGTTGATGCAGCCGCCGCCAAAGGAAAGCTCTGCTGTAATCCGCTTTTTCACCAGCTTTCTTTTGGTAAATAGATACAGGGCCAAAGGGGACGGGTACTGCCTCACCGTCTCCATCGCCTCTTCCAGTGTTTCAAATTCCAGCAGCGGGAGCACCGGTCCGAAGATTTCTTCCTGCATCACGGGGCTATCCAGGGTAATGCCCGTCAGTACGGTGGGCTCGATCCGGCCGCTGCCCTGACATTTTCCTCCTATGGCAATCTGCTCTCCTTCCATCAGTCCCAGCAGGCGATGGAAATGCTTTTCATTGATGATTTTGCCGTACAGCGGGTTTTCCAAAGGCCGCTTTCCAAACTGCCGCTGGATTTCCTTTCTCAGGCAGGAGAGAAGCTTTTCCCGGACTGAGCTGTGGACCAAAAGATAGTCGGGCGCTACGCAGGTCTGACCCGCGTTGAGGAACTTTCCGAAGACAATCCGCCTTGCTGCAAGAGGGATGTTTGCCGTTTTATCCACTATGCAGGGGCTTTTGCCGCCCAGCTCCAGGGTTACAGGCGTCAGATAACGGGCTGCTTTTTCCAGGACAATTCTGCCGGTTTCTTTTCCGCCGGTAAAAAAGATATAGTCGAATTGTTCCTCCAGCAGCCGGCTGTTTTCCCGCCTTCCGCCGGTTACAACGGATACCAGGCCGGGAGGAAAGGTTTCTTTTACCAGCTCCGCTATGACGGCTCTCGCTGCCGCAGCATCGGCTCCCAGCTTGAGGATTACCGTATTTCCCGCTGCAAGGGCGTCTGCCAGAGGCCCCATAGATAGAAGGAAGGGATAATTCCACGGGCTCATGATGAGTACTGTTCCATAGGGACATGGTTTCACATAGCTTTTGGCCGGAAACTGAACAAGTGGTGTTTTTACCCTTTTTTCCTTTGCAAAGGAGCGGATATGCCGCAGCATATAGGAGATTTCCGTGAGAACCATTCCCACTTCGCTCATGTATCCTTCTGCTGCTCCCTTTCCCAGATCCTCGTAAAGAGCCTGCAGAATTTCATATTCCCGGCTCTGTACAGCCGACTGCAGGGCAAGGAGCGCCTGTTTTCTGCTCTCCAGGCTGCAGGTTTTTCCAGATTGAAAGTAGTCTCTCTGCAAGTTCAGGATGTGCTTTATATCTTCCATTTATTTTACCCTGACGATGATTTCCTTTCCTTCTTCATAGCCGTCCAGAGCTTTCACTGCTCCGGTTACGACATTTTTCAGCGTGTTTTTTACAAAAGGAACCATTGGAATTTCCACTCCGTCGATGGTGAGCACTACATCTGCCGCTTCCTTTTCGCGGGCAGTTTTCTTTTCAATTAAATCTGCCATTTTATCTGCCTCCTCCATGCAGTTGATAACGGGAAGCCCTTTGTACTGCTTCCGCTCTTTTGAAATGACTCCGGAAATTGCCATGACCCGGCTGCTCATGCGCTTTTCGATGTCATCCTCTGTTTTTGCAGTCAGGATGACCGGGCAGCCTACGCCGCAGTCTCCTTCCAGAATCACGAAGTCCTCTTTATAATACTTTAAAAGGGCGGAAATGTCCATTCTTCTGGAAAAAAGGATGTCCGTTTCTCCCTCTCCCAAGGCGGTTACTCTGGCAGCTCCTGCCTGTGCGTGCTTGTAAGTATCCGTCCCTTCCTGGTCCATGTGAAAACTTTCGTAGTGAATGTCCTTGACTGTCCCCACACTGTAGCCCCGCCTCCTCAACTCCTTTATCAGGGCTGTGACGGTTGTGGTTTTTCCAGTTTTGGAAAAGCCTTTTACCATGATAAGTCTCATCGCCTGTTCTCCTTTTCCCCTTTTTTTCTTCATGTAACATCGTTTATCATCCTTTAAATCAGCTAAATCAGCAGTTCTCCTGCAATAAATTTTGCGGTCAGCGCTTTCCTTGGATGAAGCAGCAGTTCCTCTGCGCTTCCTTCTTCCACAAGCTCTCCATCCTTTAAGAAGAGGCACCTGTCGCAAACTCGCCGGGCCTGGGCCAGATTGTGGGTAATAAGCACGACGGTCGTCTGCTCTCGCTGGTTGATGGTTTCAAGCATTTTTTCAATTTCACCGGTAGTGGCTGGATCGATGTTTGCGGTAGGCTCGTCTAAAAGCAGGAGCTTTGGATGAAAGGACAGGGCCCTTGCCAGGGCTACCTTCTGAGTCTCGCCGCCGGACAGCTTCCAAGCTTTTTTCCTGCGAAATTCCATCAGATTCAGCTCCCCGCACAGCTCCTCTACCCTCTGCTGTATGGCGTCCTCTTTCCATCCCCGCAATTTTAAGGGATAGGCAATATTTCGCTCTACGGTAGTGGATATGAGATATGGGCTCTGAAAGACCAGGGTAATTTCCCTTGCCGGTATGTTCAAACTGCCGCTGTAATAAATATGTCCTGCATTGGGAGTATCAAGGCCTGCGATTAAGTTCAGAAGCGTACTTTTTCCCGCCCCATTGGGGCCTATGACTGCAGTTCTGCTGCCACTTTTGATGGTACCTTCATGCAGGTTTAAAACCAGTTTTCCCTCATAGGCTTTCTGCAGGTTTTCAAAACGCAAATCCACGATCTTCCTCCTATCTGCTCTCCCTCTCCTGGAAGTGGTACAGCACTGCGTTGATCAAAAAGGACAGAGTCAGTAAAATCAAACCAATGGCAATGGCTCTTTCATAATTGCCCATCCCTTTCAGCTCTGTTATATATGTGGTCATAACCCGGGTCATGCCCTTGATATTTCCGCCCACAATCATGACAGCCCCCACTTCGGAGATTGCTCTGCCAAATCCGCTTACTACAGCTGTCGTGAGGCCAACCCGCATTTCGTAAATCAGCAGCTTCATACGGGCCGGGCTACCTGCTCCCAGGGTGATGCCCAGACGACTTATTACAGGGGCCTTTTCCTTGACGATGTTATAAGTAAGTCCTATGATAATCGGGGTTACCAGGCATATCTGGGCGATGATCATAGCTGTAGGCGTATAGTTGAGCTGAAAACGTCCCAGAGGTCCTCTTCTCATGAGGATGAGAAAAACCGTCAGGCCTGCAATGACCGGCGGCGTGCTCATAAAGGTGTAAATCAGCCTCACTAGAATGCCTTTGCCCCGAAATTCATGGATGCCGAGAAAAATTCCCGCCGGAATACCTGCGCAGGTGGAAATCAAAACGGAAAGACAAGAAACATAAAGAGACAAACCTACAATTTCAAAAATTTCTGCATCTCCACTGGCAATGAGCCGGAACGCTTCTGCGATGCCTTGTCCAATTGCGTCCATAGGTATACGTATCCCTTTCTCAAAACAAAAGGGACTAGTGCATATTCTCCCCGCTAAAGGGTTTTCTCGCCCCAGTCCCTTTTCTTTTTAATGTTTTTCTTGAGCTGTTTTATTTTGTATTTGCATTTGGAACAAAGAGGGCTTCTCCGTATTCTTCTGCGCCGTATTCACCGATGAGCTTCTGTATTTCTTCGGATACAATCCAGTTCTGGAATGCTTTTGCGCCGTCCTTGTTGATATTTTCATTTTTGTCCGGATTTACACAGATAACACCATACTGGTTGTTGAGTACGCCGCTGGGATCCTTTTCACAGAGGATTTTCAGATCCGTGTCTTTACCTACGTTGAGCCAGGTCGCACGGTCGGAAAGGGTGTAGCCTTCTTTTTCATCTGTCATGGTGATAACATCACCCATGCCTGCTGCAGCTTCCACATACCATTTGCCCTTCGGCTCGAGCTTGGCGCTTTCCCAGATGGAGAGCTCTTTTTTGTGCGTGCCGGAGTCATCTGCTCTGGAAATGAAAGTCAGCTTTTTGTCATTGATGGTCTTAAAGGTTGCAATGGCATCTTCCTTGCTGGTTTTTTCAATACCTTCCGGATCTGCCTTTGGTCCCAATACAACGAAATCATTGTACATTACATCCATTCTGCCGTCTGCGTCTGCATGTCCGCCATCAACGTATTCCTTTTCCGCAGCAGGTGAATGCACCAGCAGTACGTCAGCCTCACCCTGTTCGCCCAGAGCCATGGCTTCACCGGATCCTACGGAAGCTACGCTTACTTTATAACCGGTTTCTTTTTCAAATTCCGGCAGCAGGACATCCAGCAGTCCGCTGTCCTTTGTACTGGTTGTAGTGGCCAGTCTCAGGGTTTTGTTTTCCGGCTCTTTTGCCGCATCATCTGTACTGCCTTCATCGCTGCCGCCGCAGCCTGCTAAAAGGCCTGCTGCAGAGAATACCATTGCCAGTGCGATAAAAATGGATAAAATTTTTCTTTTGTTTGTACTTGTCATTTTTTCCTCCCCGCACGCCGCATCATGACATAGTAAAGGAACACAGCGCGCTAAACATAATAATAAAATTGATAATAATTTATTTTACCCAAAACGCAAAAGAAAAAGCCCTGTTACAGGCTTTTTTTGCTGTTTTAAGATAAACAAAATGAATTATGCAATGCGCCTTGGCTCGTACGCCGACACTGCATCTGAGCATAAACGCCCTGCAAAAGCTGCTCTGTCTTCTGCCAGATAGCTACCACTTAACGATGTCATACTCGTGCTCCAGCAGATCCATAACCAGTAATTTATTTTTTAAAGCTCCCGGCTTTCCAAGAATGAGTTTTAAGGCTTCCGCTGCCTGCATGGAAGCAACGATTGCCGGGGTAAAGGCCGGATTTCCCGTCTCTGTTTCAACGCCTTTATCTACGCCCTCCGGATACAGCCGGGCAAATACGCTTTCTCCCGGCATAATAATTCCCACCTGCCCGTGCCAGCCTGCGATTGCACCATGAATCAGCGGTATCCCGCAGCGGCAGCAGTGTTCTTCCAGAATGCGTCTGCTGCTGATGTTGTCCAGAGCATCCAGAACTACATCGTATTCTCCTGTGATGAGTTCTCCTGCATTTTCTGCTGTCAGAAAGCAGTTGATGGCACGAAGCTTTACATCGGAATTCACTTCCAGGATGCGCTGAGCTGCAGCCTCTGCTTTGGATTTGCCTATCTTCTTTTCTGTGCTGAAAAGCTGGCGATTGAGATTACTTGCGCAGAACACATCTCCATCAATTGCTGTAATATGTCCAATTCCCAGCCGTGCCAGCTCCTCGATTATGTATCCGCCCAGACCGCCGCAGCCTGCTACGCAGACGTTTGCGGTCATCAGGCTGTCATTTTCCTCCTGGGTCAGGATGCCGATGTTTCTTTCATATCGCTCTGAACTCATTATTCAAAGAACCTTCTTACTGTCAGTATTTTTTTGTAGGTAGCTGTGCTGACCTTGATGCCGGAGCTCGGTGTGCTGGCATGTACGATCTTGCCGTTTCCAATATAAATGGCTACATGACCTGAGTAACAAATAATATCTCCCGGCTTTGCTTCACTGTAGGAAACACCCTTTCCATAGGAGCGCTGTGCGCTGGAAGAATGGGGCAGTGAAATGCCGAATTTTTTGTATACACTCATCGTAAAGCCGGAGCAGTCCGTGCCGTTTGTCAGGCTGGATCCACCGTAAACATACGGGTTGCCCACAAACTGCAGCGCATAATCTACAACTGCCTGGCCGGATCCGCTGACAGTTGTCTGTGTATCATCCGAAGAACTTCCTGATCCCCCGGAACTTCCGGAACCGCCGGAGCCACTTCCTGCTGAGCCGGATCCCGCAGAGCTGCTGCCTGCGGCTGGTGTGCTTCCACCGGAGCTTCCCTTGTTTGAGGAAGCTGCTGTAACGACTGGCTCATTTTGTGGACGGGCTTTTGTTCCTTTGCGAATCACCCGATCAACCGGTTCTTCATCTACGGAAGATGAAACGACTTCCTTGGAAATGGTCTCTCCATTTTCCTTGATAATCTGCCGTACAACGGTCCTCTTTCCCTTTTTGCCTTTTTTCAGAACCTTTTCTTCCCCTACGTAAAGCTTGTCTGATTCCTTATATTCTGTCTTATAGTCAATTGCTTTTGTTATTTCCACCTGCTCTACGGTTGTAACAGTCACAGCCGGCCTTGCTGTTTCATTTGCAGCAATGACTTCTGCTACTGCATCCTCCGTTTCCACAAGCTCCGGTACTTCTTCACCCCGATCCAGTTCCTTTTCGGCAACTGTAACTTCCGGGGTCAGAGTCGTTGATTCGGACTTGGTATCTTTCGTGCTATAGCTGTTTTTTACCTGCTCAATAATATCCTGTCCTTCTTTTTCCGTGGCTACTACGAAAGCTTCGTCTTCACCGATTTTTACCGCCCAAGGCGTTTCTACTTTTTCTCCGTCTTCCGCTACTGCATACGGCTTTGTAAACTGCAGAAAAGAACAGATACCCAAAACGATTACTACGATTGCCAGACCAATGATCGCAACTTTAATACTCCGTTCAAAGTTTTTTTCTTTCATAATACCTTCTTTAATCCTTCGTATCCATGAGCAACAACGAATTTGTCTGTCAGCCTCCCGAAACTCTCGACCAGGCTTTCAGTTCATCCCCTGGTGACAGTTTATCGTCAATCATAACCCGCATACCGTTTACTGCCACGAATCCAAAATTCGGAATCTCCCTATAATTGATTCCTGCGACCTGCAATGCTTCATCACAGGTACAGCCCTCCGGCACTTCGACTTTTCGCTCCTTGTCCTCGCCAAAAAGTTTTTTCAGAGTGCCTCTCAATGTAATGGTAATCTCCATAATACCTCCCTGCATGTTCCATAAAGAACGCATCTGCCTTCTTTTGAATGCTTTGAAAAAGGGTGACCGGCTAAAGACCGAACACCCTTTTATTATACATCATTTTTGCCTTAGCAAAAACCCACTTTTTTGATTTTTTCTTTTACCAATTTGCCTTTAAGTTTAACTAATTTGCTTTAAAATAATTTTTTCCTGCAGCCGCCGTTTCCAAACTGGAAGATATGCCTACGTCTGCATTCTTGCATATTTTCGGCATTTCGGTAGCTTTACAGAATGGACGCAATGAGTTCTTCCGGCATCAGGCCGTTTTCATCCCATCCCATTACATTATAGTACTGGGTCAGCATGTCGTCGAATACTTCCTGCGGGATAACCTGGCCTTTTGCAGGACCGGATTTCAGAGCTTCTGTTACAACACGTTTTGGAACGGTATCATGCTTTCTGTCAAAGCCTTCTCTCTGGTTGAAGGCTCGGCCGATGTTTATAACGCGGCGGCCAATTTCCGCCATCTGCTCGGTGGTCCATTCTACGCCTGTTACCCTGGTCAGCAGCTCTGCCATGATGTCGTATGTAATGGTTCCCCAGAAGTCGCAGATGCACAGGGAGAACTTGATTGCGTTGAATTCTGCCAGATCGTAAACCAGCTGTCCTTTGTTTTCTCCTGTGTATGGAGGTGCGGAAGCTTCGAATACTTCGGCATTCGGCGCATAAGATCGCATATGGCAGGCCCCTCTGTCGGAAACTGCATAGGATACGGACATTGCCCAGGATCCACGCGGCTCGTACTGGGGATATTCCAGACCCTTTACCTGCATTGCAAATTCCGTTCCGCCGTATTTTTCGGAAGCTCTCTTTGTGCCAAGAGCCAGATCTTTACCTACGCCTTCGTTCTTTGCCATAAGCTTCAGGTATTCGATCATCTTGTCCGCTTCTCCGAACTTGATGCCAAAGTCGTGGATTCCCTTTTCCGTCATTTCCATAGCCCAGATAATCGTATCGCCGGCACTGATAGTATCCAGTCCCATGTCGTCTGCTACCTGGTTGAATTTTACGATTTTTTCCGGATCGCGGATGCCTGCATTAGGGCCTGCTACGGAGATGGATTCGTACTCCGGTCCTTCACAGATAGCATCGCCGATCTTCAGGAAGTTTCCGCAGCCCAGGCCGCAGCTTCCGCAGCCGCGTTTTCCTTCTCTGTACTGCTTCAGCACTTCGCCGTTGTACTCGGTCCACTTTTCATCCGTTGTATCGGAGAAGTTTTTCCAAGGCAGGATTCCGCCGTCATTGCAGGCTTCCAGGAAAGCGGTCGTACCATCGTGGAAGATAAAGTCGTTGTCTTCTGTTACAACATCTTCGCGCAATATTTCGATAATGCGGTTTGTTGTGTTTACAATGTCGTTTACTTTTACGCCGCCAGTTCCTCTGATTACAATGGCTTTCATATTTTTGGAACCCATTACAGCGCCGATTCCTCCTCTTCCTGCCTGTCTGTAATAGTCGGAATTGATACAGGACATGACGCACAGGTTTTCTCCTGCAGGCCCGATGGACATAATGCTGTATTCCGGACCGTATTTTTTAGCCAGAATGCTTTCTGTTTCGTGAGAGCCCAGACCCCACAGATCAGTCGCATCCATAAAGCGGATACGATCGTTGTCAATGAGCACATAACCTGGCTCTTTCAGCTTTCCTTCGAAGATAGCCATATCATAGCCGGCGAACTTCAGACGGATACCTACGTGTCCGCCGATGGAGCAGTCGTTCATCGTTCCCGTTGCTGGTGATTTTGCGGCCACGGAAAGCTTTCCGGAGCATGGAACCGGTGTACCGGTAAGAGGTCCTGTTGTTAAGAACAGTTTGTTTTCAGGCCCTAACGGATCGATTCCCGGCTCTAATTCTTCATACATATAACGGATAGCGAGTCCCTTGGAGCCCACGTATTTTCTTGCAAAATCCATACGGAGAGGCTCAAAGGTTGCACCCTTTTTGGTCAAATCAATTCTTAATACTTTGTTTTGATATCCAAGCATTGTATTTGTCATGATAATCCTCCTTACTCAAATGTCAGCGCGTTCTGCGGGCAGGTTTTAACACATGTCGGATCGCCCTTGCAGGTATCACAGATATACGCTATTTCATCTCTGATCTGGACAACATGCTTTGGACATTTTTCAGCACATGCTCCGCAGCCGATGCATTTTTCTTCATCTACCTGTATGTATTCGCCGATGCTGATTGCCTCTACCGGACACGCTTTTGCGCACATTCCACATAAAATGCAGAAGTGATCCATGTACTTGAGATTTCCGTTATCATAGCAGGTTTCAATTGCAATTCTTGCTTTGGAAGGGATATATTCGCCTTCCTTCATGGCTGAGCATACCTGGGCACAGAGCTGGCAGCCAATGCACTTTTCTTTCGCAAATTTCAGTCGCTTCATTTCCATTTCTCCCTTTCACAATAATAGCCACGCTTTTAATAGATGGAACATTTCCTACAAAATAAAAAGCAAAGTCAAGCCTCTGCCTCATTTGGCAGTCGGGCTCTCCTTTGCACAATGGCAGGCGGCAAGATCGCTCTCACTACCCTGACGTCTTCGCCGGCACAAGGTGTCTTGCGAAGATCGGAGCTATTCATTCAGCTGTTTTCGTTATTATAACGTAGCAGGCTATTGGTTGTCAATTATTCCTCCATTCCTTTTTTGTACAAATTTGCTGTAATCTCCATATTTTTTGTATTTCTTGAGATTTCCTGCGGCAGGCGCTAATATGCATAATTTTCAAAAGTACATCTGCTTACAACTAATTACGCTTGCTTCTCCAGATATCCCCGAATAAAGTCTGTAAATCTTCTGGCTGCTGGGGCTGAATCTTTAGGAGAAGCGATGCCAATTTCAATAGTTTTGGCAGGATCCAGAGGCAGGATTTTCACGCCGCCCTTCCAATCTTGTCCATTGAGCCGATTGTTCATGCTAATTCCCAGGCCTGCTTCTACCATGGAATAGGTGGCGTAGCTGTCCATGGTGGAGAACTGAATGTTGGGGTTTACTTTGCACTGGCGGAAGAATCTCGCATTGTCCACATCGACTCCGGGATACGTGTCAATATAGGGTTCCCGGGCAAATACCCGGATCGGTACAGCGTCAAGCTCTGCCAGAGGATGGTTCTCCGGTATCCAGGCGACCATAGGGTCTTCCTGCAGAGGAAGCCAGTCGTAGTCGCCTTCTCTTTTGCTGATAATGCATAAATCCAGCTGCCGCTCCATCATCATGGCAAGGAGTCCTGTGCTGTAGCCGCTGCGAATCTGAATCTGGATTTGCGGATATTCCCAGCGAAATTGGGAAATGAGATTTGACAGCCATACATAGTAAGCACTGTATGCAGTTCCCACGACTACTGTGCCTATCTCCAGGCCGCGGATCTGAGCTGCAAGCTGCTGGCAGGATTCGCCGCAAAAGAGTAACTCCCGAATGGCTGGCAGCATCCTTTGACAGTCTGGTGTAGGCAGCACTCCTTCTCTGCCTCTGATGAGCAGCGGGAAGCCGGTTTCTTCCTCAAGAGCAGCCATCATACGGCTGATTCCTGATGGGGTATAGCCCAGCTTTTCTGCGGCAGAGGTTAGGCTTCCCGTATCAATTGCACACAGCAGCGCCTTGTATCGTTCCAGTTCCATCGCACATTCCTTTCCGGCCTGCCAGATCTGTCAGCTGCGGCGGCACAGGGAAACATTGCCGGATTGCTGCAGTTTTGGCTTTTTTGGTATTCTTTTACATTGACTATTTATCAAAGATATATTGCTATATTTTCGCTTTTCGCAAAATAGTATTCCCATTATACTATGACTGTCTACCGCTATACAAGTTGATTTTATGAATCTGTCTGGCTGGAAAACAGGATTTTGAAGTAAAACCGGGAGCGCAACTATGAAATTTATTATAAGAAATGCGAAAAGGAAAAAAGAAAAAAGCAGGGGGCGGAAGAGCCGCGATTTGACGCAGGGAAGCATCACACTGCATATGGTGAAACTGGCGATTCCCTTGATCCTGGGAAATATTCTGCAGCAGTTTTACAATACAATAGATGCTCTTGTAATCGGAAGGTATGCCGGGGAACTGGAATTTGCCGCGATTGGGGTAGCAGGTTCTGTGATGAATTTGTTTCTCTTTGCTATTATTGGCGCCTGCTCTGGCATTTCCGTCCTACTTGCCCGGTTTTACGGCGCAGGGGATTTTTCCGCCTTTCGCAGGGAGCATTTTCTTACGCTGGTCTTTGGTATCGCCATCACAATCTGCGGGAGTATGGCAGGGATCCTTGTCATGCCTCTGCTGCTGCAGGCTGTCCAGACACCGCCGGAGCTTTGGAACTTTATTTCCGATTATCTGTCCATCGTGCTCCTCAGTCTCCCTGCCGCCTATATTTACAACTTTTACAGCGCGCTTCTCAGGGCTGCCGGTAAAACCTCAGCAGCTTTGCTGATTTTGGCGCTGGCGGTAATACTTAATCTGGCTCTGGATCTGCTGTTTATCGCCGAATTGGGACTGGGGACTTCAGGCGCAGCCTATGCTACAGCAGCCGCGCAAGCCGCTTCTGCAGGGTTCTGCGCCCTGTATCTTCGCATGGCTGAGCCCAGGCTGCTCTTTCAGCGAAAGGATTGCCACATGGATCGGGATCTGATGCACAGAGCCTTTCGTCTCAGCTCTGTAACTTCATTAAGTCAGTCCAGCCTCTATATAGGCAAGCTGCTGGTACAGGCGATCATCAATACGACTGAAACACCTGTTATATCCGCCTTTACGGCAGCAATTCGTATTGAGGGTTTTGCCAATTCCTTTGGCGACAGCGGCGCTGCTGTGACTTCAGTCATGGTTTCCCAGAACCTAGGCGCTGAACAGAAAGAGCGGGTCAGAGGCTGCTTCCGAAGCAGCCTGTCTCTCCTTCTTATAATGGGTCTTGCCGTCTCTGGCGTCCTATTTTTTACAGCTAGATCATCGTCTGGTTTTCTGCTGGGAAGCTCCTCGGGCCCAGCTTATGAGCATACTGTACAGTATATTCAGATTATTGCTCTTTTTTATACACTCTGCTTTACAGGCAACACGTTCGCTGGTTATTTTGAGGGCTGTGGGAGGGTTTTCGTTCCTCTCATCGGAGCTGCCGGACATATGAGCCTGCGCATCCTTCTCTCCTGGATATTTCTTGCACCCTATCAGCTGAACGCTGTGGCCGTTTCCACAGGGATTGGCTGGGTGAGCGTCAATCTGTTCTGGGGGCTCTGGTATTGGCGAGCGCAAAAAAATGTGGAAAAGGGAGAGCTGCTCTAAGTCCAGTCTCCCCGGGTTTGCAGCATCATGAAAAGAATACCTCCTTCCAGCAAAATACCGTCAGAGTCCAGCATACTTTTCTTTCATGGCTTTCAGCTCCTGATTTGCTTTTTCCAATTCGCAGTTGAGTGCATTCTGTTTTGCTTCGGAGTCTTCCAACTGCTTCCTTATTTTCTGCTTCTGTCTCTCCAGTTCCTGTTGCTCTTCTCTGAATGCCCATTGTTTTTCCTGAAAGGTCTGCTGTTCTTGCTTGAAAGCTTGCTGCTGCTCCTTCAGTTCTTTCTGCATTCTCTCATTTTCTTTCTGCATTCTCTCGTTTTCTTTCTGTGCTCTCGCGTTTTCTTTCTGCATTCTCTCGTTTTCTTTCTGTATTCTCTTCGTGTCCTCCCGCAGAAATGCAAAGTGGGCTTCATCCCGCAGGTATTTTTCTCTTGCCAGCGCTTTTTCTCTCAGGATCTCCTCTT
>CAJTER010000035.1 GCA_910575405.1 Clostridia bacterium | reverse complement strand
TTTGACTTATGACTTTTCAATATCTTCTGCCAGGCATCCCCAAGGACGCCTGTTTTGTCATGCAGTTTTCAATGTTCATTGCTGATATCTACCGCTTATTAAACTAACCTTTCAGCAGCGGAGGGCTTCAGCTTTTTACCCTTGACTTTTAATAGTTAGTCTTTCACAATGCACAGCTTTTGCTTCAGGTTATCCTGCAGTTGTGTCCGCTTCGTTGATTTACCTGTGTTTTACAGGGCCATTATATAATAGGGGAAGGAAAATAAATTTGAAAAAAATACGAAAGAAAAATCTGAATTTTGAAATGATTTCAAAGAAGTCCTTTTTTACTGCTAATATAATAAGGGAGAGAAAATGAAACTAATCCAAATAGGGAGGTGTCTATTAATGGAAGAAAAGAAACGTAGCATAGAAACTACCACACTGAAGCCGGTTCCTGAAAATGAGCGAAAAACCTGGATCGATGTGGCGCTGATTCAGGCGGGGATCTACATATGCGTACCGAGCCTTCTGCTGGGCGGCATTCTTGCCATGAGCATGCCCACAGTACAGGCCGTTATTGCGGGTATTTTAGGTTATGTCGTTTCCACTGTTCTCGTAGTAATCGTAGGGTATGTAGGAGCGGATCTGGGAGTTCCCACCTGCGTCGTCGTTTCCTCATCCTTTGGCAAGCGGGGCGCAAGGTATATCATTTCCACCATATTCGCCTTTGCCATGATCGGCTGGTTTGCCGTGCAAAACAGCGTCTGCGGCTCCGCCTTTTCCAACATGCTGGATGCGGCGCTGGGCATTCAAATTCCGGTAAAAGCTTCCATCATTATATGGGGCATCATCATGCTGCTGACCGCAGTTTACGGAATTATAGGTTTGAAAGTCTTAAATCAGATTGCGGTGCCGGCTCTGATCCTGGTGTTTGCCATCGGCTCTTATCTTGCGATTAAAAATTATGGGACCAGCGCTCTTTCTGTAGACAGCAGCGATCACTCCATGTCCATTGTGGATGGAATTATGATGACAACCAGCTTTCTGGCCGTAGGAATCAGCTGCGCTCCGGACTTTACCAGATATCAGAAAACAAAAAAGGATGTGGTCCTTTCCAGCGCAATTGGCATCGTACCTGCAGGCGTCATCCTGCTGCTCCTTGGTATTGTGCTGACAAAGCTTACCGGAGAAAACGACCTGAGCCTGATTCTGACCAATATCGGAATTCCCATCCTGGGAATCCTGGTACTCATTTTAGCAACCTGGACAACCAATACCACCAATGCCTACAGCGGCGGCCTGAACCTGGTCATGCTCTTTAATCTAAAGGACGATAAGCGGGCGATAGCAACTATGGTTGCGGGCGTGATCGGAACTATAGTTGCGGTTACAGGTCTGACCGACAGCGTCAGCGCATTTCTGGATATTCTGGGTGTGCTGTTTATGCCGGTTGGCGGAATCATCATCGCCGATTACTGGTTCATCTGTAAGGGGAAGGCAGAGAACTGGTTCGCGCCTGAGGGCATTGACTGGATCGGCGTACTGACCTGGATCGCGGGCTGTATCGGAAGCTATTATATCCCCTCCGGCTACGCGCTGTATCTGGGCTTTTTCATCTCCATGATCCTGTACGGCGTTTTGAGAACCTTTATTCCGCGGAAAGCCCCAGCAGGGGAGGTGAAGCAGGATGCGTAAATTTCATATGAATCAGGAAGAGCGGGAAGCTCTGCTGCGGGATGTAAAGGCCCTGGTGGAAATCCCCACCGTTTACAGCCAGGAAAGCAGTCCAGGCGCGCCCTTTGGAAAAGAAGTGGCCAAGGGCCTTGAATTCGTCCTGGAGCTGGCGCAAAGCTTTGGCTTTGAAACGAAAAATTACGACGGCTACATGGGCGAAATCACCATAGGCCAAAGGGGAAGCGAAACTTTTACAGTCGGAATCCTCTGCCATGTGGATGTTGTTGCTGCTGGAGAAGGCTGGGAAACGCCGCCCTTTGAAGCCCTGCTAAAGGAGGGGAAGCTGTACGGCCGGGGAAGCTCGGATGACAAAGGCCCCCTCATAGGAACCCTGTATGCCATGAAGCATATCCAGGAAAAGAGCCTGCTGCCGGAGGATGTATCCGTAAAGCTGCTGGTGGGAACCAATGAAGAAGAGCTGTGGCAGGACATACCCTACTATCTGGACCATGCGGAACAGCTGCCGGATGTTTCCATTGTACCGGATGCCTTCTTTCCGCTCATCAACTGTGAAAAAGGGCTGTACGACTTTGACCTGGTATACCGGCGCAGGGAAAAGCCCTCAGGAAGCCTTATTATAGAGGAAATCCATGGAGGAAGCGGCCGCAATGTGGTTCCGGCGGAATGCATTTGCCGCCTGAAGCAGGAAGGGGAAGAAAATCTCATTGAACTTAAAACTACAGGGAAATCCGCCCACGCCATGGCGCCGGAAAAAGGCGAAAATGCCATCCGCCAGATGATTCGCTGCCTGGCTCTGACAACAGAGGACGAATTTGCTGCTGCTTGCGGAACGCTGCTGGATGATTACTACGGAGAAGCAGCAGGCTTTGCCTGTGAAGACGCGGAATCGGGAAAGCTGACCTGCAATTTCGGAACCATCCGCACAGAGGGAGACTGTATCCAGCTGGAATGCAACGTGCGCTACCCGGCAAGCCTCCCTTTTGAAACCATAGAGGCTCAGATCAAAAAAGCCTTTTCCCCCGCGGGATTTCAGGTAGAATACGTGGATAAGCTGCCGCCCATTTACTTCCCAAAGGACAGCCTCCTGGTGAAGACCCTGATGGAAGTCTACCGCAGGTGTACAGGCGATATGGAAAGCCAGCCTCTTTCCATGGGCGGAGCCACCTATGCCAGAGCCATTCCAAAAGCAGTCGGCTTTGGCGCCATCCTTCCCCATGAAGAGGAAGTGGCCCACGAGCCAAACGAATTCATAGCAGTGGAAAGCCTTTTGCAGGCAGCAGAGCTGATCTACGAAGCCATCCTCGCCCTTTCAGCGAAAAGACCATGAGAAAATGAAAAGCCGGGGCTTCCGCATTAAAAGCAATTTCGATGCGAGAAGCCCCCTTTTCGTTTTATTTTTTAACATTTGTATGTCCGATACCAGTTCAGAAATTCCTCTCGTTTTCCCTTTGAACGGTTCGCCGCCGCTTCCAGGGATAATGTTCCATCCGCTACCAGATCACCCAGTGCTTCAAAACGTCCTTTCTCAAGGCCTTCCTGCAGCCCCTCTTTACGTCCTTCCTGTCGTTCCAGTTTCTTTTCTTCCCATGCCTGCACGTATTTCACCCCCACATTTTCATCTGCCTTGATGGAATTTACGATTTCCTGCATTCGCTGAATTCGCGAGCTGCCCGACTGCCTTGCCACCTCGTCCGTTGTCTTACTAAAATAGTGCAGCAGCTCTATCAGCTCAGGACTAACTCCTTCTTGCCGGACACCTGTCGTATTCAAAAACATCCGGACAGCCCCATCGTTCAATTGCAACCCAGGAATTTCCTCACAGTCCATCCGAAATGTATATCGGTACAGCCCCTGTCGGAAGAGATCAAAGGACATAATGACGATAATATACACATCGTTTAACCGATTGTAGTTGATATCTCCCGGATCCAGTAGCTTGCTGTCCAAAATCCCCTGATAAAAACGGCTTCGTTTGGGCAGATTATATGAATTTTGCTGCTGGGGCTCGGCATTGTAAATCGCTCCATCCTCATCCATAGCCCAGACATCCATGCGAATCTGCTTTTGCGAAGAGCGGCTCCGCGCCTCCTTTTCCGTCTGCGGCGGATATCGCAGCTGAACCTTCTCGCCAAAGATAATGGTTAAAAGCAGCTACATAAATTCCGTGTGATCGGCAGCCTCTGCGAAGAGGAACCGATCCATCAGATGTAGCTTGTTTAATGGTTTTAACTGATTCAATTGATTCATGTCTTTTCCCCCTTATTATAACTTTTTTTTTAATTCAATACAATGCAGCTTTTAGAATTACAATTTAATCACAAAAAGGAAATAATTGTATTCATAAAATCAGTGTACCATAAACAGTATAAAAAGTAAATAAATGACAAATAAAAAACAAAAAAATTTCACCTTATAGCATCCAAATTTCCCTATGTTTACAACACCGCCAGCAGCATCTGCACAAAGCGAATTCCCAGCTTGATTCCGTAAAAGAGAACCACCAGCCCGCAGATCACATTGATGACCCGCAGCACCTTTGGCGTGATCTTTGCCCCCAGCAAGGATAGCACCGTGGAAATCCCTAAAAACCAGCAGCAGGAGGCGCAGGCAACCCCACTGATAAAAGCTGCCAACGCGTCAGCAGGCAGAGCCGCCTTAAAAGCCCCCAGCATCATACTTCCGTCGATGAGGGCCTGAGGGTTGAACCAGGTTACCACGCAGGCAGTGGCGATGACCTTCCATAGGGAAACATTTACGTCCGCCGAGCTTTCCGTAGACCCCTTTGATCGCAGCAGATCAAAACCAATATATATCACAATCAGGCTCCCAACGAAGAGGATTCCCAGGGAGAGCAGGCCGGAGGCTTCCATCAGCGCTCCTATGCCGAAAAAGCAGGCCAGAGCTAGAGTCACATCGAAAAAAATGACGATGAACGCAGTGGCGTAGACCCGCCTGCGGGGCTGGGAAACAGCCGTATTTATGACAAAGAGATTTTGTAGGCCTATTGGCGTCACATAAGCCAGCCCCATGGTGAGGCCCTGGATGAAATAAAGCATAATAGCCTCCTTTAATTCTGCACCTCACTTAAATCCAACGCTTTTGAATGTTCAATAGGCTTCCATTCCACCTTTTTACTGAAAAAAGCTGTTACCGCTATCGGAATATAAGTCAGCATAAAAAACGGAAATGTTATGATATAAAGCACTTTCTTAAAGCTTGTTGTATGAATTTTATTCCATTCAGAAACAGTAGTGATAAGCCCTATAAAAAACACCAGCACACTTGCGTTTATGGTCGGCAGCATGATCAATGTAATCCCATTAAGCCATTTTCCCATAAGCAACATAAACAATGCGCCAAAAAAATCGGCAGTAAGTAATGCTGCGGATAAAATCATAGCCGGCATAATGGTCGTTGCCATATCAAAACACGAAAACCGCTGATTCCAGGATTGTTTAAACCTGACAGGCTGTTCATTTTGGATAGTCTTCGTTTATACGCCCAAGCAAATAATCGAGCGCATCTCCCCTTCCTACATTTTTTTAATACTTTTTATCAGGGGCGCTATTACATTTTCTTCGTTGCGGGCCGATATTAAGACAGCAAATTTATGATGCTTTAAGTCTCGGGAATTGTGCGGTCTTTTCCTTTTTATCAAGGCTACGGCTATGCAAAAAATCTGATAGGAATAACATATTAAAAACAGCCAGCCGGCAACCTTATTTATAATAATTAGCGCTTCCATCTAAATTCCCTCGTTTATCCTCGCTTTTTTGAACCGCTTTTTAGCGGACAAAATTCGTCCGAACCGGCGCTTCCTTCTGCGGCAGTCCGTACTGCTCTTTGCCCAAGGCTATGCTCTTCATGAGAAAGGACATATTTTCCGCCAGAGTCCGCATGATCTGCAGCCCTTCCTTGTCCTCGGGAGCCTCTTCGCCATTTCGCCCGTGCAGGCTGTTCCAGTACTGGCCGGAAGCCACCGGCATACCGCAGATGGTAAAATACTTGTTCAGCTCATCGAAGGTCGAAGACATGCCGCCCCGCCTTGCCTGGTTTCCCACCTGAACGATCTCCGTGCTGATTCCGTTTTTTTCAAAGACCTGCTCCATTTCGTGGAGAGCAACAAAACCGGCGCCCTTTGCGTGAGGGCTGCCAAATAATACATTCATGCTTCATATCTCGTTTCTAAAACAATAAAATATTGGAAAACCATCATTTTCAAGATCTATTATAAAATCGGGAGCAGGAAAGGTCAAATATGGATTTTGCATAAGCGCTATGCCTGCGGCGTATGGGCGGCAGGCTTTCGGAAGCTTTGCAGTATCCAGCTTGCATATATTGCATGAAACCAGTATAATATTGATAGAATATTACTATAATAAGGAAGCATTATTATGAATATTCGGCCATCCGCTGCAATCCGCCAAAATTACAATGAGATTGCTGAAATATGCAGAAAGACTGCGGAGCCCGTTTTTCTTACCAAAAATGGCGAGGGAGATCTGGTTGTTATGGACATTGGAACTTACAGCCGCAGAGAAAAAATGTTAAAGCTGCGGGAGGAACTTTTGGCAGTTGAAGAAGACAGACTGCGCGGCAGCAGGGGCTGCTCTGTCAGTGAAGTTTCTGCGATGATGCGCGCAGCAATCAAGGAGGCGGCAGGCCGTGGAACAACAGAATAGATACCGTGTTATCGTATCGGAACGGGCGGCACAGATGCTCGTTTCTCATGCATTCCGCCTTGCACTAGGAGGTGAGGGGGCCTGCAGCGCAGGCCCATTACATTTCGTAGACGGCAAATTCCAGCGCGCTCCAGCTGTTGATGATGCCTTGACACACGAAAAGCCTGTCTTCCAGCCATTTGTACCGGGAATGGCCAATATCAAAGCTGGCGGTTCCTTTATAATAATACTGGTCAGGCGGCACCGATTCTCCTGCCAGCAGCTTTTCTTCCAGCTCCTGCGCCAGGTGAAGATAGGCGTCCAGCTGCATGAAGAGTCTGGCGCCGTCGTCCGTTTCCAGCAGCAGGGGAGCGTGAATGAGATTTACACCCACTGAGGGAGTATAAGTGGTGGACATACCCAGGGGCAGCACCCTGCCTTGGATATTTTGACCGCGAAAAGTACCGTCTCCGATGCGGGAGAGGAGCAGATCTCCCTTTCGGGTTCCTTTTATGAGAAAATCTTCCGGCTGCCGGATCTGCATATCGAACACTTTCTTCATAAGCTTCCCTTGATCACCTTTCCTTCGAATATCACTGTCTTGATTTTGATATCCCCGATCCGCTCTGCGGGTATATCAAATGGGTTCTGGTCTGCGATAACCATATTGGCGAGCTTTCCGGGAGTTAGAGATCCCATTTTATCCTGCCAGTGGCACTGGATCGCGGAGCCGATGGTATAGCCCTTCAGCAGCAGGGGTAGAGACAGCTTTGCCGATTCCGGCGGCCGAATGGAACTTGGGTATTTATTAGGGTTCAGAGGAAATTCCGGATCCACTCTTGTGGCAGCCACCTGAATTCCAAAGAACGGATAGGCCCGGTGGAGCTCATATCCGGTCACCACGTCGCTGGAAAAGGCCAGAAGTGCGCCGCTGTCTGCTATAGGGTTGAACTGGTACATTCTGCGCCACTTTTCGTCTGAATAATAATTCATAGCTTCTTCTCCAAAGTAGCCTCCCGACCAGTGGCACGACCAGTTGATGTAGATTCCCAGGCGGGCGGGCCGATCCATGTCAGCAGGGTCCACTACCTCGCAGTGGGCAAAGACTGGCTGGCAGACCCAGGGCTCGCCCTTTTGAGCAGCTATTTTCTGCGCCTCCTCCACTGCGTCGCAGCCAACCCGGAAAGCCCGGTCGCCGACCATATGGATGTGGAGATCCAGGCCTTCCCTGTTGCACAGCAGAAAGCACTGCACCAGCTCATCTGTTTCCATCATGATTTCTCCGAAATTGCCCGCATCGTGGATGTGCTCATGGAGCGATGCCGAATTGCCGCTTTCATTGGTGCCGTCCAAAAACAGCTTCATGGTATTTACTTTGATATGTTTGCTTGTATATAGCTTCTGGTATTCCCGCAGCGTGGCGATTTTTTCGGGCAGATCGCTGTAATTCCAAAAGCGGACCATGCCATCGTAATATACCTGCAGCTTTCCCGCCCTGTCCATTTCATAGATAGCCTTTATCTGATCCTCATTTTCAATAAATCCATCTGCCATGGCCGTAATGCCGGAATCCCGGAGAAAGTCAAAGAAGCCCGAAAGAGAGTCTGCTGTCAGTTCCTCCGGTGGATACCAATTCAGGGCGCGAAACATATGGTCCGCGAACTTTATCCATGCCATTTCCCGCACCCAGCCGGTAGGATTTCCATCCTCATCCCGTATAAAGGTTTCCAGAGGTCCCGGATCTGGCGTATCCTTATCCACACCCAAAAGCTCCAGCATTTTGCTGTTGACCCAACAAAGGTGCTCGCCGAAATCCTGACAAAGCACGGGCCTGTCGCTGATAGCCGAATCCAGCAGCTCCTTAGTCGGCCCCTTTTCATCGAACATAGATGTAGGGTAATACTCAAAATACAAAAATGGGTATTCAGATTTGGGGTGATCCTGCCCATACGTTCGGATAAAGGCTAAAAGCTCCTGCGGATCCTCGGTCCAGGGCAGCCGGATGTGCCACAGGCTTTTGGTCACCCAGCCGGGATGGACGTGGCTGTCGATAAAGCCAGGCAGCAGGCACTTCCCGCCTAAATCGTATATCTGGGCATCCGGAAACCGCTGCATATCCGCATCCTTTATATGGCCGGTAAAGTGAATCTGCGACTCGTCAAATATGATGCAGTCTGCTTTGGGGCAAGCGCCATCTGATGTATAAATATTCGCGTTTTTTATGATGGTTGTCATTTTCCTTTCTCCTTTTTCCTTTTTCAAATATTGATATCAGCCTATTATTCTTCAAGCTTCATTTCCGGCGGCAGCTGGCGGAAGCCCTTTGTCTTAATCAGAAGATATACGATCCCGATGAGGAGCCATATTCCGCCCAGAATCTTTGCCGGAGTTTCGATAAAATAGAATACCACCAGCAGACTGATCATCCCCAGCGCGGGAATAATCAGATGGCGGACAACCGCGCCGGCGCCCCGTTCTTTGCCCCTGATGATGTAATGGCTGATGACAGAAAAGTTGACCATGAAAAAGCCGCAGACAGCGCCAAAGGAAACCAGAGAGGCAGCGCCCATTACGTTATCCTGATAAAAAATAGCGGTCAGGGCGATCAGTGTGGTTAGTACAATATTGTTTACCGGCGTCTGGAATTTGGGCGATATTTTGCCAAAGAAGCCTTTGGGCAGAATATTATCCCGGCCCATGCCGTACAAAATGCGGGAAACCGCTCCCATACCGGCCAGAGCGCAAACAAAGCTTCCGCAATTATCAACGAGAAAGAAAACCGTCCCCAGCCAGTTCATGCCGATGTGTGGAAAGAGTTCAAAAATTCCCGTGTCCGGATCTTCAATATGCAGGTGAGCCTCAGGCCATGCGATCTGCGAAAAGTAAGCGACAATAGCAAAGATAAGACCTGCGCCAATGACAACGCCCATAATCGCTTTGCCCATGACCTTTTCCGGTTCCTTCGCTTCCTCCGCCAGAGTAGTTACAGCATCAAAGCCCACAAAGGAGGCAGCCAGTACAGCAGACGCGGCAAGGGTACCCTTTAATTCAAAATGCCCAGGATTATAAAAGGCCGAAGCATCCAATAAGGTCCCCGCGCCACCTCCGCCGGTCACATACCTTACGATGCAGGCAAGGAACAGAATAGTAAAAGCGATGGCCGCGCAGGTTACAATCGTATCAATGATACTGGCAGTTTTGATTCCCACGATATTGATCAGCATTCCAATTCCGGCAACAACGACTACAATCGCCCATACTGGAAGCATGGGGAAATATTCGTTAATATAAACGCCCAGGAGCAGGTAGCAGATCATGGGAAGCAGCAGATAGTCCACCAGCATGACCCAACCGGACAGAAAGCCCAGATGCGGCTGCACCGATTTGCTGATATAAGTGTAGGCAGAACCGGCAGAAGGGTAGGCTTTGACCATCTGTGTGTAGCTGTATGCCGTAAGCGCCATTACCAGGGCCGTTATGCATAATGCCAATGTATACATTCCATGGGTGCTGGGGGTAAAGAGTCCATAGTAATTAAATACTACAGTAGGGGCCAGATAGGACAGCCCAAACATAACGATGAGAGGCAAAGTCAGCGTCCGTTTCAGAGAAACTTCGCCTGTTTGATTTTTTTCGCTCATAATAAAATCTCCTTCTTATGCTTTTACGAAAGTGCATAACTACAATTTCATAATATTCGGAAATTTTATTAGGAACAAGGTTATTAATTGTTGATTTTTAAAAATATAACCTGAAAATAACAATAAATCATGCTTCAAACAGGCTTATATAATGAGAAACCATCAGATCATCCACAAGGCTGCGGATCATATGGGGCTCATAGTAAACCATATTATCGGCAGACTGCTTGACGTATTTTTCGCGAAACTGCTTTGGCGTACACTTGTACCATTCTTTAAAAGCCTTATAGTAATACTGAGGATCGGAAAAGCCGCATTCTTCGGAAATTTCAACAATCGTATGGCTGGTGTTGATGAGATACCATTCCGATTTGTTGGCTCGGATATAGGCTAGCATCCGTCTGAACCCCAGGGATACCTTCAGCATAAATTCGGATAGATAACTTTTGCTCAGTCCCAGATGCGCGGACAAATCGTCCAAAGTTATTTTTTCTTTAAAATGCTGCTCTATATAACCGTATATTTCCTGGCATCTGGTCAGAATTTCCCGATTCATTTCGTTCTGACCGGAATGAAATGAAACAATATGAAAATGACAGACAAACAGATCTACGACAGAGGCTGTGATACCTGCAATCCGCGCTATATTTCCCTCAATATTCCCATTAAGAATGATTTTCAGCAGCGTAATGAGCTTTCCTTTTAAGGTATCATGGTAAACTGTGGGATATGCGGTCGTGCTTTGCGCGCAGCCCTCGCAGACAAAGAGCTGATGCTGAATATCCGGGTATTTTTCCTCAAACGCCATTAAATCAACATAAAAAGAAACGCACATGTTGTATCCGCTGCTGTACAGATAATAGGCATCCTTGTCCACGGAAACATATTCTCCGGCATTTAAAGTAAAGTCTTCATAAGCATAGGAAAAGGTGACGGTCCCGGTTAAGCAGAAAATAATTTCCAGCATACCGGCCTTGTGCATGTGGAGGGGCTTGTCCTTAACCGCGTAAACGCTGATGCTGAGAGGCGCGCCGCCGATTGGAATGGTGTGTTCCGGTTTCATAATGATAAACCGCCTTTCCGCGAAAGGCACCCGGGAGGTTATGAAATCCTGCATCCGGTAGACTTTCACTTAATGCTTTTGCTTTATATTATACAACAGAAACGAGGACTGTGTTAATGGCCGTTAGCTGTAAATTGGCAAAAAATATAATAGGAAAAAATTTCGGATTTTCTGCATCCGTTTTGAACTTTTTGCGTCTAACTTATATAAAAGAAAAAAATAAAATTTTTTTCGGATTTTTTGAAACTTTTGGCCTCTAATTTCGTCTAGGAAATTTTCAGGCCTGGCCGCTTGGAAATCAGGGTGGATGGTGCTGAAGGAATGTTCAGCAGCTGCCGGGGGCAGGAGAAGGTGCAGCTGCTTTTCCAAAAAAGTAAAACACCTTGGGGGGACCAAGGTGTTTTACAAGTGTGTATTGTGTGTATTCAATAAAAGAAGGAAAGTTCACATAGAAACTAGTGTTTATCATTTCTATGTCCCTATCTACATTTAGAATTATATCCAATTTATGTGATGGAATTATGAAGAAGTTAAAAAAAGTTTAATTTTTTTTTAATAATTTTTTTGACAGCGCAGGAAATCGGATATGCTTGTATCATTTGCTGCGTTCGTTTGGATCCTGCATTGTAGCACTTGCATATTGGATATTCGGCTATTCTGTGATATAGACCTTGGGCAGCCGCTGGCCAAAGGCACAGACGATTTCATAATTGATGGTTCCCGTGGCATCGCCAATGTCATCCGCTAGGATGGTGTGGGTTCCGTCGGAGCCCATGATGATGACTTCATCACCCAGCTTTACATCGGGAACGTCCGTAACATCGATCATGCACTGATCCATGCAGATGTTTCCCGCAATAGGCGCCGTGCAGCCGTTTACGATTACCTTGCCCACAGCTGAGTAGGGTCTTGGGTAGCCGTCCGCATAGCCTAAGGCCAGGGTGGCGATGAGACTTTCACGGGGAGCGGTGTATTTTCTGCCATAGCTGACAGTTTCCCCTTTGGCAATTTTTTTTAGGTGTACGATGTTTGCCTTGACAGACATGACCGGTTTGAGGGAAAGCTGGTTTTTATCGACTTCCGCACTGGGGTAGCAGCCGTAGAGGATGATGCCCGGGCGGACTGCGTCAAAGTGGACGGAGGGGATCTCCATAATGGCCGCGCTGTTGGCAAAGGTTTTCATGGGAACCTGGATTCCGGCTGCCTCTGCCTTTTCGCAGAAGGCATTGTAGCGCCGTTCCTGCTCCTTGGCATAGGTTTTGTCAGCAGCATCGGCAGTTGCAAAGTGGGAAAAGAGCCCCTTGATTTTAAATCCGGGAAGGGTCTCCATGTTTTTAATCTCTTCGAGCGCCTTCGGATCATCGGGAAGATAGCCGATTCTGCCCATGCCAGTGTCAATGGCAACCAGGCCGGAGACGGTCTTTCCGGCTTTTTCCGCAGCCCTGGAAATGGCCGAGGCATTGGCGAGACTGCACACTACTGGCGTAATGTCATACTGCACGATGGTGTCCGCATACAGATCCGGCGTCAGACCCAACATGATGATTTCTTCTTTTACGCTGTTTTCACGGAGCTTTACGACTTCGGAAAGGGCGGCCACGGCAAAGGTTTTTACTCCGTTTTTCCGAAGAACTTCTGCCACCTCCACGCTTCCGTGGCCGTATCCGTCCGCCTTGATGACGCCGATGATTTCCCGATCCTCACCGACTTTCCTGCGGATATTTTTGATATTGTAGTCCAGGTTGGACAAGTTAATTTCGGCCCACGCAGGCCTGATTGCGTCTTTATACATTTTTTCAAATCTCCTAAAATCAAATCATTACTATTTATCCTGGCTTTTTACAGCTGCGGCGTCCGCCTGATGATATCGTCTCTTCCCGGGCCATTGGAAACGTAAGTGATGGGAAAGCCGATTTCCTGTTCAATTTCATTTATATAATTCTGGCATTCCGCCGGCAGCTGGTCGAATTCGTGGATTCCCCGGATATCGCATTTCCAGCCGGGAAGCTTTTTCAGAATTGGCTTTGCTCGTTCCAGATCCGTTGTGTGGGGGAAGTCCTTTGTCACTTTGCCATCGATTTCATAGCTTGTGCAGATTGGGATTTCATCCAGATAGCCCAGCGGATCCAGCACGGTCAGAGCGATTTCCGTTGCCCCCTGCAGGCGGCAGCCGTAGCGGGTAGCCACAACGTCAAACCAGCCGACTCTTCTGGGACGCCCGGTGGTAGCGCCGAATTCGCCGCCGTCTCCGCCGCGTCTTCTCAGTTCGTCCGCTTCCTCTCCAAAGAGTTCGCTGACAAAAGCGCCTGCGCCTACTGCACTGGAATAGGCTTTTACAACCGTGATAACGTCCGTAATTTCATAAGGCGGGATGCCAGCGCCGACCGCACCAAAGCCTGCCAGAGTGGAAGAGGAAGTAACCATGGGGTAAATTCCGTGATCCGTATCTTTCAGCGCGCCCAGCTGGCCTTCCAGAAGAATGTTTTTCCCTGATTTAATGGCTTCGTATAAATATGAAGAAATATTGCACATATAGGGCCGAATCATTTCCCGGTATTCCAGCAATTCTTTAAAAAGGGCATCCGTGTCCAAGGCCGGCTTGTGGTATAAATGCTCAAGAATTATATTTTTCTGCTGGCATACAGCTTCCAGCTTTTCCCACAGAGCGGTCTCCTCCATAAAGAGCTCGTGAACCTGAAAACCGATCTTTGCATACTTATCCGAATAGCAGGGCGCGATTCCCGATTTGGTGGAACCAAAGGATTTTCCACCAAGCCGCTCTTCTTCATACTGATCGAATAAAATGTGGTAAGGCATCAGAACCTGCGCCCGGTCAGAAACCAGCACCTTTGGCGCCGGAACACCTTGATCCGTAATGGCCTTAATTTCATTAAACAGATAGGGGATATTCAGGGCAACACCGTTTCCCAAAACCGAGGTGGTATGGTTGTAAAAAACACCGGATGGCAGCATGTGGAGCGCAAATTTTCCGTAGTCGTTTACAATCGTATGTCCCGCATTGCTTCCGCCCTGAAAGCGGACGATAATGTCCGATTCCTGGGAAAGCATATCTGTGATCTTTCCTTTTCCTTCGTCGCCCCAATTGGCGCCAACAATCGCTTTTACCATAATATACTCCTTTACACGTTGATCTCAGCCGTAATGCCGAGGACTTCTTTATTTGCATCAAGGACAGGGGTCACCATCTGCTGCAGGAATTCAGATGTCTGGGCCGGAGCGCAGCCTACGAAGTTTTCTGGCTTCATGAGCCCTGTGAGCTGCTCCTTTGTCATATTGAATGCCGGATCACCTGCAATCCGATCCAGCAGATCGTTATCCAGGCCTTCTTCCTTTACACGCTTTCCAGCAGCCATGGAATGTTCGCGAATTTTTTCATGCAGCTCCTGCCGGTCTCCCCCTGCCTTTACCGCATCCATGAGGATATTTTCCGTTGCCATGAAAGGCAGCTCACTCATGAGGCGGGCTTCGATGACTTTGGGATAAACCACCAGGCCGGAAGCCACATTGAGATAAAGCTCCAGAATGCCGTCTACTGCAAGGAACCCTTCCGACATGCTGATACGCTTGTTGGCCGAGTCATCCAAGGTCCGTTCAAACCACTGGGTGGCGGCAGTCAGAGCCGGGTTCATGGCATCGGACATGACGTAATTTGCCAGGGCCGCGATACGTTCACTTCTCATAGGATTGCGCTTATAGGCCATGGCAGAGGAGCCGATCTGATTCTTTTCAAAAGGCTCTTCTACTTCCTTGAGATGCTGCAGGAGGCGAATATCATTGGAAAATTTGTGAGCGCTCTGGGCAATTCCCGAGAGGACATTCAGCACCCGGCTGTCTACTTTTCTGGAATAAGTCTGGCCTGATACAGCATAGCAGCTGCTGTATCCCATCTTTTCCGCAATCAGGACATCTAGTTTTTTTACCTTTTCCCGATCCCCGTCAAAGAGCTCAAGAAAGCTTGCCTGGGTGCCGGTAGTTCCCTTTGAACCCAGCAACTTCAATGTGCCCAGCAGGTGTTCCACATCCTCCAAGTCCATCAGCAGGTCCTGAATCCAGAGAGTCGCGCGCTTTCCCACTGTCGTTGGCTGAGCGGGCTGGAAGTGGGTAAAGCCTAAGCTAGGCAGGGCTTTGTATTTATCAGCGAAGCCGGAAAGCTGGGAAATGATGTTGATGAGTTTTTCGCGGATCAGTCGGAGTCCTTCGGTCATGATGATGAGATCCGTATTGTCACCCACATAACAGGAGGTAGCGCCCAGATGAATGATGCCTTTTGCCTTGGGGCACTGAACGCCGTAAGCGTAAACATGGGACATGACGTCGTGGCGGACAATGGCTTCTCGCTCCTTTGCAACATCGTAGTTGATGTTATCTGCGCTGGCTTTCAGCTCGTCGATCTGCTCTTGGGTGATATCGAGCCCCAACTCCTTTTCCGCCTCAGCAAGGGCGATCCAGAGCTTTCGCCAGGTTTTGAATTTCATTTCCGGTGAGAAAAGGTACTTCATTTTCCGGCTGGGGTATCGTTCGGATAAAGGGCTGTTGTAATTCTTCATATATTAAATCTCCTTTACTGGTAGTAGTCTGGTATAAGTGTCGGTAAAATAACGATTATAGTATAGCATTTTTAGGGCGGAAAGACAAGAAAAGAGGCGGTTCCGTCTGAGGAAATCAATTGTTCACGTATTATTTTTGTTTGCTACTGCAAAAAGAAGAAATCCCTCAGCCGCATTACCGTACAGCTGAGGGATTCTTTTATCTAGATGGAATGAAAGCTATCTCAGTTCGATGTGTCTGGTTTTGACATTTGAGAAAAGGAAATGGAAGCTTCATTTTTTTTCATAAACAACAAGCCAAAGGAGCCTGGGCCGCAGTTGCTGGAGATGGCAGGGGATGCTTTCTGCAGGTATATTCGTTCGAAAGGACAATACTGTTGGACCAGATTCTGAATGTACCGGAGACGCTGACTATTTAGTCCTGAGTATGTAATAAACAGAACGCGCCGGTCAATGTTGCCTGCATTCATGAGCATTCTACGAACATAGCGCTTCGTTACATGTGTAAAATTGCCGATTGCCATGCTGCCGACTACCATCCGGCTTTTGCGCAGTACAATGATAGGGTGCAGCAGAAGCGCATCACAAAGGATCTGCACTCTTTTGGATATTTTTCCTGAGCGGCACATCATATGGGTACGGTCAATAATAAAGGCAGAGGAAATATAGTGTTTCAGTTTTTCCACAGCTTTGACGATTTCATCTTTTGTGGCATGGTTTTCTGCCATAGAGGCAGCATATAGTACCACTAGGCCCATGCTGCTAGAAAGATGCCCGGAGTCAATCACCGTGACATTTTCAAAGGATTTTGCCGCATCAACGGCGTTATTGTATCCCTCGCTGACGTGCTTTGCCATTGTGATATGGATTACATTCTGAGCTTCAGTTAGTTTTTCTGCAAAGAATTTTTCATAATCCTCCACCTCAGGCGGCTGTGAAACACCATTTTTCCCTTCCGCTATGTGCGCAAGTAATTCGTCTGACTTCAGCTCCACCTCATCCAGGAACCGGCCCTGATCCGTGCAGATATAATAAGGGCATATGGAAATATTGAACTCTTCTTTAAGGGATTGGGGCAGGTCGCATACGCTGTCTGCTGTAACCATGACGGACATTCTCTGGGTCTGCTCAAAGAGCAGGATATCCTTTCCAATTTCAGAGGAGTTGTCCTCTTCTGTCAGTGTCACCAGTTCCTTTGGCAGAATGCTCAGTACAGCAGCTTCAAGAAGTGCGCCGCTGACGGGCTTAGCGAGATAACCGCTGAATCCTTCCTTTCGGTAGAGCAACTGGTTATCACTCCCGGCATTTGCAGTCAATGCGATGACCGGTACATCCTGGCACAACCCTCCAGGCTGGGAGCGCAGTGCGTGGAGACATTTGATCCCATCCATTTCCGGCATCAGGTGATCCATCAGAATACCGTCATAATGCTGGCGCTGTGTCATCTTCAGGCATTCGATGCCGCTTGATGCAGTATCTATCTGAATTTTTGTATCAGAAAGCAGCTTGCGAGCAACCATCAGATTCATATCATTATCATCTACAATGAGTAGATGGGCTTTGGGCGATTCAAAGCTCTGTCTGTACTGTTCCATGTCATGGACTTTGGCGCGGGAAGCCAGTGTAAAGGTACCAATCTCTGTATCGTCAACAATGTCCTGTTCCAAAGTGACAAGGAAGGTAGAGCCTTTCGTATAAACGCTGTTAACACTGATTTCACCATCCATTAGTTCTACCAGTTGTTGGACAATGTTGAGACCCAGTCCCGTGCCTTCGATGTGGCGATTCTTCTTTTCATCTACTCGCTTGAAGGCATTGAATAGGTGAGGGATGTTTTCCTTTTTTACCCCTAGCCCTGTATCTTCTACAGAATAGCAGACCCGTACCCGGTTGAGGGTCAGATGTTCGCAGCGGACGGACAGCGTAACAGAACCTTCGCTGGTGTATTTTACCGCATTATTCAGCAGGTTAATCAGGACCTGCTTGATGCGTACTTCGTCCCCGCATAGCATGCTTGGGATGGAAGGATCAATATGGAGCCGGAACTCCAGGCCTTTTTCCTTTGCCTTAATCCAGATCATATTTACGATTTCCGAAAAAAGCTCTCCCGTTTCATAGGAGACATTTACAATTTCCATTTTGCCGGACTTGATCTTGGATAAGTCCAGAATGTCGTTGATAAGAGAGAGGAGCATTTTACTGGCGCCTTGAATATTTCGGGCATTTTCCGCAATATCGGTAGGAATATCCCCCCTCAGAATCATCTCATTTAATCCAATTATGGTATTGATAGGCGTGCGGATTTCGTGGCTCATGCTGGAGAAAAAATTGTTTTCCGCCCGGTTCAGCTCCTCAATTTCTTTTTTTTGTTCCTCGGAAATCTTGCTTTCTTCTTCATAAAGACGGTTCTGGAATAAAAGCAGCACACTAGTCATCACTCCTGCTAGAATGACGGCATTGGCGGAATCAAAATAGGAATGATCGTATGTAGACGACACCATATATCCCGGATAATGATAAGCGATGTAATAGCAGAGCAGTGTTTCTGCTGCGCAAATCAGGAAAAATACGGGCATACGCTTTCCCTTCAGGGTAATGCTGATGTAGATAAAGCAGATTACAAACCACTCGGATGCTCCACCGTAAATTCCGCCTGGGGTGAAAAAGCTGAGGGGAAAAATCAGGAGCAGCAGTATGACAATAAGTGTGGCTCCGGCATTGATACACTGTCTTTGAATCGTGATTTTCACAACTACAGACATATAGATGAGGCCTGCTATTAAAAGGAATATATTGGAAATATGCAGCCCTATCAATAGTATAAAAGTCAGGGCAATCATGGCGATAGCCGTAACTACGCGAAACATGCGCTCCCGCAGACTGGTTTTGTGATCAAAGATGATTTCAACCCATTTTCTGTACACCATTTTGTACACGTTAAAGTCCCTCCTTCCCCAATATGGGTATTTTGAAATATGAATATTTGCAGAAGGTACCGCAAATCTATCATGCACCTGCCTGGGAAATGCTGCTACAGATTTCCTCGTACATATGCAGCAGGGCAGGGTGATTTTCGTGGATGTATTTTGTGTCCTCTTTCTTTCCGGCCTGCTCCAACGCTTTGGCCTTGCTGGAAAGAGCTTCCGCCCCAATGGTTAGCGAAGTGCTCTTCAGCGCGTGGATCTTAACTGCGTAGTCGGCCCAATTTGCAGCTTTGTATAGGGAAATGAGTTCCAGCTTTTTTTCACTGCTCTGGGAGCAGAACATCTGGAGCATTTCGCGGTAAAATGCTTCTTCGCCGCAGCAGTAATCCAGTCCCATCTCCACATTAATGCCAGCTTCTGAAAGGACATTATAGGAGAGAGAGGCAGCCTCCTGCGGAGCTTCTGCATCCTCCGGCGCATGGGGCGCCGCCTCTTCTGCCTGAGGCTCTTTTGGATTTTCGTTCTCAGCGCAGGTTTCTGAAGATACGAAATCGCTCTGGAGCTCCTGAGAGGCAGGGGGGGCAGCGGGCTCTCCATTATCGGAAAGGCTGCTGTCCAGGGCAGGCAGTTCTTCGTACTGATCGTACTGTATGCAGTGCTCCGGCAGTACCCGGCGCAGTACTCGTTCCAGAATCGTCCGTTCAATTGGTTTTGGTACAAATTCTGTAAAGCCCTCGCTTTTGAACATTTCTCTCGCGCCGCTGACTGTATTGGCGGTCAGTGCGATTATCGGCAGATCTTTGTAAATTCCGTTATCGATTTCGCGGAGACGCCGCAGAGTTTCCATACCGTCAAAACCCGGCATCATATGATCCAGAAATACAAGATCATAGGACATATTACTGCACTTTTCGATTGCTTCTTTGCCGCTGAGGCAGGTATCTACCTGCATGCCATAGCTGCCCAGAATGCCTCTGGCCACCACCAGATTCATCTCTTCATCATCAACTGCCAGAACCCGAACTCCTTTACAGGAAAACGGTCTGTGACCGGCAATTTGTCCAGCCTCCGAATCGTCTTTCTGCATTTCACCGTTCAGCAGATTTACAACGGAAAGCATAAAGAGAGGCTTTCGGATGACGAGCAGCCGGCTGCCCTTTCTCAGGGTAAAGGTCCTGTCTGCAATGATAACGACCCGGATGCCTCGTGCCAGATCTTCGTAGTAAGAGACATTTTCCATATATTCGGCTTGGGCAATAAAGATATGGGAAAGATTGTGCTCGGACTTTAGGTTTAACAATCCTTCGAAATTATGGGCCTGATACCCTTCAATGCCAAGACCATTCACCAGATGCAAAATCATTTTGTCATAATATTTTCTTACTTCATCGGAGCTATACCGTTCTGGTTTAAAGTAACATGCAATGCAAAGCTGTTCCACATGTGGAATTACAATGCTCGGCGTATTGTTCGCAACTTTCTGGGGAATTGCAATGTGGGCCTCCAGACCCTCGTGCTCCTCACTTTCAAAGTAGATGAATCCTCCCATGGCATGAAGCAAGGCGCGCGCGATAGGAATCCCAAGGCCCAGTCCACCTGCAAACCGGCGGCTGCCGGAATCTGCCTGATAAAAATCATCATGGATCTGGGTAAGCTGGGAAGATGTCATACCAATACCAGTGTCATAAATATCAATGAGCAGATTAATCCCGTACTTTTCTTCCCGAAAGCCGACGCAGATGTTGACTCCGCCTTCTTCTGTAAATTTGATGGAATTCTCCAGGAGAATTTTAAGCACATGGGAAATTTTTTCCGCATCCCCGATTAGGAGCGATGGTATTTTGGGATCAATATCAAAGACCAGCTCCAGGTGATGCTTGTTGCTCTGTACTGCAACTGTGGTAATTACGTCGTTGATTACAGAGGTAATCATGTACTCTTCATCCGCCGCGGTCAGTGTGCCTTCCACACTTTCCGTATAATCGAGAATATTGTTAATCTGGCTGGATAAACGCTTGCCTGCCAGTTGTATGGACAACATGTCTTCCTGGATTTCAGGGGAGATATCCTTTCCCAGCGCCACCTCGCTGATTCCCAGAACCATGTTGATAGGCGTCCGGAGTTCATGCGATACATTAGATAAAAATTCAGCGTTCTGCCGACCGGAAGCCTCCAGCTCCGCAAGGATGTCCCGATGCCTTTTAGAAGCTTCTCGCCTTTTGTTGAGCCGGTATCTCGCAAGCTCTAAAGCCCCTGCCGTTGCTGCCGCGCCAAGGCACAGGCGTATTATGGCCTCCGCCCCCATACCCGAAGTGATGGTATGGAGAAACAGAGCATGATAAAGCAGCTCTGACACATATATGGCGACTGTTATATATAACAGCCGCCTTCTGTCTGGCAGGGAAAAAATAAGAAGTAGGGTGCAGGCGACGATGGGTATGTCAAAAAGACTAGCGCTGTGAACTCCAAAGAAAAAGAATTCAATCATCATCACGGCGGCACACAAGTTTTCATAAAGGGCTGGTGACCCGATTCTTCCGATATGAAGACACCACACGAGACCGCTGCCAATGACAGTCAGAGGAACCATCCAAAGTTCCCAGGACATGATCAGTGTAATCAGAATCAGCATTATGCTGATCACAGTAGCGGCAACAGCCATGAGCAAATGGGTACTTGTCTGTGCGTCAGCTTTCATTACTTTTCAAACTCCTTTGCAACCCGCTTTAGTAAATCCTGCGGGAAATAGGGCTTTTTCAGGTAATTAACCGCTCCCAGCTTAATCGCGTTCATTACGTCGTCTTCATATCCCGATGCTGTCAGGAAAATGACAGGAATATCATCGTAATGGCCCTTCATGTGTTCAAAGGTTTCCATACCGTTCATACCCGGCATTGCAATATCCAGCAAAACGAGATCAATTTTTTCGCTTTCGAGTTTCTCAAGGGCCTCTTCTCCCGATTCTGCAAGAACGACGTCGTAATTCTTATCAAGGACCATTTTTGTCCTTTTTAAATTCATTGCGTCATCATCTACTACTAAAATACATTTTGCCATATAGCAGACCTCCCTGTTTACATCATTTATATCTTGAGGATTTTAAAAATCCCTATAGGCCCTATTCTAATGCAGGATGGCGGTAAAATCAAGTGAAATTAGAAGGCTCGTCAGTTAAAGCTGCCGTCCCATGCGGGCATATTGGAAATATAGGCGTTATCCACCGCTGGTACATAATATGCGCTGTAGGTTTTCAGACCGTTTTCCTTCTTTTCTTGCTCTTCCTGTGGAAGTTCAACATAGAAGCAGTAATACGGCATGTAATATGCTTCAAGGCTGCCAGTCCGGTAGACGAGTTCTGTTTTTTTAACGTATTCCAGGCCGGGCATTTCATAGGGGACGCTGGTGATATAGCTTCCATTTGCCAGCAGTTCTCGTGCCTGAGAGGAAGTGATGATCGGATAATCTCCGGCTTTGCGGGATAAATCGGGCCTGTAGATCCGCATCAGAGAAAGCTTTCCATTGTCATCACAGGAAAAGGCCACACGGCTGAGATTGTAATTGACGATCTGTTGGGCAGCGCTTCCCTCTGCGTTAAAAAACTCCAGGGAATACCCCTGCCTTCCGTCATTGGTATAGTCGCCGCCGGAAATATTGACCCGGGGTTTGTCAAAGCCGATGACGTCTTTATACTTTGTTTTCAGATATTCAGCAGCAGCAGCCAGATCTTCATAAGATGCATAATTCGTAAAATTATACTCCTGGGGAAGCGATACGGCGGGTTCGAAAAAAATAGAAGCGGTCAGATCGGCCCCGACTTCGATTTCCACACCGCCTGCCTTAGCGGTCAGCTTTGTGGGGTTAAAATACCCTTCCGGCACGGTATCTCCTGTCGCTTGAAACTTCTCGCGGATCTCCTGTTTTGTTTTTTCATCCGGCGTATCGTCGGTGATAGTCAGCGCCTTTGTATCAAGCCCCAGCCTGCCGGCAGTTTCCAGCAAAACCTCCCGCATCCTGTCAAAATCAATGTCTCCTGAAATGCCGTCCGCATCATAAGTCAGAGAGTTTTGATAGACGGGCAGGGCGGACAGCTCAAGGGATTCGTTCCAGGGGTTTGCATTGGTAAGCTCAGAAGCTTTATAGGCCATGTACCCTTCAAAGCCCATGCCATCGCTTGTATGCTCTGAGATAGAAAGCTGCGGCAGCTTTGGGGATGTCTCTGGCTCTTTCTGAGGCAGCACGGCCACGATCGCAAAGATTGTAATAGCCAGACAGGCGGCAGCGGCGCTCCACTTGAGCCAAAGGGGCTTCTTTGTTTTCCCTTGATAAAGCAGCGCTTCCTGGATATATTTGCTGTCAATCTGGTTCATGGCCTGAGAAAAAAGTTTGGAATTCATAGCAAGACCTCCCTTTCCTTTAAATATTCCTTCATTTTTTTGCGCATACGGGCAAGCCGGACGGATACGTTTTTTTCGCTGAGCCCTGTGCGGGCGGAGATGTCTCTGCAGCTGTCGCAAAACCAGTAGCGGCGCAGGAAAATCACGCGGTTTTCGGTAGTCAGTGTATCCAGAAACTGCTCGAGAATGCGGGCCAATTCGCTGGCTTCTATTTTGGATTCCACTGTGTCTGGATGCGCGATACAGGCTTCGAGCTCCTCCATGGCGATGGTACAGGCGCTGCTTCGTTTGGCGGCGGCCTTTCTGTAATAGGCTTTTAGCGAAAGATTCCGCACGATTTTGCAGATATAGGCCAGCAGCGGGTCGGGCTTTGCCGGGGGAATTGCCTTCCAGGCGCCGAAATAAGCGTCGCTCACGCATTCTTCCGCATCCTGCCTGCTGCCTACGATATTGCAGGAAAGCTTGTGGCAGATTTTGCCGTATTTTGTGTCCAACTCCTGTATGGCCTGTTCGGAACGCTTGAAGAATAATTCAATAATTTCTTTATCTTCCATCGTCACACTGCCTCCTTTCCAAGTTCGGTGTCACTTATATACTACCATTTCAGCGGCAAATACTACGTTTGGTGCGGAAGTTTTTCAAAAAAGAAAAAAGAGCGGTGGCAATCCCGCTCCAACTTTATTCTATTTTATTATACCCAATTGTATCATAGGAAGGGGCAAAAAGATAGGATAGCTTTGGGGAAACCGCCTCCCGGCGCGCCGGTTCCCAGGCATTCAAAATGATGGAGCTGGCGCAGGAGTCTCTGGCCGGACGCGCAGCAATTCTGCGTATGCCGGCAAAATACGCCATTTCACGTTGATTTGGATGCATTGAAAGGGCGCAAAGACAATGGGTGCGCCTGTCAATGAGGTTTCAGTCGTTCGGAAATTCCGAACAACTGCTGATGCAGAAAAAACTGCGCGAAAGAAAGCGAACAAATAGGAGACGCTTCCTACACCTCCCTCTCCTCTAGCCGAAGCAAGCAGCGCTTCTTAAAAAAGGAAATACCATAGCAGATGATCTGGGCGTAATCGTCCTCCAGCTCCGCCGCATACTTTCGCTTGTCCATCTGCAGGAGGGCCTTTTTACAGTCCTCTTCCAGGTCATTTTGTTCTTTCGAATACTTCACCTCAAAAATAGCCGCTCGATCGCCGCTATAATCCTTTACCACAATATCGCTCCGTCCTTCCCCGTGCTCCCGGTTGGATTCCACATTGTAGCCCGCGCCTGCAAAAATACCTGCAAAAAAGGCGTGATAAAAGTCTTCCCTGTAATCGTGGTAGCTGATGGTTTTGCGCAGCAGCCGTGTAATTTCTTCCGTTGCCTTCTGCGCGTTCCCTCCCCAGATTGCGGAAAACAAGGCCTTCCGATCCATCCCCTTTGCCCGATCCGCAAACCAGGTTTTGATAGTGTCTTCAAAGATTTCCTGTATTTCCGCATTGGGAATGGTCAGGGCGACGCATCTTGGAGGCAGAGACTGCTCTGCTTCCGCCGCATCCCGTGCCCTGGTCAGATAGCCGGTAAAGTATAAAATGCTCCACAAATTATCCTCGGAAGAATGGAGGTAGTCATAGGTCAGATCCTCTTTTATTTCCCGGATAATATGCCTGCCGGACAGGAGAGTTTCAAAATCCTGCGTGATCGTATCTCCGGCAATATCGAGAAAGGAACGGATAATCGCATTGTCACTGGAATTTTTCCAATAGCTGGCCGGCTGTGCTCTCGAGTCTAGCAGCAGTTTGTTCACATGGTTCATTACATCCCACGGGCAGTAAATATCAAAGCCTCCAAACCGGTATCCGTCATACCACGCCTTCATCCCCGGGCCATGCTTTTCCAGAGCCGTATCCCTCAGCAGCTGATCCACTTCAGCCTGCGTAAAGCCAAAATATTCGTTGAGCCTGGTATCGGAAATCGTATCCGATACGAAATTATTCGTTCCAGTAAAAATACTCTCCTTGGCAATCCGTAGACATCCGGTAATTACCGCGAATTTGAGAGAGTTATTATCTTTAATCACCTGCATAATGCCTTTAAGGACATCCAGCATTTCCGGGTAATACCCCTTTTCGCTTGCTTTCGCCAGAGGCACATCGTATTCATCGAGCAGCAGAATCACCGGCCTGCCGTAGTGGGCGGCCAGCATTTGCGTCAGGGCTTTCAGGCTTCCCTTCAAATCCTCCAAGGTTCCCTTTTGGGCTGCGATGCGGTAGAAAAAATCTTTTTTAACAGAAGTAAGCTTATCACTTTCCAGCAGATAAAAATGCTCCTCATAAAGCTCCGCTACAGCGGCGGCCAGCATGCCATATGCTCCGGAAAAATTCAGTGCGTCTACGGAGCGAAATGATAAAAACAAAGTGGGATATTGGTTTTGCCAGCAGCTGCACAGCTCCTGGTTTTTCGAAATGGCGAGCCCGGCAAAAAGCCCCCGGCTGTCCTTTTGGATGTCGAAGAACTCCCGCAGCATATTCATAGCTAATGTTTTGCCAAAGCGCCTTGGCCGTGTGATTAGCGTAACCTGTGTGGCATCCGTTTTCAAAAGTTCCTCGATCAATCCGCTTTTGTCAATATAATAATATCCGTTTTCCCGAATATCCGCAAAGCCGGATCGACCCACGGGGATCTTCAGCTTGTTCATAGCTGCATGCTCCTTTCCGGACAGCTTATCCCATTTTGACAGTTTTAAATGCCATCCACATCAATTATATGGCCGCGTCATATTTGACGTCAACCATTTCTTTGAAGAGGAGGATCTGGAAAAAGAAGAAAAGAGGCTGCCGCTTCCTACGCCTCCATCTCCTTCTGCGCCCGCACGATGGCAAACTCGGCGCTGTCAAAGACATGTTCTTCCCCGATGCGCTCAATGAGCCCGCCCCGCCGTAGCTCTTCCAAAACCTTAGGCTGAACGCTGGACAGCATAACTGTGACCCCTTCCTCGTCAAGCTCCTCCTGCAGCTCCAAAAGAGCCTGAATGCCGGAAAGGTCGATGGCCGGAACGCCCCGCATGGACAAAATCAGGGTTTCCGTATTGCCCAGCTCCGTCAGCTGCTTTTTCAGCTTATCCGTTACTGCGAAAAAGATAGTTCCCGTCAGGTAAGCCATGCGGATCCGCTTTGATACGGTGGGCAGAGTAATGCCGATTTCCTCCAGCCGCTCGTTTTCAATATCTGCGATAGTAATGTCGATATCCGTCAGCTTTACAACGATCATAAAGGCGGAGAAAGCCACGCCGATGATAATGGCCTGGGTCAAGTCCAGCACCACGGTGGCGCCCATGGTGATGAAAAATTTCATCATGCCGGTTTTGAACTTGTGGCTGAAAATAAAGTGAATGTTATCCCAGTCATTCATGCGCCAGGCGGTGACGATGAGAATTCCCGCCAGAGCAGACAGCGGCACCTGGGACATAACAGGAGCCAGCACAAACATGGAAAGCAGCAGAATGACAGCGTGGAACACTCCCGTCAGCCTGGTCTCACACCCGGCCTTGATGGCAACGCTGGTACGGGCAATGGCTGCTGTAGCGGGAACGCCGCCAAAGAGGGGAATCAAAATATTTCCGATTCCCTGAGCAACCAGCTCCCGGTCACCGTTGATGGCTTCATTTTTCATCTTTCCGGCGGAAGCGCCGCAGAGCAGCGATTCGATCATAGCCAGAGCCGCAATGGAAAAGGCCGGCACAAAGAGATCCCAGAACTTGGCGATATCAAGCCCGGAGAGGGAAAGCCGCTCCGGCAAAAAGATAGTCTTGGGAATTTCCCCCACAACCGCCACATCCAGCCCTGCGAAATGATTAAAAATCAAAACCAGAATCAGAGACGCCAGGGAGGAAGGAACTTTGCTGTTCCACTTTTTGGGCCACACGACCATGATGAGAATCACCGCCAGGCCAATGCCCATGCTTGCGAAATTGGGATCAAAGCCCACAGTAAAGTAGGAAATCACCTTCATAATGGCCAGATCCCCTTTGGAAGTCACGCCGAAAAAATTATCAAGCTGCCCCAGAGCGATGATAATGGCGATTCCCGAAGTAAACCCGGTAATAACCGAGGAAGGAATATAATAAATGATGCGGCCCAGCTTTAAAAGCCCGGCAGCCACCAAAATTACGCCGGCGAAAAAGCAGGAAATGAGAATGCCCTGCATCCCGTATTTGGAAGCCAGAGTTACCAGTATGGCAGTCATAGCCCCTGTTGGCCCGGAAATCTGAAACGAAGCCCCGGACAGCAGACTGATGGCAACTCCGCCGATAATGGCCGTAACAAGCCCTGCGGCAGCAGTAGCTCCCGAGCTGACGCCAAAAGCCAGAGCCAGAGGCAGTGCAACAGCAGCAACCGTAATCCCCGCCATCAGATCCCGGCTCAGCCGCTTGCCGTTATAGCCTTGAAACTCTTCCTGTAAATCCGTCACGTAATCTTTGATAAAATGCATGTTCGATCCTTTCTGTTATAGTGCATTATATGAAAACTTGTTTGTTATTATATCACATTCACATATAACAATGTTGCTGTGTTACGGTGGATTTGAAAAGTTCGCGGCAAGGCTTTATACGTTCCCGTATTTTTGTGCCTTTTTACTGAAGCCATATCTGGACTACCGAAAGAACCATTAAGAAAAAGCGCTTTCACGCAAAAACTGCCGGCCTGAGATGCTCGTCCCCAAAGCCGGCAGTTTTCTTTCTAAATGATAAAACTTATCTAAAATAGCTCCATTGAGGAGTCCCCGAGGGAATGCTTGACCCGGTCGCTTTCCTCAGCCGTCTTGGCATCATTCCAGTGATCCATGGTTCCGACCAGATATCCAGTAATCCTGCGAATCCGTTCAAAGGGAACGTGCGCGAACTTGTAATTCAAATCCGCGTAATCGCCGTCCAGCTGAACATCCAGGCTTTCCAGCTTCCTTCCATACTTCTCTTCCAGATAATCTACATAAGCAAGAGCTTCCTGCGTACTTGCGTTTCCTGTAATTTCGATATTCAATGTTTCCACCTCCCACTTCCATAGTTCATTATATACCCCTTTATCTGGGAAATCAAACATGGCATGGGGTCAGCAATAAATGTTTCACAAATGGTCCAAATGCTGCCGTATACCTGCTTGGAAGTGGATTTTTCGCTTATATGTTTCCCCGAACATTCCCGCGAAAAATACATTTCCCACTTGCAAAATGACCCTGAAGGAGTATAATAAAACTGTAATTTCGCCATGGTGCTATAAATTTTCTTGTTTTTGAGTCATAAACAAGAGGGTTTATAGCTTTTTTTGATGAAGCTGACAAAGCAGCGGCACAGCATGCGATCACAGGAGGAGGCCAGATATGACGATTATAGGACCCATTTTAAATTCACTTATTATGATTTTTATCCTAATTGTTCCGGGAATCTTTTTCCGTAAACGGGAGATACTGACGGAACCCCAAAACGACGCCCTTTCCAGCATTGTGGTCAATCTGACTTGGCCCTGCCTCGTCATCGACGCCATGCAGGTTCCCTTCAGTGTACAGACCCTGAAAAGCTGCGGCTACATATTTGCCGTTTCCCTCATCATTTTTGCCATTTTGCTGGTTATCAGCTTTCCTCTTGCAAAGACTATGAAAATGCCGAAAACAAAGCAGTACCTCATGGTTTTCATGCTGCTGTTTGGAAACACAGGCTTCATCGGAATTCCGGTCATCAAGGCCCTTTACGGCACGGAAGCCATCTTTTTTGCCGCTATTATTGAGCTGATTAACGACATACTCATTTTTACCATCGGAATGGCGCTGATTCAGGTATCGGCGGGGGCAAAGCTAAAGCTGGGAGTAAAGCAGTTCCTCAATCCGGGGCTGATCGGCGTTCTCATCGGGCTGGCCCTCTTCCTTTTGGATCTGAAGCTTCCCGCGCTCCTGGGAGGTTCTGTGGAAATGATCGGCGCCGCAACCACGCCCCTGACTATGTTTGTAATCGGATACCAGCTGGGCGGCCTGAAACTCAAAGAAATCGCGGGTGACTGGCAGGTTTACATTGTCTGTTTTGTAAAATTGATGATCGCGCCTGTTCTTACGCTTTTAGTGGTAAAGCTGTGGGCCGGAGATTTTACGCTGCTGGAAAAGGTGTTGATTATGAGCTTTGCAATGCCGGTTGGCTCTGTGTCCGTTATTTTCAGCCAGCAGTATAAAGGGGAAGTTGTTTTTGCTACAAAGAGCGTGCTGCTTTCCACTGTGCTATCCATACTGATGATTCCTATTTTTGCGATTATTATGGAGCTGTGACCTGCAAGGAATGAAAAAAGCTATTGTCAAGCCAATTCGGTCAGTGTATAATTTAGGAAATAGGGAAAAGCCCCAATGAGGAGTGTGAAGATGGAGAAAATACTGATTGTTGACGACAGCCCCGTACAGTCCACCCAATTAAAATCAATTTTGGATGATGAATACGATATTACTACTGTGCAGACCGCAGAGGAAGGGCTCCGCTGCATAAACTCGGGGACCTATTCCCTGATTCTGCTGGATGTGGTTCTGCCAGGTATGGATGGCTTTACATTGCTAAAAAAATTACAGGAAGAGCTTCGTACTCAGAGCGTCCCAGTTATTTTGATCACCAGTCTCTCTGCTGAAGAGGATGAACAGAGGGGGCTCATATTAGGTGCGGTAGATTATATTACCAAACCGTTTAAACCGGTGATTGTAAAGGCCAGGGTCGATACACACATCAAGCTGTATAATTACAGGAAACAGGTGGAATATCAATCCAGAACCGACCAGTTGACTGGAATTGCCAACCGGAGGGAGCATGACCGTTACAGCGTTATGAAGTGGAAGGAGGCCGTTCGCCTGCGGGTGCCGTTTTCCATTTGTATGTTTGATATCGACCGGTTTAAAGCATACAATGATACCTTCGGACATCCGGCAGGAGACAAGGTCATCTCCGCTGTAGCGAAAACAGTGGATTCCTACTTATGGCGCAGCACTGACTTTTTGGCCCGTTACGGGGGAGAAGAATTTGTAGTACTTATGCTGGGAGAGCCTTCTAGTAAAGCCTTTGAACACCTTAAAAAAATCCGGAGGGCAGTGGAAGATCTCCACATCCCCCATGACCCGTCCGTATCTCAGTGGGTCACAGTCAGCATTGGAGGAGTTACCGTCATTCCCCATGCGGAAAGCTCCTATGATGTGTACTTAAAAGTCGCAGATACTGTATTGTATGATGCCAAAAAATTTGGCAGAAACAGAGTCGCTTGGGCTGACGAAAATATGAAGCGGCTCTGGGAGGAATGATATCTGTTAATTATGTTGCTTGCTTTTCCAAGTAAAAGAAGACAGAGCAGGTTCAAGTGCAGTTTTTACAAAAAAGGAGGCAGGCGTCCGCATCCTGGACGCCTGCATGAACTTTTTTTGGAGTGATGGAACAGGGAAGGCTGCCTGCCCTGTTCCGGTTTTATGGCTATATAATATGGTTTATAATGGTTTAACAATATTTTTCTTTTGAATCTTTGAATCTTTGAATCTCAGAGGCACTTTGCCGGTCCTTACGCAGTATGCCTTACGCGGCTACCGTCAGCTGGAGAACGCTCCTTCCGCAGGCAAACAAATCGCGATAGATCCTACGGCACTTTTCAAAGCGGGCAAACTGCTTTTTCGCTTCACATTCATTGCAGTAAACCTTCCAGCACCCGCTGCAGCAGCTATTTTTCCCTTTGTTTTCAATAAACCCCTTCACATCATCGAGGGGGTAGCCGAGAAACAGACCGATCTCATGAGGAAATTCCATGTGAGAAGATATCCTTCTGCTGAGAAGAGACAGACAATCGCTGAGAAGATCTGTTTCATAGCCGTACTTTGAAAGGAAGTCAAAAACACCCTGCCTCATTAATTCTTCCTGAACCCTGCTGCTGCGGTACACGTAAATCAGAGCTGTTTTCCCTGAAAGACGCAAAACCCGGATAGAAACACCTTTTGGACGGAGCATGGACGCGCATTGCTGAAGCTGCATGCTCAAATGTTTTATTGATGTGAAAGAATAGTTGAATATGTTAGCACTCTTTAGTCCTGCCAGAGTTGGCGAACAATGCGCGATCAAATAGGACTCCATCATGATTGTTTCCTCCTGAATTATACCATATTGCCTGCGTGTGCGCCGCCCGGCTGTTCTTCATGTGCCGGACACACTGCGCTGGGTTGTAAGGGCTCAAAAAAAGTTAGTGTATACTAACCGATGGGGTAAAAAACAGGGAATGCGAATTCCCTCAAATGGACAAAGTTCTTGGCTGCAAAGCGCATCGTTTGTATCTGAGACGGCTTTGCTTCTGATTGGAAGTAACCATCGGTTAGCTTTAACTAACCAAGAGTATACTATGAAAATTCTCCCTTGTCAATAGTTTTACAGGTACTTTTTTGAAAAAGAATTTTCAGCTTCATTGACGATGCCTCGAAACCATGATATTCTAATGATTAACACTGCTGGCTCTCATTCGAGCTAGTACAAGAAAGGAATGATGAAAATGACAGAAAGCAAAGGCAAATATTACATTACAACGCCTATTTACTATCCAAGCTCCAACCTTCATATAGGGCATACCTACTGTACGGTCATGGCGGATGCTATGGCACGCTTCAAGCGGCTGTCCGGCTACGATGTTCGCTTCCTCACCGGGACAGATGAGCACGGACAGAAAATACAGACCATTGCAAAGGAGCAGGGAGTAAGCCCTCAGGATTATGTAGACAAGATCGTGGGAGGCATCAAGGATCTTTGGAAGACCATGGAAATTTCCTATGACGACTTTATCCGCACAACGGAGCCGCGCCACGTAGAGCGGGTGCAGAAGATCTTCATGCAGCTTTACGAAAAGGGGGACATCTACAAGGGCGAATATGAAGGCATGTACTGTACGCCTTGCGAATCCTTCTGGACCGAGAGCCAGCTGGTGGACGGCAAATGCCCGGACTGCGGCAGACCAGTGGAAAAGGCAAAGGAAGAGGCCTACTTTTTCCGTCTTTCCAAATATCAGGACAAGCTGCTGGAGCTCTTCGAAAACAATCCGGAATTCCTGCAGCCGGATACCAGAAGGAACGAGATGATTTCCTTTGTAAAGCAGGGCCTTGAGGATCTGTGCATTTCCCGTTCCACCTTTGACTGGGGTATCCCAGTTCCTATTGATGAAAAGCACGTTATCTACGTCTGGCTGGATGCTCTTACCAACTATATTACAGCCCTGGGTTATCCGGAGGAGCTGGAGCTTTATGAAAAATACTGGCCAGTCGACGTTCATCTGGTAGGCAAGGAAATCGTGCGCTTCCATTCCATCATCTGGCCGGCAATGCTCATGTCCATGGATCAGCCCCTTCCAAAACAGGTGCTGGGTCACGGCTGGCTGCTGCTGGAGGGTGGAAAAATGTCAAAATCCAAAGGCAATGTAGTGGATCCGGTCAAGCTCATCGAACGCTATGGAATTGACGCCCTCAAATACTTCCTCCTGCGGGAATACACCTTTGGACAGGACGGTGTCTTTACCAATGAAGTAATGTTAAAGCGCATGAACTACGATCTGGCAAATGATCTGGGTAACCTGGTTTCCCGTACGGTTTCTATGATCGAAAAATACAATGGTGGCTTTGTGCCGGACGCCTCAGGCGAAGAGGATCCCACGGACAAGGACCTGAAATCCATCGCGGTTTCCGCGGCAGACAAGGTGGAAGCGCATATGGATAAGTTCGAATTCAATCTGGCCCTGGAGGAAATCTGGGTAGCCGTAAGAAGAGCTAACAAGTATATCGACGAAAACACACCCTGGATACTGGCCAAAAACGAAGCGGACAAGCCGCGTCTGGATACGGTGCTCCACAATCTGGCGGAAACACTGCGCATTGTTTCTATCCTGATTCATCCCTTCATGCACACCACATCGGACAAAATCAGAAAGCAGCTGGGTCTGTGGTATGCGGATGTTGCCTGGGAGGACGCTTTTACATTTGATATGATGCAGGGCGAGCAGGTGAAAAAGGGCGAGGCTATCTTCCCGCGCCTTGATATTGAAAAGGAACTGGAAGAGCTGGAAGCCTTAAAAGGCGGCGCAGAGGATGAAAATATTCCGCTGGAATTAAAGGATGAAATCATATATGATGACTTTGACAAGCTGGATTTCCGCGTAGGAACCATTCTTTCTGCCGAAAAACACCCCAAAGCCGACAAGCTGCTGGTCTTCCAGGTGAAGATGGGCACGGAAAAACGGCAGATTATTTCTGGCGTTGCTGCGGACTTCAAGCCGGAGCAGTGCGTGGGTCAGAAGGTGGTTGTGGTGGCCAACTTAAAGCCGAGAAAGCTGCGGGGTCTGGAATCCAAGGGCATGATTCTCTTTGCTGACAATGTAGTAGACGGAAAAGAGCGGTGCGAGTTTGTTACCACCATTGCAGAGGATGGAAATCCGGTCACATAAAAGCAGGCATTGGATCTTTTTGCTTAGAGCGAATGCTCAGAGCGAAAACAAGGAAACGAAAATAACGAAATTGCAGCAGGCCGGGCACCTTTTTTGCCCGGTTTGTGCTTTAAAGGAGGGCGATCATGCTGTTTGATTCACATGCACATATTAACAACGAGTCCTTTTCAGAAGAGGAACGCCAGGCGCTGATTCAGAAAATTGAAGCGTCTAAGCTGGACTATGTTATGGATATCGGTTTTAACCTGGAAAGCTCTGCCATGGCCGCGAAACACGCCAGAGAGCTTCCCTGGTGCTATGCTGCCGTAGGCTGTCATCCCCACGATACCAAGGATATGGACGAGATGCAGCTGCTCATGCTGAAAGGCCTTGCCAAAAAGGACAAGGTGCAGGCCATCGGTGAAATCGGTCTGGATTTTCACTATGACTACTCGGAGCGGGATGTGCAGCGCTACTGGTTCCGGGAGCAGATCAAGCTGGCCAATGAACTGAAAATGCCCATTGTCATCCATTCCAGAGAAGCGGATCAGGAGGTAATGGATATTTTAAAGGAAGAAGGGGCCTTTTCTCAGGAAAGAAAAGGCTGGTTTCCTGCCAGATACGATGGAAGCGGAGATGCCAGAGTGCTGCTGCACTGCTTTTCCGGCAGCAGAGAGCTGGGGGAGCAGTATGTAAAGCTGGGAGCCACCATTTCCGTTGCCGGTCCTGTAACCTACAAAAACAACCGAAAAACCGTATCTGTGGTGGAAGCGCTGCCGATTGAGGTGTTGCTGGTAGAGACCGATTCGCCGTACCTGACACCGGAGCCCTTCCGGGGCAAGCGCAATATCCCGCCTTATGTGGAATACACGGCAAAAAAGGTGGCGGAAATCAAAGAAATGGAGCTAGAAATGGTTGTAGAGAAGACCTGCGAAAACGCAAAGAGGTTTTTTGATATAAAGGAATGATTCGTGTGCCGGATTTTCCCTTGAACCTGGATTTCCAGAGGAAAAGCACAAAAAAATTGTCGTAAAAAAATGGTAATTTCCTCCTTTGTTTCGACAGAGGAACAAATACGCCGCAGGTATAATGAATGTGGGCTTGTACAAAGGAGGATGCCATATGGAATTGACGACAAAGAGGCGGGTTTCTGGAAGAGAAAAAGGCGTATTTAAGCTGCATCTTGCGGCTGGAATGATTGCTGCCAGTTTTTTGATCAGCAGGGCCTGCTTTATGGGACAGATGTTTCCTGCTGCTATCGCACTGCTCACAGTACTCCTTTCCTTTAATACGCTGCACCTGTACCTGCTGCCCTTCATGCTGCTGGGGCTGGTAAGCCTTTACCCCACCGGCGCGTTCATATGGGGTCATGCTGCGGCCTTATGCGGCTGTGCGGCTGTCTTTCTTTGCACGGGGAAAATCCGTCTTGCAATCTGGCACAAAGCGGTTATTGCAGGAGCGATTACGATTACTGCTCGCAGTATTTCCTGCATTGCCGCAGGACTGACATATCACATTACCGCAGGCGGGCTTGTGCTGGAAGGGTGCCTTGTGGCTGCCTTATGCGGGGTTTTTCAGGCCATCCTTCAGATGCGAAACGGGGAGGGCCCCCTAGGCGGCGATACAGGAGGACTTGCAGCTCTGTGCAGCGCCTTTCTATGCCTGGTCTGCGGGGCAGGCTTTCCTGCTCTGCTGCTGCCTGCAGCTATGGCAGTAACGCTGTTTTTTGCATACCTTCTGGGTATTATAGAAGGCCTCCTTGCTGCATTTGTCTCCAGTATTTTTCTGCTACTTTGCGGCGGGAGCATTGGCACGCTCCTTCTCCTGTCAGCAGGCGGCGCGGCGGCAGGCGCTTTTCGCAAACAGGGAAAAGCAGTATCGGCCCTGTGCTTTGCTGCCGCTGTTGTAGCCGTCAGCAGACTGGATAGCTCCATTAGCCTGGAACTCCCTTTTTATGGCCCCATAGTGGGGGCGCTGCTTTTGATCCTAATTCCGCAAAGATGGATCCACAGCATGGATATTGTTATCGCCCGCATGCTCAAGAATGGTAGCTTTGAGGAGAAACAGCAGATACAGGAGGCTTCTGTTCGCCTGGAAAAGCTGCAAAATACCTTTGATGAACTGTCAGCACTGTTCGTTTCCCAGGACAATCGGCGCATTCTCATGTCCTATCAGTTCAAGGCCATGGCTGAGGTTTTGGAATATGCGACAAAGGGACTTTCCGCAAGGGCAATGCCTGCGCCCGCATACGGAATTCGTCCTGCTCAGGCCGGATATGCAAAAAATAAAGGCATTTCCGGAGACAGTTATATGTGGGCCCCACTGCCGGGAAATCGATTTGCAGCCATATTAAGCGACGGAATGGGGAGCGGAAGAATCGCGGCCGGGGAAAGCAGTCTGGCAGTGACAACGGTCATCCGCCTTTTGGAAATGGGGGTAGAAACAGAGCCAGTCCTCAGGCTTCTCAATGAAATTTTGCTGCTTGACGCGGATAAAGAAGTCTTTTCCACAATTGATCTGGGCATTTTCAATCAAAAATCTGGTAAAATCAATCTCTACAAGATCGGCGCCGCGCCTACATTCATAAAGAGAAAACATTCAGTAGAAGTTCTGAGCGTATCGGCAATGCCCCTTGGAATTGTGGATGGCCTGAAGATGGACTGCGTGACTGCATGCTTGAGTCCGGGTGATGAAGTGATTATGATTTCCGATGGCGTCACCGATTGCAGGCGGGAGGACTTGTCCATGGAATGGCTCAAGGAAACGATTCAGGAGATCCATTCTAAGGATCCGCAGACCATGTGCGATCTGATTATCAACAGGGCGGTAGAGCAGTATGGAGACAGGGAGAAAGACGATCTGACCGTAATGACCCTGCGAGTGGAATCGTTTTGAAGATAGGATGCAGTGGAGATACATGCTGTAGCAGTATACGAAAATTTATGGAATTGAGTATGGAAACCTATTGAAATCTGCCGCCCGGTATGATACTATAATAACGCAGTCCATGCGGCTACAGTGTGCCCCCGTAGCTCAGGGGATAGAGCGTCGGTTTCCTAAACCGTGCGTCGGATGTTCGAATCATCTCGGGGGTGCCAGATGAAAGCCCGCTAAACCGCTTGATTTCAGGTGGTTGGCGGGTTTTTGATTTTTGCTTCAAAATTCAAATATCCGCCCTAAATCGTCTATTTCGCCCCATTAGTGTTGCAGTTAGTGTTGCAAAACTCAACGCCATTTTCGTTGAAATCATCAAGGTTTCCGCCTCTGTACTGTTGCAGTAGCTTGGCGGCATGGTTCAAAGAAGCTTCTGTGTAGTGCGTATAAATCCTTGATGTGAGGGAAATGTCTGAGTGGCCCATTAACTCCTTTGCTATATTAATCGCAATCCCTGCATCCTGCAAATCGGTGCAAAATGTGTGCCGCAGGCAGTAGGGGACAAGGTCATTCGCTACCCGACATGGCTCCACAATCGATCCCATGTAAAGCTCTCCGCCCATTTCCACGTGCATTGCTTTCTTAAACGATTTCCACATGCGCCCTCTTGCAGGTGTACCTGCTTTACGTCTTTCAGGCGAATATAGCCGATTTCAGGCAGGATAAATTTATCAAGCCTGTGTTCATAGTCCCTGTAGGTTTTGTCATTGCACGCACCCGCTTTGTACGTTTCCATCCATACAATCGCCCAGTCCTTTGTCAGCATATTGGACTCAATAATGACTCCTTCTTGCAGCTCCTTCAGCCGCATAGCTTTATTTACTTCAACTTCTGTCTTGTCCTTTCCGGAGACGTAATATCGTCTCCCTTCAAACATAAATGCTCCTCTCATTTCTGTATCCTCCTTTTTGGGTATAAAAAATACCGCTCTTGAAAAAAGTCGGCTACAATGGTACAATTATCTTGCTACAGAAGGCTGTACCAAGTAGCCTGAACCGTCCTTGCGCCAACAGGGGCGGTTCTTTTTTTGAAAGTTATGGTCCTGCTTGAAATTAGCAGGTAGGCCTTATAGTCCCAGTTCTTTTATCAGTTCCTCATGTGAGACAGACGGGGCATATTCAGGATCGCCATTATGATAAGCTTTCAAGGCCAGTAATTCCTCGTCTTCTGGTTCTACTTCTTCTGCATTTGCAAGTGCAAAAGTCGCTTGAATCATATTCCACACTTTTTCGGCATCTTCATTACTCATAATTGTAACGGCACCAACGATACGCTCTTTAACATTTAACATAATTCTACACTCCTTTATATATCTGTCCACGATTCCCAATGTCAATAATATCAATAATTAAACCGTTCACATCGAAAAGTACACGAAAGTTACCAACACGTAAGCGATAGCCTGCAGCACCTTGTAGTTTTCTGATGTCACCAGATGCCGGAAGTTTAGAAATAGCTTCCATAATGCGCTGTTGAGTTGGCCTATCCTGTTTCTTTAAAAACTTTTCGGCTTTTTTAGAATATACAATTTGCAACATATTACTGCACCTCTAGCTTCCCAACGACTCTGCCCATGCAGTTGGAGTATTCAGTCAGCGGGATGTCTTTATATTTTTCGTTCAGGGATATAAGTTTTCCTTCTCCCAGCTGCTTCACAAAGGCTTCCCCATCAACAATGAAGATCCCGATTTCACCAACTTCTATTTGGAGGGTAGTTTCGACCAGAAGAATGTCACCATCATAATAGAAGGGTTCCATACTGTCCCCGTTTACCCCGATTGCATAGGAGACGCAGCGATATTCTGGTATATCGGGTATTTGGATTCGTTCCGTGGGCATATCCTCAAAGACTACTTGTCCGGTTCCGGCTGAGGCCATACGCTGATAGTAGCGGATAACTCTCATATCCTGCTGGGCGATAGTGATGTCGGGGCGGTTCTCTTTGAGCTGGCAGCGATCATATTCTATATCCAGTATTGAATCCACTGCTTTGTGTCCATAGGTGTCAAGTGCGCGGTATTTCTGAATGTGTTCATATTCAGAGCTTTTTAATTGATAAGACGATACTTTTTCTTTATCATCTGTAAGGCATAGCAGATAGTCAACAGATACATTAAACATCTCTGAAATTTGTTTTAAAAAAGTGTGACCTGGTTCTCTTGCATCTGTTTCATAATTACGCAAGGTTGTACTTGGTATTTTGAGCCTGTCGGCGAATTCATTTCTTGTGGTATATCCATTTTCTTTTCTAAGTTCTGTTAGTCGCTCTCCAAAAGTCATGTGCGAGCACCTCCTTTAAGAGCATTATATGAAATATATTACGAGCTGTCAATAAAATAATGCTCAAAATGGGCATTATTTTACGAAACCATATTGACAAAAGCTCAAAACGGGTATAATATAAACTTGAAAATGCTCATTTTGAGTAGAAAGGAGGGAAGAAATGCTCAGCAGTATTGAAGCAGAGAGAGTAAGAAACAGACTGACAAAAGAAGATTTGGCTAAAGAATTAGGAGTTTCTACTAAAACTTATTACAACTGGATTAACGAAGAAACCGATGTTCCGAGCTCCGCTCTTCTTAAAATGTCAAAAGTTTTTGACGTGGGTATTGACTATTTGCTTGCAGGAGCTGTGGGAGTGAAAAATGGTTGACGAAAAAGTCAAGCTAAAGAAAGGAGGGAAGAAATGCCGGATATATTAATACTTGTTCTGGCGCTTATCGCATTAGCAATATCAATTACAGGGATTGTGAAATGCAGCCCAGTAATAGCAGCGTGTGGGCAAATTTTAGGAGTTGTTTCGCTTTTTATAATACTTTCTAAAATGATATAACTCTGTCTGCATAGCGTCTATAACATCAACGAGAGAAATGCTAAATTCGCTGAGATCTGCATCGGTATCAGTACTATTCAATAGACGTTTGTAATATTGATTAAGTTTGCGTCTGGTATCAGGGGCACTAAATAAACTTGCGTAAGACCACGCTTTATGCAACTCTTCCAGATTGTCAGGAAGCAAATCTTCCTTGACAGAAAATGCAATATTTGCAAACTGCTTATAGGCATCAAGTTTCGCATTAAAGAGCAGGTCAATAGTTTTCAATTTGTATGCGCTATGTGTTGTAAGCAGAGTGGTTATAAGCGGAGCAATAATAGCAGCTATAGCGGCTATGAGAGCTACGATTAGTGTTACATCCGTTGTAGTCATAAAAATCACCGTCCTTTCCCCTACATTCTACCATAATACGACAGGAAAGGACAACAAAAAGTAAAACTATGGAAATTGAGAGGAGGTGAGCCAGATGGAAAAACAGGCAGTTATCCGGGAAATGAAGTCCTTTGTCGGCGGAGCAAGCTACATAAGCGTAAACGCTCTTGCAAAGCATTTAGGCAAAAGCAAAGAATTTGCCGGAACCTTGATAAGAGGGCTGGACAAGATCCCTGGGGAAGAAAAGGGAACCAAGTATTTCATCCCAGAGGTAGCCCAGAGAATTATGGAGGTGAAAAGGCAATGAGGAAAGTTAAAGTCCTGCTGGTGATAGTAGCCCTTGCCGTCTTCTGTAAGTACTGGCTGAGTGGGGAGCTGCACCCGTGGGGGATTTAGGAATGAATGATAAGGAATTCATGGAAACTCTGGCAGATGTAGGAATGGCAATAGCCGGACTACGCATTGATTTGACAGAGAAATATGGTGCAGAAACAGCTTACCAGATGCTCATTAAAATGTTTCAGATGGCAACGATGGGCAATGAAACCGTTTGTGCGGAGGCAGAAGCCGCAGAACTGTACTGAAACACAAGAAAGGAAAAAAAGATGCACGAAGAAAAGTTTAGATTTGAAATCAAGGAGCATATCGGCGTAATTAAGCCATATCCCACAGGATGGAACAAAGAATTGAACCTTGTGTCCTGGAATGGGAATCCGGCAAAATACGATATTCGGGACTGGGATCCAGAGCATGAACATTTTTCAAGAGGAATAACCTTACATCCCGATGAAATGGACAAGCTCTTTGAACTGCTGAAAGGAAAGAGGAAATGCAAATAGATCTTGAGAAAGCATTATTAACAGCACTTCATGAATTGGGGGAATTGTATACAGATGCAATGGTGCGTTGCACCAGGGCTGAGCATAGTTGTAATATGCTCAGATTGCATGGCATGGAAGAGGATGAAGATTTCGAGTTCATGGAGGGTAAAGTCACTGAATTAAAAGAAAAAATGGGTGTTTTGGAAGAGTTCACAAATCAGCTAAAGAGGATGCTGAAATACCTGGTATTCCCTGAGGGGGAAAAGAGAGAATGAAAATCTTATTAGCGGTCGTAATTATAATCATTGCACTTTACGGCTGTTGTGAACCGCCTGAATGAGGCAGAGGAAAGGAAAAGAAATGAAGTCAGTTGAAGAAATGAGAAAAGACGGTTACCCGTTAAAGATTATCGGTAATGGTGGATATCCAGCCATACTTGTAGACTGTCAACTTTTATTTGACGGAGATTACATGGGAATCTACCGATATCCGGGCGGTGACTGCTGTCACGATCTGGTCGAAATAAAAGCGCATTTTCAAGTGTTAGAGCAGTAGCAAAGGAAAAAATGAACAAACAGACCGCACCATGTAACAAATGTGGAAAGCCGATGCAGTGGCAGGGGCGGATATGGCTATTCTGCGAACACTGCGGACAATTACAGACATGGCCGACAAAGGCATGTCAGGAAGAGAGGAAAAAGAATGTATAAGTTGATATTGATAAAAGGGTATACAGAAATGCACTTTCTGTTCCGCGATGAAGACAGACTGAAAGACTTTATGTTTGAAGCCTTGGATTCTTACATCCCGTGCGATGAAGACGATGCAGACGAAAAAGAATTTATGGTCAGAATTGAAAAGTGTGCCGAGGGCGGCAACCCAGAAACGGCACACAGTGAAAATCAAGAATAGGATAACTGAAAAAAGGGGATTTGTCAAATGCGAGACGAAATTTTAAAGAAAATGCTGGCAGAAGCCAGTCAAGACAAGCCTGTAACCAGAGAAACTATTATGCACACCTTCCGCGTCTCAGACCGCTCCGCAAGAAAAATGATCGAAGATCTGCGGGAACAGGGCGTGAGGGTGTGCGGACAGAACACAGACAAAGGTTACTGGATTGCCAAAACGCAGGAAGAATATGAACGGTTCCGGCGGGACTATGTGGCAAAGGCAACTACCATCTTCCGCCGGGCAAGGAATATGGATGAAGAAACCGATAAAAGGCAGGTGAGTATGTTTGAACTACTATGACGCAAATGCAGTAGCCGAAGAATCGGCTGCTGCAAGATATACGAATCATGAGCCGCCAACTCTCTGTGACTGCGGGGCTGTGGCAGAACCCGGTCAGGTGTACTGCAAGGTATGTCTGGATATGCTGGACTTAGCCATGCAGAATTCGGTGAAGCTGCTGATTCATACTGGACTTACAGAAGAGGAAGCTGAGCAGGCCATTTGCTACTGGCTGGAACATACCGAGGAATTTAAGGAGAGACGCAATGTTAAAACCATATAAAGAGTTGCGGCAGATTGATGTACTGCCGTACTGCGACAAACGAGAAACCAAAGACGAGAGAGGGAAAAAGAAGATGGTTCCTTATCTGAACTGGGCAAAGTGTAAAGACCTGCTTCATGAGAACGGAGCTGAGACGGTCTATTATGAGCCGCTTCTCAATGCAAATGGCTCTTCTCTTTTCATGACAACAGAACCATTCACAGACAGCAAAGGAAACCGAAACCGCTGCTTTGAAGTGCGGGTGAAGATTGTGATTGATGATTTGGAATTCATCCAGAATTATCCGCTGCTGAATGGAATGTATGTCGTCCGGGAAGACAATGTAAATCAACTGAGACTTTCCAACGCACAGGCGAGAGCCTTTGTAAAAGGGGTTGCAATCCGTACCGGACTGGGCTTTGGCCTTTGGGTCAGCGAAGATGAAACCGTTCAGCATGGAAACGATGATGATTTGTACTTCCACAATATCCTGAAAATCAAAGAGCGGGTGGAACAGAAGGTCACCAAGCTGCTTGGGAATGAGCTGAGTTTGCAGCAGATTGTAGAACAGACCGGCCTGCAGGAAGAGGACGATGTGCGGCAATTTATGCGGTACTACACAAAACTATACAACTTTGAGGGTATGCTGGATCAGATTAAGGTGCAGAAATGATCACGAATCATGACCGGAGCGGTTGGTTTGGCGCTAGTGACAGCTCGAATGTTGTGGCGAAAAATCGTAAATCAAAGACGTGGCTGAACTGGTGGAATGAGAAGCTGGGATTGCATGAAAGCACCTTTGTTAATAAAGCCATGAGAGCCGGTACCGCATGGGAGCACAAGATTCTGGATACCGTCAATCCCAAAATCCGAAAGGACCATCAGATTACCATTGAGAAGTACCGGCTTCGGGTCAATTACGATGGGGATTTGGACGGCACCATCTATGAAGTGAAAACCCATGACTTTGATAATGAGTTTACCGTCGCAAAACCATATTGGCGGCAGGCCCAGGTGGAAATGTACGCTATGAAAACGGACAAGCTTTACATCGTAGAATATGGCCTGATTCGGGAGGAATACGACAACTACTTCCTTCCGGTCGATGATAAGCGCATTCATTTCCACCCGGTGGAATACGACAAAGACTGGATACAGAACGAATATTTACCCCGGCTGAAAGAACTCTGCCGGGCACTGAGGAAGGGGAGGATACCGACATGAAATCCATCATGCAGACAGAAAAGAAATGCTATCTCTGCGGCAGAACTCAGGGGCTTGATAAACACCACGTTTTTATGGGGCGGAAGCACAGGCCGCTGTCTGAAAAGTACGGCTTGACGGTGTGGCTCTGCAATGACTTCACACCAACGCGCTGCCATAAGCAGGTGCATGAAGGAGAGCACGCCGAGGCCTTACAGGACGCACTACACCGGAAAGGGCAAGAAGCGTTTGAGGAAGTCCACGGGAACCGGGAAGACTTCATGCGCATCTTTGACAGGAATTACCTATGATTGTTGAGGGCGCTAAAATCGGCGGTGAGATAGTCGGAATTGATACCGTAAGGCTATATATCCAAACGGACGTAAAAACGGCTGAGGCTGATTTTGTCAAGATTAGTTGACACATTTTCCTCAAGGATTTTGTATCCTATGCTGCTTCTTTCAGGGAATCATAGTATCGCTGCCGTTTTATCATGGGAGGAAG
>CAJTER010000034.1:15239-51103 GCA_910575405.1 Clostridia bacterium | reverse complement strand
GCATCTGCCCATAAAGAAAGTGTAAGGCTAAGTGCCACTTGATTTCAAGTGGAAGTTGGGGAAAGACTAACTTCCACTTGCACCCCTTAGATGTGGAAGTTAACTTTTCACTTCACAGAATAAAAGGAACGCATACGGAGACGCAGCCGGAGATTGACGCTCTCTGAAAATTTTCGTATAATGAAAGCAGGATTTCAGGAAACCATAAACACAAGAAGCAAGGGAACCATGACAGGAGGAACGAGATTATGAAAAAACGGGTACTGAGTATTCTGCTGAGTGTCAGCCTGATGATTGGCTGTATGGCCGCAGGTACAGAAGCTGCGCTGGCCGCTCCCAACGATATACCGCAGCAGACCGAGCGCCAACACCAGGCAGGAGGCCTGCTGCCCTTTGAAGAACGAGAGCTTCCTCAGCAGGAAATTGCAGATGGCTCTTACGCGGCTCCGGCAGAGTCAGCGGAATCACAGGCCACATCCGAAGATACCAAAGCAGCAGGCGGTAAAGCGAACCCAAAATCAGCTGTTTACAAGCATTCGTGGGACAAATACAGCACGTATTATTTCTACAACCAGATGTCCAATGCGGAGCAGGCCCTTTACGACAAGCTATACCAGGCATGCAGGGATTACCTGGCCAATGACAAACCCGTAAAAACCTTCCTTTACAGAGGTCAGAAAGTGTATTACACCGGTCAGATAAAGACCGGCACACTGACGCAGACAAAGGCGAGCAATGTAATGAACATTTTCCGCTTTTCCAATCCACAGTTTTACTTTCTCAATAATGTGGGATGGTTTGGAAGCAATACTGTGGGAATTGGCGTTTACAAAGCCTTCGCATACGGGAGCCAGAGAAAGATGGCTACAGCCAATGTACAAAAGCAGATGAATGCCTGGCAAAAGGAAGTGGACAAGGGAAGTACAGATTTTGAAAAAGCCCGCATCGCCCACGACCTGATCAACAAAAAAGTGAGATACAACGACGACTTTTATAATGAAGATGGCAGTGTAAATGAAGGACTTGATGAGGAACAGGTTTTTTCCCAGACCGCCTACAGCGCAATCTGTATGGACAAAACCGTGTGCGCCGGATATTCCCAGGCCTTTGAGATGCTCTGCAATGGCGCGGGCATTGATACAATCGCAGTAACCAGTCAGGATCATGAATGGAACAAAATCCGCCTGGAAGACTCCTGGTACAACGTGGACTGCACATGGGATGACTATGACCAAGGCGGGCAGAGCCTGATTCTCTACGATTTCTTCGTCAGGAGCGACGCGGCCTTTGACAAAGCAGATCGGGAGGATCCGATCTACTACAACAGCCACAAAGAAGAAAGCTACTGGAACGGACTGCTTCCCAAATGCTCCCTGGACTCCGGCTCAACAATGAAAGCCCCGGGAACGCTTCCTCAGATTAGCGAAAAGACAGCAGCGCCGGCCATTTCCTATAACAAAGAAACGCGAACCGCAACCCTTTCCTGCGAAACAAAAGGCGCGGATATTTACTACTCTCTGGACGGCTCCCAGCCATCCCCGGCTTCTGTAAAATGCAGAAAATATAAGGGGAAAGCCTTCACAGCAGACGGAAGCTTCCAGATCCGGGCAGTAGCAGCAACCGACGCCCACCTGGACAGCGATACGGCAGCTACAGAAAAAATGCAGGTTCCGCCTCTGGTGAATATACGCTTTAGCGGAAACGGCGCTACCTCAGGAAGCATGACTTCCCTCACCTACGACATCCTGAAGGCATCACCCCTTCCGGCAAACAAGTTCAAGCGAAAAGGCTACACCTTCTCCGCCTGGAACACAAAGGCAAACGGCAGCGGAACAAAATACGCCAACCGGCAGCGCATCAAGAGCCAGATCCCCAGCTCCAGCCATCAGGCGACCTTCTACGCACAGTGGAAGCCCATTAAATACACCATCAAATACAGCCTGAAGGGCGGAACAAACAGCAGCAGGAACCCATCCTACTACTACACGAACAAAACCGTCAAGCTGCAAAAGGCAACCCGCAGCGGCTATACCTTCCAGGGCTGGTATTCAGATAAAGGCTGCAAAAAACGGATAACCTCCATTAAAAAGGGCAGCACCGGCAGCAAGACCCTTTATGCAAAATGGCAAAAAAGGAGGCCCTGATCAATGGATACAAAATCTCTGAAAACCATCTTTGAAATTGGGGACACAATTGCGGTTGAATTCAAGCGTTGCGGAAATAGATAATGATTCTTTACGTATGCCCGGACTGCGGAAATGTCTTAACCGCTACAGCTCCGGCAGAAGTTTCCTGCTGCGGCAGAAAGCTTTCACCCCTTGAGGCAAACAAGGCGAATGAAGAGCACCAGCCTTAGGCAGAAAAAATCGAAAACGACTATTACGTTGTATTTAATCACCCTATGACAAAGGAGCACTACTTTTCCTTTGCCGCCTGGGTGACCTACGATCAGGTACTGCTCATGCGGCTTTACCCCGAGCAGGCGGCAGAGCTCCGCTTCCCGCAGATTAAAAGAGGGAAGCTTTATGTTTACTGCACCCGGGACGGCCTGATGGAGTACGGCGTATCGGCATAGAGAAGAGGAGCGACTTGTGATATTAAGCGTAAGCCGGAGAACCGATATTCCCGCCTTTTACAGCGACTGGTTCTTCAATCGAATAAAAGAAGGCTATGTATGTGTCCGCAGCCCCGTAAGCGCGCATCAGATAAGCCGGATCGAGCTGTCGCCGGAAACCATAGACGGCATCGTGTTCTGGACGAAAAATCCCCTGCCCATGCTCTCCAAATTGAAAGAAATTGCGGACTTCCCCTACTACTTTCAATTTACTCTGAACGCATACGGCAGAGACATCGAGCCCCGCGTTCCGTCAAAGAGCAATGTCTTGATTTCGGCCTTTCAGCAGCTTTCCAAACGCATCGGAAAAGAGCGGGTTCTCTGGAGGTATGACCCTATATTCTTTAGTGAACAATATACGATGGACTACCACTGCAAATATTTCAGGGTGCTGGCAGAACGGCTGGAAGCTTACACCCAGCTCTGCACCATCAGCTTTCTTGATGAATACAAAAACACAGCCCGAAATATGCGCGCCATAAAGCCTCAAAAGGCAGCAAGGGCGCAGCAGGAAGAGCTTGCCTGGCGATTTGCGGAGACAGCGAAAGAGCACGGAATCCGCCTTGTTACCTGTGCGGAGGAGCTTGAGCTTTCCCAATACGGTGTTTCCCATGGCAGCTGCATCGATCGGGCGCGGCTGGAAACAATCAGTGGATACCGGCTGGATATCAAAAAGGATCCCAATCAGCGAAAAGAATGCGGCTGCGTTGCCAGCGTAGATATTGGCGCGTACAATACCTGCGGCCATGGCTGTCGGTACTGTTATGCCAATATAAACCCCAGCAGCGCAGCAGAAAACGCCAGAGACTATGATCCGGATTCTCCGCTGCTCTGCAAAAGGCCGGGGCCAGGGGATGTAATTTTGCAGCGCAAGGTTCTTTCATCAAAAGATCCGCAGCTTAGCCTGTTTGATTAGAAACGCAGCGCATACAAGGGCAACTTTGAATTCACCAAATCCAGCCTTCTTAGTCACTGTTTTTCAATTTTTAGATCTGCTGCTCGATCTGATTTAGGCTGACTGCCTGACAATTGAGGCATCACACTTGCATACTCTTGGCCGAAGGAACGGCAATTCCTTCGGCTTTCCGTATTTCCGCAGATACCATTTCCGCAAACATAGAGCCCATTCTACGACACGCAGGTTTACAGACGGCGCCCTCCAAGGGTATGATAAAGCTGTGATCACAGAAAGGAGACTTTATTATGGAGGCAAAAAAAACAGGTGCGTTCATCGCGGCCCGGAGAAAGGAACTGCAGATGACACAACGGCAGCTGAGCGAGGAGCTGGGGATCAGCGACAAAACCGTGTCAAAATGGGAGACGGGAAACGGGCTTCCCGATATGGCCATTATACTGCCCCTCTGCCAGCTGCTGGAGATTAATGTAAACGAACTGCTGTCAGGAGAGCGTCTGACGCAGGATGCGTATCACAGGAAAGCGGAGGAAAATATGATGAATTTAATGCAGGATTATGAAAACGAGAAAAAAGGAGCCGCAAGGCAGATTGCGGTAGCTGCAGCCTGGAGCGTGGCGCTTATCGTGATTATGTTTCTGCCGGTAGGCGTTTCGGGTATGTTGGAGGACGAAATGCTGAGAAACTATTACGATCTTCCCAGCCTGATGGAGGTGATCCTGGTGCCGGCAGTCTGCCTGGGCCTTGCGGGACATCTGAAGGACTTTGCAAACGGATTCCGTTATCTGTTCTGGGAAGCAGACAATGAACAGAAGCTGGAAAACGCGGTGAAGGCCGTTTCCATGGCCATAAAATCCATGCTGGCCAGCGGCGCCTTTTTCAGCGTTTTGTCCATGGTGTACCTGATGTTCACTTTAAATGCGGTAGCGAGCGTGCAGATTCTGGGAATCAATCTGGCTGTAGCCTCACTTACACTGCTTTACAGCATACTGGGCGCCCTGCTGTTGATTCCGGTCAAAGGCAGGCTTGAACGGAAAGTGAAATAGGAAAAAGAGATGGCAGGCAGAAGAGACAGAGTTTATGCACTAAGAAAGAGCTCCTGTCTCTTTTTTTGGATAAAACAATCCATCCCTGCCGGGCCGCATAACAATAAACACTTGATACAAACAAAAGCATTTTATCCGTGTGAAGAGCGGGGGACTATGGTATAATCGTTATAATAGTGCGAGCGCTAAAGGGGTTAGCCGAAAGGCGGAAGGGAGCGGAGCATGGAAAGAGTAATTGGAATCGGAAGCCAGGATTTTGAGCTCATTCGGGTGAAAGACTATTTTTATATTGATAAAACCAATTTTATCAGAGAATGGTGGAAAGCAGGGGAAAGCGTGACCCTGATCACCCGGCCCAGGCGCTTTGGGAAGACGCTGAACATGAGCATGATGGAAAAATTCTTTTCCATAGACTACGCGGGTAGAAGCGAGCTCTTTCGTGGTCTTTCCATCTGGGAAGAGGAGGAATATCGGGATTTGCAGGGGACGTATCCGGTCATCAGCCTTTCCCTGGCCCAGCTGAAAGAAACCGACTATCAGACCGCGCGGCGAAAGCTGTGCGAGCTTCTTGCCAGAGAGTTTGCGAAGCGGGAGTTCCTGTTGGAAGGAGACTATCTGACCGAATCGGAAAAAAACACGTTCCGCAGAAAAACCATTGACATGGACGATGTAGACGCGACCCTGTCCCTTCACCAGCTGTCGGATTACCTGTCCAGATACTATGGAAAAAAGGTGCTGATCCTGCTGGACGAATACGACACGCCCATGCAGGAAGCGTATATAAAGGGGTACTGGGAGGAAATGAGCGACTTTATGCGAAGCCTGTTTAACGCTACCTTCAAAACCAACCCCTACCTGTATCGCGCCCTGATGACCGGCATCACTAGAGTCAGCAAGGAGTCCATCTTTTCCGACTTCAACAACCCAAAAGTGGTGACAACGACGTCGAAGGAATATGCCCAGTGCTTTGGCTTCACGGAAGAGGAAGTCTTTACCGCCCTGGAGGAATACGGCCTTTCCCATAAAAAGGAGGAAGTGAAGAACTGGTACGACGGCTTTACCTTTGGAGAAACAACGGATATCTATAACCCCTGGTCCATTATCAACTATCTGGATAAGGGGGAAGTTGGAGTTTACTGGGCCAACACCAGTTCCAACAAGCTGGTGGGAAAACTGATTCAGGAAGGAAGCAAGGACATCAAGCAGGACTTTGAACTTCTGCTGCAGGGGAGCTCTGTAAAAACGGAGCTGGACGAACAAATCGTATACGGGGAATTATCCGGCCAGAGAGAAGCGGTGTGGAGCCTGCTGCTTGCCAGCGGGTATCTGAAGGTAAAAGGGGTAGAGGTACACAGTCAGGGCTATGAAGAGTGGAAGCGGGTACACGAACTGGAGCTGACGAATTTCGAAGTAAAGCTGATGTTCCGGAAAATGATCCACAGATGGTTTGACTGTGCTGCAGGCGATTACAATGAATTTATCAAAGCCCTGCTGGCAGGGGACAGAAAAGGAATGAACCATTATATGAACAGCGTAGCCCTGAAAACCTTCAGCTACTTTGACACAGGAAAAGCTCCGTCTGAATCGGAGCCGGAACGCTTTTACCACGGCTTTGTGCTGGGCCTGATGGTAGAGCTATCGGATCGCTATATCATCACCTCTAACCGAGAGAGCGGGTTTGGCCGCTACGATGTGATGCTGGAGCCGAAAAACAGGGAAGACGACGGGATCCTGCTGGAATTCAAAGTCCACGATCCAGAGGACGAAAGGGATCTGGAGGAAACCGCCGCCGCGGCTCTTGCTCAAATTGAGGAAAAGCAGTATGCGGGAGCTTTGCTGGCAAAGGGAATACCGGCGGATCGGATTCGCAGCTACGGATTTGCCTTTGAGGGCAAGACCGTCCTCATCCGGGAAAGCCGGGGACAGCCATAAATCAGGCTGGGGCAGGAAAACAGCGGCTTTCCCCGCAATCCCTTTTGCCTTAAAACAGAAACTGGATCAGAATCATATAGCAAATTGTCCCGTCGGCAATGGAAATCAGCATCTGCCTTTTCCAGAGGTGCAGGCCGTAAACCAAGTATTTTACAGAAACCTATCTGGCAAATATAATGAAAGTGAGTCAGGGAGTCTCCTTTCGGCGACTTGCTTTTTTGCGCTTTGCAAAAAGGGAAGCGGCAGGTGACGGACAGCTGGCCAGAACACGGGCAAATAAAGGAACGGAGGGAATCCATGAAGGCCAAGGCAAAGATAAAAACCGCAATCGATATCTCAATGATCCTTTTACTGCTGCTTCTGATGCTGTTTCCCATCACAGGACAGGAGTTTCACGAATGGGTGGGGGTAGGGATGCTGGCCCTGTTTGTGGCTCACAACATCCTCAATCTGAAATGGTATAAGGGTCTGCCAAGGGGAAAATATACGGCTGCTCGGGCTGCGCAGACGGCAGTAAACGGCGCACTTCTCGTCTGTCTGCTCTGTCTGGCCTGGAGCGGAATAACCATGTCCGGCTATGTGTTTGACTTTCTTCCCTCAGGCGGAGGGATGGGACTTGCCCGCCGGGTACATATGGCAGCCTCCTACTGGGGATTTTTGCTGATGAGTCTTCACCTGGGATTTCACTGGTCCATGGCAGCAGTGGCCATTGGAAAGGGGGTCAGAGACAGGAAGCATTCAAAAGGGGTTTTGTATGCTTTGCGGATATTGGCGCTGGCCATTGCGGCATGGGGAGCGGTCTGCTTTGTACGGGCGGATCTGGTTTCTTATCTGTTTCTGAAAAATCACTTTGTGTTTTTCGACTTTGAAAAAACGGCCCTGCAGGCGCTGGCGGAGTACGCAGCAATGATGGAGCTCTGGGCTTTTTTGGGCTATTATTTTATGAAATGGAGGAGAACGGTAAGATGAAACCGGCGGACACACCTTTTCCATTCAGGTAACGGATCCCTATCCCGCTGACTGGGACGGCTGCCTGGAGCGGGGCAACGAAGAAAAAAACAAAGGCACCCGGCCGGCCCTCACCAAAAAGATAGAGAACCTGGAGGATTACGATATCGTCTTTCTGGGCTACCCCAACTGGTGGTACAGCTGCCCCATGGCTTTGATCACCTTTCTTGAGGAAAATGACCTCAGCGGCAAGCAGATCTACCTCTTCTGCTCCCACGGAACTGGCGGCCTTGCTTCCAGCGTGGAGGACATAGAAGCGGCGGCTCCCGGGGCGAACTTTTCGGACAATGTGTTTGATGTGTATGAAGAGGACGCGGCCGGCGCAAAGGATGAACTTGTTCAGTGGGTCAAATCCATGAAAATATAGATAGAACCGAAATTTATGACGAAATACATAGTGAGAATGAAGAGCGATACATTACAATTGGCTTAGCAGATGAAGTCCTATTTGTCGTGTATACAGAGAGATATCCAAGGATCAGGCTGATTTCTGCCCGACTTGCGACAGGAAGAGAAAGGAAGATATATTATGGTGAAATTTGAACTGACAGATGATACTGTACTGACTATGCAGGAAAAGCAGCAGCTGGCGGAAGCAAAAAAGAAGCCGATTATTTACGATTTCAGTTTTTACATGCTGCCTGCAAGATGCAGAAAAAAAGGGTCTCGCCGCACTGGATTTCCCCAGTACGGCGGCCCCTTTCGATCATATTGCCTTAAGTTAAATTTGCATTGATACTTCTTTCTTTTTATTTTGCAGGAAGCAGATCGTCCATACCCTTTTCCATTTCAGTCAGGGTCTTCTTCTCCGTTTCGATGATTTTTTTCAAATAAGCTTCCTGCTGTTTTTTCAGCTTTTTCAGTTCTTTGATTTCTTTGGAAACATCCGCGTTTTTGCTGTCGTATTTTTTGCTCAGGCTGCGGACGACGCTGTCCGTATCAGCCATGGGATAGTCGATTCTGCCCTCGCCAAAGGTGCCCTTTCTGTTTTTCATCAGCTGATTTTCAAAGTATTTGCAGGTTTCCTTATCAAAGTACATGGAGTACCAGGCCCAGTCAACGCCTGATAAATAGTCGTCGTAGGCTGTCTGGATATTGCCCTTTTCCAGCGCCGCGATACTCTGATCCAGCGCGTTTATATTGTTTTGGTACATTTCGTTTGGAAATACCACTTCACCGCCATAGTCGATTCTCAGGAAACCATCCTGAGCTGTGAGGAACAGCTTGTAAAGGCCGTCATTGAGCGCTTCCGCATCTTCTGCTGAGCCCTTTTCTGCCTCGGCAGCCATTTCGTTTAATGCCTGCGCCTTTTTCTTTACCGCCGCTATCCGTTCGGTCAGCTCTTCGTCCTGAACCAGCTTTTCATCCAGGGATTCTGTCAGAGCGTCAAGGCGTGCGGTAAAGTCCATGGGTCTTACGATTTTCTGATCCAGATCCGAAACAATGGCACCGAAAATTTTGTGGTTCATCAAAAGGGCATTTTCATCCAGCGCCCCGCCTTCCTCAGAGTCCATATTACTGTGGTACATGCCGTCATAATAGAGGCATTCGTCGCCGTGGGTGGCTACAATGGAAGGAATTCCCTGAACCGTCCACTGGAAGTCCTCAGTTCCCGTACCTGCCGGACTGCGGAAGGCGTATTCGTAATCACTTCCCTCAGTAACCTTTTTGGCGCTGTTTTCCGTAAAGGAACGGATTTCGTGAGAAGTGTTGATTCCATATCCCTTTTCGCCAACAACCGGATAATCGCCGTCAATGTTGACCACGGCAAAGGCTTTTTTCGCCCATTCCGGATGATTGGTCATGATCTGCTCGTAAGCGCCGGTTGCCCAGTCGTATTCGTTGCCACTCTTGCCGAATTCTTCCGCACCGTGGGCCACGACGCGAATGGTTTTTTCCGGAGTGTAGCCGCTGTCCATAAGGGCCTTGACAATTCCCAGGGTGGTGGCAATGCCCGAAGCATTGTCGTAGAGGGAATGGTAATAGCCATCATAGTGGCCGATCATGTAGATGACCTGATCGGACTCTCCCGGTATTTCGCCCCATACATTCTGGCTTTCCGCGTCTTTCGTAATGGTGGAATCGGCGTTAAAGACCACGTCCAGCTCCTTATTTTTGGAAGCTTTGATGGCCTTCTGCAGCGCCTTGGAATCCTTCTGGCTGATGCCGAATGCCGGTGCGTCCGCTGGTCCACAGATATCCTGGGAACCGATGCGGTTTTCATTTTCCGTTACCATTTGGGACATGGCGATTACGGCCTTGGCGCCCTTGTGCTTTGCCTGATAAGCCGGATAATTGATCCACCAGTTTTCATCCTGATTGATGTCAATGAGAACCAGCTTATCCTTTACATCAACGCCTTCATAATCGGCCTGTGTGCCTTCGCCCAGGTATACCAGTTTTGTCTGTTCCTCTTTGGCAGTCAGATCGGTGGCATATCCGCCTAGCGTAACGGTCTGCTCCGTTCCCTGGCTGTCCTCGTAGGTGATATCAGCGCCCTTGTAGGTCCAGCCGTCCACCGTTATTTTATCTGTCGTGACGTTCTGCAGGCCTATATCCTCCATCACGGACTTGAGATATTTGGCCGTTTCCTTTTCCGCAGGAGAGCCGGCCGAGCGGTTGCCGGTGGCTTCGTCATCGCCCATCTGGCTTATCTTGGTCATAACCTCCTTTGTGAATTCCAGATCGATTTTGCTTTCAAAACCGCTGCTTTCACTCTGGCCGCTGTCCGCCTTTTCACCTCCGCAGGCTGTGAGGGAAACGACGAGAAGCGCTGTAAGCATCCATGCAAGTAGTTTTCGTTTCATGCCTATACCTCTTTTCTGGCGCACGCTTTTGCGCCATGCCGGTAGATTTGAAAGTTTCCGGTTAAGCGTTTCCGCCTCCCCGGTATATTTGTCTCATCTCCCATCCGGAAAAGCGGGAAAATTTGACCGTTCCCTTTCGCGTTTCTGTTTAGGGATTTAGTTTACCATATATTATCTAAATTTTCAACTTATTTAAAAAACGAAAAAACTGCGCTACAGCTCCTGGCCCCGTGCGAGACGCCCCAATTGTCAGGTGGTCAGTTATCATGCTTTTCCACCACAATATCCACCTGAGGACAGATCCTTTTGTATTCCAGAATCGCGCTGCTGATCATCGCGTCCACATGGGCAGAGGAATCAATAAAGCCCAAGACGATTTTTTGCTGTTGCTGATTCTGAAAGGAGCGGGCCTTGTCGATGCTGTTTTGAAAAGCTCGGACAAACTGACGCCATTCCCTTGCCCTCTTAATGCGTTTTGTCCACCGCATCATATAGCCGCCGGCCCATCTTTATGACCGCATTATAACATACGTTTCCATTTTGGAAAAGCCCATTCCATTCCTTCGTTTTATGAATCTCATGTATAATCTGCTGCTGGCCATTTTGTTTTCAATCATTGCCGAAGCAGTCAACGCAGGCGGGGTTACGTGGCCGGCAATGGCTTTATCACCTGCATCCTGATGCTGCATCTGCCAGCGTTCGTCTGGTTCACAGCATGGATGAAAATACGGGTGCCCTTTATTGTAATTGCCGGGGCCTGCTCTTATCTGATGGTTCCGCTTTTTATTGAAAAAGGAGGAGATTTATCTCCATACCTATTTTTTTGTCCAAAGTATTGACATAAGTCCATCTTTATTCTAGCGGGATATTTGGATATTTGCCATTGTGTTAGATTTTTTGTTTGAGAAATTTAACTAGCACCAATTTGCAGATAGACTCTTTAGAGTATTCTTAATAGGTTCATGGGCAAAGTATACATATGGTTACGGGAATATTGGCCCCACTTGCCGTCAGCCCGCCGCAGGCAAAATTGCAATTAAACGATGCCTTAGACCATAAATTTTGTACCACAAATGGCAGTGCGGGCCTGTTTGTGGATAAGTACTTCGTGTTTTTTGGGAAGGCGGAACAGAAGAGATGTCCTTAGAGCAGGAGCTGAAACTTTCAGATGCATTTTTTGAGAAATGTGATACAATATTTGTAGCAAGATTTCTCATTTTGAACGCTGGTAGCAGGAGTGCAACACAGGAAAGGATTAAAGCCATATGAGCCAAACCATAACCCGTATGCAATGCGGAAACGATAATTGTTACCTTCTGGCAAAGGGAAAAAACGCGGTCCTCATCGACACGGGACGGGAGGGCTATAGGAAGAAGGTATTGGCTGAGTGTCTTCCTTTTGATGTGCGGCTGATCCTGCTCACCCACGGACACATCGACCACGTGCAGAACGCGGCTTTTCTGGCAGGGCATCTGGAGGCACCAATCGGCATGAGTCGGGAAGACCTGGATCTGATAAAGGACAACATGGCCCAGCCTCTGCGTTCCCGCGGCCTCCTGGGAAAGGCAGTACTGGCCGCTTCTCTGAGAAGCTTTCGGAAGGACAAAATTCCGCCATTTACGCCGACTGTCTTTTTTAAGGAAGGCGATACGCTGGAGCAATACGGAGTGGATGCCAGCATCGTCAGCCTGCCGGGCCATACAAAAGGTTCGATTGGAATTGATGCGGCGGGAGGATTTTTTATTGTGGGAGATGCCTTGATGAACATGGTCTATCCTTCCCTGTCCATGCTGTATTATGATAAAGAGGCTATGCTGCGAAGCGCGGAAAAAATTAGCCGACTGGGGGAGCGGATCATTTATTTTGGCCACGGAAAGCCGATGAAAAACAGAAAATGGAAATAGGAAAAGAGGCAGTAAAGACACAAAAAACGGGCACAGTCTCCCATATTTACTATGGGAAAGCTGTGCCTGTTGCTGCAGATCGATTGTTTAAATTTGCCCGTCCAATCCTCTATTTTGTGGTCACCCTCTTTGCTTTGGACCAGTTGGAATAATAGGCTTTGCCATTGACCGTTTTGTACGTTCGCAGGCGGACGTAGTAGGTCTTACCGGATTTCAGCTTTTTAACCGTCAGTTTCTTGACGGAAGCCTTGCGGATGGTTTTGGTTGCCGCGGTTTTAGCGGTAAATTGTTTGCTGGCCGCGTACTGCACCTGGTAACCGGTTATGGCTGCAGATGGCTTTTTCCATTTTACCGTGAAGCCCTTTGTCAGTGCGGCCGGGCTTCCTGCGATGGAGGCGCCTTTTGGCAGGATTTTGAAGGCCTTGCTAATGGTCCCCGTATAGCTGCCTTTACCGGTTATGGTTACAGAGGCAGTTCCTACGTTTGTATTATTCTTGTAGGTTACCGTGTAGTCCGTATTTTCTGTAAGTTTTTTGCTGCCAGCCCGGACGGTTACGGCCGGTTTTTTAGCCTTGCCGCTATACACATACTTTGTGTGGCTCAGGGCGACGCTGAGGGACTGGGAAAGATCTGTACTTGTCCCTGGGGCCGGATTTTCTCCTGAAGGCGGCGCAGGCGGTGTCTGCTGAGTTTCGGTTCCGGCTTCAGCGGTGGCAGCAGCGCTGTCATTTACATGAAGCGTATAAGTTTCCCCCTTGGTGAGGGCGCTGTCTGAATAAAAGACGTAGTTTGCGCTCCGCAGGGCTGTGGCTTTGCAAAGTGTGTGATTGCTGCTGTCCGTAATGGAAATAGCATCCTTTGCCGCGATGCTGATTCCCTGCTGCCCCGGCATATCCGGCTGGCTTCCTGGCTGAGAAGGAGGGTTCGTGCCTTCGCCCTGCGGAGGTGTTCCGGTTGGCGGCGCTTCAGGAGGCGTCTGCCCAGCTGTATTGTTTTCGTTTTGGCCGTTGTTTTGGTTTTCGCTGCTGGTTTCAGGCGGCTGGGGTGGCTGTCCAGGCTGACCTCCGGGCCCGGAAAACATGGATGCGCCGAAGGTTACAAAATTTTGCGTGCTGCTGGCTGGACTCTGGGCCATGGCCGAGTTTCCGACTGCCAGTATGGTTCCGCCTGTGATGGTATAGGCGCCATCGCTGTCAATGGGAGCGTTATCGCCGCTACTGGTGGAGAAGACCTGGGTTTTTCCGCCGGAAATGGTGAGGGTTCCGTTGGAATCCAGCCCGTCGCCTGTTTCCGCGTCCACGTAGATATTACCGCCGGCGATTTCAAGAGTATAGTTATAACCGCTCAGATCGGAATTGGCCGCGTTGATGCCGTCATCAGAGGAATGAATGGTCACATCACCTGAATATACGGTTACTTTCGCACCTTCCAGTCCCTCATAACATTCGGCAATATCAATATCCGGCCCGCTCTGTGAGCCCTTCTGGCCGATAATCAGATCGTAATCGCAGTGAATGGCATCGTCTGCTGCGCTGATACTGAGCTTCCCGCTTTCCACCGTCAGCAGAGCCTCCGCATTTATGGCGTCGTTTACCGGAGCAGTGAGAGCAAGGGTCAGATCCCGGATTGTCAGGGAAGCGCTGCCCTCGGCATCCGTGGTTGCTCCCGACTTGATGCCGTTTTTGCCCTTCGCTGTAATCTGAAGACTTCCTGTACCGCCAATAGTGACGTTGGAGCCGTCCTTACACTTGATGACCGCATTTTCCGCTTCCGAGTTATTCGGGTAATTGTCGTCGTTGTTGGCGGCTGCATCCGCCAGGCGGTTTACGGTGCCTTGCTGCGTCAGAATGGAAACCTGGCTGCTCTTGCCGCAGTTAATAGGAGCCGTATCCTTGGAAGTCAGCGTAATTCCGCCTAAAATCAGGGTAACGCCTGTGGCTCCCTTTTTGATTTTGATCTGTCCGCTGCTGCAGCTTCCCGATACCAGATACGTACCGCTGTCTGTTATGGTGAGAGTCGTTCCCTCAATGTCATAGCCGGAGGCTTCCCCTGTGCCTGCATTTCCCGGCGAAACGGTTATCTTATCATCAGAAAAAACGAATTCTGCTCCCTGCGCAGCATCTTCGGCATGAGCGGCGGCCGGCCATGCTATCTGCGCTGTCAGCAGCGCGAGGATCACGGCTGCCAGCAAAAGCTTTTTTGAAACTATCTGCGTACTCATAAATTGAAACCCCTTTCCTGTATGTTTGTATATCCTCCTCCATTCCGCACATATCGTCCGGTTATTTGAAAGACGGGATACTTGAGCCCAAAATTCGGCTTTTCTTTTATTATCCCTTTTTTTCTGAAATTTTCCTGAAATTCTTTTCTGCTGTGGCGGGGAATTCGCAAATGTGCTATATTTTTGGAAGATGCGGTATTCTGGCGTGGGAAGTGAGGACTGATGCTATGAGAATTTTACTGGTGGAAGATGAGAAGCTTTTATCAAATGCCATTTGCAGGTTGACAGGGGACGCGGGCTATTTTACGGATGCTGTCTATAGCGGCGCCGACGCTTTGTATTATCTGGAAGAGGCAGCCTACGATCTGGTCATACTGGATATCATGCTGCCAGAGCTGGATGGAATTCAGGTCTTGAAGAGGATGCGGCAAAAAGGGATCAGTACTCCTGTTCTGATGCTGACTGCCAAAGATACTATACCCGACAAAGTGTCCGGCCTCAACGCTGGCGCGGATGATTACATGACAAAGCCTTTTAACACCGAGGAGCTCCTTGCGCGTATCAACGCTTTGACCAGGAGAACGGGAAATCTGGCAGTCCATGAACTGACCTTTGGCGACATGCACCTGGATCTGAATTCGGCGGCCCTTCAGTGCGGTGAAAATACGGTACAGCTTACAAAAAAAGAATTCCAAGTGGCCCGTTTCCTCCTCTCTAACTGCAAAATGACCATTACAAAAGAACAGCTCATCGTCAATGTCTGGGGACCGGAATCGGAGGCAACGGAAAATAATGTGGAAGCCTATATTTCCTTTCTGAGAAAAAAGCTCAAATTCCTGAAATCTCAGGTGAGCATACGAAGCGTACACAAGATCGGATACAGGCTGGAGGATAGCGATGCTGAATAATTATAAAAAGAGATTCATAAAATCGAACATGATCCTGGTGGGCTGCGTCCTACTTGTTACCCTGACCGCTGTCTTTTGGTCCTTTTGCCATATGAACGTTTCGGACCTGCGGGCCACCATGTTTCATCTGACGGAGCCCTTTGGAAGCAGCAGAGAAGCGGAGCTTCCGGGAACCTTCCACCTTCCGAACACGCAGGATACGAAGGAAGCGGACAGCAAACCCGCAGCCCCGGACAAGCCCCAGGAAGCGCCGGAGCCCGGCAGGGAACCTGTAGTGCGCCCGGTCCCAAAATCCGATCAGGTCAAGCATATATCCGTCTTTTTTTATGAGCCGGATTCTGGGGAGCTCTCCCTTCTGTCAAAGCCTCTGATTACAGATGAAAGCGCCCTCAGAACCGCTGCCCAGCGCATAGAAGCGGCGCCGGAAAGCTTTGGAACTCTTCCTGAGGAGGGGCTGTATTTTTACAAAAAATATACGGAAAAAACCCTGAAAATTGCCGTGGCGGATCTGCGTTTTATCCGCAATTCAGAGCTGAAAATGCTGGCTGTGCTGCTGCTGGTCTTTTGCGGCGCCATGGCCTTTTTTTACATGATCAGCCGCTGGATGGCAAAATTGGCGACACAGCCCCTGGAAGCTTCCCTTACCATGGAAAAGCAGTTTGTGGCCGATGCTTCCCACGACCTGAAAACACCTCTGGCAGTCATCCTGGCAAACACTAGCATCCTGCGCCGCGGTAAGGCTTCCTCTGATAGGGATACGATGCAGTGGATCGAAAGCACCCAGGCCGCTGCCCAAAATATGCAGGCCCTCATCGAAGAAATGCTGACCCTCTCGGATATGGAAGCGCCGCAGCACAAGGTGGATATGAAAACCATAAACCTTTCCGACATAGCGGAGATGGCCGCCCTTCTCATGGAGCCTGTGGCCTATGAAAAACAGATTGCCTATGAAACGGACATTGCCGAAAATATCCATATCTGGGCCAATGAGGAATACATGAGGCGCATCCTTCAGACCCTGATCGAAAACGCGGCCAAATACGAAGGCACGGGGGGAAGCATCCGCGTGACCCTTTCTGCATCCCACGGAAAAGCGATTTTTCAGGTGACCAACCAAACCGCCCTTATCTCAAAGGAGGATCTGCCTTATATCTTTGAACGCTTTTACCGCACCGACAAATCCAGAAGAGCCAGCGGCCATGGACTGGGCCTGGCCATCGCAAAGCGCATGACCGAACTGATGAACGGAAAGCTGGAGGCCGCCAGCGAGGAAGGCCGGGGAACTGCCTTTTCCGCCATATTTCCCCTATCCAGTGTAGTGTCTGGTTGATACTTACGGTATCTGGCACTGCCTATTTTGCCATCTGCTGCGTTGTCATCGCTCGCCGTAGCAGGCTGAGCCTCATTCCCGCACCTTTGCGGCCCGCTTTAGCTGCTTGATGGGAATATCGGTCAGCTCTGAGATCTCCTCATAGGATTCCCCCTTTTTAGCATGATATCCACCAGCTCCATTTTGCCCTGCTCCATGTTGCGGTTCAAAATGCTCTTAGCCTCATATTCCAATACTCTTCCGCCCATAACGGCTTTCACTCCTTCCTTTATGCTTTCAAACTTCTCCGCAATTTCTTCTGGGGTAAACATTTCCTTTCTTTAAAAGCTCTGTTTAGTGAAATTATACCTAAACGTGATTAAATTGCAGGGACAAATTCCGCGCCGCCCGGCTTCCCGCCTATATCCTTTTCTGCGCAGCCGCCAGCTTGCACAGCTGGATTACGGGAATGTTGATAAAGGCCAGCCCGTAAACCGTAAGCAGTTGGAATACCTTTAAGGTCTGCACCTTGAAAATCTCCGCACACCCGGGGATCATCAAAACAGCCGTAATCAGCACTAGCCCGATGAGAAAGGCTCCAATGAGATAGCTGTTATTAAAGACCCTGGATGTGAAAACCACCGGCCTTTCCGATTTGCAGTTAAAGCCGTGAAACAGCCGGGCCGTGCACAAAGTCCCGAAGGCCAGGGTGCTCCCGAGAAGCGCGCTTCCTTCTCCGGCTGCCGTAAAGACGCCGTGGTAGCCAATGAGAAATGCTGCCATAGTAGTGATGCCAATGGAAAGTCCGCCAACGCCGATTTTCCCCAAAAAGCGTTTGGTGAGAATGGACTCATTCGAAGGGCGCGGCTTTTCCTTCATCAGATCGCTGGAATGCGGCTCCAGCCCCAGAGCAATAGCCGGCAGGCTGTCGGTCAGCAGGTTGATGAACAGCAGGTGAACTGGGGCAAAGGGCACCGGCAGGGCGGCGATAGAGGCGTACAGGACGGCAAGGATAGCTCCGAAGTTTCCGGACAGCAGGAACTGGATGGAGTTTTTGATGTTCTGGTAGATATTGCGCCCGTTTTCCACTGCCTTTACGATGGTGGCAAAGTTGTCGTCCGTCAGAACCATGGAAGCCGCATCCTTGGAAACCTCGCTGCCGGTGATTCCCATAGCAACGCCGATATCCGCCTGCTTTAGAGCGGGAGCATCATTTACGCCGTCACCGGTCATGGCCACAATGCTCCCCTTTTCCTGCCAGGCGCGGACGATGCGTATCTTGTGCTCCGGAGAAACCCGGGCGTATACGGAGATTCGTTCCACAAAACCTTTCAGCTCATCATCCGACATATCCTCGATGACCGCTCCTTCGCAGGCTTCCGACTCATCCTTTAAAATGCCGATGCGCTTGGCAATGGCAGCAGCTGTGATCTTGTGGTCTCCGGTGATCATAACCGGTTTGATTCCTGCGGCAATACATTCGGAAACAGCGTCCGCCGACTCCTGGCGGGGCGGATCCATCATGGAGATCAGACCCAGGAAAATAAGATTCCCTTCGTCCTCTGTCTGAGGCCGAAACCCTTCCGCAACCTCTTTATAAGCAAAGGCCAGAACCCGCAGCCCGTCTCTGGAAAATTCCACATTCTGCTGCTCAATGGCTTCCCGATCAGATGGTGTAATAGCGAAAACTCCATCTTCCCGGCGGATTTTGGTAACGCGCCCCAGGAGAACGTCCACAGCGCCTTTTGTAATCATCAGGGCTTTTCCATCCACCGTATGGCAGGTGGACATCAGCTTGCGGTCGCTGTCAAAGGGAATTTCACCGAAGCGAGGGAATTCTTTTCGGAATTCATGATAGCTTTTTCCAAGGCGTGCTCCCATGTAGATGAGAGCGGTTTCCGTCGGATCACCGATTTCCTTTTCCCCGTCCAGGGAGGAATCGTTGCACAGCATACTGTCCCGCAGGAGCTGAAGCTGGCCGGGCTGGTTCAGATCGATTTTGTCAGCCGGAATGCGGCGGCCGTCCACATAATAATCCTCTACTGTCATCTTGTTCTGAGTCAAAGTCCCGGTCTTATCGGAGCATATGACGGAAACACTTCCCAGACCTTCCACAGCCTGCAGCTTTCGGATGATGGCGTGCTCCCGGGCCATTTTCTGGGTACCAAAGGAGAGCACGATGGTGACGATGGAGCTGAGAGCCTCGGGAATGGCGGCAACAGCCAGAGCAACGGCGAAGAGAAAGGCGCTTCCCGCAGATTCCCCTCTGTATACGCTGATGCCAAAGAGAAGCCCGCAAAACAGCAAAATGAGGATGGACAGCTTCTTGCCGAAATTGTCCAGATTTACCTGTAGCGGCGTTTTCTTTTCCGAAGTATTTTTGAGAAGGGAGGCGATCTTTCCCATCTCCGTGTCCATGCCGATGGAGGTTACGAGAAATGCTCCCCTGCCGTAGGTCACAAAACTTCCCGAATAAACCATATTCAGCCGGTCGCCCAGAGGCGCCTGCCCCTCAATGGGCTCAAGGGACTTGTCGACGCCCAGACTTTCTCCGGTCAGAGCGCTTTCATCGATCTTCAGCCCCGCGTTTTCAAATAGCCGCCCGTCCGCCGGAACCGAATCGCCGGCTTCCAGAAACACCTGATCCCCGACAGTGACTTCCTGCGAAGGGATTTTCACCAGCTTTCCATCCCTCAGAACTTTTGCTTCCGGCGCGGACATGGCCTTGAGACTGCTGAGAGATTGCTCCGCCTTGATGGTCTGAACGGTTCCCAGAATGGCGTTGATGGTAATGACCACCAAAATTACGATGGCGCTTTCCGTATCCCCCAGAAAACCGGATATGACAGCAGCGGCGATGAGAATGATAACCAGAAAATCCTTGAACTGTTCAAGGAAAATCCGCAGCACGGACTTTTTCTTTTCGTCTTCCAGCTTGTTCAAACCGAATTTTTTCTGATTCGCGCGGATCTGCTCCCCGGTAAGGGGCTGGGTACTGCCGTTTACGGCCTGCATAGCCTGCTGGCCCGTCATCTGATAATATTCCTTCATAGCAATTTCCTTTCTTCCATATATTTTGTAGTTGTTTCCTGGTTTATATGCAAAGAAAAAAGACTTTTACTGCATATAAACGATGCAATAAAAGTCTTGCCGTTTCATTACGAGCCGGGCAGAATTGCAAAAAAACTGCCGGATTGACGAAATCGTAAACGCGAAAAGCGCCAGCTACTCCCTTTTATTTATATTTCTATAATATGCGCCGACATGGGGTTTGTCAACCGGAGAATGGAATTTTTTTAAGGACTTGCGCCTGAAAAGTGACAAAAAGCCAGACGTATGCTATCATATAGAGCATCAAATCGGCTGCATATAGGTGGAATACTCCGTTTATTTTGCGGGAAAAATAGCCATACGGTTCCACTACACGAAATCCGGGCAGAATGCATTAGATTCAGGCAGGAAAGGAAATGCAGATGTTACAATTATCAGATATCGATAAAACAGTTGCACAGGTGGCAGAAGCCATTACCGCGGCTATCGGCATAGAGTCGGAAATTGTAGACGCGAATTTAAAGATTATCGCCGGCACTGGAAGATACATGAAAAAAATCGGAGCATACGAGGAGGAGGGAAATTTGGAAGCTCCTTACACATATGCAGGGATGCTCCGCAGCGGCAGAGAATACGTGTGCATGGATATAACGAAGGATCGGACCTATCAGCCCCTGGAAGAAGAGCTGGCGGAAATCGCCTGCCCCATACAGGTGGAATCCCAGATTGTGGGCATCATTGGACTCATCGCCTTTACAAAAGAGCAGCAGGAGAAAATGGGAGAAAACAGCGAGAGCCTGCTGAATTTTCTGCGTCGCATGTCGGATCTCATCGCCAGCAAGCTGCTGGAGTCCCAGAGCAACAGCAAACTGGCGGTGCTCTTGGAATCCATGCCCGAGGGCCTTCTGGCCATCGATTTTTGCGGAAATATCTTTGCCTGCAACTTTACTAGCGAAATCCTTTTGCACAGAAAAAAGGAACAGCTCATCGGCGCGAACCTGGCAGACCTCTTTCCTGAGGAAGAGATCGATCCGGCAAAGCTGACGGAGCACAGGGAAAAGGAAATTATTTACACAGCTGGCAGCAAAAAGCGGCGGCTCATGTTTACGATTATACCGATTCCAGAGTGCGGAACCATGCTGCTGTTTCAGGATTACGAGGATGTTGCCGTAAACGCGGGAAATATTTCACACCCGCAGAACCTGACCACCTTTGATGATATTCTGGGAACCGGCAGAAGGATGCAGGAAGTAAAGGCGCGGGCTTATCAGGTGGCGGAAGGAACCTCCACTGTGCTGATCACAGGGGAAAGCGGCACGGGAAAAGAGCTCTTCGCGAGAGCCATCCACGCTCAGAGCAACCGCCGGGGCAATGCTTTCATCGCCATCAACTGCGGAGCAATTCCCGACTCCCTTTTGGAAAGCGAGCTCTTCGGCTATGAAAAGGGAGCCTTTACAGGCGCGAACCGAAACGGAAAGCCGGGAAAATTTGAGCTGGCCAACCATGGAACCCTGTTTTTGGATGAAGTTGGCGACATGCCCCTTCACATGCAGGTAAAGCTGCTGCGCGCCCTGCAGAGCAGGACCATCGAACGTATAGGCGGCTCCATGCCCATGGAAGTAGATGTACGGATCATTTCGGCCACCAATAAGAACCTGGAAAAAATGATCGAAGGAAACGAATTTCGCGAAGACCTATACTTTCGGCTTAACGTAATTCCCCTCCACATCCCGCCCCTCAGAGAGCGGCTGGAGGACATTGAACCCATCCTGATGACATCCCTGGAAAAATTTAACTGCCTCATGGGAAAAGCAATTACCGGCTTTGAGGAAAGGGCTCTGAAAGTCCTGAAGGAATATACCTGGCCGGGAAACGTGCGGGAGCTGGAAAACGCCATTGAGTATGCGGTAAACATGGAGCGCCAGGAGCAGATCCAACTGGAAAACCTGCCGGATCGCATCAAAAGCTCCTCCAAAGGCAGCTTTGTGGAGCACGGAAAGACCCTGAAGGAACAGACGGAGCACGCCCAGAGGCTGATTATCCTGGAATGTCTAAGGCATACGGGAGTCACCAGAGAGGGAAAGCGCAGGGCTTCGGAGATTCTTGGAATCAGTGAGTCGTCGCTCTACCGGAAAATGCGGGAGCTGGGCATTCCAGTGGATGGGGAGATGTAGGAGCAGAGAGTAGAAAAAGGCATTGATACAGATGCCTTTTTTTAAAAGCTAATTACTATAATCAATTCCTATAAACAGTAACAAATTTTATCTTTTTTAATAATAATCTTGCTTTTGCGGACGAATCTCAAAAGGAAATTATCATAATATTTTGTGAAATGTTGAAAAACAGCCATTTGTAAGAAGGCGTGCTTTTGTTGGCACGTCTTTTGCTTATTAAAAAGACCAACTAAAAGAACAATTTTGAAATGCCGAATCTAAAACCCGATTTGATAATTTACAAAAGTACTGTTTTTAAATGTGAAAATAGGAGGTGAAGGATGAGCGTAGATCGGATCATCAAGGGAAACGCTATCTTTGATAGCATTCATAAAGAGCCCTTCAAAGGGTACGTTGCAATTGAAAAAAATAAAATATTGGAGGTAGGAAGAGGCAGAGCTCCGGAGCATCTGTCCGAGGAAAGAGCGGAAGTAATTGACGCAGGCGACAGGCTTGTAATGGCAGGCTTTCACGACAACCATGTCCATCTGATTATGGCGGGTCTCTTTCAAGTATACGTCAATCTGCTGACAGCAAAATCTGAAGAGGAAGCTGCTCTGATGGTGAAGACAGCGGAGGAAAAAAGACCCACCGATTCGCAATGGATATATGGATTTTGCTGGTATCACGTGTTCTGGGATAAAAAGGAACTGCCGACGAAAAAGAGTCTTGACCAGTATTTTCCCCACCGGCCGGTGTTTTTACTGAACTGGGAAGCCCACGGCGCTTGGGTAAACAGCAAGGCTCTGGAGCTTTGCGGCATAGACAGGAATACGCCGGATCCCTTTGGCGGGAGAATCGAGCGCGATGAAGACGGGGAGCCGACCGGTGTTCTGCACGAAGCGGCGACCGGCCTTGCTACAAAATTTGCCATGGACTTTACAGCAGAGCAGGAACGGGAGCTTTTGCGGGCATTCATGGATTATGCCAACGCCTACGGCATTACCTCCGTGACAGATGTGCAGCCATATTTTCATGGAAACATGGGAAGTCTGGATGTGTACCACGCTATGGATTTAAAAAATGAGCTTACCATCCGAATTCACGCAGCGCCGGATCTGCTGGGAGATCTGGATGAAGTTGAAAAATGGAGAGAAGAGTATAGGAGCGAAAAAGTCCGGGTGTCTTTATTAAAACAATTCATAGACGGCGTACCCACCAATCATACGGGTATGCTGCTGGAAGAATATGAGGATTGTCCGGGAGAGCTAGGCATCTGTCTAAATGATTTGGAGTCCATCAAACAGGCAATTCCCGAGGCGCACAAAAGAGGCTTTTCCGTAAAACTGCATTCCTGCGGAGATGGCTCACTGCAAACCTGTGTGGACTATTATGAAAATGCGATTAAAGCATATGGCAAAAATGAGTGCAGGCACGCCATAGAGCATTGCGAGCTGGCGGCAGCTTCCGATATCCGCAGGATGGGAGAGCTGGGAATCGTACCATCCATACAACCGGATGCCATTGGAATGACAGAGGCATTTGAGGATAATCCTTATTTGGAAACTCTGGGCAGAGCGCGCGCGGGTACCACCTGGCCCTTTAAAGACCTGCTGGAAGCAACAGGCGTTATCGCGCTGGGAAGCGATTGTCCGGTCATGGATCCAAATCCATTTCTCCAGATTTACAGGGGAGTGACCAGGCTTCACAATGACGGAAAACCGGAAGGCGGCTGGAATCCGGCGCAAAAGCTTTCCTTATATGATCTTTTGCGGGGATATACCTGGGGGTGCGCCTACAGCGTAGGAAGAGAACAGGAATTGGGTACCTTGGAAAAGGGGAAATTTGCGGATATCGTAATTCTGGATCGGAATTTGTTTGCTGCTCCCCGGGAGGACTGGCAAAGCGGGAAGGTGGATATGACCATTATGGATGGGAAGGTTGTTTATCAAAGAGGGAAAGAAGAATTGGAATAATGCAGTTGATCAGATAAGGAGGTACAAATGAAACTGACACAATACGAACAGGAACGGCTGATGATTTTCAGCGTGGCCGAGATTTCCAGACGAAGATGGAGACGGGGCTTAAAGCTGAACTACGTTGAGGCCACAGCCATTATCTGCGATGAAATGCTGGAACGGGCCAGGGACGGAAGGTGGTCCCTCACCGAACTGATGGATGCGGGAGCACGCATTATTACAGAGGAGGATGTTATGGAGGGCACGGCAGCGCTGCTTCCAAACGTTGACCTAGAAGTGCTGCTCCCGGACGGAAACAAGCTGGTTTCCATACAGGATCCGATCAAACTGGAAAAGCGGTCAGAAGGAATTCCCTTTGAAGAGCTGTTGTCAATGAGCTGTTAGGAGGATGCTATGAAGTACAAAATTGGAGAAATTATTTTTAAAGACGATCCGCTGGTTTTAAACGCCAAAAGCGACACGGTTGAGGTACTGGTAAAAAATACAGGCGATCGGGCGGTTCAGGTCTGCTCTCATTTCCACTTTTTCGAAAGCAATAGCGCTTTGAAATTCGAGCGGAGCAAGGCCTACGGCAGGCATCTGGATATCCCTTCCGGAACAGCCATCCGCTTTGAACCGGGTGTGGAACGAACCATTTCCCTGGTAAATTACAATGGAACACAGGAATTGTATGGCTTTGACGGACTCGTTATGGGAAGCATCCAGGATCCGGCGATTCGGGAAAAAGCGCTGGAGAAAGGAAAGGAGATTTACTAATGGCATATCAAATGACGCGAAAGGGCTATTCAGATATCTGCGGCCCTACAGTTGGAGACAAAATTCACCTGGCGGATACGGATCTGCTCATAGAGATAGAGAAGGATTACAATGAACCGCATTATGGGGACGAAACCATATCAGGAGGTGGAAAATCCTTTCGGGATGGAATGGCAATGACTCCGGGGCTGACCTCGGAACAAGGTGTTCTTGATATTGTTTTTACCAATGCGATCATCATCGATCCGGTTCAGGGGATTCTAAAAGGCGACATCGGTGTCAAGGACGGAAAAATTGTCGGTATTGGCAAAAGCGGGAATCCCTACACCATGGATATCACACCGGGCCTGATCGTCGGCGGCAGCACGGAGGTCGTGTCTCTGGCAGGAAATATTGTTACAGCAGGCGGCATCGATACCCACATCCACTTTGAATCGCCGGATCAGCATTTGCACGCCTTGTCCAATGGGATCACGACCATGATCGGAGGGGGAAACGGCTCCAAGACCATTTCTATAGAATCACCGGGTCCATGGCATCTGCAGCAGATCATAGAAGCCCATGAAAGCATTCCCATCAATGCGGGCTTTCTGGGAAGAGGGAATTCCTCCCTTCCTGCCAGCATAGAGGAACAGGCTCTGAGCGGGGCTATTGGTATGAAAATACATGAAGATTACGGTGCAACACCGGAGGTCATTCGAAATTGCCTCAATGTAGCGGACAAGTACGATTTCCAGGTGCAGATTCATACTGACACCTTAAATGAGAGTGGATTTGTAGAAAAAACTATTGATGCCTTTGGAAACAGAACCATACATACGTATCACTCTGAAGGTGCGGGCGGAGGCCATGCTCCAGATATCATGCGAGTGGTGGGAGAAGCAAACGTGCTTCCAGCCTCAACCAATCCTACCAACCCATATACCATAAACACGGTTTCAGAGCACTTCCAGATGATCTTCCCAGCTCACGATTTAAACCCCAAGATTCCGGAGGATGTAGCCTTTGCAGGTTCAAGGGTGCGGGGCGAAACCATTTCCGCGGAAGACATTCTGCACGATATGGGCGCTATCAGCATGATGGGTTCCGACTCCCAAGGTATGGGGCGTATCGGGGAATCCGTTTTAAGACTGTGGCAGTTAGCATCAAAGATGAAAAAGCAGCGCGGCTCACTGCCGGAAGACAAGCCGGGAAACGACAATGAGCGCGTGCTGCGATACATTGCAAAGTATACCATCAACCCGGCCATCGCCATGGGTATCAGCGATTATGTGGGATCCATTGAAGCGGGAAAGATTGCGGATTTAGTCGTATGGGATCCAAAGTTTTTCGGCGCAAAGGTACGGATGGTGTATAAGAGCGGGGCAATCGTTTATTCCCATACCGGCGATACAAACGCATCTACGGAATGGACGCAGCCTGTCTTTTACCGCAAGCAATATTCGGCCTTTGGCAATTGCATAAACCGTTACAACAAGATCTTTGTCACTCAGGCAGCCATTGACCGGGGTTTGGCGGAAAAGCTTCCTTTCTCAGGAGAAAAGCTGCTTCCCGTAAGGAATACCAGAAATATCGGGAAAAAAGATATGGTTCGAAACAGCTACTGCCCGGATCGGATTACCATTGACCCGGAAACATACGAAGTGTTTATCGACGGCCAGTTGATTACCTGTGAACCGGCAAAGACTCTGCCGCTGACACAAAAATATTTCTTTAGATAGGAGATGCAAATGATTATTGAGCAAATTCAGGGAAACCTCCGCAATATGGAGCTGGAGGGCTGCAGTGTGGATTATGTCATACTCAGCGCAGATGAGCTGCAAAAGCACCATCAAAAGCTGCGTACTGCTAGCGGCGAGTCCATCAAACTCAGCCTGGAGGAAGGGCAGACACTGAAATGCGGGGATATATTGAAACAGGAAAAGGGGCGCATTATAGCAGTAGATCTGAAAGAAGAAAAGGTTTTCGAGCTCAGACCAAAGTCAAAACGGGAATGGGCAAAAGCAGCCTTTAATATCGGCAATATGCACCAAAAGCTGTATCTGTATGATGAATACCTGAGGGTTCCTTACGATCCGGTATTGGAGCGGCTGATGGAGCTTCTTGGCATCGAATATACAGTAAAAACAGAAAAGCTGGACGGCATTTTGGCCAATGTAAAAACAGGGCATTCCGCGCATCACAGCCATCATCATGAGTAGGAGGTGGAACATGTGAACCAGCGTTTACTAAACCTGCTGCTGGCCGGAGGGACGTTTCCCACAGGTGGATTCAGCCAGTCTTATGGATTGGAAACCTATGTATTCGATGGGAGGATAGACAGCTGTGAAACCTTTCAGCAGTTTTTAAAGGTCTACATACAGCGCATTCTGGCGAGATGCGAGGGCCCTTACTTCTGCGCTGCCTACGATTGCTCGGCCAGGGGAGACTTAGAGCGATTATCGGAGATCAATAAAGAGCTTACCGCTATGCGGCTCAGCAGCGAAAGCCGAGCAGCAAGCCACAGGACAGGAAAATCCTTTTTGCGGATCATCTGCGCCATCTGTGAAGAGGAACGTATTGCCGGATTTTATGCGCAAAATGTGAAAACAGGCATCAACTATCCGATTGCTTTCGGACTTACGGCGGAAACCCTGAACATGGAAAAAGAGCCTGCCTTAGAAGCCTTTTTCTACTCTGAGATCAACAATCTGACCCAGGCCGCGCTCAAATTAATCCCCCTGGGAAACGCACAGGCGCAGGAGGTATTGCTTCATGCTTTGGACGATATTGATGCCGCAGTGAGGAAGGCCCTGCCCTCGGGGCTGGAAGAGGCGGACAATTTTTGCCCCGGGCTCGATATCGCTTCGATCCGCCATGAAGCACTGCCGGTCCGGCTATATATGTCGTAAGAAAGAAGGGAGGAAGTACAAATGCGAAAGCCAGTTAAGATAGGAGTAGGAGGGCCCGTGGGTTCCGGAAAAACAGCACTCATCGAAAAGGTGTGCAAAGCGCTGAAGGAGGACTATTCCATAGGCGTTGTAACAAATGATATCTATACCAAGGAAGATGCGCTGATTCTCACAAAAGCGGAAGCACTGCCTGTCCAGCGGATCATAGGGGTGGAAACAGGGGGCTGCCCTCATACTGCGGTGCGGGAAGATATTTCCATGAACCTGGACGCCATTGATGAACTGAACAGCCGCTTTACGGATCTGGATCTGATTTTTGTCGAAAGCGGAGGGGACAATTTGGCGGCTACCTTCAGCCCGGAGCTGGTAGACGGACTTATTTTTGTAATCGACGTAGGTGAGGGCGAGAAAATTCCCAGAAAGGGAGGGCCGGGCATAACCAAGTCGGATCTGCTGGTCATCAACAAAACGGATATTGCAGAATACGTCCATTCCGATTTGAGCATCATGGAACGGGACACAAAGAAAATGCGGCAGGACAAACCCTATGTATTTACAAATCTGTTTGATGGCATTGGCTTGGGGGAGATAATCAGATGGATCAGAGAAGAAATGCTGTTTGAGGACGGAGACGATGAAAAATCCAACCGGTGAGCTGAGGCTGACCTTTCGAAAAAAACAAAACGGGACAACCTATGTCCCGGGTGTGTACTATACAGGGCCCATGAAGGTGGTATCTCCCTTTTATGAGGATGCTGATGGAACCGCATTCCTCTACTTGCTCAATCTGAGCGGCGGAATCGTGGGAGGAGATCGCCTTTTGACAGATGTCCAGGTGGAACAGACAGCGCAGGTGCTTTTAACAACACCATCGGCTAACAAGCTGTACAAAATGAAGGGAACTCATGCTGAAATTGAAAATTGTTTCCGCGTTGGAGAGCGCGCTGCCCTGGAGTACGTGCCGGAATGCAGCATACCCTTTGCTTTGTCAAAAACCTTCCAGAGTACGACCGTTTATCTGGAGCAGTCATCCTATCTGTTTGCTGTGGATTTTGTCACGCCGGGCAGAATGGATCGGGGCGAATATTTTTCTTATGAACGATATTCGTCCAATGTAAAGATCTACATTAATGGAATTCTGGAAGCTTATGAAAAAACAAACCTGCTGCCGCGGGAAACCGATGTTTCCCAGATTGGGCTCATGGAAGCCTGCAGCCATTATGCAAGTGTTTATATTTATCATCAAGCCGCAGACAGGATGTTCACCGCGAAGCTCAATGGAAAAATCGCAAAGTATGAGGATGTAAAAGGAGGTGCCAGCCTCATAGGGGAAGCGCTGATTGTGATAAAGCTGCTGGGCAGCCGTGCGGATCATGTGCAGGCGGTAATTGATGAAATTTGGGGAGCGAGCAGGCAGCATTTTTTGCATAAACCTGCGGTGGGATTGAGAAAAGGATAACACGTTATTGCCCTTGAAGAAAGGATGTGAAATATGGATACTTATGGAATTATTAGTTTAGTCCCTGTCGTTGTAGTTGTTGTAGTGGCGATTATTACAAAAAGAACCTTCGAACCCATGATCTTGGGCGGAGTTCTGGGATTTATCATTCTGGCAGGCAAAAACTTTTTTACGGAAAGTATTGACGCCATGTACGGTGTCTTGATGGAACAGAATACGGTTTGGATTGTAATGCTGTTTGTATGCTTTGGCGGCATGGTGGCGCTGTTTGAAAAATCAAAAAGTGCGATCGGATTTGGGAATCTGGTTGCCAAGGTAGGTAGGGGACGTAAAAGTTCACTGATCTGCACATGGATCCTGGGTATCGTTGTGTTTGCGGATGACTATCTGAATGCTCTGGCCGTAGGTGTTGCGATGAAAAACCTTACGGACAAATACAGGGTGCCGCGGACGCTGTTAGCTTACGTCATCGCATCGACAGGCGCCAGCGTATGCTGTATCCTGCCCTTTGCAACATGGTCGGCATACATGATGGGCTTAATGGAAAAGGCAGGTGTTGTTTCTGATGGATACAGCGCATATTTATCGACAATCCCGTTTCTGGTATACGCATGGGTTTCCCTGTTGATAGTGCCTTTGGTAATTTTCAGGGTAGTGCCATTAATCGGACCTGTACGCAGAGATGACAAATATGCTGCCGAAACAGGAGTTACATTGCCTGCGAATATTGCCAATGTGGAAGAAAAAGCCGAAATGCTGGAAGCAAAAAAGGAAGAGCTTAAAAAAGGCGTTTTTCTGACATTCCTGATTCCGATTGTTGTACTTGCGATTGTTACAATTATTACAGGTGATATGTTGATCGGAGTGCTGATCGGCCTGTTTTTAACCATAGCCATGGTAGCTGTTCAGAGACTGATGAAAGCCGGAGAAATCTGCGAAACCATTAGCGAAGGAATGAAGGATATGCTGCCGGGAGCCTTAATTGTAATTGCCGCATTCTTTTTGCAGGCTGCAAATAATGGTCTGGGCATGGCAGAGTTTGTAATTCACGCAACCGAGCCTGTATTGAGCCCAAAGCTATTCCCCTTCCTGGTCTTTATCTTTATGTCATTACTGGCCTTTGGTTCAGGAAGCTTTTGGGGTGTTGCGGCCATTGCGTTTCCGATTATTCTGCCCTTAGCCGAATCACTGGGAGTAAATGTCTTTATGGCAAGCGGAGCGCTGGTTTCTGCAACCGTATTTGGAAGCCAGGCATGCTTTTTCAGTGATTGCGCAACTATCGTTTCCATGGCAACCGATATTCGAAATTCAGACTATGCGAGAAGTACGCTGCCAATGTTTTATATTCCATTTGGAATTACGGCAATCATCTTTCTGATTCTTGGATTTATATTTTAGTCGGACGGGTATTTATGGAAATCAGAAATAACAACATTATAATAAGGAGAAACTAAAATGAGTAAACCAAATTTTTGTCCATGCATGGACGCCGAATGTCAGTTTAATCCAGCAAACCATGATCAGGGATGCAATTTATGCGTTGAGGACAGTCTCAAATGCAGAGAAATTCCAAAATGCTTTTTCCTGAAAGCAACGGACAGCATCGATGGATTTGAAGACTGGAGCTTTGAGCATTTTGCAAAGCGGGCACTGGAACAGTAACAGGGAGACCCTTTTCCAGTGCTTACAGAACAACGCAACAAGCCTGCAAATAAAAAGTCAAGTAGAAATTTGTGAACTTTGAAAATTTTATACAGATTGATTTAAGGGCATCAAAACAAGGTCACCGTAGACCAGTGGTTAACATAAAGAGTATGGGCGCATCAGGAAAGAGAATTTCCGGAATCTTTCCTGGCAATCTCTTCCCAGATAAGTTTTTTGATTGCGCCCTGCTTTGAACGCTGGCACCAGAGCCAGCGGATGATGTCCATATCCGTGTGGATGTTCAGTTTCATGTAAAAGCCCACTGTATTGTTTTTGTCGTACTTGGCTTGAGCATTGGTGCGGGTTTGGATGGAGTCTAACCAGTCTCCCATGTATCTGTTTCCTTTCTGATAGGTATATACCTATCAACGCTGTGCCATATCGGATAGGCACGGTCTCTATACGGAAGGCTGACTGCCAGCAGGTACCACACCCTGCCGCTGCGTTTTGTAGTGGCCAAGCAAAATTGTAACAATCGTGACTAAAACATATCAAGGGATGAGTTTGGGAATTAGAATCTGTTCCAACCCCGTCGCTATTTGTCCATTCTCGCCTCGTATGGGGTTCGATATCCATTAAAACTATGTGGACGGACATGGTTATAATGGACATAGGCAAATTCCTCTACCTGACGATATAATACCTCCTCTGTTTCAAATTGATATAAATTGGTACATTCGCTCTTTAAAGTGTTAAAATAACGTTCCATCGGTGCGTTGTCATAGGGATACCCCGCTTTGCTCATGCTCTGGGTGATTTGCTCCGATTCGCAAAAATCTGTAAACGCCTTCGAGGTATACGGCGTTCCCTGATCGCTATGCAGCAGAAGTTCCCCCTTCCGCACAGATTGCGACTCTAGGGCCTTTTTCAAGGTGCGGATGGCAAGCTCGCTGGTCATTTTGCAATCCGTAAGGCTGGCAACAATGCTCCGGTCATATAAATCCAAAATACTGCAATTGTACCGTACTTCATGATTCTCCAAAACAAATAGGTAAAATCCGTACACCACTTTTGATTCTTCTCTTGTGCTGTGAAATTCTGGTGTAGCTTGTTTTCAAAGACTTTGTGTGGTTTTCCCCTTTCATATCCGGGCCGTTTGGGGCGGACAATAGAATGCAGCCCTAATTCCTGGTTCATATAACGATGAATCGTGGCCGGACTGTACTGGTAGCCTTTGCGCTCCAGATAAACCGTTATGCTGCGATAGCCAGGGGTGCCATTGTATTGATGGTAAAGTGCTTCAATTTGTGAGCAGACTTCTGCCTTTTGGACAAAATGCTCTGCTTTGCGCTGTTTGCGATAGTTGTAATAGGCGTTGGGGTAAATCCCAAGCCGTCTCAGTAACCAGCGGGTACCAAATTCATCCCGATGTTGGTCCAGGAACCGATAAGCCTCTAATCGAGTTCCTTTGCAAAGAATGCCGCTGCTTTTTTTAAGAAGAGATTTTCCTTTTTCATCTCTTTTAATTCCCTGCGCAGGCAAAGATTCTCTTTCATCATATCCAGTTCCGTTGGTTCTCCCTGTTTGGTATTGGCTTGCTTTTGGCATTCTTTGCTGAATTCGTTGCACCATTTGGAAATGCTGGATTTCGCAATTCCATATTCCTCCATAATACTTTTGTAGGTTCAGCCTTCTTCCAGATGGAGACGGACGATTTTCTTTCGAAATTCGGGTTCATCGTGTTGTGCCATTTTGGTTCCTCTTTTTTCCTTGTCTCTTTTTTCGGTACCTTCTGTTACAACTTTATTATAGCATATTAATACCAGATTTACTCATGGCCGATTCAATCTACTGTGGTGTGACACGAACGCACCCGAAAGGTGGCTCAACCTGCATAAAGCGAACGCTGCGAATGAGGAGCTGGTTAGCAGACTTGTTTACGGGCGCAAAGCCCAAGGAGGAACCCGCTATACCGATTGCTCCATCATTATACAGCTTAAGCAACAAGATGGGTAATTCCTTACTGGCTGTAAGGGATATTAACCATAAATATATTGTAGTAGGAGGAAACTATATTTAAATACGCTTTTATTGAAAATGTTGACAACGCATCACCGGAAACCTATTCCATTGTTTATGAAAACGAGGAAAGCATCAATCTGGTGGCAGGGATCAGTTCCTTTGAAATGACGCGGGAGCTGGTAAAAAAGCTGGACAGCGAAGGATATGATCTCATCGACATGTGCGGTGACTTTGACGATGAAGCCGTAGAAAAGCTGCTGAGCATTACAAAGAGCGATATGGAGATTCTGCACGCGGATTATCTGCCGGCAGAGCTGGAAAAGATAGAGGCTCTCGATTCTCTGCAGGAATATGGAATCGTCGTTGTAATGGACGGTGTGGAAGAAACTCAAAACTTTACGCTGAAAAACGATGTCTGCAATACATATGTACGCTTTACAAAGGATCTGGATGCGGCTAAGGCTGCGGCAAAAGAGCTGGTAGAGCAGGGCGTTTATTTTCTGGAGCTGTGCAGCTTCTTTGATAAAGCGCGGACTTTGGAAATCATAGACGCTATTGGAGGAAAGGTTCCGGTAGGCTCCTGCGGAGAACTGAAATAAATGGGATTTTTTGAAATAGCCCTGATAGAGGTAGAGCTTATCATGGATGCCGCAGCATCAAAGCACCAGATCCACCATCGGGCAAACGTCTTGTCCACGCTGCGGCGAAAGCTGGAGGAAAGGCAGAAAGCAAAGCGGGATTAGAGGGCGCTAAGCAGGACTGGCGGCGGAGCTTTTGGAGCAGATTTCTTTTTATCTGCTCCTTTCCAGTTTGCCGATTTTCCTCCGCCGGAGTTGGCAATGTGGTCTTTGTTATTATAGCCCTCTGGGCAGCTTCCAAGGCGCAATTCGCTATCATGCACATTACCAACTACACCTTTGCAGAAGGGGAAAGCACAGGCAAGGCCTCTCCAAAATCGGACGCAAAAGGGATTCTCGCATCGGAATTGCTTCTAATGCGACGCCTCCCCGCCTATGAGCAAATCTTGGAATTCCGAATTTCGCTAGTATGCTATCTGCCATAAGGAGCAGCTAGACAGCATTAAGGTATAGTAAAATCTTTATCAGGTTCAATAGGTGAAAAGTAGCCCTTTATCAGTTGAATTCAAACAATAGCTCAAATCTATCACTACTATCACATCCATGAAAGCCAATTACTAAATTGGGAAGCTTGCTGTACATACGCTTACTCCCATGATACTATTTTTTCTTTCAGATTGCCCTGTTTTGTAACGACGTCCGTTCTTTTTAATGCTGCCAAAGCTTCCGCCTCAGCTTCAGGAGAAGCGCTTATTTTTTTGATATATTCATTCATACCGTTTATATATTTATCCTGCTCCCTGTTTAGAGAAACTGCTATTGCCATAAACGATGCCTCCTTTCCGCCTTTCTTGTCCATAGGTAATTGCAAAACGTGAAACCCGTTGAAAAATAAAGGGATTAGAAGCTGGAAAAAACAAACAACTCCTCACTGATTTATGGTACAGTTGAGTTACAAGAAACAATTGCCAAATCCCAGAAAGGAATTGTACCTCTATGATAGCACATACCCAGCTTTCTATGAAAGACCTTTTTTCCGAATGTGAGTCCCTTTTTGAACAGGATAAACCCGCTTTCCTCTCGCTTCTTCAAAAGACCATCCATTTGGAGTCCCTTGCTCCCTATTCCTTTATCTACCATTTTTACAAGCCCACTGGCAGACCCCGCACCTATTCTCTCTTTTCCATGCTTTGGGCCCTCATCCTCCAGAAGCTCTTCTCGATCTGTGACGATTCCCTCTTCCTTCTCTTTTTGCACTTCTCTCCGCCTCTTCGCAACTTTTGCGGCTTCTCCAGGCTTCCTCATGCTTCCCAATTCACCAGATTCAAGCAGGACTTTCTTCCCGACCTGAAACTCCTTTTTGAGCAGCTCGTGGAGCAGACCGAACCCATTTGCCAGCAAATGGATGAAGAGAAAGCGGCTATGACCATCTTCGATACGTCCGGCATTGAAGCCTTTGTGACCGAAAACAATCCGAAATATGCCCAGTCTCTCATCAAAAAGATGAAAGCCTTTCAGAAAACGCTGGTTCCTGAGCAGGACTTTGTACCCCTATAAAGCTGCTTATGCGGCCTTTCCTCCCCATGCTTCCCATCCGCCTATCCAGCAGATGTACATCAATGGCCATTTTTGCTATGCCTACAAGTTTGGCATTATCCGGGATATCTCCTTCTTTGATCGGGATTTTATCCAGCAGCACCCGGAGATTATTCTGGAGAAAAAGTCCGACTCCCCCGAAGAGGATAAGGCTCTGGTCGATTCCAAAGCGCTGCTTCCAGTTTTGAAGGACTATTTTCAAAAGCATCCTTCTTTCGAGCCTTCCCTCTTTTTAGGAGATGCGGCCTTTGATTCCATCGAACTCTACAAGTCCCTTCTTCAGGAACTCTACTTTGAAAAGGCTTTGATCCCGCTTCGTTCCGCACTTTCCCTGCCGGATACCGATTGCCCTCTCAAGGAAGACGGCATTCCCTGCTGTCCAAAGGATCCTTCCCTTCCCATGAAGCGGGAAGGCAGCAAATCCCATCTCCGCTGTAAAATCCCCACCATGAAATTTGTTTGCCCCAAAATGAAGTGGCGCACCATCAAGGGAAAAAGTAAACGGCGGACCTCCTGCGAGAACCCCTGTACACCGTCTCCCTGCGGGCGCATGTTCTACGTGTACCTGGAAAAAGATCTGCGTGCCTGGCCTGGCATAACCAGAGGAACACCGGAATAGGAGCAAACGTACAAGCTGCGCACGGCTGCAGAACGGACGATTGGCCGACTGAAAGAGTCCGGCGGCATTTCCGGGCGGAAAACCCGCAATGCGGAAACTCTGCATGCCGATTTGCTTCTAGCTGGTATTTCACAGCTGCTTACGGTGCTTCTGGCTGGTCAATTAAACAAGAAGCAATATTTACAAAGTTTAAAACCGCTGTTTGTGGCTTCGTGCTGAGATTCTTGCTGAGAGCCCCGTTTTTGTATAGGGCGTTTTTGTGCTGCCCTCTTTCTTCTGTTTATTCAAACCATTCCAGCTCATACGGGAGATTCTGGCATTTTGTCATTTCCCTTTTTTATTTTTCCTATTCCTTTTGTGTTTTGCAATTACCTATATATTTAAAACGTAAGGGAGTTTTTACCTCTTGACTCGCCACATGTAACAATGGTATTTATTATTAAAAATAATAATA
>CAJTER010000034.1:0-15165 GCA_910575405.1 Clostridia bacterium | reverse complement strand
TATTATTATTTTTAATAATAAATACCATTGTTACATGTGGCGAGTCAAGAGGTAAAAACTCCCTTACGTTTTAAATATATAGGTAATTGCAAAACACAAATACCGCACCGTCCTTTTCAGACACAACCAACAAAACTATTGAAATTCAAGGGATACACAGGATTTGATGAAGTTTTTATCAGGTTTGGCACGAAGCTTGCTTTATATATCTGCACAATCTTAAATTCATGAAAAAAGTAAAAAGGAGACTCATTATGATTACAGATAAGAAAAGCCCTTACCGATTAGTTACCGCAGAAGAGCTGGCAAAGCTGAGAGAGCGGGAAGACAAGCGCTTTATGGAACGGACGCCAAAGAGCAAGGAAGCCTTTGACAAGGCTCACGAAAACTTTCTGGACGGCGTTCCCATGCCCTGGATGGCCGACTGGGGAACAGAACACCCCATCTTCCTGGAAAAGGCCAAGGACGCCAGGTGCTGGGACATTGACGGCAACGAATACATTGACTTTTGCCTGGGCGATACCGGCGCCATGTTCGGCCACTCGCCGGATGCTACGGCCAAAACCATTGCCAAGCGGGCTGACATGGGCATTACGACCATGATGCCTACCCTGGATGCTCTGGAAATCGGCAAGGATCTGAGCAAACGGTTTGGACTGCCCACCTGGCAGATCGCCATGACCGCAACGGAAGCAAACCGGTACGTCATCCGCAACGCCAGAACTCTGACCGGGCGGCCCAAAATCCTCGTTATGCAGGAATGTTACCACGGAAGCCTGGACGAAACTCTGCCCCACATTGGGGAAGACGGCAAATTGTGCCTCCGTTCCCAGTATGACTCCAACCCGGGCCTGCCCAAGGATCAGCTGACGAGAGTGGTGGAATTCAACGACCTGGAAGCCATGGAAAAAGAACTGGCACACCGGGACGTGGCAGCCGTTCTCTTAGAGCCAGTTATGACAAACTGCGGAATGGTACTGCCTGCGGAAGGCTATCTGGAGGGCGTCAGAGCGCTCTGCGACAAGTACGGCTCCTACATGATCATCGACGAAACCCACACGTTGTCCAACGGATACGGCGGATGCACGAGAGCTTGGAACCTGAAGCCAGACTTTGTGACCATGGGTAAGTCCATTGCCGGCGGTGTTCCTATCGCGGTATACGGCTTTACCAAGGAAATCACAGACAAAATCGGCCAAATGTACGGAAACGGCGGTGTATCGGATCCAATGGGAATCGGCGGAACTCTGGCCGCGAACCAGTTCGCGGTGGCCTGCATGAGAACGCAGCTGACGGAAGTAGCTACAGAAGCAGCTTTTGAAAAAATGTTCAAAGGATTAAAGAGACTGGCAGACGGCCTGGAAGAAGTTTTGGCCAAGCACAAGGTGCCCTGGAGTCTGACCCGTTCCGGAGCAAGATGCGAGCTGCAGTTTATGCCGGAATCACCTAAGAACGGGACTCATGCCAAGGATAACTTTGACTGGGAGTTGATGTACTACACACACATTTATCTCCACAACAGAGGTATCGTCATCACACCATTCCACAATATGATGCTGGTATCGCCGGTAACCTCGGATGAAGATATCGACAAGCTGATTCAGTGCTGGGATGCATGCATCGGCGAACTGGCCGCAGTTGGCACGTACAATCGCTAAGCAAATGGCGGCTGCAGACAGGTTACGATTTGTTACGCGTCGCATAAAAATTCATAAGGAAAGGAAGAAGCAATGAATCATTTTTCACTGAAAGGAAAAATCGCCATCGTCACCGGAGGCGGCTCCGGGCTTGGACTTTGCACAGTAAAGCGCTTTCTGGAAGCGGGTGCTGTTGTCACCATGGCTGATATATCGGAAAAAGCTGCTGAAATCGCGAAGACAGAGGGCTGCGACTTTATCCGCACCGATGTTTCGGACGAAGCCAGCGTAGAAAACCTCATCAAAAGCGTACACAGCAAATACGGCAAGCTGGATATTCTGGTCAATAACGCGGGAATCATCATGCCCGAACAGCTGCTCTCTGACGCAGTTTTAGAAGACTACAAAAAGCTCTTTGCCGTCAACGTATACGGCGTAGTCAACGGCTTAAAGTACGGCTCCAAATATATCAGCGACGGCGGCGTGATCCTCAACACAGCATCCAATTCCGCCAATGGAGACTACGCGGGCTATGGCGCATACATCGCATCCAAGTGCGCGGTAGTGGGCCTGACAAAAGCGGCAGCCGTTGAACTGGCTCACCGAAACGTACGCGTCAACTGCATCTGCCCCAATACCATCGACACACCTATGGCCTATGCGGAAGGCTGTGAAACAGAGCTGGCAGTCATGAAAGTAACAGCGCCTCTTGCGAGAATGTGCAAGCCGGAGGAAGCGGCGGCATTATACCATTTCCTGGCTTCTGACGACTGCAGATACATAACAGGAGAAGATATCTATATTGACGGCGGATTAAAAGCAGGCCCCAGTACGCAGCTCATCGACTGCATTCTAAAAGGCCTGGGAGAGGAAGAACAATAAATGGCAAAAAATTTTATTTCATTTGAAAACCAGACCTGCCTCGTTACAGGCGCGGGAAGTCCCAGCGGCATCGGCTTTGCAACGGCAAAAATCCTGGGAGAACTGGGAGCAAAGATAGCGCTGGTGGCAACGACAGACCGCATCTACCAGAGAGCGGCGGAGCTGGAAGCTATAGGAATTACAGCAAAGGGATATATCGCCAACCTGATGGATCGGGACGAAACGGCGGACATGATGCGGCAGGTAACAGAAGACTTCGGAAGCCTGGAAGTGCTGGTCAACAACGCGGGCATGACTCAAGTAGGCGAGGAAGAAGATTTCTCGGACTTTATGCATATGACTTATGAAAGCTGGGATACTTCCATCAGCCGTAACCTGACCCTGTGCTTTAATGTGACCAAACAGGCGCTGCCCCATATGATAAAGGGTAAGTACGGCAGGATCGTCAATGTGTCCTCTGTAACAGGTCCCATCGTAAGCAACCCAGGAGAAGCATCCTACAGCGCCGCCAAAGCAGGCGTCATCGGCATGAGCCGGGCGCTGGCAATTGAGGTGGGAATCCACAATATCACTGTCAACAACGTACTCCCCGGCTGGATCGCCACCGCGTCCCAGACCGAGGGCGAGGCTGCCGGCGGCGAAAACACGCCTATGAAGCGGAGCGCCAGAGCAGAAGAAGTGGCAAACGCCATCGTCTTTCTGGCATCCAAAGAGGCCTCCTACATCACCGGAGAGGCGCTGGTAGTAGACGGCGGAAATACCATCCAGGAATACAAGGGACCGGCGGAGTTGTATTATTAAAGGGTTCATTTAATAGAAAGGGTATGCATCGCTTAACTGCGGGGCATATCCTTTTCTTTTGGAAAAAACATCGACAGACATCAGTTTCAGGTTGCCAGGGGCATAATGAACTCCCGGCAGGCTTCACACTCTTCCCTGCTCAGTTCCTGATACAAAAAATTAATAATCTCACCGCCATTTCTTTTGAGAAATACCGCCAGAATCCCCTCCTTGATACATTCTCGCACACTAATAGGAATCGCCTCCTTCAGTTTCATACCCTGCTCACAGCGGAGACGGATCTTGTAGATCAGAATGCTGTATTCCCTCAGCATCCTGCATTTTTCCAGAAGTCTGGCTCCCTTTTCGTAATTCACATTGATCACCTTAACTATGACCTCTACAGATAGTCTATCACGTTTTTCAAAAAATGCATCCGAAAGTTTTAATTCCTGTTCCAAAGGTATGTCCTCTGTTCCATTGTAACAAAGTCAGCTTCACAGATTCTCTTGTAGAGGTAGACTTTGTTGATATTCCGCCAATATCGTAAACGATATTTCCTGTATAATAAAAAACATACATCTCTGGAGTGGGGATTTTCAAAAAATGATATTTCATAGAGCCAGAGGTTTGATGAATCAGTGAGATTTATGCGTAAATTGGGCATTACTTTATTCCCGTTGACCTGATTTGCATAGAACATTAAGGAGCCATTCATAAATAACTTTGAGCAAGTTCCAAGTACAAAAAAACTTAAAACCCATAAAGAAAGAGGCCAAAACAAGTCAAAAACAACTTATTTCAGCCCTTATTATTTTTTTCGTTTTCCATAAAAACATATTTTTTAATTTTTTTATAAGCCTGGGTCTGGCTGATTCCCAGCGCGTCGGCGACCTTGTAGGAGCTGCCCAGCTCTTTGTAGGTTTCAATAATTAGCTGCGCCTCAGCGTCCTCTTTCTGCAGCTTTAGAAGATTTGGGTGGGCGGAACCTGCTTTTCCGGCGGCGGGTTCAGAGGGCTTCAGGAGATGTTCGCTGCGGACCTTTTCCAGGAATTCCTGCGGCAGATCTGGGATGTCAATGAGTTCTTTATTACTTGTTAACACAAGGCGCTCGATAATATTCTGCAGTTCGCGGATGTTTCCTGGCCAGCTGTATTTGGTGAACAGGTTTACCAAATTCACGGAAAGCTTGCGGGCGACTCCGTATTTTTCCGTATTGCGGGCCAGAAATGTGGTAATCAGGGGGAAAATATCCACATCCCGTTCACGGAGCGGAGGGATATAGATTGGCAGAACATTCACCCGGTAATAGAGATCCTCCCGGAACAGGCCCTGGGAAACGAGATCTGACAAGTTCTTATTGCTGGCCACAATGAGGCGAAAGTCGGTTTTCCGTTTTGTGGTTTCGCCGATGCGAGTCACTTCCTTATCCTGAATAATATTGAGCAGCTTGACCTGCAGATGGAGAGGCAGATCGCCGATTTCGTTGAGCAAAATCGTTCCGCCGTCAGCAGCCTCGAAATAGCCGGCGCTTCCGCTGCTTTTCGCCCCGGTAAAGGCCCCCTTTCCATAGCCGAAGAGCTCGGATTCAATGAGGCTTTCCGTCAGGGCTCCGCAGTTTACGTTGATAAAGGACTTTTCCGCGCGGCTGGAGTGTTCGTGAATCGTTCGGGCAATAAAGTCCTTTCCCGATCCGGTTTCCCCCTGAAGCATTACAGTAGCATCGCTGATGGCCGCCCGTTTGACCAGTTCCATGACGCCGCGCATTTTGTCGCTGTGCCAGCCGGTCTGATTCCAGATAGTAGCATTGCTGATGAGCTCGCCGGTGTTGACGTTCAGATACTGCTCGTCTAAGGCAGTGAGGTTTCCCATGGATTCGTGTTCTTTTTTCAGTGTTTCAATATCTTCCCGAATGTTCTCCACCAGCCTGCGATTGATTCTGGAAGTAAATTCGTTGTAATCAATGTCAACGCCCAGAACGCCGACAAAAGAGCCAGAGTCCGCCCACACAGGCGTGCTGTAAGTAATGACGTCCAGCTCAAGATAGGGATCAAAATAAACCCGGGTCCAGCCAGCCACGTTCATGCGGATGCATTCGAAATACCACCACTTAAAGAACTTGTTCTCCTCTACAATATCCTTGATATGGGTAAGATTATGTTCCCGGATCTTCCAGGAGCCGATATTTTCAATGCAGACGCCGGCGCAAAACTCCTCCGCGCTCAGCTGAGGCGTAGCATCGGGCGTAATTTGAAAATAGATCTGCAGGACAATGTCTTCCCGATCAAATTGTTTTGCTGTCTCAACGATCATGGGCGTGAGAAAATCCTCGGCCAGCTCGATCAGGTATCCACGATCCTCGGCCAGCTGCCGCATGTTTACGGCTGTGGAAATCTGATCGGCGATATTTTTGGCAAGAGCGGCAATTACAGCGCCAAAGGGCTGCGCTTTGTTTCCTGTATTACACAATGCTTCATCCTCCAATCCCACGAGATAAGGATATCTTAGCAGTTTTTTATGGTGCGATCAAGCTAATGTGCTGGCCACCTGGGAATTGGGGCGTCCGGCACTGCCTATTTTGCCATCTGCTGCGTTGTCATCGCTCGCCGTAGCTAAGGCTACGCCTCGTTCTTCCGCCTTGCAGACTGACAAAATATTCAGCACCATCCACCCTAATTTCCAAGTGGTCAGTACACTGGCAAACAGAGGGCAAAATCATGGCATGAATATTGCTTGTATTTTAGGCATGGAATTCTGAACGATTGTTTAGACGAAAAAAAGAGTCCATGATAAATCACGCATGAAGGAGGACAAAATGAAGAATTGCACCGTATTTTTTAACGGAAGGATTCATTCCATGGATCAGGACGGGCGAGTATATGAAGCAATGATAATTGAGGATTCTAAGATTTCCTTTCTGGGAACGAGTGAAGAAGCGCTGACTCATAAAGGCGGGGCTGGGGCTTTTCAGGTTGACCTGGGAGGCAGCAGTGTTTTTCCAGGGTTTTCTGAATCTCATACCCACGCGCCAGGTCTGGCCTATGACACGCTGTTTAATATTAACTTGTATGATGCGCTGTCGCAGGAAGAAATCATGGAAAAAATCCGGCAGCATATTGAAGCCAATCCGCAAAAGGAAATGTATTATGGAAGGGGCTTTAATACCAGCCTGTTTGAAGGTGCCGAGGGCGTACTGGGCCCCAGGAAGGAACGTCTTGATGAACTTTGCCCGCAAAAACCCATCGTACTGTCGGATTTCGGGGGCAACTGCATGTGGCTCAATACGGCAGCTTTAAAAAAATATCAGATTACATCGGATCGCAAGTGCCCGCCGGGAGGCGAAATTCAGCTGGATCCCCAGACAGGAGAGGTGTGGGGAATTATTCGAAACGAGGCCAGAGTCTTTGTCCCCTATCAGGAATTTACAGAGCAAGAGAATTACCAGGCTATGAAGTGGTTTCAGGACATGATGCTTAAAAACGGCTACACTTCCATCTTTGCGCTGCGGCCTCCGGGAACCGTGGAACCTCGGACAACCCTCTTCGATGCATTCAAGGTGCTGGAGGATCGGGGGGAATTGAATATGCGCATACATGGGGCTCGGGACATTGACGCCAGCGGAGATCTGGACGCCCAGTTTGCGGAGATGGAAGAGACGCGAAAAAGGGTCAAAAGCCCTCTGATGGAACTTACAACTGCCAAGTTTTTCCTGGATGGCGTTGTGGAGGGACTGGATGGCTATTTGCTGGAGCCTTATACGGAGCAGGCGGGAAAGGGAAGCTGCTTTACTGGCTGCCTGTTCTGGGAAAAGGAAAAGCTGGCCTCTGCCTTTCAAAAAGCCATGGAGCACGGCTTTCAGATACATTGCCACTCCATCGGCGACGGGGCGACCTGCGATGCCCTGGATGCTATGGAAATGGCCCTGGAAAAGCTGCCGCAAGGCGATTACAGAAATACCCTCACCCATCTGCAGCTGGTTTCAGATGCGGATATTGCCAGAATGAAGCAGATGAACGTCATTGCCAACGCCCAGGTCTACTGGCACTTCAAGTCGCCGGTCATGTTCCCTCTGGAAGAAAAACTGCTGGGAAAGGAGCGGGCGGAACGAGAGTATCCGCTGAACCGGTTTGTGAAAGCAGGCGTAACGGTGGTCAGCTCCTCCGATTTTCCGGTAACACCGGATCCAAATCCCTTCCACGCCATTCAGGCTGGGGTCACGAGAAATCTGTATCATGCGGAAAGTTTTGACATGGCCGGCATTGAGGATATGGACGATGAAACTTACCTGTTGGATAAGGGCGAGCGGATCAGCCTTACGGAAATGATTCGTTCCTTTACCATAAATGCGGCTTACGCGAAATTTCAGGATTCTGTCATCGGCAGCCTGGAGGTTGGAAAATACGGGGACTTTATTGTACTGGACAAAGATCCATACGAGACGGCGCCTCTGGAGCTGGAACACATCACAATACTGGAGACGTATTTTGGCGGCAGGAAAGTATACGAGAAAAAGGAATGAAAAGAAAATGATGAAAACAGGAGTCAGGGGAATACCTAGGTATTCGTTCCTAGGTGAAAAAAATAAAAATTGGTTCATGCGCATGTTCTACTGTCTGGCGGCAGTGCCCTTTTTACTGGTGCTGGAGCTGTGCGTCAGGAAAAGCGGGGTCGTGGCCGGGGCAATGGGGCTGACAGCCCTCAGCGTCATGCTATCCCTCATTTTTTACAGCGCAGCTGTGTTTCACACCTTTCATAACCCTGTTTTTCAGGATGAAGAATACAGCGGCAGAGGGGGCGGCAGTCTCCCGCGCTTTGTCCTGGCAAAGCTGGCCGAAGCCGCTCTGTGGCTGCTGGGACTGGCCGGGGCAGTCTGCGTGATCGGTCTGATGCAAAGCCGCCTGCTTCGCATGATGCCACAGGAAATCATGCGGGCCGAACCGATCCGGCAGGGACTCCTCTTTGTAGAGGAAACCTTTGGAAGCGGTATATACCTCGCCTTTTCGGCAGTATCGCTTTTCCTGCAGGCGCTGGTACTCATCAGCCTTATGTACGCGGCAGCGGTAACTTCCCATTTTCGCTTTTTTGAGCGCTACAAGACTTTGGCGGGAATCTTTATCTTCGTTTTGCTGTACGTGTTTGAAAGCGATGTCTCGGCAGCGCTGAAAAAAGCCATGGCAAACTGGTTTGGGGGAATCCAAATGCTGCTACAGGAAAGCCCTCATAAAATGATCGGCATCCTTACCGGAATTGAGCTTGCCGCATATCTGTGCATGGTCACAATGAATGTGCTGTTGGCATGTTATTGTTTGAAAAAATTAAAGAGAGGTGAAGAAAATGGAAAAGGTAAAAAAGAAGAGAAAATTTAATGCTCCCGACGCGTATGTTGTGTTATTTGTCCTGATTATCGCGGCCTTCTGCGTAACATATATTGTCCCGGCCGGGTATTTTGACGTTCAGGAAGAGACGTACATGGAAAACGGGCAGGAAAAAACCAGGACCTTAGTGGATCCAGAAAGCTTCCAGTATCTTCTGGATGAGGACGGGGCGCCAAAGTATTTAAAGGCCAAAATTTTTACCGATTATAATGTAACAGAGGATACGGGACTTCTCAATACCATGCACAATGGCTTTGTCAACGGAGGGCTGGACGGTACGGCCGGAATGATCGCCTTTATCCTGATCATAGGCGGAGCTTTCGCCATTTTAATTCGCACAGGAGCCATTGACAACGGCCTGGGAAGCGTGCTGCGAAAAATGAATGGAAAGGATTTTATCCTCATTCCCATCATCATGCTGCTCTTTTCCCTGGGCGGCGCGGTGCTGGGATTGGGGGAAGAGCTGATTCCCTTTGCCATGATTTTAATGCCGCTGATGATCCGGCTGGGTTATGATGGCATAACGGTAATGCTTACGGTATATTCTTCCATGATGATCGGATTCGCCACATCCTGGATGAACCCCTTTACCCTGCTCATCGCACAGGGAATTGCAGGAGTTCCCCTCATGTCAGGCGCGGCTCTTCGAATCACCCTGTACCTGGTAGTAGAAATTTTACTGTTTTTCTACATTGCCTGGAGAGTGCGGAAATTCAAAAAGAATCCGGAGCTTGCCCTGACCTATGAATCGGATCAGAGAAACTTCCGGGAAACCGCCCAGGCAGAAGCGGTTATAGACGATACATTTACAAAAGGCCACGCAGTCGTCATGCTGGTGTTTATCGCTTTCTTTGTCTGGATCTTCTGGGGCATTATCAAAAATGGCTGGTACATCCCCCAGATTTCAGCTCAGTTCTTTGGCATGGGCATTGCCTGCGGAGTGGTGGGCGTGATGTTCAAGCTCAACGGCATGAGAATCAACGACATCGCGGGAGCCTTCAAGCAGGGCGTAGCCGATATGGTTCCCGTTGTCATGATTTTAGCCTTAGCCAAGGGCATTACCCTGATCCTTGGAGGCGTTGATAATTCAGAACCCAGCGTGCTGAACACGATCCTCCATTACGGGGGAGAAGGCCTGTCCGGCATCCCCAGCATCTTCGCGGCCTGGGGAATGTACCTGTTCCAGTCCCTCTTTACCTTCCTGGTCTGCTCCGGCCCGGCGCAGGCGGCAATTTCCATGCCTATTATGGCGCCTCTGGCTGACCTGTTAGGCGTGTCGAGACAGACCTCCTGCCTGGCGTTCCAGATGGGGGATGGATTTTGCAACATGATCAACCCCACCTCCGCCCTTTTGATGGCTTACCTTGGAATCGTCAAAATCGACTTTGTCAAATGGATCAAATTCGCCTGGAAGATGGAAGTGGCCCTCTTTGCAGTCGGCACCATCTTTATGGTTACAGCCGTGGCAATCGGCTATTAAGGATAGGGGAGAGAACTGCCGGGAATGTGCGTAATTCCCGGCAGCTTTCTCTGATACTGTTACAGTGCTTCGATCTCATCTATCGGAAGGCCGGTAACCTCGGCAATCTCAGCTGCCGGCATATCCATAGCCTTCAACTTTTCTGCGCTGAACCGCTGCTGCTCCTCTTTGCCGAGCTGTAAGCCTTCCTCTTTGCCATCTTCCAGTCCGCGCACATACCCATCCTGCTCCCGGATGGCCTCGCACTCTTCCCTACTCAGCGCCTGATACAAAAAACTCATAATCTCACCGCCATTTCTTTTGAGAAATACCGCCAGAATTCCCTCTTTGATGCATTCCCGCACACTAATAGAAATCGCATCCTTCAGTTCCATGCCCTTCTCACAGCGAAGACGGATCTTGTGGATCAAAATGCTGTATTCCCGCAGCAGCCTGCATTTTTCCAGAAGTCTGGCTCCCTTTTCGTAATTCACATTGATTATTTTAACTGTGACCTCTACAAATAGTTTATCACGTTTTTCAAAAAATGCATCCGAAAGTTTTAATTCCTGTTCCAAAGGTATGTCCTCTTTTCCATTATAAAAGACATACATCTCTGGAGTGGGAATTTGAACGAGGGTTTTGCCGTAAATGTCGTTGGAATAGAATTCCCGCTCATATTCCCTGGCCAGATAGCAGAACATGCGAAAGGGCATGTTGGGATTTACGGTGGACTGATGCTCGATGAGGATGATGAGCCGGCCATCGATGATGAAAGCCAGATCGTTTTTCAGATCGCCGAAGAGGCATTCCTCCAGCGTAACGATGCGGAGGGGCGTGCCTTTTGGGTAATTCCTACCGGAGAGAGCGTTATATAAATCTAAGAGGTCTTTTTTGTTATTAAATAATTTGCGGAATAAGCCATCCTTATAGGTTCGCTTTGCCTGTTTCTTTCTTCCCATTTTCTTCATCCCTTTCTTCAAATGCTTTGCTAAACGGTTCGCCTACATATTAATCAGGCAGCGCACAATGTGTATATTTTTAGATTATATGGAAATTAATAGAAATTATAAACCGAAAAGCAATGCTTGCCAAGGACGAAATGTAAAAAAATAGAAAAACTATTTCTGGAAGCTGAGAAGAATCCCTCTCAGCGGCCGGATCCCTTTGAAGGCCGAGGACATGACAAAATGGGTCAAGCCGATGGCAAGACCACCGCCCAGCAGCTTGGAGAGGATGAAAATCAAAACTGTACTTCCGGAGCACAAACTGGAGATAAAGGCCAGCTGCCCGCCGATAACGTAAGCGCCGGAAACGGAAAAGGCCAGATTCATCATCTTCCCCCGGCGATCCATTTTGTGGTAAAGGGGCAGCATAGACAGACTGCTGCAGAGGCTGACCAGCAGACCCACAGCGGCGGCTTCGTTGATATCCAGCTTTCCGGCAATCCATGTGACCACCTTCGGACAGTATTTGAGAACCAACTTTGACAAAATCATGGAGCCGCAGACAATGATGGTCATTTTAATAACAATGGTAGCAGCTTCATAGACCAGCTCCTGTTCTGCGAGGGCAAGGGAAGGAATAAAAAAGCCGATTACAACGGCAATAAAAAACAGGGCGCAGAGCAGCTTGATGGCGTTTCCCGCCAAAATCAGAACCTTGGAAAAGAGGGCTGGAAAAGCTACCACCAGGAAAACCAGGAGCCCACAGAAAGCCAGAACCGGCAGCAGGTTGCAGGCCAGCTGACCCATAGGAATGCGGAGAAACAGACCGGAAATAAAAAAGGAAACCGGCAGCACGGCGATACCCAAAATGAGCCCTTTCAGGACCTTGATTATGTTGAATTTGCAGAGGGAGGACAAAAACAGGGGCAGCTGAAAGCTGATGGTTACGCCAAGGGAAGAGGCGACGATGACGCCGGAAAAGGTTCCCATGAGAGGTGTCTGGGCGATGCGATCCGAAATGGCAAAGCCCCCCAGATCGCAGGAAAGCAGGCTTCCGATCAAGATGGAAGGATCAAAGGGCATGCCCGAGGACAGAGCCTGTATCGCATTCACGTGAGACTGGGCAAAGGTAACGCCGATGCAGTAGATTCCCAAGATGGACAACATGGTGGAGCCCATGATGGAAAGGCCGCTGTCAAACTCTTCTTCAAAGCCCAGGTGATTTCCCGTCACCTTGTCCAAAAGGCCGATTATGGATAAAGCCAGTAAAATTCCAATGATAATATTCATAACATTCTCCCTCGTATACGGAAAGCGGAATACGTGACGTCTGCTGAATCAGATCTCCGTTTCAGCAAACAAACTGCCCGCAACAGACTGCCCGCGCTTCCACTAGCAGGCGGTCCGCATGCACCTGGGTATGAAAGCTCTTGCAGTATTATTGTAGTATCCTGAACGCACAGGGTCTTTGTATAGATTTTAAAAATCCGTCTCAGATTTTGAAAATATCCAGCTACAGCAGTAGGCAAAAAGATGTTATAATATTCAAAACAATGCTGTAATACTCGGGCAAATGTGGAGGATGGCTATGAAATGGATCGATTTACTGACCTTTTCCATCTTAAAGGACGCTAAAATTATTGCAGGCGTAAACGGGATAAACCGAGAGATAAAGGCGATCTCTGTTTATGACTGTGTGCCGCAGGACGACTTTTTTCCAGATGAAGAGGGGACCCTTTATATTACCCTCTTTGAGCAGTACCGGGATAGCCCCCAGGATATTTACCAGTGGATTCAGTATTTGCACAACAATAAAGTCAGCGGCATATGCACCATTGACGATGGGCTCAAGTACCTAGATCAGCAGGTGTTGGAATTTTGCAATGAAGTGGGCTTTCCCATCGTATCTCTTGACCGGGATGTGGCTTATGCGGATATCATCGAAAATATCAGCGTTTTGCTGTACTTTGACGACCTCCACTTGCTAAACGAGCAGCGACTGACCCGCATCCTTTATGACAAGCTGCCAGCTCAGGAATTTCTCAGGGAAATCGGAAAAATCAACCAGTCCTTTAAAAATTTGGTGCGGGTACTGGCGGTTTCGGGGGAAGTGGAATCGGAAATCGACCGCAAGAGCATGAGCCACATCTTCGACCAGGCCAAACAGAATACGTATATCCGGTATCATGACATCCATTTGTTTATTTTTACAGAAGGAGAAGAGGGAAGTCCGCAAAAGCGTCTTGACGAACGGATGGCGGCAGTGGGGGACAAGCTGGCTCCTGCGTTTGATCATCCCGTGTTTGGAAAAGGGGAGCTGTGCGAAAAAATTCACTTTGATCGAGCTGTGGAAAGCGCGCTGACTGCTTTGGAGCTGGCGGCTCACACGGGGCGCCAAAGTTTTACCTATAATAGAATGGAGGAGCTGACCATTCTAGCGCCTATTAAGGACAGCAAAGAAGTGCGGGAATTTTATGATGCTTTTCTGGAGAGAATTTCCGAATACGACAAGAGCGGAAAGAAAGAATTCATCAAATGCATCCGGGAGTATGTGCGCAGCCGGGGCGAATATCAGATTGTAGCGGAAAAGCTCTTTCAGCACGAAAATACCATCCGCTACCGGATCAACAAAATCAAATCCATTCTTGGCCTGGAGGATGATACCATTAAATTCAACGAGCTCATCGCTCTGTTTGTGGCCATCGACAGTTTGCTGGAGCCTTAATGGCTCATTTACATACTGGATCATTACCAACTGAACAGCACACTGGCTGGGGGCTTTCCGAAGCTCCCGGCCAGTTCTATATTTCACGTACTCATTTTTCACATTACTTACTCATGGTACTTGCAGCATCCTGGAGTGTCCGTCTGGTAACTGGGACGGTTCCAGATTCCAGCTGATGCTTACAGCGGTGACAGGGCTTTCAGCTCCGGATCCACAATTTCTCCTTTATCCATAATTTGAACGCCATCCAGCCATACGGAGGACTTCAGGCAGATTCCATCACAGTGGGACGGAGCATCCTGACCTGCAGGTGGTGCGTCGTAAGGGCTTACATAGCCGATTCCCCATTCCGTACTTCCCCATACACGTTCATCTTCGACAATATTTCCCGTCAGCCGCGCGCCAGGATTAAAGCCGTAGGCAATATGGGCCAGCTTGAACATGTCCTCGCTTTCAAAGGAGCGGAGCCAGTCTTCAAAGTCGCGGGCATCCTGACCTCCTTCGATCTTTGTGATAACGCTGTTTTCAATGGTCAGCTTCACAGGCTCCGTTACAACGCGGCCAAAGGGAGGCGTCAGGGTTCCGTCAAAGACGATGGTTCCGTTGATGCTTCCAAAGCGGGGAACCACATTGATCTGTCCAGGCAGCATATGAATGCCCGGAACGTGGGATTCGCCGCAGTCGCAGCTCAGCAGATGGCCGGGATCAATTTCAAAAGAAACATCCGTACCAGCTTCATTGGCTACCCGCATTTCCTTTGCTTCTCGGTTTTTCTGAGAAAAGGCTTTCATAAAGGGCTGCATGACATTTGTATCAAACTGGCCGATGGTCCGAACCAGGAGATCCTCGTTAAATTCAACCAAATTCATATAGCGGATTTCCTTGTGTTCCCGTTCAACAGTTTCAAAGGGAGTGGAATAAAGGAGCCACTGGGTGTTCAGCTCCAGCCACACATCAGCTCCCATGAGCGCTCCGGTCAGGGCCTTGATGGGAAGATCCGGATCAGCAGCTTTTCCTACACCTCTCGGTGTTGCCGTTTTTATGACCATAGGCTTTGCTCCTGCCGCAAATACACTGGAAGCAATGGCCTCCACCACTTTTTCACTTGACAGGGTATCAATAGTCATTACAACGGTTTCACCTGGCTTAACTCCAAAGATTCCTTTGATCAGTTGATCGGCTGATTTCTGCAATTCATAATTATACATGGGTTTCTTCTCCTTGTATTATAATCTCGTAGCTATAACGTACTCATTTGTACTTGATGCTATACTGTTTGAGATACTGTGGATTGGTTCGTTTCTCCTACCACTTGATGGTTAACGAAAGGCTCCAACCACAGCTCTCTGCATCATTGTTG
>CAJTER010000033.1 GCA_910575405.1 Clostridia bacterium | reverse complement strand
CATAATTGGGCAATCCTGATTTTCTCCTCAGGTGTCGCTTTCGTTTTGACTGGCATAGAAAAACTCCCTTCATGATCAATCGTGTTTTTTTGTTTCACTGTCTCTCATAAAGGGAGCATATCAGTTTTCTCATGCAGGCAGCCCTTCTTAATTCCTTATCTTCACGAACCGGATTTTCTGTCTGAAATATAGTTTACGACTACAAGCATCGTTGGTGTAAAATAACCTAACAGCATACCTAAGTTGTCCAGTTCATCACTCACTCCTCCTATAGAACATAGGATGCTCCCTCCTATAAGTCCCGAGACAAAGGATATAAATATAAAGCAGACCGCTTTGATTATTTTGCTAATAATACGTTCCATTGCTATCCTTTCCTATTCCCGGCAAAGATAGGCATTTGCACCGTGCATAATTTTCTTTGCTGGGGTGAATGTGATACTTTTTCCAGTTGTACCAAAGGTAACACTGACATCAGCTGTAATAATCGTGTGTCCATAATTTGCGCTCATAGGAATAACTATTTTTTTACCTGAGGCAACCCATTTAGTTGTAATTCCTCCTCCTAACGCATAATATTCACCTGGATGAGTTCCTGCAAGGTTTAGCTTCATCATAGAGAGTTTAATGTAAGAGCCACTCCCTGCTTTATTAGTCTTAATATCATGGTCTTCTACAATTTTTTTGTAGCCAGAATAGCTCGAATTTTTCTTTCCATACCGATAATAATTGACATGTGCATCATTTAGCACTTTCCCTGATGATGAAGTTCTTGCTTTAAAATCAGCGCCAACAGTCATCGCCGGGATATCTTTGAATATACATTTTGGTGTTTTGCTCCAAGTCCATGCCATGGTTGTAGAGATATAGGTCTTTTTGGATTTTGCGTCGTAGGAGTAATCGTGATATCTTATGGAGTATGTAACATCACCATAGCTTTCCTTAGCGGCTCTTGTCAGCGGCGCAACATATAGCTCTCAATTCTTTAATATTCTCATCTGAGTAGCCGCTAGTTCGGAGTTCATCATCCGTCAAACGCTGCAATGCAAGAATCATATCGCCTTCATTAACTACTTTTGTGACCGTCAATTCTCCATCTTCATTAATAGAGGTTTCTGTTTTTGCTGGAATTGATAAATCATTTATATACTCCATGGTGTCATCATGTGGCCTATCGCCACTTGCTGCAAACGATACAGAGCAGGTTGCCATTATGATTAATAATACAAGAATTAAACTCAAGAATTTGCTTTTCATATTCGTGTTCTTCCTATTAACTCTTTCAGTCTTGTTCAAATTTTCCTTGATTTCTTTTGAATAATAACGGATAATAGTAGTAAGCTTTTCTATTAGGGCTTCAGTTATGTTTGCGGCATCTCTGACCTTTGGAAAAGCTTTTTCATTTGTGTTTCTTACATCACACTCACCTCCCCCTTGCTGAACACACTTCCCAAACTACCTTTTATATACAGGGCGGAATCAGGGACTCAAAAGTTTTATCCAATCTGAAAAAATTTCTTTTCTCTTACCTATACCTGCACTTTTCGATAAATCACTCAGTAAATTCGAATATTTTTCCAAAAAATTCTCACAGGCAGTCTATGTCTTGCTCTTTCAAGCGGCTGTCCGCCTTCATATATCCTCCGTCATCTGCCCTGTATATAAGTTAGACGCAAAAAGTTTAAAACGGATGCAAAAAAACTGAATTTTTTTTAAAAAGAGGCATGGAGCCGCTCAAAGAGCAGTTCTAATTCACATTTTCGCTCCAAAAAACAATATTTTCTGCGCAATAATGATTGACAGTTAATATTATATAGTGTATAGTATTGATCGAAAAGTAATATGAAAGGAGGAATTGCTCATGGGATTTAAGATCGAATCCGCCCTATTGGAAGCGTGTGTACTTGCGGTTCTGTCAAAAGGCGATACCTACGGCTACGTTCTGACCCAGTCCATGAAGCAGGTGCTGGACATTTCCGAGTCCACTCTGTATCCGGTGCTCCGCAGGCTGCAAAAGGGAGAATACCTGCAGACCTACGACCAGCCCTGGCAGGGGCGAAACCGGCGGTATTACCATGTGACGGACAAGGGCAAAGAAAAGTGTGAGCAGTACAGAAAAGAATGGGGAATCTACAAGCAGCAGATTGATTCCTTACTATTAGGGGGTGAAACAAATGAATAGACAGGAATTTATGAACCGGCTCGCCGCCGAGCTGTCCAGACTGCCCAAGGAAGAGATTCAGGCTGCAATGGAATATTACAGCGAATACTTTGACGAGGCCGGACCTGAACGGGAGCAGGAAACCATCGCGGAGCTGGGGAGCCCTTCCAAAATCGCGACTCAGATTAAAGCCGATTACGCGGTGCGCCAGCTGGATGAGCCGGGAGGGGGACGAAGCGCGAAGAAGGGGCTGTCCGCGATTTTGTGGGTGATCCTGGGAATCTTTGCTGCTCCAGTAGCGTTTCCAGTAGCCATTGCACTGGGCGTATCGGCTCTGGCAGTCTTTATTGCCATGGCGGCGGTGATTTTTTCGGTTATCATCAGCCTGGGAGCTGTCTGCGTCAGCGGAATCGGGCTGATCTTCGTAGGATTCGCGGGGCTCGGCGGAAGCCTGGCAGGGGGAATTATGCTCATTGGCATAGGCCTGGTAGCCGCTGGAATTACAGCTCTTTTGTGTGTAGGTGTTGCGATAGGGGCTAAAAACCTGATACATGTTATTGTCAGATGGATACAGACGTGGAGAATGGAAAAAAGGAGGGGAGTGTAAAATGAGCAAGGGAATGAAAACCTTTATCATGGTGTGCGGCATTGTCATTGGAGCGGGAATTCTCCTCGGTATTGCCGGAGCAGTCCTAGGGGGATTAAACGGACTTTCCGGCGTGGAAGAAAGGGTTCCCTGGATTTCCTTCGGCGGCTCTGGTGAGGAAGTCAGCCGCAGCCTGGAGCTGGAGAGCTTTCGGGACATTGACCTTAAGTGTGATATGGAAGAGGTGGAATTCATAGAGAGCGACAAGTTCGCGGCGGAATTAAGCTATGATAAAAAGCTGGGAGAACCTGGACTCAGCGTGAACAACGGAACCCTGAACGTCTCGCCGGGAAAGACCAGGCGCCAGGACTGGTTCAAAATGAACATTTTCGGCAGAGACTATGTGGAGACAAAAGTCAAAATTTATTATCCAAAGAACACGGCCTTCGATAAGGTGGAAGTGGAAAACGATATGGGCGCGGTACAGCTGAAGGGCCTTACTGCCAAAACCCTCGACATCCAAATCGACTCGGGCGATCTGGAAATGGACCGGGTACGCGCCGACAAAATGAAATTGAACATTGACATGGGAAATGCGGACGGAACCCGCATGAACGTAAAGGGCGCGGATATCCAGATCGACACGGGATGCGCGGAGCTGTTCGGAAGCTTTGCCGGAAGAACCAATATAAACTGCGATATGGGCGACTGCATTCTGACCACGGAGCTTCCCAAGGAAAGTTATGCCATTGATGTGGAAAGCGACATGGGCGGATGCACCATAGATGGAAAGGAAATTTACGAATCCTATGCTATGGACAACGCCAGAGCGAAAAATAAAATGGCCATCATTGTAGATTCAGGAGACGTGGAGATAAATTTCCAGTAAGAGCGTGGCCTGAACTACTCAGAAAAGGGAACTTAACGCTGAAAAACGAAGGCGGAAAGTTCCCTTTTTGTTGTGCGCCGCCGGGCGCACAACAAAAAACACGATCAACCCATTCCGGCTGACCGTGTTTCATGTTTTTTAAACTTAAAACGTTCCTCTTAATTCTGAGCTGTTCCCAAAGGAGCATAGTGCTATATAAGTGCCTGTTTTTAGCCAAAATATCTCTTCAGCAGACCTTCAAAAGCACAGCCGTGTCTAGCCTCATCTTTAGCCATTTCGTGAACAGTATCATGGATTGCGTCCAGATTCTGATCCTTAGCCATCTTAGCCAGAGCCTTCTTGCCTGCGCAAGCGCCATTTTCAGCATCTACACGCATTTCCAGATTCTTCTTGGTGGAATCTGTAACAACTTCACCCAGTAGCTCTGCAAACTTAGCAGCGTGTTCAGCTTCTTCCCATGCAGCCTTTTCCCAGTACAGACCGATTTCAGGATATCCTTCTCTGTGCGCAACTCTTGCCATAGCCAGATACATACCAACTTCTGTGCATTCGCCTGTAAAGTTGTCCTTCAGCCCCTGAACGATTTCCGGATCAACGCCCTTTGCAACGCCGATTACGTGCTGGTCAGCCCATTCCTTCTTGCCTTCGCCGGCCTTTACGAATTTATCTGCGCCAACTCCGCACTGAGGGCACTTCTCCGGTGCTTCCGGTCCTTCGTGAGTATAACCACATACTGAACATGTCCATTTCATAATTTCATACCTCCCAATAATCTTAGTTTTGATCTTAAATTTGTTATGTCTTAGTTATACCACTTTTTACATGGTTAAAACAACCTTTTTTTTGTCCAGACTTTACCTTTTGCAAAAAAAAAGGTATAATCGAAGATACATGCAAAGGCGGGGCAAGCTTGCAGGGCATTTTGCAGCACTTGGTAAATTGGCAGAAAATCGTTTAAGGAGTCGGGATAAGGGTATGAAACATATAATGAAATCATTAGCAGTGCTCCTTGCAGCAGGGGTTTTTTCTCTATCGCTGGCAGGATGCACGACATTTAATAATTTTAAAGCTGCTTTTATTGATAAAAATCCGCAGTCGGGCGATACTATAAAGATAGGAGTTTACGAGCCCATGAGCGGCGCCGATGAAAAGGCGGGAAAGCTGGAGGTCAGAGGAATTGAGCTGGCAAATGAGCTCTATCCGGAAGTTCTGGGCAAAAAGGTGGAGCTGATTTATACGGATAACCGATCGGATATTGACGCGGCGGATACTGCAATGGCGGATCTGATGAAAAAGCAGCCGCTGGCCGTTTTGGGAAGCTACGGAAGCATCTATTCCCTTGTGGCAAACGCTCATGTGGAGACAGCGGAGGCTCCTGCAATCGCAATGACCAATACCAACCCGCTGGTTACGAAAAACCACCCGTACTATTTCCGGGTATGTTTTGTGGATTCTTATCAGGGCGTGGCTCTGGCAAGGTATGTATATGAGGAGCTAAAGCAGAAAAATGCGGGGCTTTTAGTTCCGGAAAACGATGAGCAGGCCATTGCCATGGCGAGTACGTTTAAAGACAAGCTGGTAGAACTGACGGAGGATCCGGAGGCCATTTCCGTATACCAGAAATTCAAAACAGGTGACAAAGATTTTTCAGAGCAGCTCCGGTCCATTGCAGGCTCCGGTGTGAGTACCGTCTTTGTGACAGGTGATAACACGGATGCGATTCGCATTTTACGTCAGGCGGAAAAGCTGGGGCTTGGAGGTATCACATTTTTGGGGGACAGCGACTGGGCAGCTGATGATTTTGTAAAAAAAGTAGGAAAATTTACGCACAATCAGGAGGCATTTTCTACCCTGTATTCGGAAAATGAGGCAGTGACAGAGCGCTCTCAGGAGTTCCTGTCCGCCTACAGCAGCAAATATGGCAGCGAAGAATCGCCGGATGCAGCCACTGCCCTGGGATTTGACGCATACCTGATCCTGCTGGAGGCAATTGAGATGGCAGGCGAAGATGCCAGCGGCAGAGCTGTGCGGGATGCCCTTTTTGAGATAAAAGATTTTGAAGGCGCGTCTGGCAAAATTTCCTTTGATAACGTCGGAGATCCAAAGAAATCCGTTGTTATAAATACGATTATTAATAAAACTGTAAGTCCGATATGTACCATCGATCCGCAGGAGCCGGAAAAACCGAAGAAGGCGGATAAGAAGTCCAAAAAAACGGATGAAGCAGAAAAGTCAGAAAAGGAGAACAAAGAGAATGGAACAGAAGATTAAAGAGGGACTGGAACAGATCCGGCCTTTCCTGCAGAGAGACGGAGGAGATATTGAATTTGTAGAATATACGGATGATAATATCGTGAAGGTAAGACTTCAGGGCCATTGCGCAGGCTGCCCGGGAGCACAGATGACGATTAAGGGAGTCGTAGAACGGATTTTGACGGAAAGCTATCCGGAAATCAAGGGAGTAGAAGCTGTCCAGTAAATTCAGATTGGAAGAAGGATGATGACAGGGAAAAGAAGGATGAGGAGCAGGCGGCTCAGGAGTGCATCAGCTCAAACAGAGCGGATCAGCCGGCGTGAACGGAGCAGAAGGCGCAAGCAAAAGCTTCTGATGGGAGGGTGTGCTATTTTAGCAATACTCGCAATCGGCGGACTGGTGTCTCTGTTTGCTATGCTGGGGAATGATGCGGCGGACGAAACGCTGGCCAGCGCAAAGCCTGCAGCTGAGGAGGCGCCTCTGAAAGCGGACCTTTCTATTTTGTGTGTAGGAGATATTATGGCTCATGATCCGCAGCTGAGAGCACAGTACGATTCAGCTAGCGATAAGTACAGCTTTGACAACAATTTCAAGCATGTAAAAAAATATATTGAGGCCGCGGATCTGGCAATTTGCAACGTGGAAACCACTTTTGCGGGAAAACCATATACCGGTTTTCCCATGTTCAGTTGCCCGGATTCCATGGCATCGGCTATAAAAAACGCCGGCTTTGATGTAGGCATTACCTCCAACAACCACATGGCGGACAAGGGCCTGGATGGGATTCTCCGTACTCTGAGGGTGCTGGAAAAGAAGGGAATTGCCACAGTGGGAAGCGTGCAGGATGAAAGCCAGCCCAGGTATCTGATTGAGGAAGTCAACGGTGTCAAGGTGGGGATTGTAGCTTATACTTATGAAACCGGCTCCGGAGAAGGCAGCACATCCTTAAATGGCAATCTGCTTTCCGATGAGACGGCAGCCCATATCAATTCCTTTAACTTTAATACACTGGATGAAGATATTCCCCGCATAAAAGAGGCCATTGAGGCGGCAAAAATGGAAGGCGCGCAGATCATTATCGCCTATTACCACTGGGGCGAGGAATACCAGCAGTCGGCTAATGAAAGCCAAAAAAAGCTTGCTCAGGAGACGGTGAACATGGGAGCGGATATCATCTTTGCTTCCCACCCTCACGTGCTGCAGGAAACCGAATACCTGACAGCGGGAGGCTCTGGCAAAAAAGTGCCAGTCTTTTACAGCATGGGGAATTTCATCTCCAATCAGAGGAGCGAAACTCTGGGCAACCGCTATACAGAGCAGGGCGTTATGGCCATGGTAAACCTTACATACGCGGAGGATAAGGGGATTACGGACATTGAGATGGACGCTGTCCCCACCTGGGTGGATCGGTATTATTCCGGCGGAAAGCAGGTCTACGAAATTATTCCTCTGGATGATGATTTGCAGGAAAATGATACACTGCCCGTTTCCGGACACCTGTCCAGAGCGCAGCAGGCTAAGGAGGATGCCAATGGAACACTTGGAATTCATACAAAAGAAAATTGATGAAAATAAAGATCAAATGCTGCAGTCCCTGCAGCATTTAATCTCCATAAAAAGTGTAGCCGAAGAAACCGGCGGCCAGCCGCCCTTTGGAGAAGGCGTTGAAAAAGCCTTTGCCTATATGCTGGAAAAGGGCAGGGAGGAAGGCTTTGTCTGTGAAAACGTGGATCATTACGGTGGCCACATGGATCTGCCTGGCGAGGGAGAAAAGGTCATGGGCATTGTGGGCCACTTAGACGTAGTGCCGGAGGGTTCGGATTGGGACGACGATCCCTACGGCGGCCAGATCAAGGATGGAAAAGTCTACGGCAGAGGAACCATAGACGACAAGGGGCCGGTTATCGCCGCCTTTTATGCCATGAAAGCGGTCAAGGAAAGCGGCGCGCCTTTAAAAGACACAGTTCGTCTGATTTTAGGCCTGGATGAGGAGACCAGCTGGGTCGGCATGAAGCACTATCTTTCCAAGGTTTCCCCACCTGACTACGGCTTTACCCCGGATGGAGATTTTCCGGCAATCCACGGAGAAAAAGGGATTCTGGTCTTTGATATTGCAAGAAAGCTTTCGCCAGCCACGGGAAAAGGCCTGGAGCTTCGTAGCATGAACGGCGGAAACGCGGCCAACATGGTAGCGGATCACGCCAGAGCTGTTGTGCGGGACACTTCTGGTTCAGGATACGACCGTATCCGGGAAAAGCTGTCTGCCTTCCGGGAGGAAAAGAAGGTAAAAATAAGCTGCAAAGGCGTGGGAAAAAGCTTTGAAATCCGCGCAGAAGGCGTATCTTCTCACGGAGCAAAGCCAGAGCAGGGGCTGAATGCCATTTCCATTCTCATGGAATTCCTGAGCCAGCTGGATTTTGTCAATGAAGACGCGGCGGACTTTATCGACTTTTATAACAAACACATTGGCTACGAATTAAACGGAAAATCCCTGGGCTGCGGCTTTTCCGACGAGCCTTCCGGCGATCTGATTCTCAACGTGGGCATGGTTCAGATGGACACCAAATCCGCTTCCCTGACCATCAACATCCGCTATCCGGTAACCATGGAAGCGGAGCAGGTATACGACAGCATGATGCCGGCTCTGGACTCGTACAATCTGGGCGTTGTAAAGGGAAAACACGAGAAGCCCATTTATATTCCGGCAGACGATCCCATGATCCTCACCCTGATGGATATCTATAGAACGCAGACCGGTGATACACAAAGCCAGCCCCTGGTCATCGGCGGCGGCACTTATGCCAGAGCCATGAAAAACGTCATCGCCTTTGGCGCTAGATTCCCGGGAGAGCCGGAGCTGGGCCATCAGAAAAACGAGTACATTTCCATAGACAGCCTGATGCGCATGACCAGAATTTACGCAGAAGCCATTTACCGGCTGGCCGGAAAAGGCACTGAATAGCGTGAGGCAGCAGGAAGTTCTGTTTAGAAGATGAAGATATGCACGATTTCGTTTTATTTGGAAATTGTGCATATTTTTTTGTAACAAATCGCGGCTTTCCGGGTCTGTTATATGAAAGCATAAAGGAGAGGGGGTGACTAGATGAAAGGCTTTGATGAAGTCTACAACGCATATTTTCAGGACGTGTACAAGTATGTCCTGGCCATCAGCCGCAGCAGCCAGGCGGCGGAGGAAATCACCCAGGAGACCTTTTTCCGGGCCCTGAAAAAGATCGACACCTTCCGGGGCGACTGCGACATACGGGCGTGGCTGTGCAAAATCGCTAAAAACGAATACTTCCGCATGCTGGAAAAGGGCAAAATCTACAGCACAGAGCCGCTGCAGGATCAGCCAGCTGGCCTGGGAACGGAAGAAGACTTCATAAAAAAAGAAGAGGCATTTCGTATCTATCAGGCTTTGCACAGCATAGAAGAACCCTACAAGGAAGTATTTTCCATGCGGGTTTTCGGAGAACTGCCCTTCAAAAAAATCGGGCTCATCTTCGGCAAAACCGAGGGCTGGGCAAGGGTCACCTACTACCGCGCAAAACAGAAAATCCAAAACAAGATCAAGGAAGAAAGTGAGGAACGCCATGAATAAAACAGACTGCAACATAATCCGTGACCTGCTGCCCCTGTACATTGATGAAGTGTGCAGCAGCCAGAGCCGGCGGCTGGTGGAGGAGCACCTGAAGGAATGCGAAAGCTGCAGGAAGGAGCTGGAACAGATGAAAAGCGACATGCCGCTGGAGAGCCCAATGGGAGCGGACAATCCGCAAAAAACCTTAATGCGTATTCGAAAGGCGATAAAGGCGAAATATGTCATCATAGCCCTCTGCGCTGTCATTATCGGCGGGGGACTGTTCGCGGGCTATGCCGTTATGAACTTGATAGAAAGCCCTATGTACTACGAGGAAATTGACTTAAAAGCTGTTCAGGATAAAAACGATCCAGAGCAATATAACCTGATTATGAACGGCCCTGACTATCACTGTTATTATGGAGAATCTGTAACACTGAAGGAAACGAAAAAATACAGATATGTAGCCGCGGTTATACATTTTACCAGCACTCCGTGGACGAGAGTCTTTGGGAAAAAGTCTCTTGATAATATGTGTGTAAGCGGTTTCAAGTCTGATCCAGATTGTACAGATTCGGATTCATATACGCAAAATGAGGATGGAAGCAAACAATACGATAAAACCGTAGCCGCCTACTACCAGGCTACCCCGGGCAGCGAGCGCCACCTGCTGTGGGAAGCGGATTGGTACAAGGAAATGCTGGAAAAGGAAAAGGTCGCCGGCAAAGTGAAAGCAGAGAAATCAAAACAAAAATAACAGAAGGGAAAAGGTGTGACTGTGTAACCTGTCTTTGGCAAACCCAGAACACACACGCAAGGATATCGCCTTCCTGGCCAGAGCGATATCCTTTTTTATTGGAATTCTTTAATTCTTTCATCAATTTCATGCGGCCTTCTCTTTCGCGATAGCCCACGTTCCACCCCTTCGTCTTTTGATATACTTTTCCGGTACGGATAAGTGCAGGATGAGAGACGGTTAATACGAAACTGCATAGAATCGCCGGAAATATCAGAAAAATAACGCTCCATTGTGATTGAATGAAGCGCGCCGAAAAAATACAATATAGAAAAGGGGAGCGATGGCTATATCTTCTCCAATTTTAGCCCTTTCTTTCCCATTCTCCCCACATTTTCCTGTTTCCCATCCGCTTCTCTTGTGATAAAATAAAAGAATATGAGAATCATACATTTAAAAAACGAAGAAGAAACGGCAAAATTCGGCCTCGATCTGGGAATGAGTCTCCAGAAAGGCGATATTGTAGCGTTAATAGGCGATTTGGGAACCGGAAAGACCGCGCTGACAAAAGCCGTCGCCCGGGGAATGGGAATCACCGAAACCATCACCAGCCCTACCTTTACCATTGTACAGGAATACACCAGCGGTAGACTGCCTCTGTACCATTTTGACGTGTACAGAATTCAGGACCCGGAGGATATGTACGAGCTGGGTTATGAGGAATACTTTTTTGGAGAGGGAGTCTGCGTCATCGAATGGGCGGACTTAATCGAGGAGCTCCTCCCTGAGGAGGCAAAGGTAATACGCCTGGAATACGGAGCCGGCGAATCAGAAAGGATTTATCAATGTACATTTTAGCTTTGGAAACCACCGGAGCTCACGCATCGGTCGCCATTATCAATGAAGAGGGGAAGATCCTGGAAAAGCGGTCAGAGGGCGTTTTGAACCATCTTCAGTATCTGATGCCCATGGTAAAGGATCTGCTGAAAGAAAATCAATTGCAATTAAGCGATATGACTGCAATTGCAGCCTCAAAAGGCCCAGGGTCTTTTACAGGGATCCGCATCGGTGTATCGTCTGCCAGGGCGCTGGCCCAGATTTTGAAAGTAGAAACCATAGGCGTTCCCACCCTGAAGGCCTTTGCCTACAATATGCCGGACTACGACGGCCTCATCTGTCCAGTCTTTGATGCCAGAAGGAATCAGGTGTATGCAGGCGCGTACAGGTGGGAAGACGGGCAAATTCACGAGCTTGTAAAGGGTGCGCCATACCTCATCGACGAATTTCTCAAAAAGGTCAGAGCCGTGGAAGATGCACTGCAGCAAACGCAGGACCTGCAGGAGGATATCCCCGGGAGTATTGGCAAAGCCGCAGGAATGCGCCTGTTTTTCGGAGATGGAACAAAAGCCTACAAGGACTGGTTCCGCGGGGAGGAATTGGCCCCCGAGGAAGTGCGGCTTCAGTCAGCAGCCTCTGTGGCAAAGCTTGCCAGGGATATGGCAGAGGCAGGAGCGGCGCAAAGTTACGAAGACTTAAAGCCGGATTATATGCGTAAAGCAGAGGCAGAAAGAAAGCTGGAACAACATGAATGACTTGACAATCAGAATGGCGGATACATCAGATGTCGACATAATCGCGGAGCTGGAGCAGATTTGCTTTGCCATCCCCTGGACCAGAGAATCCATTCTCCGGGAGTTGGAGGAAAACAGCATGGCTCTTTATTTTATAGCAGAAATCGACGGAACCCCAGTGGGCTACGGCGGAATGTGGATTATTGTGGATGAGGGACATATTATCAACATTGCGGTGTTGCCCCAGTTTCGGGGAAGGCACATCGCCTCCCTTTTAATGGCAGTGCTCATCGCCTTTGGCGAAACCAGGGGTGTAACGCGCTTTACGTTAGAAGTCCGCAGCTCCAACGAGCCTGCAAAAGCGGTATACCGCAAATTCCTTTTTAAAGAAGAAGGCCTGCGAAGGGGTTACTATCAAGATAACGGCGAGGATGCTATCATTATGTGGCGGGATCCCAATGAGCCTCTGAAAAACTGACAAAAGAGGCTTGAATCTGAATAAAAAATGTTTTCCCGAAAAATACTAATGAAAAGACCGGGCATGACCGGACACTGCACTGGTGCGGCAGGCAAGCAGCTCTGCGGCCCGGCATAGCGGCAGTGGCAAAACAAGGAGGGAAAACATGATACGAACAGGAGATTTTTACAGGGAAGACCGCGAGGGCGACGACATGGTTGCTATTGCCTCCCACTGCAGCAGATTTTCCAGGAGACATGACTTTGATACCTTCAGCATGAGCACCTATCAGTCCTGCGAAAACTGCAGGCACCTGTCCTCAGAAGGCAGATGCAGCTGCGGCGCACAAAACAGCATCTTCCCGCTTGAATAGAGGGTAACATGAAAGACGGAAAATTAGTAACACTGGCAATTGAATCGAGCTGCGACGAAACCTCGGCAGCCATTGTCCTGGAGGGAAGACAGGTTCTCTCCAACATCATTGCCTCACAGATCAAAGTACACCAGGTCTTCGGCGGGGTAGTGCCGGAAATCGCTTCCCGCCATCACCTGGACAATGTAAACAGGGTAGTTGATGAGGCCATGAAAGAGGCTGGATTGCAGATGGGCGATGTAGACATGATCGGCGTAACCTATGGCCCCGGCCTTGTGGGAGCGCTCCTCATCGGCCTTGCGACAGCGAAAGCATATGCACTGGCGGCAGGAAAGCCCCTCATTGGCGTTCACCACATCCAGGGCCACATCTGTGCCAATTACATAGCACATCCGGATTTGGAGCCGCCCTTCATGGCACTGGTGGTTTCAGGCGGACACACTAATATCGTAGAAGTGACGGACTATAACCAGTGCCGCGTTTTAGGCCAGACCAGAGATGATGCGGCAGGAGAAGCCTACGATAAAGTAGCCCGTGTCTTGGGCCTGGGATATCCGGGCGGACCAAAAATCGACAAAATTGCAAAAGAGGGAAACCCGGCGGCAGTAGAATTCAAGCGGGTCTTTTTAGAAAAGGACAGCCTTGATTTCAGCTTCAGCGGTATCAAGACAGGGGTCCTCAATTACGTGAATTCCCGAAAACAGGCGGGCTGCGAAATCAACACAGCGGATGTGGCTGCAAGCTTTCAGCAGGCGGTCTTAGACGTGATTGCGGCAAAGACTATTGGCGCTGCCCTGAAAATGAAAAAGGACAAGATCGTCATGGCAGGAGGAGTAGCTTCCAACAGCAGGCTGCGGGCCATGATGGAGGAAGGCTGCAAAAAAGAAGGTCTGGCCCTCTATTGTCCGCCGCCGGTTTTGTGCACGGATAATGCGGCCATGATCGGCTGTGCAGCATATTACAAATACCAGGCAGGAGAACGGGACGAACTGACTCTGGATGCGGTTCCCCATCTGCCGCTATAACAAATAATAGGAAGAAAAAAACATGATTATATTATCAGCAAAGGATTTGACAAAGACATACGGAGTCGATGTGATCCTGCAGGATGTCTCCTTTCACATCAATGAAGGAGACCGGATCGGCATTATTGGAGCCAATGGAGCGGGCAAGACCACTCTGCTCAAGATGCTCTCCGGCGAGCTTCCCTGCGATGGGGGCGACTATTTTCTCTCCACGGACACCACCATCGGCTATTTAAAACAGAGCGACAATTTCAACTCGGAAAATACCGTAATCGAAGAGGTGGAAGCTATCTTCACCGGCATCGCGAAAATGGAACAGGACATGCTGGAGCTGTCGGCGGAAATTTCCAGGAGAGCGGATAAAGGCGAAAGCGGCCCGGAAGTGGAGCGAATGCTGCATCGCTACGATCAGATGCAGGAAGAATATCGGGACCGAGGCGGCTACAGCTACAAGAGCGAAATAAACGGCATCCTCAGCAGCATGGCCTTTGGAGAGGAGTTTTTCCATAAAAAGATATCCACCTTAAGCGGCGGAGAGCGGACGCGTCTTGCTCTGGCCTGTCTGCTCTTAAAAAAGCCGGATCTTCTCTTTTTAGACGAGCCCACCAACCACCTGGACATCGGGACATTAAAGTGGCTGGAACAGTATCTGAAGGCTTACAAAGGAACGATCTTGCTGGTTTCCCATGACCGATACTTTCTGGATCAGACGGTAAACCGCATCTTTGAAGTGGAAAACCACAAGCTTCACATTTACGATACCAATTATACCGGCTATGCTCAGCAGAAAAAGGAGCGCAGGGAAGCACAGATGCGCCGCTATCAGAACCAGCAAAAAGAAATTGCCCGCCAGGAGGATATGATCCGCAGATTCAAGGAGAGGGGAACGGAAAAGCTGGCCAAGAGAGCCGCGTCCCGGGAAAAGCGACTAGAAGCCATGGAGCGGGAAGAAAGGCCGGAGGCTCAGCGGGGAAAAATGAAAATTCAGTTCCGCCAGAACGTAAAGAGCGGAAACGACGTCCTGCTGGGAGAGGGCCTTGGCAAAACCTTTGGCTACGGTTCAAACGAAAGGCGGCTTTTTTCCGGCGCTGACTTTGACATAAAGCGGGGCGAGCGTATCTGTATCACAGGCCCTAACGGCATTGGCAAGACCACCCTTCTGAAAATCATCATGGGAGACCTTTCCCCCACAGAGGGCAGGTTGAAAATCGGCCACAATGTGGATTTTGGCTACTACGATCAGGAACAGCAGATGCTGACCAGCAGCAATACGGTGCTGGAAGAGCTTCACGATGCCTACCGGCTATACACGGACACAGAGCTTCGATCCATTTTGGGCAGATTTCTCTTTCAGGGGGAACAGGTCTTCCTGGAAGTGGGCTCCTTAAGCGGCGGTGAAAAAGCACGGCTTTCCCTTTTAAAAATGATGATGTCAGGAAGCAATGTATTGATATTGGACGAACCGACCAACCACCTGGATATCGAATCCAAGGAAGTCTTTGAGGACGCCCTGCTGGACTTTCCGGGAACGGTTATCGTCGTTTCCCATGACCGGTACTTTCTCAACAAAATCCCCACCCGGATCTTCGAACTGGGGCCGGATGGCATAACTTCCTTCCTGGGTACATATAACTATTATGTAGAAAAAAAGCAGGAAATAGAGTCCGGCAAAAAATATCTGGAGGAACTGGCGGGAAAAGAAGAATCCCCAAAGGAAAAAAATCTCAGCACAAACGAGCAGCGCCTCCTGAAAAAAGAAGAGGAAGCAAGGCAGCGAAGACTAAAGCGCCAGCTGGCCCAGGCGGAGGAAACCATCGCGCAGCTGGAAGAGCATATTGCAAATATTGAAAAGGAACTCTGCAAAGAAGAAATTATGACTGACCCGGTTCGCCTGGCAGAATTAAGCGAAGCTCTGGATATGACAAAGGAAAAATTGGCCGCAGAGTACGACAAATGGATGGAATTGCAGGAAGTTTAGAAGAAAACATCAGATTCATAGCAAAAAAGTGAAAAAAGCGGTTGCAATATAGGGGTTCGTCCACTATAATAAGTTTAGTTATTTGCGGATAAACTTGCAGTTGCAAATAGAATAAAAGTATGATTGGAACTTAATGGAGGTATATCATGATTTTTGATAAGATTAAAAGCATTATTGCAGAACAACTGGGTGTTGATGAGGAAGCAGTAAAAATGGAGACACATCTGATGAAGGATCTGGAAGCAGATTCTCTGGATGCTGTGGAAATCATCATGGCGATTGAAGACGAATTTGATATCGAAGTACCAGATGAAGATGCAGAAAAATTCCAGACTGTCAATGACATTGTAAAATATGTGGAAGACAGGGCATAGGACTGTCCGGATATAACTGGCGAATAAGGGAACTCAGATAAAGCATTCAGTCCATTACGGTCTGGAGGCTTTATCGGAATTCAAAAGCAGAAAACCCGTCTCACAGACGGGTTTTGCAGATTATAAAGGAGGATACTTGGGGGGAACATGAAAAAGGACGCAAAAATATCAAATGCAGTCATAAAACGGCTGCCCAGATATCGAAGGTACCTGAAAGAGCTGCAGAAAAAAGGTGTGGACAAAATTTCGTCCAATGAATTCAGCAGCCTGATCGGGTATACCGCATCTCAGATTCGGCAGGACCTAAATAATTTCGGAGGATTCGGCCAGCAGGGCTATGGCTATAATGTAGATGGCCTGTATAATGAAATCAGCGCCATCCTGGGCCTGGATCGGGAATACAAGATGATCATTGCAGGTGCGGGAAATTTGGGGCAGGCGATTGCAAACCATACCCATTACTATAAGACAGGGTTTGTGGTATGCGGTATTTTTGATGTAAACCCCAGGCTCATCGGTCTGAAGATCAACGACATTGAGGTCATGGATTACGAGAATATCGAAAGCTATGTAAAGCAGAATCAGGTCAACATCGGTATCATCTGTACGACAAAGGATAATGCTCAGGAGGTGGCTGACAAGCTTTGTCACGCAGGAATTCAGGGAATCTGGAACTTTGCCCCGGTCGACCTGAGCGTACCGGCCCACGTGGCAGTTGAAAATGTACACTTAAGCGACAGCCTTCAGTCCCTGGCCTACCATATGAATCAGCAGGCAGACTTGGAAAAGTAAATACAAAAAAATGAATAACCGTTTCTAAAGAGAAACGGTTATTCATGTATACAAGTTATTATGTATAATACTAACCCTCAACTGGAGCGTCAACTGGGCAAGCACTTGCGCAAGCGCCGCAGTCAATGCACTTATCAGCGTCGATCACATAGATGCCGTCGCCTTCAGAGATAGCTTCAGTTGGACATTCGCTTGCGCATGCTCCACAGGAGATGCAAGCATCCTTAATTACATAAGCCATTGTAAACAACCTCCTTTAAAGTTTATCTTCACGATACAATAGATTATAACAGAAGGGCATAGAGAATTCAAGATGAAAGTTTACACACTCGTGGGTAAAAGTGGCACAGGAAAGAGCTACCAGGCCCAGAACTTATGCAAAGAACGGAATATCCCGGGAATTATTGACGATGGACTTTTTATTTATGAAAATAAGGTAATGGCTGGAATTTCAGCAAAAAGACAGGCAACTAAGGTGGGCGCGGTCAAGACGGCCCTCTTTCATACGGACGAGCACAGAGCCGATGTGGCGGAAAGCATAAAAAAGACAAATCCAGTAAAAATTCTTGTCATCGGCACCTCGGATGAAATGGTAAGGCGTATTGTAAAGCGGCTGGAGCTTCCCGAAATATCGGAAACCATCTATATTACCGATATTACCACGGAAAGCGAACGGGCCATCGCCCACAAGCAGCGCCATGAGCTGGGGAAACACGTGATACCGGCGCCGGCCTTTCAGCTCAAAAGACAATTTTCCGGCTATTTTATGTCGCCTCTGCAGATTTTTAAGGAGTGGAATGCCAACAAGGGAACAGTAGCGGAAAAATCCGTGGTACGTCCTACCTACAGCTATTTAGGGGATTATAGATTATCCGACAAAGTTTACAGCGACATTATAGAATGTGTGGCAGCAGGGCTTGATGGCGTTGACAGCATCCTGCGCGTACTCAGCATGACGGTTTCCGAGGGAGTGGAGCTGAATGTAGCTGTTTGCATGAAGTACGGCTTTAATATGACAGAGCAGGCAAAAATGCTGCAGGAACAGGCTGCGCACCAGATTGAACATATGACAGCCTTTAATGTGACACGCTTTGATGTTGAAGTAAGGAGCCTGAAATAACATGGGACAGGTGGTAAAAGAGGGAATCCGTGATTTCTGTTTGGATCATATCTTCGACTGTGGCCAGGCTTTCCGCTGGCAGCGGCAGCAGGATGGGAGCTATACTGGCATCGCGGGAAGCAATATTGCCAATATACAATATGAAGAGGGGCGCTTGATCCTTCGCAATACCTCGGAGGAAGAATTTCAAAACTTTTGGCGAAGCTATCTGGATCTGGATCGGGACTACGGCAAAATCAAGGCCGCCCTGTCTGAGAAAGATCCGATTATCAAATCCGCCATACGCTCCGGCGAAGGGATCCGCCTCCTACAGCAGGATAAATGGGAAACCCTTCTTTCCTTTATCATTTCCCAAAACAACCATATTCCCCGCATCAAAGGCTGCATCGAATCCTTGTGCAGCAATTTCGGAGAATACGCAGGAGCTTATGAAGGCAGGGACTATTACACGTTCCCGGCGCCCGAAACCCTGGCAGCCCTTTCCACTGAGGATTTGGCCGTGTGCAGGCTGGGCTATCGGGCAAACTATCTGATAAAGACGGCAAAACAGGCTGCAGAGGATGGCCTTGACCGGCTGGAGGCGGCCGGGACTAGAGAACTGACCTCCCAGCAGGCCTTTGACTATGTGAGCAGCTTTTGCGGAGTCGGCCCCAAGGTCGCTAACTGTATTCTCCTCTTTTCCATGGGAAAATACGACCGCTTCCCCGTTGATGTATGGATGAAAAAAGTCATGGAGCAGTTCTATGGCATCACAGATCCAAAGGAGATGCAGCTCTTTGCGGAAAAAACCTTCGGACAGTACAGCGGCTTTGCTCAACAGTATTTATTTTATCATATCAGAACCATGAAATAATTCTGGCATTCCATTGCACCTGCAAAGAAGAAAGCAGTTGCCATTATCAGGACAACTGCTTGATTTTCCTTCCGTGATCAGCCACGACCCGCATGAGAAACTGCTGATTTTTTTCCATGGCATCTATTTTCTCCACAGAATCCAGATAGCGTTTATAAGTAGACCTATTGTAAGTGCTCAGCTCCTTCTGTAGAGGCAGAACCTGTGTTTCGAGCAGAAGTTTTGCCTCTCTGTTTTCCGCCTCTACTTTCTCAAGATGAGATTTTATGTATTTGGTTTCAGCATCCAAACATCCAACCCGGTTGCCTAGCTGCCCCATTCCGGCTTCCAAGTCTCCAACCCGGCTGTTCAGTTGCTCCATTTCAGCTTCCAGGCGTCCAACCCGGCTGTTCAATTGCTCCATTTCAGCTTCCAGGCGTCCAACTCGGTTGCTCAGTTGCTCCATTTCAGCTTCCAGGCGTCCAACCCGGCTGTTCAATTGTTCCATTCCGACTTCCAAACATCCAACCCGGCTAATCAGTTGCTCCATTCCGACTTCTAATACCCCAACTCGGCCGTTCAGCTCTTTCATTTCAGCTTCCAGGCCTTCAACCCGATTATCAAGCCGATCCAGCCTGTATAATACAGGCTGAAGCTGCGTCTGCATGGAGCTGGAAATTTCCAGCAGTAATTCATCGTTCGTCAAGTTGTTTTCCCCCTTTCATTCTTTAATCCATTTGCAACCTGTTTTTGTGCTACCAATATACCATACAGAGTGCCTTGTGTCAATGGATTTTATAGAAAAAAATTACAAATATAACATAAAAAGATATTTATGTATTCATATTACATGGGGCAAGGGGACCTGCAGTTTATAAAGCAGCGGAAAATTCATTTGCACGATACGCTAAAATATATGAAGGAAGCCTTCCTTTAAAATTTCTTTAGCAAAAAATGAAAAAAACCTGTTGACAACTGGAAAAGAAAGTATTAAATTATAGTTAGCACTCAAAAAGAGTGAGTGCTAACAGGTGAGTCAAATAATAAAATAAAGATAAAGCGAAGGAGATGAAACGATGAGTTTTGGAATCAAGCCTTTAGGCAACAGAGTGGTAATTAAACGATTAGAAGCAGAAGAAAAGACTGCCAGCGGCATTGTACTGCCGGGTCAGGCAAAGGAAAAACCGCAAATGGCAGAAATCATTGCAGTAGGTCCAGGAACAGAAGATGAAAAGATGGAAGTCAAAGTCGGCGATACTGTGATTTTCTCCCAGTATGCTGGTACAGAAATTAAATATCAGGGCGAAGAATATACGATTTTAACACAGAAAGATGTTCTGGCAATCGTAGAGTAATAAAAGAGTAGAGAAAGGTAGGTATTGATAAAGTGGCAAAGGAATTACATTATGGCGAGGACGCCAGAAGAAAATTACAGGCAGGCGTTGATAAACTGGCTGATACCGTAAAAATCACATTAGGACCAAAAGGAAGAAACGTTCTTCTCGACAAAAAATTCGGTTCACCCCTCATTACAAACGATGGAGTAACCATTGCAAAGGAAATCGAACTGGAAGATGCAGTTGAAAATATGGGTGCGCAGCTGGTTAAAGAAGTTGCAACTAAGACAAACGACGTGGCCGGAGATGGAACGACAACCGCAACTCTGCTGGCACAGATCATCATTAGAGAAGGGTTTAAAAACGTTGCAGCAGGCGCAAATCCGATGATCCTGAAAAAGGGTATCCAGGGTGCAGTTGATGTGGCTGTAGAAGAAATCAGGGCCCTGTCCAAGGAAGTAGACAGCAAGGAGAGCATTGCTCAGGTTGCATCCGTTTCTGCTGCTGACGAAGAAATCGGTACGCTGATTGCAGAAGCAATGGAAAAGGTAGGAAAAGACGGTGTTATCACAGTGGAAGAAGCAAAATCCATGGGTACAACGTTGGATGTAGTAGAAGGTATGCAGTTTGACAGAGGATACCTGTCCGCATATATGGTAACGGATACAGAAAAGATGGAAGCTGTTTTGGAAAATCCGTACATTTTACTAACCGATAAGAAAATCTCCAATATTCAGGATCTGCTGCCGATTCTGGAGCAGGTTGTACAGCAGGGAAGAAAGCTGCTCATCGTTTGCGAAGATCTGGAAGGTGAAGCTCTGGCGACTATCGTTGTTAATAAATTGAAGGGAACATTTGACTGCGTTGCAGTAAAGGCTCCGGGATTTGGCGACAGAAGAAAGGCCATGATGGAAGATATCGCAATTCTGACAGGCGGCACTGTGATCTCTGAAGAAGTTGGATATGACATTAAAGAAGCCACTCTCGACATGCTGGGAACGGCTGCGACTGTTAAAGTTGATAAGGAAAACACGGTTATCGTAGACGGTGCAGGAGACGCAAAGGAAATCGATGCAAGAGTAAATCAGCTGAAAGCTCAGATCGAAGAGAGCACTTCCGATTTTGATAAGGAAAAGACTCAGGAAAGATTGGCAAAACTGTCCGGCGGCGTAGCGGTAATCAAAGTTGGTGCGGCCACTGAAACAGAACTGAAGGAAAGAAAGCTGAGAATTGAGGATGCTCTCAACGCTACAAAAGCAGCTGTTGAGGAGGGTATTGTATCCGGCGGCGGCGTAGCCCTTGCCAATGCAATTCCGGCTGTAGCAAAATATGTGAAGGATCTGGCTGGCGACGAAAAGACAGGTGCTGCTATTATCAAGAGAGCTCTGGAAGAGCCGGTTAGACAGATTGCAGAAAACGCAGGCTTTGAAGGAAGTGTTGTAGTTGCAAAGGTCATCAGCAGCGATGCAGGTATTGGCTTTAACGCAGCTAATGAAGAATATATGAACATGATCGATGCAGGTATCGTGGATCCGGCAAAGGTTACCAGATCCGCTCTGCAGAATGCAGCTTCTGCATCCGCAATGCTCCTGACAACAGAAGCCGGTGTTACTGACGCTCCGGCTGAGGAAGGTGCCGCAATGCCTCCAATGGGAGGCGGCATGGGCGGTGGAATGCCAGGAATGATGTAATTCATCGCAATACTGCCTGAGCAGCCTGCAGATGCAGGCTGCTCCTTGTTCTGTTCAGAAGGTGGTCTTGATACAGGTTCTTTACTGTAAGGGGGAATAAAGGAGATTCAAACGTGCTGTCCTTTAGGCACAATATAATGTGGGTAAAAGGAGGTAAGCAGTTTGGGAAAATCAGAAGCCATACAGCAGAGAGAAGACAGAGGGGTTCAGTCCATTGAGCGGGCGCTTGATATCATTGAAGTTTTGGCAGAGGAACGGGCCGGTTTGGGAGTGACGGAACTTGCAAACCGGGTAGAGCTGCATAAAAGCACAGCGCATAGACTTCTTTCCACTTTGGCAAGACGAAATTATGTGGAAAAAAATGAATCCGGGACATATCGGATTGGACTGAAACTTATTGAGGCAGTAAGTTGCCATATTAACAGCCTGGAACTGCAGACGGAAGCCAGGCCATATATCGTAGATATTACTTCCCACTTAGGACTGACATCTCATTTGGGGATACTGGATGGTGATGAGGTAGTCTATATTGAAAAGATGGATGTAGTTTCTACTATGAAAATGTACTCTCAGATCGGAGTTCGCGTACACGCGTATTGTTCATCGCTGGGAAAGTGCTTACTTTCCAGCTACTCAAAACAGGAACTGAATTTCCTGCTGAAGGACTGTAGCTTCAGAAAGCTCACACCAAACACAATTGCATGTATGGAGGACTTTCATGAGGAAATGGCAAAGGTGCGCAGGCAGGGCTGGGCGCTGGACGATGAGGAATTTGAGATAGGATACCGATGTATTGGGGCCCCTATTTACGATTATAGGGGAGATGTGATCGCGGCTATCAGCGCCAGCGGAGATATTCGCATTTTGACAGATGATCGGATTGAAAGTACAGCTGAGTATGTAAAACAGGTGGCAAAAAAGCTTTCCAGAAGCATGGGATATATCGAATAAAAACTATGTTTGGTATCTAAAAAAGTGGTATAATAATTTAGGTTGTACAGAAGCCACAGAATGCAAAAGGAACAGCATCAGGAAAGGCTCGCTGTACTCTGAAAAAATATCTGAATATAAACCCGCAGAAAAAGGAGGAAACGAAATGTTATCAAAAAAAGTAGTAGAATTATTAAACGATCAGGTGAACAAAGAATTTTATTCCGCATATCTGTATTTGGATATGGCAAATTATTATAAAGATCAGAGCCTTGACGGTTTTTACAACTGGTACAAGATTCAGGCTCAGGAAGAGCGGGATCACGCGATGCTGTTCATGGAATACCTGCAGCAGAATGGCGAAAGTGTAACGCTGGAGGCAATTGCAAAACCGGATAAGGAATTCAAGGAATTTATTGATCCGCTGAAAGCAGGTGCAGAGCATGAGCGCTTTGTAACGGGGTTGATCCACAACATTTACGACGCAGCTTATCAGGATAAAGATTTCCGTACCATGCAGTTCCTCGACTGGTTTGTTAAAGAACAGGCTGAAGAAGAAGATAATGCAGATAACATGGTCAGCAGATTTGAATTATTCGGCAGCGATGCAAAGGGCCTCTATATGCTGGACTCTGAACTGGCAGGAAGAACCTATTCCGCACCATCTCTGACCTTATAAGCACAAAGTACAGCATCTTTCATCTATCTGAGAGAAGTGTTCTGCTAAAAAGAAAAAACAAAAGGGATATACATAGAAAACAGCCGCTTCCCGATTTTGGAGGCGGCTATTTGCGATCCGGAGAAGCGGAGGCAGGATTTTAATATATCTTAACAAAGCAAAAACCAGCAAAACGCGCCGAAAGCGCGTTTTGCTGGTTTGAGTATGAAGTTGCGGCATTCGCCCGCAAAGGGTATGGATATAAGGTAAGTATTGTTCTTATCAGAATGCGAGCGAGGCCATATAGAGTGGTAAATATGTACTGCCAAACTGGCAGTTGCATTATATAATCTGTCAATTCGACAGTACATGTAGAGGTATTTCGACACAATTTCTCAAGAAAACGTGTCGTATGCATACCGGGCGTAAATGCCTTGATGACTCCTGCCTCAGGCCTCATCCCGGTAATTTAACAGTACATTCATGCAAAGCTTTGAGTCATATGTACTATAAATTTATCATCCTTATAATAAGCTTGAGAAGCCGATTAGTCAACAGGCTGCGTTTTAATATGTAAACAAAATGTTTCATAATATGAAACAGAGCGAAACGAACTCCGGTCATTATACTGCCGGGCAACGCTTTTACTACAAATTCCAGAGAGCCAGCTAGAAGGTAACCAGCAGGTTTGTCAGCAGGGTGACCAGAGGGATGGCGATAATCGTTCTTTCCAGGAACACGATGAACAGGTGGCCTGCGTTAACCGGAACACGGGATTTCAGAACAATAAGCCCGATTTCCGTCATATATATAATCTGCAACAGGGACATGCAGCCCACGATAAAACGAGTTCTCTCAATCGGGAAATCCGCCAGCATCAACGGAGGGATATACTGATCCGCAAATCCCACCAGCGCAGCAGGAGCAACCTCCGAAGCACCCTCTATCCCGCAGAGATCCATGTACCAGCCAAAGGGAATCGAAATCCACTGGAATATCGGCGTATATTCTACCAGAATCAGCACGATGGTTCCCCAGGCCATGACCACGGGAATCAGATCCATGAACATGGTGGCGTAAATGTGGAGTCCGGAGCGGCCAACCGTCTTTGCAGTCGTTCCTTCCGCCCTGTGGCCAGCCAGATTCAGGGCCCATTTCAGCTTGGAGACACCGGAAGGAACCTCCTCGTTAATCTGTTTACCGGAAATGGAATCATATGTATCTGGCAGCATGCGCAGAGGCGGAATCCGGGGGATAATAAAGGCCAGCACAACACCGCCAATGAGGCTGATGAGATAAAACACCGTAAACTTGCTCTCCACACCGATGAGGGTCGCGATTACATAACAGAAGGGAATGGATACAAAGGAAAAGTTCATGGAAATGGTAGCAGCTTCCCTTGCGCTGTAAAATCCGGACTCATACTGTCCCGTGGTTAAAATGGCCGCCGCATTGGAAGTCCCTAGCCAGGAGGTAATCAGGTCGATGGCAGAGCGTCCCGGAACCGTAAACAGCGGACGAACCACCTTCCGCAGAACGACACCCACGAATTCCATGATGCCAAAATCCGTCAAAAGCGGCATGAGAAAGGCGATACAGAGGATTACCGAGGCCAGAGTAGCCGAAACACCCAGCATGGATCCGCCGGTAGCATCCGACCAGATCATCTCCGGCCCTATCTGGAAATATGCCAGGTACACGATGATCAGACCGACGATGCGGCTGATAAAATACAGCGGTGATGGCGAAAAAATTTTATTCAGCTTTTCGCTTTTTTGAATAATTGCAGGCTTAAACAATTTGTTGATAATGGTTACTATGGTAGAAAATGTAATAAATATCAAAACTGCCACACTGGCCAGGTTGACATTCTCAAGAGTCAGAAGATCCGATACCCAGTTAATGAGAATCCCAATGGGAATCGTAAAGGTCGTTCCCTGCGGAATAGGAATCAAAAACAGGAAAATACCTAAAACAGATGCAAGGATAAACTTGGCAATATTTGAGTTTTTAACAGGCTTCAGTTCCACTGTGATAACGGCTTCAGCAGCGGCAGCCTTTGTCTTTTCGTTCCTTTCAAAACTCCTCTCGTAAATTGTTGATAGGGATCCGCTTTAAAAACGGATCCTCTCAATGCGGTCAAATGCTTCCTTCAGGGCCTCCACACTGACTGTGCAGGCAATACGCACGTATCCTTCCCCACACGAGCCGAATGCATTTCCAGGTAGCATCAATACATGCGCTTCCTCCAGAATCTTTTCCGCAGCTTCCTGACTGGTCAGACCAGTTTCTTTAATATTGATAAACAAATAAAAGCTTCCTTTAGGAGGGTCGATAACTGACAGCTTTGGGAGCTGATTGATCCGTTCTGCCGCATAAAACATCCGTTTTTTGTATTCTTCCACCATAGGCGGCTGTATTTCAGCCCGATGACGCAGAGCATGGAGGGCTGCCCTCTGGGAAATGGAAGGTGCGGTAAACACCACGTTTTCGTTGATCTGCTGGATCACTTTAATGATGTAATCTGGCGCAATGATATTGCCCACTCTCCAGCCAGTCATAGTGAAATTCTTGGAAAAAGAGTTGAGAATGATGGTCCGTTCCCGCATACCTGCAAGACTCGCAAAGGGTATAAAGGGATTCTGATAGCTGAAAGCCGTATAAATATCATCGGAAATAACGATGAGGTCATGCTTTACAGCCAGCGCCGCAATTTTTTCCATTGTTTCCACAGTCAGGCAGTTTCCCGTCGGATTAGAGGGAGAATTGATGACCAGGGCCTTGGTGCGCTCTGTAATCAGAGACTCCAGCCGCTCAACATTAATTTGAAAATCTTCATCTTCATAAGTGGGAAGCTCTACCGGGATTCCCCTTGCCAGTTCCACCTGCTGTGGGTATGGCGTAAAGAACGGCGCCTGAAGAATTACTTCATCTCCATCATCCACAATGGCTTCCAGAGCCAGATACATGCCGAGACAGGCTGATGCACAGACGAAGACTTCTTCATCCCGGATATCCATGGCGTATTCCTCTTGATAATAACTGCAGATTTCCTGCCGCAGCTCCGGATCACCGCGAAAGTCCGTATACTTGGTATGACCAGCTTGTGCATCCTCATAGGATTTACGAATAATCAAATCATCCGTAATAAGATCCGGATCTCCAAGGCTAAGATTGATACAATCGTTGAAAGATTTGGCCATTTCGTCGGATTTCCCCATGGCTGTGCTCTGATCTTTCCAGTATCGTTTGGCAATAAATTTATGTTTCACGTTCCTTGCCTCCTATAAAACTATTTAATTGGTAAGACCTCTTGATGTTATTAAACCACTTTTTGCCTTGGAATGCAAGCAGAATTATCAGAAAAATTTTACCTTTGCAGATTGTATGAAAAAAGGATAGGCATAATTTGGCACAGGTATTGCGTATTATGGGTTTACCGATATGTTCCTCATGTAATACAGAAAAAAAGAGAAAGCCACCACTTTTCTACTGGATGCGGCGCTGTCTGGAAAAGTTTGGCCCGTTGAAAATTTCAGGGCTTGGAAATAAAATAGATTTATGCAGGAAAACCTGCGCATGCTCTTACCGCAGCTTTACATACCAGCAGCACATTCGTTATAGGAGATTAGAGAAAGGAGCAAATCAAATGCAAATGAAAAATAAGGGGTTATCTATGACAAATCATTTGGAGGGAAATGACAGTCTGCTGTCCGAACTCCAAGAGATCATTGAAGGATCATTTGACGGTATATTAGTTACGGATGGAGAGGGAAACGTCCTTCTGGCAAACCAATCGTATGAACGCAATACGGGCATTAAACTGGAAGATATCGTGGGCCACAATGTAGTCGAGCTGATCAATCCCGTCTGGATGCGCAATTCCGTAGCGCTCCTTGCCATTGAACAGCGAAAAACCATATCCATGCACCATACTACACAGCACGGTCGTAATATTATCGTAACCGGGACTCCTATCTTTGATGAGAATAACTGCATCAAAAAAGTGGTCGTAAATACCCGTGATATGTCTGAAATTTACGCACTGCGGGAAGAACTGCAAAAAATCAAGGAAATTGAGCGGCTCTATCGCGAAAAACTGGAGCAGGATGAGGATATACTTCACATCAATGGTGAAATCGTAATTGCCAATAATCAAATGCGCGATATCTATCATCTGGCACAGAAGATCTGTAACTTTGATACCACGATTCTCATTACCGGCGCATCTGGCGTAGGCAAAGAGCTTGTTGCGCGATATATCCATAATCAAAGCCCGCTGCGAAAGGATAACCCTTTTATTGCAGTCAACTGCGGTGCAATCCCCGAAAATTTGCTGGAGTCAGAGCTATTCGGTTATGCAGAAGGAGCCTTTACCGGGGCGGCTAAGGGAGGGAAAAAGGGGCTATTCGAAGCAGCTGATGGAGGCACCATTTTTCTTGATGAGATTGGAGAAATCACAGCTGCCATGCAGGTAAAGCTGCTGCGGGTGCTGGAGGACAGAACCGTGGTCCGGGTCGGCGCTTCCCAGCAGATTAAGCTGGATATCCGTGTCGTTGCGGCAACGAATAAGGACTTGTCGCAAATGGTAAAACAGGATGAATTCCGTGAAGATCTTTTTTACCGGCTCAATGTAATTAACCTGCAAATTCCACCGCTCAAAGAGCGAAAGGATGAAATCGTACCTCTTGCTCTGAAATTTGTAAAACAATTTAACGATCATTATGGCATCAATAAAAAATTAAGCTATGAAGTGATGAAAGAACTGGAAGAGCACGACTGGCCGGGAAATATTCGACAGCTGAAAAATGTCATTGAAAGCATGGTGGTAATCAGCAATGATGAATATATTAGCTTGAACGATGTGCCCTGGATTTCCAGCCCAGGCTCGGCCGGAATGGCGGAGCCTGCCGGCGAAAAATCGCTGCAGCAGATGCTGGACGATTATGAAAAAAGTATTCTGATGCGAGCTAAAAGAAAGCATGGATCATCCAGAAAAATAGGAGAATCGCTAAAAGTGGATCAATCGACGATTGTTCGGAAAATGAATAAATATGGAATCTAACAAAACGGCCATGGGAAGAAGTAAAGACCTTCTGCATGGCCGTTTTGTTGAAATTAGGTTGAAATCCGTATATGATGTAAAACCCCATCACATGAAAGAATTCGATGTAAAACCACATCGGATCACCCATCAAAACCCCTTCTTTAAAAAAAATAAATAAATTCAAAATAGAAAAAATTCAAAATTTAATGCCCGGATTAGCTTTAAATTTCCTGCCTTTCAGCGCCATGGTATTTGTTTACAGGAAAACTGGCACGTCCTTTGCACTAATGAAATGCGTACGTTGCGAAATAATAAAAAGTAAGGAGGTTTTTATGAAATTTAATGACTACAAGGAGTATCTGAGCCCTGCACTGGCAAAGGCAACGGATCTGATTATTGAAAAAGGCCAAGGCGTGTATGTAACGGATGTGAATGGAGAGGAATACCTGGATTTTGTACAGGGTATTGCGGTAAATGCTTTTGGTCACAACCACCCACGGATTACGGAGGCAGCAAAAGCCCAGGTGGACAAGCTGATTACCGCATCCTTTAATCTGGTCAATTATCCTGCCACCTTGGAATTGGCTAAAAGGCTGGCGGAGAAAACACCTGGCGAGCTGAATTCCATTTTTTTCAGCAACGGAGGTTCCGAGGCAAACGACGGCGCCATTAAACTGGCACGAAACTATACGAAACGCCCCGGAATTATTGCAATGAGAGGATCCTTTCATGGCAGGAGCCTTGGCGCGACATCCATCACTGGTTCCAATTCCAAATACCGGAAAAATCAGGAACCCCTGGTGCCATCCGTTTATTTTACACCTTACCCCAACTGTTTCCGCTGTCCATATAATACTACCTGCGAGAACTGTCAGCTGGAATGTCTGCGGGAGCTGCAGTGGACCTTTGACTATCTGATCGCGCCGGAAAATGTAGCTGCTGTCATCATGGAGCCGGTTATGGGTGAAGGCGGCTATGTGGTACCGCCGCAAAAATATATGGAAGGTCTTTCCGAGCTGCTGAACAAGCACGGCATTCTTCTCATTTTTGATGAAATTCAGTCTGGCTACGGACGAACCGGCAAAATGTTCGCCAGTGAGCACTTTGGAATTGTGCCTGATATTATGACCATGGGCAAGGCCATTGCAGGCGGATTCCCCATGTCAGCAATTGCCAGCACAAAAGAAATCATGGATTCCTGGCTTCCCGGAATGCATGGAACCACCTTTGGCGGCCATCCCGTCTGTGCGGCAGCCGGCCTGGCGGTACTGGATCTCTTTGAAGAAGAACATACGCTTGATAATGTGAAAGAGCAGGGTGACTACCTGAAGAGCAGACTGCTGAAGTTACAAAAGCAGTATCCCATCATCGGAGATGTGCGCGGTCTGGGACTGATGGTAGCAGCTGAGTTTGTAGATCCAAGGGATAATGCTCCCAGCGCAGAGATGCTCAATGCTGTGAAGGATTACTGCCTTAACGAGCACATGCTGACACTGAGCTGCGGCGTATATGGCAACGGATTCCGCTTTGCAACACCGCTCAACATAACCAGAGAAGAACTGGACAAGGGTCTGGAAATTTTTGAACGAGCATTGGCCGCAGCCATGCAAAAGAGCCGCTAGTGTACTGGCCACTAGTATTCAGCAGCGCAGGATAATGTCAAGTATGAAAGAACAGAAACAATATTTAAACGTAAACTTTCGAATTTATCTGAATGGCGCGGAGGACGCGCCGGAAAAGAGGAAATCATGAAAAAGAAATTATGGATCTTAACAATTACCCTGCTGTTAGCAGCGGCGCTGGGCCTGAGCGGCTGCGGATCGGATGACTCCGGAAAAGGCGATGCGGCAAAAGGGGATTCTGTGACGTGGAAAGTTCAGTGTGCCTACCCTCAGGGCGATCAAGCTTACGATATTCATATGCCTATGATCTGTGAAGCTATTACCGAGGCTACCGATGGATATATCAACTTTGAGTACTACGCACCGGGCGCGCTGTGTGAAGCAGAACAGGCCCCTGCATCCGTTTCAAAGGGGCTGCTGGATTGTGCAATTTCTGCACCAAACGATACTGCAACACTGGTACCAGCTGCTTATGCAGAGCAGGGAATTCCCTACTGGTGGGCAACAAAGGAAAACATTTACGAGTGCTTTTATGACTACGGCTTGATTGATTATTTAAGAGAAGAATATGCAAAGCAGAATATTTATTACGGTCTCTTTAATGGTGAAGGTCAGTATATGCTTATGACCAATTTCCCTGTAAAATCTGCATCCGACCTAAAAGGAAAGAAAATCAGAGCTTCTACAAGCTATGCAACCATGATGGAACAGCTGGGAGCCTCTCCGGTAACCATGTCCGGCGGTGATATTTACATGGGTATGAAGCTGGGAACTATTGACGGATATATCTATACTGTAAGCGAGTTGGAAACTTCCTCCTTAAAAGAAGTAACAAGCGATGTTATGGAACCGGCAGGCTGTGCAGGTGCGCCAGTTAACTTTATCATCAATATGGATAAGTGGAATTCCCTTCCAGAAGATATCCAGAAAAAGGTCAACGATACCATGCAGGAATTGTGCCTTACAACCATGGACGCTGCCATTGATCTGGATGAAAAATCCATCAAATCTGCTAAAGATTACGGTGTAGAGTTTAACACGGTAAGCGACAAGGAAATGGAAGATTTCTACAAGGCAGGCGAGGCTGTCCTTGAAAAGCTAACGAAAAAGTATCCGGATGCAAAAAAAGGCTTTGAAATTATTTCAAAGTGGAAAGACGAATCCGACGCTCAATAATCAATACTTGCAATGCAAGAAAGAGCGAAAGAGGTTGGTGCATTGGTATATCCCCAATGTACCAACCTGAACAATCCAGTATGGGAGATGGTTCCCATTCAGTCCAACTTTCTTTCAGGAGGTGAAACAATTGAAAATTCTAAGAAAGGCCAGGAAGATAATTGATACCATCAATGAGTTCGTTGGAAAAATAGGAAAATATGTATTACTTATTATTCTGGCAACGCTGGTATTTGAAGTGGTATCCCGGTACGTTTTTAACAGCCCGACCATCTGGGTTGCCGATATATCGACCCAGGCGTTAGCTGCATTAGGCGCTTTGGGCGGAGGCTATGCGCTGTTATACAATCAGCATGTTCGAGTCGACGTGTTCTATGGGGCATGGTCGGATCGATTAAAAGGAATTGTAGACATTATTACATCTATCTTATTTTTTACTTTTACGATCGTACTGTTCCTTAAATCCTTGGAAATGTGCATGGATGCTTGGAACTTCCGCGAACGTTCTTCCACAACATTTGCAATGCCGCTGTGGTATATTAAAACGCTTATGCCCATAGGAACGTTTCTGTTATTGATTCAGGGTATTGCCAAACTCCTGCACGATATAACCGCAATTGCAACCGGAAAATCGGAAGATTTAAAGACATTATAATCAGGAGGACAAAATTATGACTTTTCCAGTATGGGCGTTTGCCCTGCTCTTTGGAGCAATGATCCTATGCCTGTTTGCAGGTGTCCCCGTGGCCTTTACACTAGGCGGTGTAGCAACCATTTCCATCTTGATCCTGATGGGGTATGACGGGACGTATGTATTAGCAAACGGGCTATTCAGTACATTTACAACGGATACTTATCTGGCCATTGCAATGTTCCTTTTAATGGGGAACGTACTGCAGAAATCAGGAATTGCAGACGATTTATACGAAATGCTGTTCAAGTGGATGGGCGGAATACGCGGCGGCCTGGCAATGGGTACAGTTATCATATGCGCGATTTTCGGTGCTATGTGCGGGGGCAGCGGGCCAGCTACCGTAACAATGGGTTTAATCGCACTTCCCTCTATGGTAAAGCGAGGATACGATCGAAAGCTGGCCATGGGGTGTATCCTGGCTGGCGGCGTACTTGGCATTATCATTCCTCCAAGCATTCCCATGATTATCCTGGCCAACTACGGCAACCTGTCTGTTGGTAAGCTGTTCTTTGGCGGCGTTATGCCTGGAGTTTTATGCGTACTCATCTACATCATTTATATCGCTATCCGATGCAATCTGAATCCAAACCTGGGGCCAGTCGTACCAAAGGAAGACAGGGCCACATGGGCGGAAAAAATGCAGTCTCTGAAAGCACTCATCGGTCCCATTATCCTCATTTTACTGGTGCTGGGCTCCATCTATACAGGTGCGGCAACACCTACGGAAGCGGCGGCTATCGGGGCTATCGGTTCTCTCATTATTGCCTTACTGAAAAAAAGGCTGGGCGGCGGTGTATTTGGAGAGATCTTAAAGAGAACCTTCATATTGGTAGCGATGATCCTGTGGATTTTAGTCGGAGCAAACCTCTTCAACGTCGTATACAACTATATGGGAGCCTTTAACCTTCTCAACGATGTAACAGCCGCATTGCCGGGAGGAAAATGGACGGTTCTCATTCTCATGCTCCTGCTGAATTTTATTTTAGGATGCCTGATGGACGACTTTGCTATCATCACTCTGACAGCACCGCTGTATCTGCCGATTATTACGGGGCTTGGATTTGATGGTTTGTGGTTTGGAGTTGCATTTTTACTGAACCTGCAGATGGCTTACCTGACGCCTCCATTTGGATTCAATCTATTCTATATGAAAAGTATTGTTCCAAAGGATGTAAAACTCACTGAAATCTACAGAGCCTCTATCCCCTTTGTGGGATTGGAGATGATTGCACTTTTCATCTGCATTCTGGTTCCGGAGATTATCACATACTTGCCAAATACATTAATCGCGTAAACCTGAAGGCCTTTCAGTTTCTGACAGGAATTCAGTAAACAATAAAAACATAAGGAGGAAAACGTTTGGATAACAAAACATCAAAGCAGCTGCTGGGAGAGCTGTTGGACAGGCATTATGCAGGCGCCATGCAGGCAAAGCAGGAGGGAAAGCTGGTAGCCTGGGCAACATCCATTTCCCCGCAGGAACTGCTGACAACAATGGGAATTCACACTGTATACCCGGAAAATCACGCCGCAGCCATTGGCGCTAGAAAATGCGCGCAGGAATTCATCGACTACTCGGAAGGACACGGCTATTCATCCGATATCTGCTCTTATGCCAGAGTCAATCTGGCGTATATGGATATTTTAAACAGTGAAGCAGGCAACATTCCAAAACCGGATCTGATCGTTTGCTGCAACAATATCTGCAATACGGTCATTAAGTGGTATGAAAATATTGCAAAAGAGCTGGATATTCCAATGATCCTGTTTGATATTCCCTTTAACCATGAATACGAAATCAGTGAGCAAAATACGAATTACATAAAGAAGCAATTTTTGGAAGCTATTTTACAGCTTGAACAAATCACCAATCAAAAATTCGATTATGACAAGCTGACAGAAGTTATGAAAATATCGACAGAGACCTCCATCTGGTGGAAGAAGGCTGCTCTGCAGGCCAGGGCAGTTCCTTCTCCGCTAAACGGGTTCGATCTTTTTAATTATATGGCGACCATTGTCTGTGCAAGAGGAACAAAGGAGGGCCGCGATCTGTTCAAGCTCTGGTATGAAGAACTGGGGGAAAAAGCAAAGCAGGGAGCCGGTCCGTGGAGGGAAGGACAGGAACTGTATCGGGTTATGTGGGATGGTATTGCCTGCTGGCCTCATCTTGCAGACACGTATAAAGTCCTGAAAAAGTACGGCATCAATATGGTAACTTCCACGTATCCGGACTCCTGGTATATCGTGTATGACACAGATGATCTGGATGGGATGGCAAGGGCCTATAGTTCCAATTATGTAAATCGAAATCTGGATTTTGGCGTTGATAATATTACAAAGCTGGTAGAGGACTATCGGCTGGACGGAATCATCTACCACTCCAACAGGAGCTGCAAACTCATGGATTTCCGCCAATATGAAGTGCAGCGGAGAGTCGAAGAACGCACCGGAGTACCATCCGTGGTCTTTGACGGTGACCAGACGGACCCGCGGGCATTTTCTTTAGCTCAGTATGAGACGAGGATTCAGGCTTTGGTGGAAATGATGGAAGCGAGAAAATATAGGGAGGCAGAGGATCATGAATAAAATATTACAAATCATCCGCCAGCTGGAATCAGCCGGTGAAAATCCAAAGGAAACCATCCGAAAATCCATGGCTCAAAGCGGGAAAAAAGCGATTGGCTGCTTTCCTATCTATGCTCCGGAAGAGCTGGTTTACAGCGCGGGCTTTCTGCCCATCGGCATGTGGGGCGGCCCCAAAAACGGAACCCTGTCAGACAGGTATCTCCAGACCTTTTGCTGCTCCATCATGAAGGCTAATACCGAGCTGGCTTTGTCCGGCAGCTATGACATGCTCTCCGGCATCATCCTCACCGCCTACTGCGACACTATGAAATGCATTATGGAAAACTGGAAGATGGCGCTTCCTCACCTGAGACTCATCCCCATGGTGTACCCGCAGAACCGCAAAGCAGCCTCTGGCGTGGCCTTTATGGAGGAAGAATTCACCCGGGTAAAGGCACAGCTGGAAGAGCTTCGCGGGGGCCAAATTACAGAACAGGAGTTGACAGAGGCGGTTGATTGTTACGATGACTACAGACGCACTATGCAGCAGTTCACAAAGCTGGCGTCCCGCCATCCGGCGATTTTTACTGCCAGGAGGAGGCATGCGGTTATCAAAGCTGCCAGCTTCATGGACAAGCGGGTGTATACGGAAAAAATGAAACAGATAATCTGTGGGCTGGAGAAGCTGGAGCCGGAAGTAACGGATCACAAGCGCGTTATCCTGACAGGACTCATGGCAGAGCCGGCGGAGGTTCTGGATCTTCTGGAGGAAAACAGGCTTTTCGTAGCTGCCGATGATCTGGCCCAGGAAACCAGGCAGTTTTCCGTCATTGCACCGAAAAAGGGCAGCGCCATAGAGCGAATGGCCCAGAGGATCGCCATGCAGGATGGATGTACCTTCCTTTACGATGCGGAAAAATCCAGAGGAATCCGCCTGATGGAGCTGAAAAAACAGTATAACGCAGATGCAATCATCTTTTGCCAGCTGAAGTTCTGTGATCCGGATGAGTTCGATTACCCCATTATCAAAAAGCAGATGGAAGCGGCCGAAATCCCGCTGCTGCATATTGAGCTAGAGCAGCAGATGGAAAGCCTGGGGCAGATTCGCACCAGACTTCAAGGGTTTGCAGAAATCCTGGAATAAAAAAGGAGCAAGAGAATGTACTTAGGTGTTGACATCGGATCTTCAGCTTCAAAGGCTGTGATCTTGGATAAGGAAGGGCAAATACAGGCAACTGCTGTCGTAAATACAGGCGCAGGCAGTTCAGGGGTCGATCTGGCAGTCAGACAGGCGCTGGGAAAAGCGGGACTGACAGATACACAGATCAAAAGATGCGTTGCTACTGGCTATGGCAGGGTACTGTTCGAGCGGGCCGATAAACAAATTACGGAAATCAGCTGCCATGCAAAAGGGGTTCGGCATATACAAAAGGAAGCAAAGACAATTATTGATATCGGCGGTCAGGATGCCAAGGTGATTCGGCTCAGGGACAGCGGCGCAGTGGAAAACTTCATCATGAATGAAAAATGCGCTGCGGGAACCGGGCGGTTTCTGGAGGTCATGAGCCTGGTTCTGGGATGTCCGCTCAGTCAGCTGTCTGATCTGGTGAAAAAGGGAAAAACAGGAGTTTCCATCAGCAGCGTATGTACGGTCTTTGCTGAATCGGAAATGATCTCCCAGCTATCCAGCGGACAAACGGCCGCAGATGTGGCCTTTGGCGCTATGGAATCCATTGCCCAGAGGATATCCGGCATGGGGAATCGTATTGGAATCATACCGGCAGTTGTTATGAGTGGCGGCGCAGCTTTGAATCAGGCTCTGGTGGATTCGGTCGAAGCTGCTGTCGGTCAACCCATACTACGGCTGGCTGATCCACAGATCATAGGCGCCCTTGGCGCTGCCAAATACGCACTGGAACTGGCATAGAGGCCAGCAGATGGCAAAACAGGCAGTGCTGGATACCATAGGAAGCCGGACAATGTACAAATAAAAAGGAGGCGAAGTCTTGTGTTAAACATAAAAAAAGTTGCCGTGATTGGAGCAGGGATCATGGGCAATCAGATCGCAATGCAGACTGCGATTCACGGATATACTGTGTACTGCTATGACATAAAAAAGGAAATAATTGAAGCGGCGGAGAACTTTTCCAGAGAGTGGTTCAAAAAGAGGATTACCAAAGGAAAACTGCAGGAAGAAGAGGCTGTACAAATCCAGGACAGACTGTTTTTCACGACAGATCTGGAGCAGGCGGGGACAAATGTGGACCTGGTTATCGAAGCGGTTTCCGATATTGTAGCTGTCAAGAAAAAAGCTCTTGCAGCCATTGACGCGTACACACCGGAGCATACCATCTACGCCAGCAACAGCTCCTATATCGTCAGTTCGCGATTTGCAGATGCGGTAAAGGACCCGTCGAAGGTTCTTAATCTCCACTTTTTCAACCCGGCCTTGGTCATGAAAATTGTAGAGGTTGTAAAAGGGGAGCACGTATCAGAGGAAACCTTCGAAACGGCCTTTGCCTTTGCGGAAAGTATCGGCAAAAACCCAGTTAAAGTTGAAAAAGAAATCTATGGCTTTGTGGTCAACCGAATCTTCAGCGCTCTGACCCGGGAAGCCTGTTATCTGCTGGATCAGGGAATTGCCTCAGTCCAAGATATTGATAAAGCGGTAAAAGGCGCATTGGGCCATTCCATGGGGCCGCTGGAAACTTTGGATATGACGGGAATCGATCTGGAATACAACGTATACATGGAAAAATTCCGCACAAGTGGAGAGCCCTCTGACCGGCCGGCTAGCTGTCTGAGCGAGCGTTACGCCAGAGGCGAATACGGAAGAAAAAGTGGTAAAGGCTTTTATGAATATGGGAAGGAGACTTAATATGGACCAGATTCTAGCGGAGCAGCTTGGCTCCGTACAAATACTGAAAATAAACCGACCAGAGGCCCTCAATGCGCTGAGCAAATCGCTGGTGAGGGAGCTGGATGAATGCCTCGATAGGATAAAGCAAAGCAGGGAAATTCGAGCCCTGATCCTTTGTGGAGAAACCAATTTTGCTGCTGGAGCGGACATCAAGGATATGGTCGAATGCACGGAGACAGAAGCAAAGGCCTTTTCCTTTTCCCCTGTTTTTAACAGGCTGGCAACCTTAGATATCCCCACCATCGCTGCTATTGAAGGCTACGCTTTAGGCGGAGGACTGGAGCTGGCGCTGGCCTGCGATCTCAGGATTGCGGCAGAAACCTGCAAGCTGGGATTTCCGGAAATCAATTTGGGAATCATGCCCGGAGCAGGCGGCACCATCCGTGCCCCCAGACTCATTGGTCCGGCTCTGGCAAAGGAGCTGATTATGACCGGCAGCATGCTGGACGCGCAGCGGGCCCTTTCCATAGGACTTGTAAACCGGGTTGTCCCCAAAGGGCAGGTCTGTGAAGAGGCAATAAAGCTTGCCTGTAAGATAGCGGGAAAAGCACCCTTGGCCATGGCTGCCGCAAAACGGACCATTGACGCGGGTTTGGAAGAACCCGATATAGTCTCCGCAGTGGAAATAGAAGCAAAAAACTGGGCGCAGCTTTTTAATACCTGTGATCAAAAAGAGGGTATGCGCGCCTTTATTGAAAAAAGAACCCCAAATTATACAGGAAAGTAGGACGACAATATGAATAACGTAGTAATTGTTTCCGGCTGCAGGACTCCCATTGGAACCATCGGCGGCCAGTTTAAAACCATCACCTCCCTGGACCTGAGTATTCCGGTCATGCAGGAGCTTGTAAAGCGGGCGAATATCGATCCGGCGCTCATAGATGATGTCATCTGGGGCTGCAATTATCAACGGACTTATAGGGAAAACAACCTGGCAAGAGTGGCGGCAGTAAAAGCGGGGCTTCCGGAATCAGTGCCGGGAATTACTGTACATAGGAACTGTACTTCTTCCATGTCCTCCATCCAGATGGGCTACTACCAGATTAAAGCCGGAGAAGCGGACTGCATCATGGCTGGTGGTGCGGACAGCATGAGTACCGCCCCCCATATGGTGTTCAACGCCAGGTACGGACAAAAGTTCGGGCATATGGAGCTTCGGGATTCCATGTGGGACTCTCTGACCAACCTGGGAATTGGCCCTGCCATGGGTATTACAGCGGAAAACGTTGCGGAGGAATACGACGTTTCCAGGGAGCAGATGGACGAATACGCTCTGTGCAGCCAGAAGAGAGCCATATCCGCCATTGACTCCGGGAAATTCAGGGAAGAGATCATCCCTGTCACTGTACATGGACGCAAGGAAGACATGATTTATGATACAGACGAGTATCCCAGGAGAGACGCTTCTTATGAAAAGCTGGCAAAGCTGAAGCCTTCCTTCAAAGAGGGAGGCCGGGTCACTGCAGGAAACGCTTCCGGAATGAACGACGCGGCATCGGGCGTTATCCTCATGTCCGAGGAAAAAGCAAAAGCAGCAGGAGCTCCAATCATGGCGAAAATCCGTGCCGTTGCGACTACAGGAGTTGCACCGGAAGTCATGGGAATCGGCCCCATCAGCGCATCGGAAAAGGCGTTGGAAAAAGCAGGATTATCTATCGATGATATCGACCTGTTTGAAATCAACGAAGCCTTTGCCGCTCAGTGCCTGGCCTGTCAAAAGACCCTCCGCATTGATCCAGACAAATTAAACGTCAACGGCGGCGGCATTTCCTTGGGCCATCCGGTAGGCGCCACAGGCTCGCGAATCGTAATCTCACTCATGTACGAGATGAAGAAGAGAAACAGCCACTACGGCCTGGCATCACTTTGCGCAGGAGGCGGCATGGGCACGACCGTCATCATAGAAAATCAATAAGACAGCAGGAGGAACAAATTATGGAGATGACAAAAAGCTTATACAAACTGAACCAGGTACAAATAGAGTACCAAAAAAGGCTGGTGACAGCAGATAAAGCCGTCAAAGTCGTAAAGTCCGGGGATCGGGTTCACTACGGCCTTTTCGGCGGAATTGTCCGTGAGCTGGACACTGCGCTGGCAAAGCGAACCGAAGAGCTGGAAGATGTGATCGTCATGGATACAATCTGGAACTATCCGGAGCCGCCGGCCATTTTGCAGGCAGACCCGCAGGCCAAACACTTTAAATATCTAAGCACTCACATGAGCGCGCTGGATCGGAAGATGAACAAACAGGGCTGCTGCTGGTTTATTCCGGTTCAGTTCCGCGAAAACCCCAAATACTGGGCAGAAAATGTAGGCGACATTGATGTAGCTATGTTTCAGGTCAGCCCAATGGACCAATACGGCAACTTCAACTTTGGCCCCCAGCTGGCAGAATACTGGGGCATCCTCAAACGGGCAAAGAAAGTAATCGTGGAAGTCAATCCCTGCCAGCCTGTCGTGCACGGCGTAGAAAATACCATCAACATTTCGCAGGTGGACATGGTCGTGGAAGGAGAACCCCGCCCACTTCCTAATATCGTGGCCAAGGACGCTTCGGATATTGAGAAAAAAATTGCAACCCATATCGTGGATAAGATCGAAAGCGGCTCCACACTGCAGCTTGGAATCGGCGGTATGCCAAACTACGTAGGAAAAATGATTGCAGAATCGGACATCAACGATCTGAGTGTACATACGGAAATGTTTGTGGACGCCTATGTAAACCTTTATAAAGAAGGGAAAATTACAGGCAATAAAAATATTGACAAGGGAAAAATGGTCTTCACCTTTGCCATGGGCTCGCAGGAAGTATACGATTTTTTAGACGACAATCCCCTGGGATATATCGCGCCGGTTGACTATGTAAACGCGGTGGAAGTCATTGCGGCCAACAACAAAGTTGTATCCATCAACAGCTGCCTGCAGGTGGACCTTTTCGGTCAGGTCAACTCCGAATCCGCAGGGCTGCAGCATATCGGAGGAACTGGCGGGCAACTGGACTTTGTTATGGGAGCATTCCAGTCTCAGGGCGGCAAAAGCTTTCTCTGCACCCCTTCGGTGCGGACAAACAAGGACGGAAGCAAAAGCTCTTTAATCCTTCCCACTCTGCCCCAAGGCTCCATCGTCTCTGCCCCAAGAAGCGCAACCCACTATGTTGTAACCGAATATGGGGCTGTTAATCTAAAAGGCAAGTCCACATGGGAACGGGCGGAACTGCTCATCTCCATCGCACATCCCGACTTCCAGGACGAGCTTGTAAAGGAAGCTGAAAAAATGGGCATATGGAAGACCAGCAGCAAAGTGCAGTATTAAGACAGGAGGAATTACCATGAACGATTTTTTATTTAAAATGCCTACGCGCATCCGCATGGGCGTCGGCCTCAGCGCCAACATCGGAGCCATTCTCAAAGACGAGTACGGCTATCAAAAAGTCTTTGTTGCCACAGATAAAGGCATCGTAAAGGCCGGAATCATCCGGCAGATCGAGGAAGGGCTGCAAGCAGGCGATATGGACTACGTTGTATACGATGAGCTGATTCCCGATCCTACCATTGAGGTTGTAGACGCAGCAGCAGCTATTCTGCATGAAAGCGGCGCTGATGTGGTCCTGGCAGTAGGAGGCGGAAGCCCCATTGATACGGCAAAAGCAATGTGCATGCTGCAGACAAACAAAGGATCGGTCCGGGACTATCTGTTCGGAGGCAGCAAAACCGTCCAAAACGAAAGCCTACCCCTGCTCTGCATACCCACAACCGCGGGAACTGGCAGTGAGATGACCGCGGCTTCCGTCATTACGAATAATCAGAAAAAAACAAAGGTATCCGTAACCCACGAAAACCTGATTCCCAAAATGGCTATCATCGATCCGGCCCTGCAGACAGGGATGCCCGCTTTTATTACCGCCACAACTGGCATGGACGCGCTGACTCATGCCATCGAATCTTATGTATCCCTAAACGCCAATCCGGTCAGTGATGCCATGGGACTTGCCGCTATCCGCATGATCGGAGAGCATCTTCGCACCGCAGTTTCCGATGGCAGCAATCTCAGCGCCAGATCCCACATGGCTGTAGCCAGTACCATTGCTGGAGTCGCTTTTATGAACGGAGGCCTGGGAGTTGTCCACGGAATTGCCCAAACCATCGGCGCGGTTGCCCATGTAGCCCACGGAACTGCAAACTCCCTGCTGCTCCCTTACTGCATGAAACGAAATGTCATCGGGAATCTGGAAAAGTTCCGCAGTATCGCAATTGCCCTGGGAGAAAACGTGGATGGCCTTTCCCTGAGAGAAGCTGCGGAGCGGGCAGTAACAGCCGTCTTTAAGCTGGCCCAGGATCTGAAGGTCCCCATGAAGCTAAAACAAGTGGGTGTTACAAGGGACATGTTTCCTCAAATTATCGAAGGCACCATGGCCTACCGCCTGCTATCCGTCAACCCGTGCAAATTGACGCCTGCGGATATTGGGGCAATCTTGGAAGAAGCGTTTGAATAAAAGTCCAAGGCAGACTTGCCTGCATCGGATATCTCCGATAGTTTACCGCATGGTCGGTATAATTATAAATCTGAAAAAAGGAGGGAAACATGAAAGCAGATACGTTATTTGTAAATGGACGCATTTACACTATGGAAAACGAAGGCGAATGGTGCACTGCCATTGCTGTCACAGGCGATCGGATTACGGCTGCCTTTCAAACGGATGACCTGGGGGATTATGAAGCGGACGAAGTCATTGACCTTAAGGGAAAAACGGTGCTCCCCGGCTTTATCGACTGCCATCTACATCTTCTGTCCTACACTCAGAGCTTGCAATCCGTAAGCCTGAGGGGCTGCAAATCGTGGCAGGAATGCAAGGAAAAATTGATAAAACGGGCGCGCCACACACCAAAAGGAGAATGGGTAAGAGGCGCGGCATTTAATCATGAGGACTGGAGCATTCCGGAGCTTCCGGATCGTTATGAACTGGACACCATTTCTACAGAGCATCCCATTATCATCGGACGTTATTGTATGCATGTCAGTGTAACGAATTCACTTGCATTAAAATTAGCACATATTGATAAAGATTTTGTTCCGGAAGCAGAAAATTCCGTTGCCAAAGATGAAAATGGAGAACCAACAGGCGTGCTCTGGGAAAGTGCCATCACTCCGGTGCTGAATATGATCCCAGATAAGCTGGCAACAACTGAGGCAAAGAAGGATGCAATCCAAGAAGTTATCCGGGATATGAACAGTTATGGAATTACTGGCGCGCATCCAATTCAGGGCAAATTCTGTGATGCAGTCGAGTTTATGGATGTTTACCAGGAGCTGGAGGAGGAAGGGCGCCTGAATCTGCGGCTGTACATCAATTACGATGAACTTCCACCCTTTTCCATGAAAACCGGGTTTGGCAATGAAAAAATCAAGTACGGCTTTTATAAAATTTACAGCGACGGTTCCCTTGGCTCAAGAGCTGCCGCACTATTTGAGCCATACAGCGATGCGCCCGGTGTATATGGCGTATGCAACTACTCGCAGGAGGAAATTGACCAAATGTGTCAAACAGCATACGACCGAAACCTTCAGATCGGTATTCATGCAATCGGAGACAAGGGGCTGGATATTGCCTTAAAAGCCATTGAACAATGTTATTACAAAGACCCAAAACCGGATTACCGCTTCCGCCTCATTCATGTTATGTGCACAAATGAGGATTTAATCGCCCGTATGAAAAAGCTGCCGGTGGTATTAGACATCCAGCCCAAATTCGTATCAACCAATGTCAGCTGGAGTGAAGAACGGCTGGGTGAAGAGCGTGCGAAGTATGCTTACCCATGGAGAAGACTGCTGGATGAAGGCTTTATTATTACAGGAAGCTCCGACTCGCCGGTGGAACCGTATAACCCGTTTCTTGGGGTTTATGCAGTAACGACACGCAAGGATCTGGATGGGAATCCTGCTGGAGGCTGGCATTCTGAGCAGAATGTCAGCGTTTATGAAGCTTTGGAAATGTATACAAAAAATGCAGCCTTTTCATCTTTTGAAGAAGATTTAAAAGGAACCATTTGCCCCGGAAAACTGGCGGATTTCATTGTCCTGGATGCGGATCCCTTTGCTGTTGAAGCAGAACAAACAAAAGATATTGCCGTAACACAAACCTATTTAGGAGGAAAACTTGTTTTTCAAAGGTAACGCTTAAAGCGAAAAGGAGAAAAAAATGAAAAAGAGATTAGCAGCATTGGGAATCGTTCTCAGTATGATATTAACCATAGGCTTATGCGGCTGCGGCGGAAAAGAGGGCGGCGGTGATGCCGGTTCTGGCGGCGATGTACAGACTCTGCGAATTTCGTATGTAGTAGCGGAAACACACGCTTCCCATATTGCCTTTACCGAAATTTTCAAAAAAAAGCTGGAAGAAACGGGAAAATTTAAGGTTGAGCTTTATCCAAACGGTTCTCTGGGAGGAGATGCGGATCAGGCGCAGGCCGTGAGCCTTGGACAGATGGAAATGACGGTTCCCGGAGAAGCTGCTGTATCGGGAATTGTTCCGGAAATGGAACTCGTTGGCGTGCCGTATCTCTTTACATCTATTGAGGCGGCAAGAAATGCCCTGGACGGCGACTTTGGCGCATACCTGGAGGAAAAGCTGGAAGCTAAAAATATCGTTTGTCTGGGATGGGGGGAAGTTGGATTCCGGGAGATCTCCAATAATAAGAGGGAAATCAAAAAGCCAGCTGATCTGAAAGGAATTAAAATAAGGACGCAGGAAGTGCCGTGCCACCTGAGCTACTTCAAAGCACTGGGGGCAAACCCGACTCCAATGGCCTTTAACGAACTGTTTACAGGCCTGCAGCAAGGGACAGTCGATGCACAGGAGAATCCGGTTGCGCTGACCTATAATTCCAAATTCCATGAAGTATCCAAATATATGTCTTTGACCGATCACGTATATTCCGCAGCGCCCGTCCTCATAAACAGAAGCCTCTACGAAGGACTGCCCGGTGATATGAAGAAAACCATTGATGAAGTTGCCGCTGAAACGGTGGCCTATCAGAGAGAACTGATTGACCAGCAGAATAACGATGACGCTGCACTTATTGAAGAGGCCGGTGTCAAAGTGACAGAATTAACGGAGGCCGAAAAAGAAGCGTTCCGAAAAGTCGCCGAAGATTCAGTATGGGATTCTATCATCAAACAGTATGGTCAGGAAGCCTGGGAGCTGGCAGTAAAATATAACAAATAAGCAACTATATGCAACCTCATGTGGAGATATGTCGCTTCTTAAGGGCATATCTCCATACAAAAACAGGAGAAATGTAACATGAAGATCTTGAGATTTATAGATGATAAGCTGGAAGAGATTCTAGGGATTGTTGGCTTGGCAGTCATGGTGGTTCTCATTTTTTTACAGGTCATTTGCCGGTATGTTTTACACGCCGCCCTGCCCTGGAGCGAGGAAATTGCCAGGTTCTTATTCCTGTGGGTCATTTGGCTGGGTGCTTCCCATGCGACAAAGGAAAGGAAGCATATCCGGCTGGACGTTGTCACTAGCAGATTAAAGGGAATGACACGGACCATCATTCAGGGCCTTGCCTATGTTATCTGGCTTCTCTTTATGTGTATCCTGTCCATATTGTCCCTGCAGCTGACTTTGAATATTTTTAATCTGAATCAGGTTTCAACTGCAGCCGGCGTTCCTATGTGGATTGCCTATGCCTCTGTTACAGTCGGCGCCATACTCTGTGTATTCAGGCTTATACAAAATGTTATTATTGATCAGATGAAAAAGAGAAGGAGGGAAAACGCATGATAACTGGAACTATCGTGATGTTTCTTACTTTGCTGGTAAGCATGAGTATCAGTATTCCTATTGGGGTATCGTTAGGAGTCGCAACCTTTGTTGGAATGTATTTTTTTTCTAACATGGATATCGTATCCATTGCATCTTACTGCTTTACCGGGTTGAATTCTTTTACGCTGATGGCGATCCCCTTCTTCATTCTTGCAGGTAATTTGATGAAATTCGGTGGAATATCCAGGAGATTGCTGGATTTTGCAGGCGCTCTGGTGGGAACCATTACCGGGGGAATCGGTATGGTTACGGTTGTAGCCTCCATGTTCTTTGCAGCCATCTCCGGCTCTGCCCCGGCAACTGTTACTGCAATTGGGGGCATTACGGTCCCTGAAATGAAACAAAAAGGCTACGACGTAGGTTATGCGGCAGCGGTGACCGCTGCATCCGGCACCATTGGGGTCATTATACCGCCAAGCGTTCCCTTTGTCATTTACGGCGTTGTAAGCGGAGCCTCTATTGCAGACCTTTTTATCGCCGGCATTATTCCGGGAATCTTGGTGGGTGCAGCCCTGATGGTCGTCAATTATATGCAGTCAAAAAAACACGGCTATGAAGTGGAAAAGAAGCCTTTTAAAGCAAAAAATCTGTGGGACAGTTTTCGCCATTCGGTTTTAGCCCTGCTTTGCCCCGTTATTATTTTAGGGGGAATCTACGCAGGTATCTTTACTCCCACAGAATCTGCTGTAGTGGCATCCGTATATGCCATTATCGTAGGCTTGATTTATAAAGAAATAAACTTAAAAGAATTGTACATCGCATTCCGGGATACAGTTCTTGTCAATGGACAGACCACCTTTATGATCGGCTTGTCCATGGCCTTTGCCGCATATCTGACAATGGCGCAAATTCCAACTATGGTCGCTAATGGGCTGTTATCCTTAACCAGCAATCCAATCGTCATTATGATATTTGTCAATATCATATTACTGATCATCGGCTGCTTTATTGATAATATATCCTCCTGCATTATTCTGACGCCTATCCTGCTGCCAATTGCAGTTGGCATTGGTATGGATCCGGTGCAGTTTGGGATTGTAATGACCATTAACTTGGCTATTGGTTTCATCACTCCGCCATATGGTGCGAACCTGTTTTTTGCGTCAGCTGTGGCCGAAACTTCTGTAGAAAGCATCTCAAAACGAATCCTTCCGTTTATCGCAGCAGCAGCTGTTGTTTTGCTCATGGTTACATATATTGAACCTGTCTCCATGTGGCTACCGGGCTTTATGAAATAAAAAAGTTGCAGGCATTCCTTGAATCCTGCCTCTGCAGCAATAAGAAAACCGCTGCCTATTGGCTTTTACAGCTATATCCGGCAGCGGTTCCGTTACGTTTACAGAGCTGTATTTTGCTATACTGGCTAGTGAACCTTGCCGGAGGGGCTACAGGTCAGAGAAAGCTGCTTTGGCACAGACTTGACGATTTTTTTCCGTTTGTACCACTTTCCGGTTGCCGACGCATATGCCATGTTTCCGTTTTTCCACACAGCCTTTCCATTTTTCCATACTTTCCGTTTGCTCTTCCAGGCGCGCTTATCGACAATCTTCCAGCGTGAGGCTTTTGCCTTTGCGGATGCTTTTGCCCGCAGGCATACGGCGCGGTTTCCATCATAAGCGAAAAATCCGGTGATCTTTACGTACCACAGGACTTTTCCGGAGCGGCTCAGGTATTCTACTTTTTTGGAAGCTCTTATGCGGCTGACAGAAGCGTCTGCTGTTCCGGAGACAAAAGAGGAGGAAGCGGTAGGCTGGGGTGATGAACCGCAAGGGGAAGTCTCCACGGTTGTTACAAAACGGCTCTTGTCCGGCAGATATTCGGTCGTCGTGTCTGTCCCTGCAAAGGCAAGGGCGGGCTCTGCGGCCAGAACAAAGAGTACAGTAAATATGAGTAGGATTGATGCTTTTTTCATGGGTTCCTCCTTTTGATAAAATTGATATACCACATACACGATGTCGTGACAAAATAGTGACTAAGTGAAGCGTTCTGCTGTGACAAGAGCCAATCCCCCGGCGTTCTGCCGCAGCGTTTGGTTTATTAAACCGGTTTTTTATTTTGCCGGTATCAGCTCCAGATTGATTTGAGACAGATGCCGAATCATGGAGGCAGAGGCGGCGGCTTTATCGTGTTTTTCTACAGCGCTTACAATTTCCGCGTGCTCCTTATAAATATTTTCAATGGAATCTCCTTCAAAATAGGAGGCCTTGACCGAGCCTTCGATGAATATATCCAGCAGATAGGAGATGTTTTCCATTGTATTATAAATCAGGAGATTTCCCGACATGCGGCCGATTTCAAAATGAAAGGCTTTATCCAGAGCCGCTTTTTCCGAAGTAGTCTGCGCGGCCCGCATCTGGTTCATCAGCTTTTTCAGGGAAGCAATATCCATGGGTGTCGAGCATTCGGCAGCTTTGCAGGCAGCAAAGCTTTCCAGACAGCAGCGCATTTCCAGAATTTCCGAAGGAGAGCGGTCGCTCAGTTTAAAGGAGAGGGCAAGAGGCGTAAAGTAGTTGGTATTTACATGATTGACCACGTAATTGCCCAGACCGTGGCGGCTTTCCACTAGTCCCATCAGCTCCAGAGAACGCATGGCTTCCCGCAGAGCCGGGCGGCCGATGCCATAAGCTTCCGCCATTTCGCGTTCCGGCGGCAGCTTGTCCCCTTCATGGAGCCGACCTTCAAAGATATCGTCCTGCAGACATTTGATGATGGTCTGTGAAATTGTCTTGCTTTCCTGTTTCATTCCTTTAGAGGCCTTTCCCCATGTCCGTCCCGGTTTTCGCGCAAGGCAGAGCTGAAAATAGTGATCAGGCGTCTGCCGCAGTATGGGAAAACGAACATTGTTAAAATTTATAATACCTTAATTAGCCTGAAAAATCAATGAATTTGGGATAAAAACTTGCATCCTTGGAAAACGGGGTGCATAATCCAAGTGATAAGACCTCCTAAGGAGAACACTAGGGAGGATAAAGTGAAAATACTTGTACTCATAAAAGAAGTCCCGGATATGGAAAAAGTCCGGTTCGACAGCCGCCGGGGTGTGGTGGATCGTTTCTCTGCCCCGGCGGAAATCAATCCCTTTGATGAAAGCGCCCTTCAGGCAGCTTTAGAGCTAAAGGAGCGTTGCGGGGCCTCGGTCTGTGTTCTGACCATGGAACCGCCTCAGGCAAAGCGGAGCCTGCAGGATGCGTATGCCAGGGGAGCGGATGAGGGTATTCTCATAACGGATCGGGCCTTTGGCGGCTCTGACACCATGGCAACCTCCAGGACACTGGCAGCGGCTGTACAGCAGGAGGACTACGATCTGATCCTGTGCGGCGAAAAATCCGTAGATGGAGATATGGCCCAGGTAGGGGCGGAAACGGCAGAGCTTTTGGGTATCCCCCACGCCTATTATGCGGATTCCATAGAAGAAGTGGGTGATGGTAGCATCCGGGTGGGTATCGAAAATATCTGCGGCGACCGCCAGGTGCTGCTGATGAAGCTGCCTGCTCTTGTCAGCGTTACGAAAAATATTGGAAAGCTCCGGCTTCCTTCTGTCAAGCGAAAGTTGGAGTCCATTGCAAAGGAATTTCCGGAAGCAGCGCCGGATCCTTCGGCGCAGGTCCGCATCAAAGAAATTTCGCCCTACATACATGAGCCCTCAGGCGTTCGGATGGTAGTGTCAAATACTACCTGATTCTTTGTTACTAAAACCTTGATTTATAGGAGGTTGCAAATAAAATGAGCATTGACCTCCCTTTTCTGGTATAATGTCTATCGCCCAACAAACATTCCCGAAAGGAGCCAATGCTCATGGACACTATACACTACCTGTTACAACTTATTCAATACCTTTACCAGCAAAAGTTTGTGTCAAGTGTTAATTGGAAAATTATTGGTGAATTTCTTTTGGTAAATATTGTATGTGATTTTCAATGACTCCATTCTCGCCTTTTCGAGGGTGCCTAGAACCTATGGGGCAGGTACAATACATTATCCTATCAAAAAGCGCCGAAACATGTTTCGAGTTGCAGCATTAGAAGAATCGAAAACCGGCATATGGCACCGTCTACTGTCCAGATAGGGGCTTCCCTTCCCGTCTTTTTTCGGCGCTTTTGCTGCGCTCAAGCTCATTTCTCTCTGTCTGGGTCCACTCCACCGGCAGGCTGTCTGTGTAGTGGCTAATCCGCTCCTCCAAATCCCCGTTTTCATGGTGATACAGCAGCTTTGCCATATGGTTGGCGCTTCTCTCCTTCCACCGTTTTCTTCCACGCTTCATCCGCATTCCAATCACCGTCGCATTCTGGTTCTCCTGTACCCCATATGCTTGTATATCAGCCCTTCCGGCGCTTTTGACAACTTTATCCCTCTTTGGTCATAGTGGCTCAGAATTGCTTTATGGTTTTGTAAATAGGTCAGCAGCTTCCGGGCATGCTCTTCCCGTTTGTCTCCTTCGCCTCCTTTTTTTCCAGCATCCATCTCTTTTACCGCCGCCGATTCTTCCTGCCAAAGCTTTTCTCCCAGTTTTTGTACTAGATTCCATACCCCTCCATGGCTGATGCTCTGGCCGCTGGTTCGGCTAATTAGGTCGGCTGCGACGCGGAAGGGGGATTCTACCGCTGCTGCAATGTGTTCGGTTAGATTGGTGGACATCATCCTAATTTTGTCCATACTCAGGGCTTCCTCTAACAGATAGCGGTAGCTTACCTCACCCGTTTCCTCTGGGGACCATCTATGTAAGCTTCCCCATGCGGAATTTCTGAAGAAATCTGAAATCAGCCGTCTCCGCCTGTTCAATCCACGGAGAATGCGTATAATATAAGAAAGCGTCCATATTCGATCGATAAGCATGAAGAGGAAATCAAGAGAGAGGTGATGACAAATGACAGCACAAAAGATCCTGTTTGCGGACGATGATGCGGAAATCAGGGAAGTTCTGCGGCTGCTTTTGACAGGGGAGGGCTATGAAGTGGTGGAGGCTTCCAGCGGAAGCGAGGCTATCCGCCTTGTGGACGATTCCGTGGATTTGATCATATTAGATGTTATGATGCCGGGAATGGACGGATACGCCGCCTGCGCTGAAATCAGAAAGCGATCGTCTGCTCCGATTTTCTTTCTGACCGCCAAGTCTCAGGATTCGGACAAGACCCTGGGCTTTTCCATGGGCGGAGACGATTATCTGGTGAAACCCTTTTCCTACAGCGAGCTGATTTCCAGGGTAAAGGCCTTGCTGCGGCGCTATTATGTGTACGGCTCCAAGCAGGAGGAGTCGACGGATATTATACGGTGCTGCGGCAATATTGAAATCGATCCAAATCAGTGTATGGTGCGGCAAAACGGAGAAGAAGTGCGGTTGACGGATACGGAATACCGCATTCTCTTTCTGCTGGCCTCCCATCGGAAAAAGGTCTTTTCCGTTCAGAATATTTATGAGAGCATCTGGAAGGAACCTTATTTTTACGGCTCCAATAATACGGTCATGGTACATATCCGTAACATCCGACGCAAGCTGGGGGATGTTACGCAAAACAGCAGGACCATCCAGACTGTATGGGGAAGGGGGTATCGCATTGAGTAAACGCCTGAGATTTCGCGGGCTGAAAATCAAGCTGCTGGTAAGCGTACTCTTATCCCTGCTGGCGGGTGCAGCCGTTTTTTTCCTGGTCCTTTTTGCCGGCAACAAGCTGCTGGACGAGACGATTTACGCGGAGGCGTTTATGGAAAAAATGGCGGACAAGCAATTTTCCAGGCTGGAGGATTATGTGGGGGAAAAGAAGGTCACTGCCCGTCATCTGCGTCCCCTGGATATCTGGTGCAGCAGGGGCGATCAGGTATATCTGGCTGTTTATATCGGAGATCGGATTCTGTATGAGTCGGAAAAAACGTCAAAGTCCAGCCTGGATCCGAAGCAGTATGATCCGGATGAGGAAAATCCGCGGCAGGAATACGAGCTGATTCTCAACGACGGAACGAATACTCGCGCCTTTCTCTATTATTATACCAGCGACGCCTGGTGGTACTGGAACGTCGTGCTTTCCGGGGTTGCCGCCTTTCTCATCTTCTCCCTCTGCTTTATCTTTTTCGTCCATCGTAAGCTGCAGTATATCGAACGTCTGAAGGAAGAACTGGATGTTCTGGCCGGAGGGGATCTGAACTATCAAGTTACGATAAAAGGGGATGATGAGCTGGGTGAGCTGGCCTATGGCATCGACGAAATGCGGAGAGCCATCGTGGCCCATCAGGCGGAGGAGGAAAAAATGCGGGCCGCCAATTCCGAGCTGGTTACCGCCATGTCTCACGATCTGAGAACGCCCCTTACCGCTCTGCTGGCCTATTTAGAGCTTTTGGAACGGGGAAAATATGAGGACGAGCAGCAGCTTCACCATTTCATCAGCAGGAGCCTGGAAAAAACCTTTCAGATCAAATCCATGGCTGACAAGCTGTTTGAATATTTTCTGGTCTATTCCTCGGAGTGGGAGCGGCCCATTCGCGAGCTGGTGGATGCGGATGAGCTGTTTCAGCAGATGTGGGGTGAATACGAGTTCGCGCTGGAAAGCCGGGAATTTACCGTGGCCTACAACTTCACACCCCTTGAGGGTATGATCCGGGCGGATATCGATCTACTGCGGAGGGCCTTTGACAACCTTTACTCTAACATACTCAAATACGCAGACCCTTCTCTGCCGGTAGATCTGGCGTATCGGCGGGAAGAAAACACGATTCTTCTCGAGGTTTCCAACAGTATTTTGAGCCAGAAGAGCGAAAAAGAGAGCACCAACATCGGGCTGAATACCTGCAAACAGATCATCGGGTATCACGGGGGAAGCTTTTCTGCCGCAAAGGAGCGGGAGCGCTTTTCCGTGCGCATCGTGCTGCCGCTGGAGGAACGGGCCTCGAAAGCCAGGATGTAAAGCATAGCGTCCACAGGGGAAGAGGGCAGCTGGCCGGCAGCAGGAAGGACAACCGGGCCATCTTTGAGGGACTTTCCATCTGAAGCAGTACCACGACCGAAAGGCCATTCTCCTTATTGACGAATACGATGTGCCTCTGGAAAACGCCTTTTTCGGCAAGGACTGCCTGATCCGGCTGGGGCAGACTGACGAAATGCTGAAGTGAAAAGATAATTTCCACTTGTAAAGGCCGTGATAAGAGAGTTGCGGTTACTATTACAGAAAGAGGGGACACGAGGAAAAACACCTTACAGAAATGGAAGTTACTCT
>CAJTER010000032.1 GCA_910575405.1 Clostridia bacterium | reverse complement strand
CCCCAGCGCTGATGATACTTGGTGGGAGACTGCCTGGGAAAGTAGGACGTTGCCGGTTTTGTTCAAAAGACAGCTGCGAAAGTAGCTGTCTTTTTTAGCGAAGCGTACAAAACGGGACAGCGGAAGGGGCGTTAGCCCCTTGGATGAACCGGTTTTACAAATGACAAAAAATAAAGAACGCAATATAGACAGCAAATATTTTGTTTTCCTATATAAAGATGATTTGTAGACAATAAATCCTCTTTCTGCTGCTTTATAAATAATATGGCTGTCAGCCTTCCCGCAGTATGGGAATTTCGATCTGCACAATATAATCCTCGATCCGATCAATTACCATTTCGTTGATTCCCTTTTCATAGGAAAAGCCGGACAGGACTATCCGGTGTTTCTCCGCATATTCCAAAATCTCCTGATACCGCTTGGGGATGCCATCCCAGCTTCCTTTATGAAAGGCACGCAAATATGTTCCCGCAGGCTGTATATGGAAATCGTCTTTTTGGGCGAGAAAGGGAATTTCAATAAATAATTTGCAGTAGTCATCAAACCTTCCTTCTTTCAGGCTGGAGACGGAAAGCATAGAGCCATAAGAGGCATCATGCAGCCGTCCGAGCTGATATTTTGCGGTTTGTGCCGTAATTAATTCTACTTCCTGCTCAAAGGAAGTATTTTTATTTACATCTACTGTCGCAAGACAGCGCTCCTCTTTTTCAATGATGCTGATTTTGGAAAGATCCATAGTCAATAGGGCGGCCATCCCTTGTTGATAGCCGGCTACTGTTTTACGGAGCGCCTGCAGGTGAAGGAGTCTCTGATCCAAATCTTCTATTTTTTCATCTAGGAGCAATTTCAGGCTGGCAGCGGAGCGGTTTTCCATAAAGCTCTGTATTTCTTCTATGGACACATCTAATTCACGTAGCAGGAGGATGGTTTCCAGAACAGGACTTTGATGATAGCTGTAATAGCGGTAGCCGTTTTCTGGATTAATGACAGCAGGCCGAAATAATCGGATTTCATCATACCACATGAGCGTTTTTTTGTTAATACCGTGCAGCTTTGCAAATTGGCCAATTGTAAGCAGCTTGTCTGAATGATCTGCATTCATATCTGTTTTATACCTCCTCAAATCTGAGCTTTTTATTTCTTGTTAATGTGGAATTTTTTCATTTTCTTCTTGATCCTACAGTTACTGTATGGTTTAGGATACTATATACGAAAGAAAAACACAAGACAAGAGGTGAAGCATTTATGGAAAATCAAACAATATATTCAAAACCAGTAACGCTGAACAACATTTTTAAATTCGCTGTTCCTACCATTGCTATGACCGTATTTATATCTTTTTATACAATGGTTGATGGGTTATTTGTATCAAATCTAATCGGGACAAATGCTTTATCAGCGATTAATCTGACAGCGCCGATGATTCAGCTTGTTACCGCCATTTCTACCATGCTTGCTACTGGGGGAAGCGCTACAGTTATGAAAAAAATGGGAGAGCAAAAATATGGAGAAGCCAGAGAAGATTTTACCTTTCTGATTTTGGTCAATGTGGCAGTGGGGCTGCTTATGTGCGGAATCGGTTATCTGGTAATGGATCCTATTTTTTCAGGCATGAATGTATCTTCCGATGTGAGACAGTATTGTGTGGAATATTTAAGCAGATATCTGCTCTTTACCATTCCCATTCTGCTGATGAACAATTTTACGCTTTATATGATTGCCAGTGAAAAGGCAGCTCTCTCACTGCTTTGTTCCATGGGGGGCGGCATTTTGAATATGGCGCTTGATTATGTGTTTATTGCAGGCTTGGATATGGGTATTGGCGGTGCGGCTGCGGCAACTGGGCTGGGATATTCAGTAACAGCAGTTACAGGGTTATTTGTCTTTAGTAGGAAAAAAAGCCTGCTGCATTTTAAAAAGCCTGCGCTGTGCTTTAAGGTTCTTGCTAATGCAGCATCAAATGGCTGTTCTGAGATGGCAACCTCCCTTGTTACCGGGATTATTACTATGATGTTCAATTGGACACTGCTTCACTATGTAGGCCAGGATGGTGTTGCAGCTGTTACCATTATTATGTACGTGCTGATGTTTGCAAGCTCTCTGTACACCGGTTATTCTTATGGGGTGGCGCCAATGATAAGCTTTTATTATGGAGAACAGAACCGTCAAAAACTAAAAAAGATGGTGAGCATCAGCTTGAAAGTGATTGCTGTCGTTTCACTGATAACGGCGTCAGCCTCCTTTTTGCTGACAAAGCCGCTGGTAGGTATCTTTACTCAGCCGCATAATCCGGTATATGATCTGGCGGTAACGGGGAATCGAATTTGCAGTATTGCTCTCTGCTTCATTGGATTTAATATATTTGCCAGCGGGATGTTTACCGCCTTATCAAACGGACTCGTTTCCGCAGGGCTTGCATTATCCAGATCCTTTGTCTTTATGCTCATTACGATGATTGTGCTCCCAATTCTTTTGGGCGTAAATGGAATCTGGCTGGCAACGCCTGCAGCTGAGCTTATGGCAATTATTTTATCCACCTGTATGCTACTAAAGCACAAGAAACGATACGGTTATTAAGCTGGCGTACTGCCCGATTGACAATTATGGTGTCTGGCCTTGACTGCTCTAGCGCTGAGGGGAGCCTGAAAAAGATAATTTTTTCCTTGACTTTGCCGGCTATTCGAGTAGCATAATAGGTAGTGCAATGTATGGAATCTGCAGGATGAATGCTGCATGGCAGAACGGTTGATGCAGGAAAGGGAGCATTTCGCAATGAATACCATTTTATTGATTGAGGATGACAGCGCATTAAAGACAGGCCTATCTTATGCATTGGAGCTGGAGGGGTATCAGGTCCATTCCGCCCCTAATATGGATCAGGGAAAAAAACTTCTGCAGGAGGAACAGGCGGAGCTTTTGATTCTGGACGGCAATCTTCCCGATGGAGACGGCTTTCAGCTGTGCAGAGCGGTAAAAGCAGAGCGTGATATGCCGGTAATCCTTCTTACAGCCCGTGACATGGACAAGGATGAGTTGGAGGGCTTTGAAGCTGGGGCAGATGACTATATCAAAAAACCCTTTTCCCTTCCTGTTTTATTCAAGCGGGTGGAAGTAGCGCTGCGCAATTATAGAGGCAGCAGCATGAAATACAGCGACGGATTTTTGTATCTGGATTTTGAAAAGCTTACGGCAGCAAAAGCAGGGGCTGCCCTGGAACTGACGGCAACAGAGTTTAAGATTTTAGCCCTGTTTCTTGCCAATGAAAAGCAGGTTATTACAAAATCTATGTTTTTGGAGAAAATATGGGATTATGAGGGGAATTTTGTGGATGAACACGTTGTACCGGTCAACATCAATCGATTGCGTGCTAAGCTTGAGGACGAAAACCATAAATACATTAAAACCGTATATGGAATTGGTTATCAGTGGATAAAGGGGGAAGGCAGGAAGTGAGCAATTACCTCTTTTACATAGGCTGCGCAATGATCCTGTGCTCCCTTGCGGCAGCGGTTTTACTGAGATGGTATCTGGTGACTTATACAAAGCGTCTGCTTTATTGCCTGGATGAAATGCTGGCCGGGAAGGAATATATTGAAATCGAAGATGAGAAAGAACTTTTGATGGCAAAGGTGGAGGTAAAACTTCTGCAGATGTACAAGCTCTTAAAGCAACAGAAGCAGCAGAGCCAAAAGGATAAAGAGATACTGGAAACCATTATTTCCGACATTTCTCACCAGGTCAAAACGCCTATCACCAATATGCGCATTTATCAGGGGCTGCTCCAGAGAGACGATCTGAGCTTGGATCAATGCTTGGAATTTATGAGGCAGATGGAGGATCAGGTGGACAGGCTGGATTACTTGATGGAAGCTATGATTGAAATGTCCAGAATGGAAACAGGCATTATCCAGGTAAAGCCCGTTTACCAGAGTTTGATCCCGCTGATGGAAGAGACGGTCTGCCAGGCGGGCCCTAGTGCAGAGGAAAAACAGATTCAGCTTCATCTGGACTGCGATCCCCAGCTGAAGGCAGTCTTTGACAAAAAGTGGACTGCAGAGGCTGTAGGCAATATCCTGAACAACGCAGTCAAATATACCCGGGATGGGGGAAAAATTGTAATTACTGCGGATATAACCGACTTCTTTGTCCGCATCCGTGTAGGGGATACGGGAAAGGGAATCCCAGAAGAGCATTATACGGAAATCTTCAAGCGGTTTTACCGGGAAGAGGATGTGCAGCGGGAAGAGGGGCTTGGCATTGGTCTGTTTTTAGCCCAGGAAATTGTCCGCAGGCAAAAGGGCTATATCGACGTAAAATCTCAGGTAGGGCAAGGCTCTGTATTCAGCATTTACCTTCCGGCAGAAGTATAAATCAACGCTAAGGCGATTATCTCAATTCTGTGATATTGATGAGAACAGTTTGAGATAATCGTTTTGTATTATAGTAGCATGAAAGGCATGAAGATGAAATGCACAAAGAAAATACAGATCGAGGTGATTTAGTGTGAACGCAATTTTAAAAGCAAGCGGTTTAAAGAAGTATTATGGAACAGAGCCCAATATTACCAGGGCCTTGGACGGCGTGAGTCTGGAGGTCATGCAGGGAGAATTCGTTTCCATTATTGGCACCAGCGGCTCCGGAAAATCGACTCTTCTGAATATGCTGGGCGGGCTGGATGTCCCCACCTCCGGCAGCGTCGTAATCCGGGGAAAGGAAATCGGCAAAATGAAGGACGAACAGCTCTGCGTGTTCCGCAGAAGAAATATTGGCTTCATTTTTCAGGATTATAATCTGGTGCCCATTTTAAACGCTTATCAGAATATGATCCTTCCTATTGAACTTGATGGAAACCAGGTGGATAAGGAGCATCTCAATGAGATTATTCATTTTCTTCATCTGGAGGAAAAGTTGTCGAACCTTCCGGGAGGCCTTTCCGGCGGGCAGCAGCAGAGAGTGGCTATCGCAAGGGCTCTGGCTAGTAAGCCGGCCATTATTTTGGCAGACGAGCCTACAGGAAACCTGGATTCCAAGACGAGCCAGGATGTGCTCAATCTTTTAAAAGTATCCTGCAGACAGTTTCATCAGACTTTGGTTATGATCACCCACAATCCGGAAATTGCCCTGATGGCGGATCGGATGATACGCATTGAGGATGGGAAGATTATCAGCGGAGTAAAAGATAAGATGATGACAGGGGGAATGAGACATGCTGAGAAATAACAACAAAGTATTCATCCGCCGCCTTTCCAGAAGCTGCCTGAAAACCAGCAGAAACAGAAATATCATCGCAGTTCTTGCCATTATCCTGACGAGCCTGCTTTTTACCAGTGTGGCAACTATTGTGGAGGGTTCCATGCAGACTACAAAGGAGCAGGAGATCCGCATGTCCGGCAGCAAATTTATGATGTCTATCAAATATATTTCAGAGGAAACAAATGAAAAGCTGTTGAAAGAGCCGGCCTTTTCCCAAATAGGAAGGCTCCAGTATTTAGGACAGATCGAAGATAAAAAGCTGAGGAAAATCAGTTGCGATTTTTCCTGGGCCAATAAAACCTACATTGACGGCATTTTCACAGAGCTGCAGGCTGGAAAGCTGCCGGAAAGGGGAAACGAAGTCCTGGTGGATAGCGTTGTACTGGAGATGCTGGGTGTTCCTGCAAAAATCGGCACAGAAATCCCTCTGACCTACTGGGTCAATGATGAAAAGAGAAGAGAGACTGTGAAGGTATGCGGAATTTATAAAGGGGAAGCAAATGAAACGACTTCCACCATCTACATTTCCAGGCCCTTTTTTGAAAGACAAATGGAAGGCATTTCCGTGCCAGAGGATGGAACTGCAGCAGCAGGCTGCATTTTGCTGTATGTAAGCTTTCCAAGTGAAAAAAATCTGGAGCAGCAGAGGGCGGAGGTACTAAAGAAGGCTGGTTTTGATCCGGATGCAGAGCGGGGAGAGGAAGGTTTTGTTGTATCCAATATCAGCACGGCATACGAAAATACAAATGAGGACTCCCCGGCAATTTTCGGAGCGGCAGCCTTACTGATTCTGGTCATTCTCTTAGCGGGATATCTGATTATCAGCAATATTTTCCGGATTTCCATCTTAAAGGATTTGAGAATGTACGGACAGCTGAAAACCATCGGCGCCTCGCCAAAGCAGCTGCGAAAGCTCATGATCAGGCAGGCGGATCTTCTCAATCTCATGGGTATCCCCATTGGCCTGATTCTGGGATTCTTTCTTGGAAAGGCATTGCTACCTGTGGTTATGCAGACGACCATTTACAAAGATGTACAGGAAATACAGCCTAGAGCGCTGGTTTTTGCAGCATCAGCTCTCTTTTCCTTCCTGACAGTCCGGATCAGCTGCAGGCGTCCTGTCAAAATGATGTCCAAAATGTCCCCCATGCAGGCGCTTCGTTATCAGGGAAAGGAATCTGCAAAGCGCAGTAGGAAGGGAGGCGAGTCCAGGCAGAGAATTTTGAGGATGGCCTTTTCAAATGTGGCGCAAAACAAAGGAAAGACTTTTTTCGTGGTCCTGTCCCTGTCCTTAAGTATTGTGATTTTAAACAGCGTCCTCAATTTTACCGCCTGCTTTGATGAAGAAACCTTTGTAAAAGGCCAAAGTGGCGCAGACTTTATTGTCTCAAATATTGAATACGGCGTCAAAAATGAAAGTGATCAGAATGTGGTTCCCCGGGAATTCATCCGGGAAGCAAAAAAAAGAAGCGATACGGAGATGGCAGGCCGGGTATACTTTTATCAGCCGCCTGATGAGGAAGCTGAGGCGGCCATGGCTTCAGGTGCATATGACGGCGTTCAGACGGCAAAAGTCCAGACGGTCAACGGAAAACCCTACTCCATGCGGATGGAAATGGGAAAAATGCTCTTTGGTCTTGATGAAGAAGTCTGGAATCGCTGCAAGGTGGTCCGGGGACAGCTGGATATGGAAAAGCTGAAAACCGGAAAATACATTGTAGAAGGAACGGACTTTATCAATAATGGCGAGGACTATGAGATAGGGCTGTTCTCCCTGAAACCGGGCGACAAAGTTAAAGCAGACATCGGAACATGCAAGCTGGAATACGAAGTACTGGCAAATGTGGTGCTGCCTACACAGCTGCTCTTTACCTCAAGTATGGGAGAAGGGGGCTATTTCATCCTGCCTTCTGAAGAATACTTAAGACAATTCCCGGGCAGACTCCCGATCCATTATGTGATGGATGCAAAAGAAGGAAGCTTTCAAGATATTGATGCTTTCCTGAAACAGTATGAACAAAAACCTCAGGCCAATATTAAATATGAATCCGTAGAAAAAGTGGTGGAGGATTTTCAGCAGTTCCGGGGCACATATTCGACAACAGGAACGGTCCTTGCTGCCATATTCGGCGTAATTGGAATTTTAAATCTGCTGAACGTCATCTTGGCAGGCGCGGCGGCAAGACAGCGGGAATTTGCCATTATGCAGAGCATTGGAATGACCAGGAAGCAGCTGCGGAGACTCTTTATGGCAGAAGGAATTCTCTACTCGGTCATTGCGGGAATCCTCAGTCTGATTTTGGCGGCCATTTTCTCTCTCACCACCGTCAGGGCGCTTTGCGGTGTGGAGTGGTTCTGCGTCTATCATTTCTCACTTCTTCCCGCAGGCGTGCTGATTCCAGTATATCTTGCCGTATCAGCCGGTATTGCCTTTGTTATCGACAAGCTGTGGAACAGTGGAAGTGTGGTAGAAAAGCTGCGGATTTCCAAATAAAAAAGTAGTTGACAGAATATGACTACTATGATAGTATAACAGCATAGTTAACTATTGTAATAGTCATATGACGACAAAAGGAGAGAAGCAAATGGAACAAAAGCTATTTGATTCCGAGCTGAGGGTTATGGAACACCTTTGGCGGGATGGAGATTTAACAGCAGGCGTTCTGGCAAAGCGCCTAGCAGAAGAAATCGGCTGGAATCGCAACACGACCTATACGGTCATTAAAAAGCTGGTAAACAAAGGGGCCGTTGAGCGGCTGGAACCCAATTTCCTCTGCCACGCCCTCATTTCCAAGGAAGAGGTGCAGCAGCAGGAAGCGGTAAGCCTGATGGATAAGCTGTTTGACGGATCGCCCAGCCTCCTGGTTTCCGCATTCCTCGGAGAACAGAAGGCTCTGCCGCCGGAGGAGATTGCAAGGCTGCGTGAGTTGGTGGAAAAGCTGAAATGAGGTGCCACTATGAGTAACCTTTTTAGCATAAGCTTAAGCGGCGCATTGTTTATCAGTGTAATTGTGGTTCTGAGACTGCTGCTTAAAAACAGGCTGCCCCGCACCGCCTTTGTCGTGCTGTGGCTGGCCGTTGTTTTTCGGCTGCTGTGTCCGGTAAAGCTTCCCTTTGCCGCCAGCGTTTGGAACGTGTGGCGGGAAAATGCCCCATCCAGGGGAGAGGGAGCAGGAACAGTCAAGGCTCCTGTATCGGAAATCCCGCTGCAGGCCACAGCGGGGATGGCTGAGGAGGGCTGGAGCTTTTCTGAGACAATCTGGCTGGCAACGGCAGCGCTGCTGCTGGCGGGGATTGCTGGACTCTACTTGTATAGTCTCTATAGCAGCCGCAAGGCAAGCCGGATACAAAAAGGTGTGTATTTGTGTAAAGGGATTGTATCGCCCAGGGTCTGCGGCATCCTTTGTCCTAGAATCCTGCTGCCCGATGGTATCAGCCAGGAGCTGCTTCCATATATATTGCTGCACGAACGTATTCACATCCTGAGGCTGGACAATTTATGGAAGCTGCTGGCTCTTGCGGCCGCCGCTGTCCACTGGTTCAATCCTGCCGCCTGGCTCATGATAATCCTGCTGGGACGGGACCTTGAGGTGTCCTGTGACGAATGGGTGCTGAACCGGCTTCCTGAAGAGGAAAAGAGCAGCTATGCTCTCTCCTTGATCGCTGTTGCAGAGCACTGTGAAAGGCGCTCGCCGCTGACGTGCGGGTTTTCAAGAAACCCACTGGAAGAAAGGATTAGGTGTATTATGAAAAAGAAAAAATCAATCATCGCTGTATGTGCAGCAGCCATTATGATTATGGGGACAACCGCTGTATTTGCCACCGACGCAGCCGCAGATAAAAAGGCGGAGCAGGCAAAGGACAAAGCTGCCGCGGAAAAACAGATCGATCTGGAAGAGGCAAAGGTCTACAAGGATCTGAAACAGTATACGGCCGCTGAATATGAGGAGCACATGAAGGCAGAGCTGAAGTCGCTGAAAAAGCAGCTGGCAGAGGGCGAACTGTCACAGGAAACGTATGACAAGAGTGTAAAGGAGCTGAAGGATACTCTGGAAAAGGTTAAAAAGGGCACTGCAATAGCCTTTTATCCAGAGGGTGATAAAGAAGATGGTGGAGAATTTGTCCTGAGCGGCAAGGGCATCGGCAAGGACGATGTTAAGTATTACGAAGTAAAAGAGGACGGCGCAGAAGGCATAGTGGAAGAGGGCGTTATCGTTACAATAGATGATGACGCTGTGAACAAACTGAAAGCTGGAAAAAACAGCAAGACTGAAAAGTAGGAAAAGAAGAACCGGCCAATATGAAAGGCGCGGGCAAGAGGCGGTGGATCGCGACAGATTCGCCGTCTTTTCGCATTTAAAGGGGCGATGATGGATAAGCAAGTGCAGAACACAGGCAGCAAAAAAGGCAAAAGGGATTTTATCCGTGTGAAGAGCGGGGTGCTATGGTATAATCGTAATATCACAGGGCAGAAGGGGTAGCCGAAAGGTGGGGGAAAGGAGAGCAACATGGCTAGAACCATCAGAATCGGAGGTCAGGATTTTGAGACCATCCGTACAAACGACCATTTTTACGTTGACAAAACGAACTTTATCAGAGAATGGTGGGAAGCGGGAGATGATGTGACCCTCATCACCAGGCCCAGGCGCTTTGGAAAGACGCTGAACATGAGAATGATGCAGCAGTTTTTTTCCCAGGATTACGCGGGAAGAAGCGACCTTTTCTACGGCCTTTCTATCTGGAAGGAGGAGGAATACCGGAAGCTGCAGGGAACTTGGCCAGTCATCTTTCTCAGCTTTGCCGATGTGAAGGAAACAACCTTTGCTCAGGCAAGGACATCCATTTTCTGTATTATAGAGGACCTTTACGAACAATATTCCTTTTTGCTGGAAAGCGATCTGCTGAGCCAAAAGGAAAAAAGGTTTTGATTTTCCTGGACGAATACGACAAACCTATGGAAGAAGCTTATGTAAATGGCTATTGGAAAGAAATGATCAGCTTCATGCAGGGCTTCTTTAACGTGACATTTAAAACGAACCCGCACTTGTACTGGGCCCTGATGATAGGCATTACCAGAGTCAGCCGGGAATCTATCTTTTCCGATTTCAACAATCCGGAAATCGTCACGACTACCTCGAAAAAGTATGAGGAATGCTTTGGCTTCACAGAAGAGGAAGGCTTCACAGCCCTGGAGGAATACGGCCTTTCTCAGGCGATTATAATGATTTTCTCACGGCTCTGCTGGCAAAGAGTATGCCGGCGGATCGGATTCGCAGCTATGGCTTTACCTTTGAGGGTAAGACCGTCCTCATACGGGGTGCATAGAATACCGGACGGAAGCAGAGGCCTTCTGCCGCCAGATCAGGTAATCTTGTAATCCTACTAAACATATGGTATATTAAGAAAAGCCCCTGGATGAACAAAAAGCAGGGCATACGGGAGGAAGGCTTATGAAAATTTCTACGAAGGGCAGATACGCTCTGCGCGTGATGCTGGATCTGGCGGTAAATGGCACAGGCCAATATATACCACTGAAGGAGGTTGCTGCACGCCAGGAAATTACCTTAAAATATTTGGAGCAGGTTATCAATTTGCTGAAAAAATCCGGCTTTGTCCAGAGCTACCGGGGAAATGCTGGCGGCTACAGACTGGCAAAGGAGCCGGCTGCTTATACTCTGGGCGATATTTTGAGAGCAGCAGAGGGAAGTCTCGCCCCGGTGGCCTGTCTGGAAGAGGAGGAAAACCAGTGCCTGAGGAGCGGATACTGTCCGACCCTGTCCTTTTGGAATGGGCTTAATAAAGTAATCAATGACTATGTAGACAGTGTGACACTGCAGAATCTGGTGGATGAACGAAACGCCCTGATTGGAAACGATTTTTCCATCTGACAGATAAGGAGCAGGTTATGATCGCGCAGGACTACAGGGAAATCAAATTTATGGAAGCCTTCCGTTTTTTCGGAACATCCAGGGCCAACGCCTTTATCGGCCAGATGGCAGAGCTGCCCATTCATATGCACGACGGAGTAGAGTTGATGTATGTTCTGAAGGGAACGCTGCATGTTAAGATCAGCTTTAATCAGCACAAAATGAAAGCAGGAGACTTTCTCCTGGTCAATGCTTACGAAGTGCACAGCCTGCAGGCAGAGGAAAAAGCGGAAATTCTTTTTCTGCAGATGGGTGAATCGTTCCTTGCGGAAAAAGAATTTGCCTTTGATCCCCACTTTTATGAAACTTACAATCAGGAAGCGGTAAAAGAAGTAAAAGGAAAAATGGTCCGGATGTATCTTTCTCAGGAGGCAGGAAAGCCGGCAGGAGAGGCAGAAGGGCTTGCTAAAGAGATCGCTTCCATATGCGATTCCTTTTTCCAGATCCATCAATACGATGTGATTCATAAGGCTCACATGGACTTTTCACCAAATCAGGCAGCAGGAGCCCGGATGCAGAATGTTTATCAGCTTTTGTACGATCATTACGATAAGAGACTGAGACTGTCCGATGTGGCCCATATGGAGCATATGGATATGTCCTATATTTCCAGGCTATTGAAAGACGGTATGGGGGTAGGCTTTCAGGATACCTTAAATATTATCAGAACCGATCGGGCGGAGGTCTTTCTCTTGGGAACGGATCTGCTCGTGCAGCAGGTAGGTGAAAAGGTAGGGTTTTCTTCCCATGCTTATTTTGTAAAGCATTTTAAAGCCCATTTTGGAATGGCTCCCGCTGCCTATAGGCAGAAATACCGAAATGATATTTATCCGAAAAGGAAAATGGAGCTGCAGCTGATAAACTACAGCAGCACAGAGCTGATGGATCTGATTCGGGATCTGGAGTCAGGCAGGCAAAAGCAGTCAGAAGAGCAGTACATGGAGGAACTGCGTTATGAAGCAGATTATCTGATCCGCCTGTGCTCAGCGCTTATCTGCAGTGATGGCGCAAGGCTTGAAACTGACTGCCTCCTTTTACATAAAAGGGACGGAAATGTTGAAATTCTGCTAAAGGACAGGAATATACGGATCCAAATTATCCAGGATAAAGAGCAGTACACTAGCCAGTGATTAAAAAGTCAAAATCGCACACAAAACATATCAAAATATGCGCTGTTTTTCCGACATTTTACATGTTAGAATTTTTTAAAAATTAAGAAAGAGAGAAACGGCCATGAAAAAGAAAATTCTGACAGGAGTATTCGTACTTGTACTCACTCTATCCCTTTGTACAGGGTGTGGCTCAGGCAGCAGCAAAGACAGCGCTGCGGCAGATGTGATCATAAAGGGAAATATTTATACAGGTACAGAAGCGGGGACAGCTCAGGCAGCTGCCATTAAGGATGGAACCTTCGTTTATGTAGGAGATGAAAAAGGCGCCGGAGACTTTACAGGAGATGATACGGAAATCCTGGAAACAGGAGATGGTATGGCGATGGCAAGCTTTATGGAAAGTCATGCCCACGGGCATCAGGGAGGTGTGGGAAACCTCTTTGAAGTAAACCTCTACGACGATGCTTCCATGAAGGAATATCAAGAGACGGTGAGAAACTTTGTAAAGGAAAACCCGGATATGAAGTTCATCAACGGCGCGGGCTGGATCAACGGCTACTGTCCTGAGGGCGGCCCCACTACGGAACTTCTTGACGAAGCCTGTAAGGACATCCCAGTTGTACTGGTTTCCGGCGATCACCACTCCTACTGGGTCAACTCAAAGGCCTTGGAGCTGACAGGCGTTACAAAGGATACAAAGGATGTGCCGGGCGGTGTCATTGAACGGGACAAGGACGGAAACCCTACAGGAACTTTCCGTGAAAAGGCAGGAGATCTGGTAACGGCGATTATCCCTGAATACTCAGTAGAGCAGTACAAAGAGGGAATTCTCAATTACCAGAACGAAGTAAAGGAATACGGTATTACCGCCTATTTTGAACCAATGGTAAATCTAGCAGGCGGGCCGAATCTTCTGCAGGCCTATAATGAACTGGACGAAGCAGGTGAGCTGGTGCTGAGAGTATACGGCGGCTATCAGATTCTGGATACAGGCGACCCCATAAAGGAAGCGGAAAAAGCGGCAAAGCTGGCAGAAGAATCAAAGGGAGGAGACTTTGAACTGACCACCATCAAGCTGCTGGTAGACGGCGTTGTGGAAGGAAAAACCGCCTTTATGCTGGACGGCTATGCGGATGATCCAGACTACAAGGGGGAAATCCTCTGGAAGCAGGAGCATCTCAACAAGGTATGCGCTAAAATCGACGAGCTGGGGCTGCAGCTTCACACCCATGCTATTGGCGATGGCGCAGTAAAAATGACAGTCGATGCCTATCAATATGTGCAGGATCAAAACGGTGACAAGGACAGGAGGACTGCCATCACTCACCTGCAGATTGTAAGGGATAAGGATATTGAGCGTATGGCAGATCTCAAAGTCATCGCTGCGGCAAACCCATACTGGTTCTGCAAGGAGCCGGGCTACTTTGAAGAGTTGGAAACACCGTATCTTGGAAAAGAACGGGCCAACAACGAATATCCCATGAAGGACTTTTTCGATGCAGGAATTACCGTCACCTGTGCCAGTGACTATCCGGTAACCGTACCGGCAATGCCCCTGGCCGCCATTCAGACGGGAGTCACAAGATGTGATGCGGCGGGAGATGAAAAAACGCTGTTGGGAGCAGAGCAGAGAGTTACGGTGGATCAGATGATCCAGGCAGCCACCATTAACGGAGCTTATGAAAACTATGCGGAAGATGTTTTTGGGACTGTGGAAGAAGGAAAAAGCGCGGATCTGATTCTTCTGGATCAGGATATTACCAAGATCGAACCGACGAAAATCGGTTCTGTAAAAGTATTGAAAACTATGCTCAAAGGTAAGACCATTTACGAAGCGAAATAAAAAAGATAGATAAAGCAAAAGAAAGAGCGCCTGGTAAATATAAATGGCGCGGGCGACAGGCGGTGAATTGCGACAGATTCGCCGTCTTTGCGTATTTAAGGGGACGATAGCGGATAGGCAATTGCAGAACACAGGCAGCCAAAACGGTCAAAGGAATTTTATCCGTGTGAAGAACGGAGAGCTATGGTATAATCGTAATATCATAAGGAAAAAGGGGCAGCCGGAAGGCGAAGGAAAGGAGAGGAACATGGCGAGAACCATCAGTATTGGCGGTTAGGATTTTGAGACCATCCGTACAAACGACTATTTTTACATTGACAAAACGAGCTTTATCCGGGAATGGCGGGGAGCGGGTGATGAGGTGGCCCTCATCACCAGGCCCAGGTGCTTTGGAAAGACCCTGAACATGAGCATGATGGAACAGTTCTTTTCCATAGATTACGCAGGAAGAAGCGATCGCGTAAAAGGCTACTGGGAAGAAATGAGTGACTTTATGAGAAACAGGCAGAATGCCGCTATGATCCTAGAATTCAAATGCGGGATCTGGAGTCGGGCAGAAAAAATGGTTGACAGGTTGTGACTATTGTGATAGTATAAAATTATAGTTAACTATCATAGTAGTCATATGACGATAACAGGAGAGTAGCAATATGAGTAACTTTTTTAGCATAAGTCTCAGCGGAGCATTGTTTATCAGTGTAATCGCAGTTCTGAGGTTGCTGTTTAAAAGCAGGCTGCCCCGCACCGCATTTGCTGCATTATGGGTGGCTGCAGTTTTTCGGCTGCTGTGTCCGGTGGAGCTTCCCTTTGCTGCCAGCATTTGGAGTGTGTTCCAGGAGAAGGTGCCGCCGGAAAAAGCATCTGCCGCCGCGCAGCTGCAGATGCCGGTGTATGTAGAGACAGCCGGGAAAATTGCTGCTGAAAGCTGGAGCCTTTCTGAAACAATATGGCTGACCGTAGCGGTATTTTTGATGGCATGCATTGCCATCCTCTATGTGCGCAGTCTGTATGAAAGCCGAAAGGTGAGTCAGCTGAAAGACGGTGTGTATGTGTGTAAAAAAATTGTGTCACCTAGGGTCTGCGGCATTATTCACCCAAAGATCCTGCTGCCAGAAGGTATCAGCGAAGAACTGCTGCCCTATATCTTACTGCATGAACGTATTCACATTCTGAGGCGCGACAACCTGTGGAAGCTGCTGGCCCTTACAGCCGCGGCCATCCACTGGTTCAACCCTGCCGTCTGGCTCATGGTAATCCTGCTGGGACGGGATCTGGAAGTGTCCTGTGATGAATGGGTGCTGAGCCGGCTTCCGGAGCGGGAAAAGAGCAGCTATGCACTCTCCTTGATCGCTGTTGCAGAGCGCTGCGAAAGGCGCTCACCGTTGACATGCGGATTTTCGAGAAATCCGCTGGAGGAAAGGATTAAGTGTATTATGACAAGGAAACAATCGATCATCGCTGTATGTGCAGCGGCTGTTATGATTTTGGGAACCACAGCTGTATTCGCAACCGATGCACCGGCAGATAAAAAGGCGGAGCCGGCAAAGAAAAGCGCAGTGACAGAGCAGGAAGTAGGCGGCGCAGGAGAAGAGGATATCAATCTGAAGGATGCGCAGAGATGTACTGCAGATGAATATGAGGCTTATGTGGCCGGAGAGCTGAAGGAAGCGAAAAAGCTGCTGCAGGCCGGAACAATGTCACGGAAAGATTACGACAAGTATGAAAAGGAACTGAAGACTTCTTTAAAAGAAGTGAAAGCGGGATCCTGCATGGCCTTTTTTGCAGCCGATGAGAACCGCGCAGGCAAAAAGACCGTTGTTATAGCAAGTGTTGTTCCTCTGCAGACTATGCTTTTCAGTAGCATAGAAGAAGAGAAGCCTGCCAAGGGGGATAAAGTGGAAAGCAGTGCCATTGAAGGCGCAGATTCGTCCGAGATGAACGTAGAGATAGAAAGTGAAGATGTGGTTCAGCTGAAGCCTGGCATGAGGTCGGATGCCAGCGCACAGTCCGAAGCAGATGAAACAGATGACAGGTAAAGAAAGAGCCTGCAGGATATTGTAAAATGATGAACAGGAGACGGTGTTTCTCAAAGGATTCGCCGTCTTTTTCTGTACTTTCTAGAGCACCCAAAATAAGGATGCGGGGCCGCTTGCAAGTAGGGAGCACTTTTAAGTATCTTTAGAATTTTCATTTTCTAGTTGACAGAAGGAAAGGTCTGTGTTAGTATTTATTCATACTAAACATATAGGAATAAAAAGAAAGGGGCTAAACATGGCAAAGATTGCAAACACAGAAAATTGGGAATTTGAAACAAAGCAGCTTCACATCGGACAGGAGGAGCCGGATCCAGCCTCGGACGCGCGAGCAGTGCCGATCTACCAGACGACATCTTATGTATTTCGGGATTGCGCCCATGCGGCGGCGAGGTTTGGTCTAGCTGATGCGGGAAATATTTACGGCAGGCTGACCAACTCGACGCAGGATGTTCTGGAAAAGCGGATAGCAGCCCTTGAAGGAGGGGCTGCGGCTCTGGCCCTGGCTTCCGGTGCGGCAGCTATTACGTATACCATCCAGAATCTTGCCCATGCGGGGGATCATATTGTGGCGGCAAAAACCATATACGGAGGAACCTACAATCTCCTGGCTCATACGCTTCCTGAATACGGAATTGAGACCACCTTCGTTGATCCGGATGAAGCGGGGAGCTTTGAGAGGGCGGTACAGCCCAATACAAAGGCCATCTTCATTGAGACCTTGGGAAACCCCAACTCCAATATGATTGATATTGAGCAGACAGCGCAGATTGCCCATGATAATGGGATTCCCCTTGTAGTAGACAGCACTTTTGCCACACCGTATCTTTTGCGGCCCATTGAACATGGCGCGGATATCGTAGTTCATTCGGCAACAAAATTTATCGGAGGGCATGGCACTACTCTGGGAGGTATTATTGTAGACAGCGGCAAATTTGACTGGAAAAAGAGCGGGAAGTTCCCCTCTCTGACAGAACCAAACCCCAGCTATCACGGGATTTCCTTCACAGAGGCAGTCGGTGCGGCAGCCTTTGTCACAAAAATCCGGGCAATTCTTCTTCGCGATACAGGAGCAACTATTTCGCCCTTTAATGCCTTTCTTTTGCTGCAGGGCCTGGAGACCCTGTCTCTACGCGTAGAGCGGCATGTTGAGAATACCTTGAAGGTCATCGAATATTTAAAGAATCACCCAAAAGTTGAGAAGGTAAACCACCCATCCCTTCCCGGCAGCGGCAGCAAGGAGCTGTACGACCGCTATTTTCCAAACGGGGCGGGCTCTATCTTTACATTTGACATCAAGGGCGGCGCAGAGGAAGCAAAGCGCTTTATCGACCGGCTGCAGATTTTCTCCCTGCTTGCCAATGTGGCGGATGTCAAATCTCTGGTCATTCACCCGGCCAGCACCACCCATTCTCAGCTCAATGAGGAAGAATTGAAGGAGCAGGGGATCGGGCCAAATACCATCCGCCTGTCCATTGGAACCGAACATATTCGGGATATTATCGCAGATCTTGACCAGGCCTTTAACGGATAAGAAGAAAGAAACTGGAGAGAAAGAAGGACGAGAGAGCTGAGGCCTTTTGGCTGAGGCAGGCTGCGGAGGTGTGATGTTCATATATTAAAGTAGACAGGAAAAGCCGGGAAGTTTATACTGGAAATATAGAAATAGATTGAAAGAAAAGAGAACGAATATAAACAGGAGGAACAACATGGCGAACATAAAAAAAGGAATTGCAGATTTAATTGGAAACACTCCGCTGGTGGAGCTGTGCAATCTGGAAAAAAAGCATGAGCTAAAGGCAACAGTCCTCGCAAAGCTGGAATATCTCAATCCGGCAGGGAGCGTAAAGGATCGGATCGCAAAATCCATGATCGAGGATGCGGAGGCAAAAGGCATTTTAAAGGAAAATTCGGTTATCATAGAGCCTACATCCGGAAATACGGGAATCGGTCTTGCGGCTATTGCAGCGTCAAAGGGGTATCGGATGATCCTGACTATGCCGGAGACTATGAGCGTGGAGCGAAGAAATATTTTAAAGGCTTATGGAGCGGAGCTGGTTTTGACCGAAGGCGCAAAGGGTATGAAGGGCGCGATTGAAAAGGCGGATGAGCTGGCGCAGCAGATGGAAAACAGCTTTGTACCAGGACAGTTCGTAAATCCTGCCAATCCGCAGAGCCACAGGAAAACCACGGGGCCGGAAATCTGGGCGGACACGGATGGAACGGTTGATATTTTTGTTGCTGGAGTCGGAACAGGCGGGACGCTCACGGGAACCGGTGAATACTTGAAATCCCAAAATCCGCATGTGAAGATCATAGCAGTTGAGCCGGCGGACTCACCAGTTCTGTCCGAGGGAAGAGGCGGCATTCACAAGATACAGGGAATCGGAGCAGGCTTTGTACCTCAGGTGCTGAATACAGAGCTTTACGATGAAGTGATGAAAATCGAAAATGAAGATGCCTTTTCAGCAGGCAGGGAGATCGCAAAGGAGGAAGGGTTCCTGGTGGGAATTTCCTCAGGAGCAGCTCTCAAGGCAGCAATAGAACTTGCCGAGCGCTCGGAAAATGAAGGAAAGACCATCGTTGTACTGCTGCCGGATACAGCGGATCGGTATTATTCAACCCCGCTGTTTGGTGCATAAGGGGAATGTGCGGCAGCAGGGAGCTTTAAGGAGCCATTAGAAAAAGGGGTATTATAAAAGAGTGGAGACAGGCCGCATGAACGGTTTCCTGTTTCCACTTTTTCGTTTCAGTTGTTCAGTTTTAAACAAGCGATATCAGGATGGATCCCTGTAGTAAGAATGGATTCCCTTTCCCCGATCTTTGCTGGTATATAAGGCTGTATCCGACTTTTTCAGGCTTTCATCGTAATCAAACCCATCCTTGTGCAGCAGATGAATCCCAATACTGCAGGAAAGGGAAATTACCTTGTTGTGGTGCAGCTTTTCCTGCATCCTGGTCAGCCTCCGATCCAGAGTTTCACGGGAAAGCTGTCTGGTAACAAAGACCAGGAATTCATCACCGCCCAGACGGCCGATAAAGTCGGAAGTTCGGAACGTATCCTTAAGGGTAGCTACAAATATTTTCAGAGCAGCATCTCCCATCTGGTGGCCCTGGGTGTCATTGATCTGCTTGAAGTTATCCAGATCAAAGATCATGAGCGCATATGTATCTTCATCGTTTGCCTGAGTATTCATATATTCAATGACCGAGTCCTTCATGGCCTTTCGATTGAGCACATTGGTGAGCGGATCCCGGCTTGCCGCCTTTTCCTGCTCGAGCTGTCTGCGTTTGTGGGTGTCAATGTCCTTCAGATACAGGAGGGCATACATGTTTTGCGTAACCTGCTCCTGGAACACATGGATGCTCAGCTCCAGCCAGTGGTAGGAAGCATCTCCCATATTTCTCCGGAACTGATACGTTGTGGTGGTCTGGCCATCCTTAAAGCTCTGGCACATGACATCCGGATTCAGGAAGTGCACATAGGTGTCTACATCTTCGGGGGAAACGACCATATGAGCATATTTGTATACCAGAGCACGGAAGGTAATGGCATTATCCTGCACTTCAGAAGCATAGCCTCCCCACAGGCCGCCGCTGTTCTGGATGAGCTCGGAGTCCAGATCAAGCTCCATATAGGCGACTGTTTCCGACAGCATTGCATGATAATAGTCATCCTTGCGGATATATTGCATTTGAGCAGGCTGGTTGTCCATAATAGGATGAAGAGAGATGATGAGCGTATTGATGTCCTGTTCTGTATGGCCGATACGGTGCGTTTCCATGCGGAACCATTCGAACTCATCATCCTTATTTCTAAGCAGCAGATCCAGGCTCTGTTTTTCTGTATAGTCCTTTACAAACGTAAGGAGTTTTTTGAAATCGCTGATAAAATAGGAATGGACAATATTTTGCTCTACCCAGCAATTGGGAAAATCCGATTCCTTTAAGTGATCGCCTGCAAGCAGCGTCCTGGCAGTGTGGAAGTAGATGGAATGCCTCATTTCATTGTACTCAAACATTTCATAATTCTCATCGTCAATGAATCGCTTTTGGATCACGTCATCCACAATGCGGTGATAGCCCTTCAGGGTATAGACTTCACCTGCGGCCTTGCTGAGGCAGCCGACACACTGGATTGCAACTTCTCCACGCTTTGGATGGTTCCAGGTGTATTCAAGGGAAATCGTATTGCCGGAAGAAATCATCTCTTTTAGGGCATTATCTACATAATTGTAATAGCCATCGTTAATATTTTCATACCAGTGCCGATAATATTCCACACTGTTGAGGGAACCTTCCACTCCCATGATGTTATTCATATTTTCATCGACAAACATACGGCAGATACCCTGGCTGGAATCAATTTCAATGATCCAGAGTCCCAGGCCAGTGGACTTGAGGATATCTTCGTCCTTGAGCATACTGGTCATTTCCGCCAGCCGCTCTTTTTTCACAATGAGCATTTCATTCTGCGCAAAGAGATTTGCCGCCGTGCGGGCGCCCTGGACGAGGAACTCTTCATTGTATGGAAGATGCTTTGGATTATCAACACCGATGAATCCAAAAACGGTCTCCCCATTCATAATCGGAGAGACCAGCATGCGGCTGATCTTCTTATTTTCCAGAATACTCCAGAGAGGGGATTGTTCATCCTTATATAAATCCAGATCCTTGATGACTAGGGTTTTTCCCTGGGCAAAATCATTTGTCCAGGGCCTCAGCCATTCATCAGGGATGGAAAGCAGACTGAGCTGCTGGCGCTCCACTTCATGCTGGCACCATTCATACAAATTGCTCCAACAATTTTCTTCTGGAGAACGGAGGCAGATGTAGCAGCGTTCAGCCTGATAAAAGGTTCCGGTATGCCTCAGTAGCTTTTGAATGGCAAAATGCGCATCCTGCAGCGTACTTAGTTCAAAAAGCATCTGCACCAGAGCTTCCTCTACAGACAGTTTTGTCTCCATATCCTCAAGAAGACTGTCGATGACAGCCATATTGGACTCTACCTCCAGCCGGACATTTTTTCCATTCCAGTGAAACAGCTTGCATTTTTCCAGCAGTCGGTGGTTCAGATACTGGTTGGAGCTGGTATAGGTCAGGAATGAATTCATCTGAAGATCATCATTAGTACAGAAGTCACAGGGATCGTTTTTCCCCTGGAGCACCTTGTAGCATTTTTTGCCCTGATAATCGGTGACACCTGTCATTCGCTGTCCGGCCCGGTTCATATAATAAAGTTCATAGCTTTCCATATCGCTGAGATATACCACCTCTTCCAGCTGATCGAGAATCGCTTTGTAATCGCTATCCTTTATGGCAGAGCTTTCCGGGCTTTCCGGGGCATAGGAATCTGCCTTTATCTCAGAAGCCCAGAGTGCCTCTTTTTCATGGCCGAGGATAAAGAGCTTTTCAAATTGTTCAGGAGGCAGCGGTTTGCTGAAGTAATATCCCTGCAGAAGGTCTGGCTTCATTTGTCTTAAGGTCCGCAGTTCATCCGCAGATTCCACACCTTCACAGCATACACATATCCGAGCCTTGCGAGCCAGTTCCAGAATGTTTTGCAGCAAGTGGTAATTATAGGCGCTGAGATGAATATGGCTGACCAGGCACCGATCAATTTTGATTGCATCAACAGACAGATCCTGCAGATATTGGAGACTGGAATAGCCGCTTCCAAAATCATCAATCGCAATGTGGATGCCTTCTCCGTCATGGGGGATAAAGAGTCGTCTCAGACAGGTGTAATTCTGAAGATGCATACTTTCTGTCAACTCTAAGGTTATGGCGCTGTCAGGCAGATCAGCCTGCCGAAGCAGAGAAAACAGATGATCGCTCATTTCTCTGTGCTGCAGCTGGGCATAGGAAAGATTGATGTTTACAACAAAATCCGGACGCTGCAGGCGCCATTTTCTGCACTGGAAAATCGCTTCCTTCAGGATCCAGTTGCCAACGGGAAGCATCATATCCGTCTGTTCGAGAATATGAACGAACACATCAGGGGCAACGATGCCATGAACGGTGGAGTGATAGCGAACAAGAGCCTCTGCCCCTACGACTTCACAGGTATCAGTGGCTACCAGAGGCTGATACAGAAGGGAAAAGCCCTTTAAATTATTTTGGACACTGCGGCGTATTTCCTCCGTCAGATCAAGGATATACAGCTGTTTTTCATATTGCTCAAGTGAGAAAAAGCAGAGCCTGTTTTTTCCCTCCTGCTTTGCCATATCGACTGCATTTTCCGCATAGGTCAGCAAAATATTGGCCGTCTGAGCAGTTGGCTCAGGATATTCTGCAGCGCCGGCAGAAATCGTGCAGCCTTCCGGCATGTGCTTTTGAATATTCTCATAGAGAACCGTAGCATGTCTCCTGTTTCCCTGTGCCAAATTGACCACAAAATGATCCTCATCTGTCCGGTAGATTTGAAACTTGCTGTCCGTATATTCTTCCAGCAGACGGGCAATGCGATATAGCAGTGTATAGCCGAATCCGCGACCATATTTTGCATTTATGGTTTTAAAATCGTCAATATCAAAAAACATCAAAATACCGCTGTCTCCACCTTGGAGACTTTGTGTAAGGCCGGGCAGCAATTTTGAGATATTTAAAAGCCCCGTTAATGGATCGATCTGATCAGCAAGAGCTGTATCCGACAGGCAACCTATCATTATCGCCGGATGTCCATGTTCATCCTGGATGATATTACCCTTGCAGCTGACCCATACGAAATCACCGCCGCATTCCATAATGCGATAGTCAAGATTATGTACCGTTTTGCTCCCCGACTGAAGCTCATTTAATTCATGAGAAAGTGTAAGGGAATCCCGCGTATGGACGATATTCATCCAGTCCTGCAGGAGATAGCCGCCCTCTGGCTGTTCATCGAGAGCATAGCAGTCAGCTATATCCCTGGCAAAATAGATTTTTGCACCGGTAAAATCCAATAAAAACAGATAATCATCCGTGTTATCATTTAGGAAGGCGAGGAACTGAGCATATTCTGCAATCTGCGTCTCCCTTGTTTGAGCCATAATTGGTCTAAAGTTCTTCTTCATATTTGATACTTCTCCACTAAATCTGATATGATCTATTTAAGCATAGCAGCAGGTTATTTCTTTATTATATCATTATGAAAATAACAGGACAAGCCGATTCAGGCATATTTCTAAACCCCTCAACTGTCAAGTGGTCAGTACACTAGGTATCAGGCAAGTCCTATCATCATTCCAGCAAGGCGCAGCAGCCAGGCGGCAATCCATGCGATGAGACACTGAATCAGGACAACCCCGACTGCCCATTTTCCGCCGAGCTCGCGGCGGACTGAGGTGATAGCAGCAACACAGGGTGTGTAAAGCAGCGTGAAAACGAGAAATACCATGGCTGTCAGAGGCGTAAAAAGCTGGGTAAGGGAGGCTGTGTTTCCGCCCAAAAGCACCGTTAGAGTGGATACAACGCTTTCCTTTGCCGTAAATCCAGTAATAAGGGCTGTGGAAATTTTCCAGTCTCCAAAGCCCAGAGGAACAAACAGTGGAGAAAGGAGTCCTGCGAGGGCTGCCAGCAGACTTTCCTGAGAATCGCTGACTACATTGAGCCGTCCGTCAAAGGTCTGAAGAAACCAGATGATAATTGTGGCAACAAAGATAACGGTAAAGGCCCTGGTAATAAAGTCTCTGGCCTTTTCCCAGAGCAGCTGCCATACATTTTTGAGTCCGGGCATCCGGTAGTTGGGCAGTTCCATGACAAAGGGAACCGGCTGGCCGTGAAACATGGTGCCTTTCAGCAAAAAGGCATAGAGGATTCCGATGATAATGCCAATGAAATATAGTGCAATCATCACAAGGGCGCCATGTTTTGGAAAGAATGCCGCAGTAAATAGGGCATAAATAGGCAGCTTGGCTGAGCAGCTCATAAACGGTGTCAGGAGGATGGTCATCTTTCTGTCACGTTCAGAAGGAAGCGTGCGGCTTGCCATAACGCCAGGTACCGTGCAGCCAAAGCCAATGAGCATAGGGACAATGCTGCGACCAGAGAGGCCAACCTTACGCAGTAATTTGTCCATGACAAATGCAACCCGCGCCATATAACCGCTGTCCTCCAGTATGGAAAGGAAAAAAAACAGTGTTACAATAATCGGCAGAAAGCTCAGGACGCTGCCAACTCCCGCAAAAATACCATCGATGACAAGGGAATGGACCACAGGGTTGATGCCATAGACCGTAAGGCCGCTGTCTACCAGCTCTGACAAATGGGTGATCCCCATATCCAAAAGGTCGGACAGCCAGGTTCCAATGATACCAAAAGTCAGCCAGAATACCATCGCCATAATCCCGATAAACGAGGGAATAGCCGTGAATTTTCCAGTAAGAAGCTGGTCGATGCGCAGGCTCCTTGCATGTTCTTTGCTTTCTCTTGGCTTTACAACAGTTTCGCGGCAGACCTGCTGGATAAACTGAAAGCGCATATCCGCAATAGCTGCCGAATGGTCCAGTCCACGCTCTTCTTCCATCTGCCGGATAATATGATCCAGCATTTCCCGTTCATTCTGATCCAGAGCCAGTTTTTCCAAAATAACCTTGTCGCCCTCAGCCAGCTTGCTTGCTGCGAATCGGACAGGAATATGCTGGCGTTTTGAATGATCTTCAACCAGATGCATGATAGCATGCAGGCAGCGGTGAACCGCTCCATCGTGATCAGAGGGACTGCAGAAATCTGTCCTTCCCGGCCGTTCCTGATACTGCGCAATATGCAGTGCGTGATCGATGAGTTCCTGAACACCTTCATTTTTGGAAGCGGCAATGGGAATCACGGGAATACCTAGCATGGCTTCCATTTCATTTACCCGGACAGAGCCGCCGTTTTCCCTTACCTCATCCATCATATTAAGAGCCAGGACCATAGGAATATCCAGCTCCATCAGCTGCATGGTCAGGTAAAGATTTCGTTCAATATTGGTGGCGTCTACAATGTTGATAATGGCTTTGGGCTGATCTTCCAAAAGGAACTCCCGGGTGACCAGCTCTTCGCTGCTGTAAGGAGACATGGAATAAATTCCTGGCAGATCCGTTACCAGCGTGTTTTCGTGACCCTTAATAACGCCGTCCTTTCGATCCACGGTGACTCCCGGAAAATTCCCCACATGCTGGTTTGAGCCGGTCAGCTGGTTGAACAATGTGGTTTTCCCGCAGTTCTGATTTCCGGCCAAGGCAAAGGTGAGCTGCTGGCCGGAAGGGAGCGCTTCCCCGGTTTTTATGTGGTAAATACCGCTTTCACCTAATCCAGGATGAGAGGCCATAGCCTTTGCGCGAGGTTGTTCTTCCTCCTGAGCCGCATTTGGAATACGGCGGATATCTATTTTTGACGCGTCCTCAAGGCGCAGGGTTAATTCATAGCTGTGAATGCGGAGTTCCATGGGATCTCCCATAGGCGCAAGCTTGATCAGCGTTACCTGGGTGCCGGGGAGCAGTCCCATGTCTAAAAAATGCTGTCTCAGGGCGCCTTCGCCGCCTACCGATACAATGGTAGCGCTTTCGCCTGGTTTTAATTCGTTCAGTGTCATTACTTTGCTCATTATGTATTACATATCCTCCTTAGGTTAGTCTAATCTCACTAGGGGATTTTGTCAAGCAAAGAACAGGGGAGGAAACATTTCATTGCATACATACCATGCTCACCTGTGGCTATAAAAAAAGCATATCTTGGAGCAAAAAAAGCTTTTAACTGTATGAACTTTAGCTGCTGCTTCATTTTTTTCCTATAGAACCGGGATTTCAAATTGAGATTTGAAAGGTTTCATAGTATACTTACATACATTAATGGGAGGCATAAAGATGAAAAAACGAGCAGAAGAGCTGGAAATCAAATATGAGTTTGATCCTGTATTTGAGACAATGGGACTCCTCTACGGGAGCAGGCAGGAGGATACAAAGGAACAGATAATTCAGCAGCTTAATGAGCTGGGGACGGATGGGGAACTGTTTTACAAAAAGTATTTCCGTCTCATTGAAGAATATAAAGACCATTTTATGAACCATATGATAAACACCTCGAATTTGGATTTTTTGTTTCGAAAAGGAGATGAAACATTCTTTTGCCTTATGGCAGCAATGCTGATGGAAAACAGACACTGGTTGAAGCCTGCGGAAGAGGTAACGGATGAGGAAATCAGAGGAATGGCCGGTTATTTTCTCCTGAATGATGAGGAGAAAACGGTTCCCTTAAGTCAGGCGGAATTTCCAGAGCTTGCAACAGAACAGCAGCGAATGGAGTTCCTTGCAAAGCAGGAAATGGACGATGGCTTAAAGTGGCACCTAATGGAGTTTATGCAAAGCCCGGCCGAGCGGATAAAGGAGCTGGTGGAGCTGGTACGTGTCAATATTCCCGCCTTTGAAAGGGCCCTTTCTGAAATGGAGGGTGCAGTAAAACCCTTTATGGAGCAATATAAAAAACGGGAGGACAGGTCCTTTTGGGAGACTGCCGCATCCTGTGCGCCGGGGGCAACTGTTTATCCTGCTTTTGCGACAGGAGCATCTCAGATGATTTTTTACACCCAGGTATACTGCGGGGTTTTTACGGAATTCCTTTTGCATAAAAGAGGAAATTTTGAGGAGCGAAAACCTCTGCTTTTGACCAGACTAAAAGCTCTCAGCGATAGGAGCAAGCTGGATATCCTCTGCCAGCTGAAGGAGTCCAGCAAATATAATCTGGAACTGGCGCAGAGCATGGAGCTATCTCCATCCACCATGTCCCACCACATGAATGTTCTGTTTGCCTGTGACCTGGTGGGCATTGAAAAAAAGGACGGGCGTGTTTATTATTTCCTGCGGGAAGAGGCAGTCCAGGAGTGCCTTGAGGATTTGGAGGGGCTGCTGCTGTGAAGGGGAGTACGCTAGTGTGGTGTCTGATTGGTAATTATGGTAAATAGTGTTGAATATTTTGTCAGCCTGTAAGGCGGAAGAGCGAGGCGTAGCCATAGCTACGGTGAACGATGACAACGCGGCAGATGGCAAAATAGGCAGCGCTAGATACCGTAAGTATCAATCAGACACCACACTAGTATAGCTGAGTTGAAACAAAATCAAATGCAATCAATTCGCAGAATTGATTGCATTTTTTTAAGAATTTTAAAGAATGATTCATATTTGATTAATATAAAATTTAGTTGACATATATAAAATTATAATATATCATATAAATAGAACAAATTTGATAAATATGAAATTAAAGAAGGAGGAAAACATGCGTATTTGTGTAGGAAAAGACAAGGGACTGTTGGCTCTGGCCGCGGGTCTTGGAATTATCAGTGCTGCGGGAAGCGCTCTCATCGCCATCGCACTGCAGAGGATTCTGGATGTGGCAATTGAGGGAGACATGGCGGGCTTTCGCAGCCTGCTGGGTGTGATCCTGCTGTACATAGGCACTCTGTGCATTTTGGATTTTGCAGAGACTCTGTGCGGCAAGGCGTTGCTGAGGAATGTGACGAAAAGCCTGAGAAATCGGATTTTTTCAGGTATGATCAGGAGACGGCCCCAGGCCTTTTCCAGAAGTAATACAGCGGACTATCTTTCCGCCATTATCAACGATGTAAAGCTGGTAGAGGAGCAGTATCTGGTACCGCTTTTGCTGTCCTGTCAAATGACAGCGCTTTTTGTTGTAACCCTGGGGATCCTCTGTTACCTCAGCCCCCTGGTTACAGCTATCCTGGCGGCCTTTCTGCTGCTTATGTTTCTGGTGCCTGCTGTACTGGGGAAGGCTCTGGAAAGCAGACAGGAGGCTTATTCAAAGCAGCTGTCCGCTTTTACAGCAGCGGCAAAGGACTTTCTCGGTGGCTTTGAGGTCATCCGCGGTTTTTCTGTTAGCTCTCATATTCAAAGAAGATTTCAGAAGGAAAACAGGGCAGCTGCAGACGCGAAATTTCGCGCAGACCGGCTCCTTGCAGTAAATGAAAGTCTGGCAGAAATGCTGTCTGTAATCAGCACCGTAGTTGTGGTTTTTGTTTCCGCCTATCTGGTGCTGAAGGGAAGTATTACAGCAGGAACGCTTCTTGCTTTGATTCAGCTCAGTGGGACCTTCAGCACACCGGTTTTAGTCATTTTGCAGAATTATCCGAAAATCAAAGGCATGAAGCCGGTTTTGGAAAAGCTGGGAGCTCTTGCAGAGGATGACTCGGAGTGGGAAGAAGAAGGCTCAGGAAGATTTAAGAGCTTTGAAACGGGGCTTGAACTAAAAGACGTTTCTTTTTCTTACGGACAGGGAGCAGAAGTCCTTCATGGATTGAACCTGTCCATAAAACCGGGCGGCAAATACGCGCTGCTGGGGGAAAGTGGCTGCGGAAAAACTACGGCTATCAAGCTTTTGACCGGCTATTCGAATACTTATAGGGGAACGATTTCCTATGATGGCAGGGAAGTGCGTGAGCTGAGCCGCAGGGACTTCAGCAGGCTCATTTCTGTCATTCACCAAAATGTGTATTTGTTTGATACGGATCTCTACCATAATATCTGTCTGGGAGAGAGCTTTTCAGAGGATGAGCTGCAATATGCCCTTGAAAAAAGCGGGGTACAGAAGTTCCTTGAAAGCTTAGAGGATGGACTTCATACCAAAACGGGTGAAAACGGGAGCCGACTTTCCGGAGGACAGCGGCAGAGGGTGGTCCTGGCAAGGGCGCTGATCCGAAAGACCCCGATTCTGATTCTGGATGAAGGTACCTCAGCAGTTGATAAAAAGACGGCATATGGGATTGAAAAGGAGCTTTTGGCGGAACCATCGCTGACCCTGCTTACCATTACTCATTACATGCAGGAGGGACTTTCGGGGATGTATGATGAAATTTTGCATATGGACTCTGGAAAAATCCGTCCATACGTGGTAGGCTAATGTAGTCAGATGCCACGCTCATATTGCGGCATTGCATCTGCGCAGTGCCGCAGAGCATTGGATAGAGGAGGATTATTATGGAAGCGCAAATAGAAAAAATGGAACAACAGGAAGCACAGGCAAAGCCATCCTTTGCCATGATTTTTTTTCGGATTTATGATCGCAAAATTGCAAGTGGAGAGCTTACCTTTGCGCAAACTGGAATGAAAAAAGAGGATTTTACCATGATTTGTACAGATAAAAGCTTTGTGCCGCCTGCGGGAGAAATCCGGCGTCTCTGTGAGGCCATGAAGCTGACAGGAGCGGAGCGGGAGCAGATGCTTTCCTTCGCAGCAGAGGACGGGGAAGAAGTATAACCTTTTTCCCTTTTTTGGTCCGAACATACTCTTATAAGGTACTAAGTATAGGTCGTCACTATCAGTCTAATAATTCAGTCGCAAATAGGATACAATGTGGGTAGTGGAGGACAGATATGACGGATACCAGAACAGATACTAAAAATAAAGTGATCAGACGCATTATTGAGCTTTGCAGGGAGCGGCAGTTGAGTCAGTACAAGCTTGCTCAGATATCCGATATACCTAATACGACGCTCAATAATATGATATCACAAAATAAAATGCCTACCATTACTTCATTAGAACGACTTTGCAAGGGACTGGATATAACTCTGGCTGAATTTTTTTCTTCAGAAAAATTATATCCCGATGTAACGGAAGAGCAGCATGAGCTGCTGCAGCTATGGGAAACGCTTGAACCAAATGAAAAGAAAATGGTAAAGGCCTATATTCGAATGTTGGAAGAATGCCGTGAAGCGGCCAGGGATAAGGCCCAGGGAGAATGCGATCATGCTTAATGGAGTTATTGTGGAATGCGATAAGAAGGATGCAGCAAATCTTCAGAGTTTTTTAAACCGACTGCAGCCAAAGCTTGCCTGCACTATATTCGGTACCGGAGCGGAAGCTTTGGAATATGTGAGCAGCAGGAAGGAACCGATTGATATTTTTTTTATTGCCCAAGACCTTTCGGATATGGACGGTTTTTCCGTGTTGTCACGGATTCGTCAGAGAGAGCAGAATGCGCTGACACCGGTCGTCTTTGTAACAGACGATGAAACGGGGAACATGCATGCATTTCAGGAGCAGATCTGCTACAGGTATCTGGTAAAACCACTTTCCGAAAAATCAATTAAAACCAGCATCGGCCCCCTTCTGGAAACTCTGGGACAGCAGAAACGGCCGCAGAGGCAGCTGAAACGGATCATCCGGCTTACTGTGGATGGCGATACCAGACTGATGGAGGCACAGTCGATTTTGGGGCTGGAAACGGAAGGAAAGAATTGTTATGTTTACGCAGGTCAGAACCGGTATCGGATCCTGCGTCAGACCATTGATAAAACCCTGGAGGAAATAGGGGAGCGTTATTGTATCCGCTGTCATAAATCCTTTGCGCTTAATCTGAGAAATGTGGTTGATATTAAAAAGGACAGAAGAAATATATGGATACCGGTCTTTTCCCAAGAAACCGACTTTCAGTGTGAAATCAGCAAAACCCACTATGAAGAGGTTATGAGACAATATCATAAGTATTTGTCCGGAAATTAGTGTGCTAAACTCCCTGAGTTGCGAATACCTTAGAATAAGTCTATTTGCAAACTAAGGGGGTTTTTTGTGTGAGAAAGAAGATATTGAGCTGCTGCCTGATTGCGGCACTGCTCATGGGCGGATTTATGGGTATTGACCGGTTCAAGCCCGAGGAAAGGAGTATCTCAATTGTAAACGCCAGGGTAGAACCATCGGCAAAGGAAACAGGGCTGAAGGTAAAAGCAAAAGCAGCCGTACTGATCGATGCTGCCAGCGGGGAGGTTCTGTTCGCCCAAAACGCGCATAAGAGACTCCCGCCAGCATCCGTTACAAAGGTCATGACCATGCTTTTGATCATGGAGGCCTGTGAACAGGGAAAAATCAGCCTGAAGGATACAGTAACCATTTCCGAGCGGGCTGCATCTATGGGCGGCAGTCAGATGTATATGGAGCCGGGAGAACAGCATACGGTAGAGGAACTGCTGATGGGCGTTGCCATGGTAAGCGCTAATGATGGGTGCGTCGCATTGGCCGAATATCTGGCAGGCAGTGTGGAAATGTTTGTAGAGCGAATGAACAAACGGGCTGCAGAGCTTGAGATGAACGATACAAATTTTGTAAATACCAACGGACTGCCGGTAGCAAATCATTATACCAGTGCATATGATATAGCAATCATGTCACGAGATCTGATTAAGTTTCCGGAAACAAAAAAATGGTTTACAAAATGGCAGGGAACCATTAAAGTGGGCCTTCCGGGAAAAGAGAAAGATTTCGGACTGACAAACACAAACAAGCTGATTAAATTGTACTCAGGGGCCATGGGCATTAAAACCGGATTTACACAGGATGCGGGTTACTGCCTGTCAGGAGCTGCACAGAGAAACGGAACAAAGCTGGTAGGCGTGGTGCTGGGATGCTCTTCGTCAAAAGTACGTTTTGCAGAAATGGGTAAAATGTTCGATTACGGTTTTTCCAATTATGAGAGCGTTCGCATTGCGAAAAAAGGCCAGGTACAAAAGGCTCTGAGAATCGAAAAGGGAACGCCTTCTAAAGTGGATGTTGTAATAGAAGACGATGTGACGATATTGGTCAAAAAAGGAGAAAAGGAAAAGCTTAAGACAAGAATCGAAATTAATGGATATATAAAACCTCCACTAAAGCAGGGACAGAGGATAGGAGAGCTTGTCGTTTATCACGATGGTGTGGAAAAGGAGCGGTTCCCAATTACAGCGGGGCAGAGTGCAGAAAAAGCGTCTATAAAGGATCTTTACATACAAATGATGAAAAAGATCATATGAATAGACAGGAGGTCCTTTTTTTGCAAAGACGTGAAAGCAGATTTGAATACTTGCTTACATTTTCATCTTTTTATAAAGCCATGTATGCAAGGGATAAGCTGATGGAACGCGGTATTACCGCAAGGATGCAGAGAGCGCCGACGCAGCTCCTCCGATCCTGCGGGCAGGCGCTTTATGTGCCGGATTGCGAGCTTCAGCAGATCCTGGCAATCCTTTCAGAAAACCAAATCAGTGCAAAAGGAATTTACGAGAAAACCGGCACAAGTCAGATGCCGGAATATCGGCAAATTCGATAGAGTCGGGCGGCTGCGGGAGAACCTGCGGCCGCTTTTGCGTGCCGGTAGCCTAAAGGGCAATATCCTTGAACTTCCAGCCAGCCGCTGCCTTGACATAAAATCTGAAATGAAGTAAACTCTAAACATTAGCAATCGAAAGCAGTCGAATTGCGCAAAAGTTTGTAAATGGGAGTTAGAGTTATGTGGAACAGGATCAAAAGCAGATGCATTGCGCTTCTCACCGCAGCGGCTGTGATGTTGACCGTATTTGCGGTTATGCCTGCTGCGGGGACAGCAGATGTTTACGGTGCAACAATTAAGGGGATCATCAAGAGCGGGCCGGTTAACGTGCGCAGTTATGCAGGAACCAAGTACAAAAAGCTGGGTACTCTTCCAAAGGGGAAGACCATTACTATCAAAGGAACGAAAAAGGACAGAGCAGGACAAAAATGGTATAAAATTATATTTAAGTCAAAAACAGGATATGTGGCTGCAAAATATGTAAAGCTGAAATCCTCCCTGGGCACTTTGAAAAAGTATTCTCCCGTCAAAAAAGGCGTGATGAAAAACGGGCCGGTCAATATCCGGGCTAATGCGGGAACTGGCTATAAAAAAGTGGGAGTCGTAAAAAAACACGCAGCCGTGACCATAACCGGAGAGCGGACTGGAAAGGACAGGGCAAAGTGGTATCAGATTAAGTACAAGACCAGAAGGGGCTATGTGCTGGCAAAATATGTGACTGTTAAAAAAACAGCAGCTACCACAGCGCCAGCCGCCGCATCGACGGTAAAGCCAACAGAATCGGAAGCAGCACCTACAACCAGGCCAACCGTGCCTGAAGCACCGACAACCAAGCCGACGGAGCCTTCGCAGGCTCCTGTTGAGACAGCAGTAAACAAAAAAGGAACCGTTGTCAACACAGATTCCCTCAATGTGCGAAGCGGCCCTGGGACAGGCTATACGAAAATCGGAACCCTTTCAAGGGGAAAATCCATTACTGTGCTGGCAAAGGCGGTGAACGCCGCAGGAGAGCTGTGGTACCGGTTTTCCTATTCCTCTACGCAGATGGGTTATGTCCATTCCAGCTATATTAATCTGGAAAGTACGGATGAAGCTTTTGAAGAATGGATGAATCAGCAGGGCTTTCTGAAAAGCTATAAGAGCAAACTGCGGACGCTTCATGCAGCCCATCCGAAATGGATTTTTAAAACACAGCAGACGGGTCTGAAATGGTCTGCTATGCTGGAAAAGGAAAAGAAGCTCGGTATCAATCTGGTGGAACCAACATCGCCTGACTCCTGGAAATCAAAGGAACCGGGGGCATATGACAGCAAGAACGGATATACAAAATTTGACGGAAGATGGAATGCGGCATCTGAGGAGATTATCGCATATTATATGGATCCGAGGAATTTTCTTAATGAAACCTCCATATACTTATTTATGGATCATTCTTTTGACGCAGCTTCCCAGGATAACAATACCATCAAGAGCATTGTTTCCAGAAACAATTGCTATTTGAATACTTCCAGGTATATTACGGCTTTGTACAATGCGGGGAAAGCTTCCGGAGTAAATCCCAATGTAATTACGGCCATGGCCATTGTAGAGCAGGGCTGGAGGGGCGGAACAGGAGCGATTTCCGGAACCTATCCCAAGTATGAAGGATATTATAATCACCTGAATATTCAGGCGTATGCGGCAGGAAGTATGAATGCCACGCAGCGCGGCCTCTGGTGGGCAAAGGGGCAGGATACAGGGGCTACGACCTTTGGAAGGCCCTGGACAAGCATCGAAAAATCTCTCTCCGGCGGAGCCAGCTTTTATGCCAGCGGATATGTGACAAAAAAGCAGTACACCTATTATACGAAGAAGTTTAATGTTATGAATGGCCTGAATGCAGTTGCTACCCATCAATATATGACCAATGTTGCAGGAGCAACCACAGAGGGAAATATATTAAAGTACGCTTATGATAAAAATGATGATTATCCGGTTGTATTCCATATTCCGGTGTACAGCGGGATGCCATCTTCTGCATGCGTACGGCCAAAATAAAAAGAATTTAGGAGTATGAATATACCAATGAAACAGATAATGAGAGTAATAACAGCAGTTCTGCTGCTGGTGACCCTGATGGCTCCGCAGGCGGCATTCGGTGCGTCGTCTTCCGTGTCCCTGTCCGGCGCAAAAACAGCAAAGGCCGGAGAAGTGGTAACCATCAAGGTGACTTACAGAGGCGATTCTCTGGGGTATGTCAATGGACATCTGACTTATGATACCAGGCGTCTGGAATACGTATCAGGCGGCAGCAGCCAGGGAAATGCGGGATTGGTGCAATTGAAACAATATGCGGATAATGCGGAAGGAATTCTCTCTTTTAAGGTGAAGTTCCGGGCAGTAGGTGCAGGCAGTGTGAACCTGAGTCTGGAAACCCTGGAAACACAGAACCTGGATGGCGATGCAGATATGGGGACGCCTTCTGCCAGTATGACGCTGGACATTGTGAAGAATAGCAGCAGTTCGCAGAGTCCTGTGCCTTCGTCTTCAGAAACAAGCAGCTCTTCTGAAGAATCGGAGACCAGCCAGCTGACGACGGAATCCCAGGAGGTGGAAAGCGCACAGGCAGAGGATGAACAGAGCGGCCGGGAAAAAGAGGGAAGTATCCCGTATCCCCTGCTGCTGATAGCGGGAATTGTAATTGTGGTGTTGATTTTGGTTATCGCAATACGGCTGAAAAAGAAACGCTGAATCCAGGGCCGTCAGTTTTGGCAACTTTGCGGTATAACATGGAAAAGACAAAAAAAGAAAAGCACCCTGCAGAAGGCGCGCGGGAGGTACCCTATCGGAGCCTTGCAAGGTGCTTTTTTGTTGTGCACGTTTGCTGATTGTTATTTCAGGTTTTCCGGATTCAGACTTTCCAGCTCAGGGATGGTAAAAATACCGTCCTTTCGTATGAGCTGATCGTCAAAATAAATTTCGCCCCCGCCATATTCCGGCCGCTGAATCATGACCAGATCCCAGTGGACTGCGGATTTGTTTCCGTTAAAGGCATCTTCATAAGCGGCACCAGGGGTCAGGTGGAAGCTTCCTGCAATTTTTTCATCAAACAGAGTATCCTTCATAGGATGGAGAATATAAGGGTTCACACCCAGAGCAAATTCTCCGAAATAGCGGGAACCATCATCCGTATCCAAAAGCTGGTTGATGCGCTCGTCGTTGTTGGCAGAAGCCTTTACGATTTTCCCGTCTTTGACTTCAAAAACAATATTTTCAAAGGTAAAGCCCTGCTCTTCCGAAGGCGTATTATAGGAAATGGTCCCATTCATAGATCCGCGGACAGGTGCCGTATAGACCTCGCCGTCCGGTATATTACGTTCGCCGCTGCATTTAATAGCGGGAATGCCTTTTATGGAAAAGCTCAGATCGGTTCCAGGCCCTTTGATCTGCACCTGATCCGTCTGCTCCATAAGGCTGACGAGGGCATCCATAGCATCGCTCATCTTCTGGTAATCCAGAGTGCACACATCGAAATAAAAATCTTCAAAAGATTCCAGGCTGGTATTGGCAAGCTGAGCCATAGAGCTGTTGGGGTAGCGCAGAACGACCCACTTTGTCTGGTTCACCCGGTAATCCAGGGTAGGACGGGTCAGCTTACTGTATAGATTCAGCTTTTCAGAGGGAACATCGGCCATTTCCGAGGAATTGTCTCCTGCACGGACCGAGATATAGGCCTGCATACCCTTCATCTGCATAAGCTGATATTCATCCATAAAGCGGATCTGTTCCTCGCTGCAGCCAAGCAGGATCTCGCGGCTGATGGCAGAATCCCGAATTTCCACATAAGGAAAACCTCCCGCAGAATAAACGTCTTTGACAATCTGGCGGATAAGGGGTTTGCAGCATGTTCCCTCATAGCTGATGAGTATTTTTTCACCCCTTTGCAGATCGCAGGAATAATGTACTAAAAGATCCGATAATTCTTTGATTCGTGTATCCATAATTTCCTCCTCCTGATGCGCCGGCCGTCTCAGGTGCAGCCTGTCTGGACAGCAGGTAAAAGCTTACACCTAAATTTTTAGCGCATCTCATTTGAATGACTGGTCAATATTATACCCTAAAGAATAAAATTTTAAAAGGATTTCTGTTGCATAAAAGAAAGCGGCAGTCTAAAATGAAACTATATGGGGCTTGTGTGTATGACGGGAGGAATGGCATGAAACGAAAACAGGCAAGACGGAAAAAAAGAAGAATGCAGGCGCTGGTTCTTGTGCTTTTTTTGATTGTTTTGGCAGGCGCCGTTTTTTTTGTTTATTATCAGACTCAGTACTCTCTGACACTGATAGGAGAAGACGAGCTGGAAGTGAATCTGTGTCAGGTTTTTGAGGATCCGGGGGTTACAGCGAAAAAGGCGGGCGAGGATGTACAGGATGAAGTGGAGGTTTATAGTACTCTTAACACGGAGGTTCCGGGCCGATATGTGATTGAATACCGGATGGGAGAAAAAACAGTAGAGCGGTACGTAACAGTAACAAGCACCATGGACCCGAGACTGGAACTGGAAGGCGGCGATTCTATGGATATCCGGCTTGGAGAAGCCTTCGAAGAGCCCGGATACTCTGCTTCGGGCAGGGGGGGAAGCGATCTGACCAGCAGAGTAAAGGTGAACATGCCAGAGCTTAAAAAAACAGGAAAATCAGAAATCGTCTATATGGTGACGGATGATGAGGGGAAATCCACCAGGGTAGTGCGAAGAGTACATGTGATGCCAAATACCGAGTACGAGACGCCCGGGCTTGCTGTCTGTATGTATCACTATGTCTATAACAGGGACAACCCGCCGGACGATCTATACCGCAGATTTGGCAACTATATTGAGGCAGGCGACTTAGAGGAGGAGCTGCGCTGGCTCAAGTCAGAAGGCTATTATTTTCCCACCTGGCAGGAGGTCCGGGATTACGCGGAAGGGAGGCTCCTGCTGCCGGAAAAAAGTATTGTTCTGTGTTTTGACGATGGAGCAAAAAGTTTTTTGAAAAATGGCATTCCAGTTCTGGAAAAATGCAGAGTTCCGGCTACCTGTTTTATGATTACATCGGAATCAGGGCAAGAGAAAGTAGCAGATTACCAGAGCCGGTATGTGACATATCAATCGCATTCCCATAATATGCATCGAAACGGCGGGAGCGTCGGTCATGGAGGAATTTTTACAGCACTTTCCGCATCCGAGGCATTAGACGATCTGCGGCAGTCCATCGAAATTTGCAAGAGCAGCGATGCCTTTGCCTATCCATATGGTGATTATACACAGGAATGCAGAGATATTGTTTCAGACGCGGGATTTCTCTGCGCAGTCACGACTGAGCCGGGGAAGGTCAGGCCAGGTATGGATCCGTTGCTGCTGCCGAGAGTCCGTATGTCCATGGGACAGAGCCTGGAGCAATTTCAGCATCTGGTAGCGCCTTAAAGCTTGAAGCAAAAGTTTTCGCTTTCAGACTCTTTTCGCAGGTGCTATGGCTGATGCACAAGACTTCCAATATCCTCCAGATCATACTGGGGAAAATCGATCAGTTCTAAATTGCGGCTTTTGATAAAGGCCGTAATTTTTTTACAATCAGGGTGGGCGCCGAGATTTCCGTTAAACACAAGGCAGGAGCCGATCCGGCCGGAAGCGCCGCCCAGGAATCCATAGGGAAAGTTGCGGAGCCGGACAAAGCCCGGACGGATCAGCAGAACATCCAGCTCTTTGCAGCAGGCCCTAAAGATTCCCTTATCCGAAGTAATGATAGAGGTCTCATCTACAATGACAATATTGCATTTGGCATACCCTTGGGACACATGGATGCGGCGCATGGCCCCTGTGGCGCTTAAAAGAGACGGGGACGTATAGTTGAAATTGTGAATCAGAAAGTGGCCGGTACAGGCAGCATTAAATACGATATTCTCAGGATAAGAGTAGCCCAACTCAGCGGGATTTCCGAAAAAAACAGGGCCTTCGGGACCGAGGCTGCACATATACATATCCGGATGGGCGGATACCGGATCGTAGGTCCGATCTGTGGCTCTGACAAGGTGAATTTGAAAGCCCCGATTTTTCAAATATTCTTTCATAAGCGGATGTGCAGTTTCCGATAAATAAATTATACTCATATAGCAAGTATAGCATAAATGCAAGAGGCATTTCGTATAAATTTCGGATAAATTGATTTTTTATGAAACCAGGAAAGAAGTCTCATGTCGCATTTTGTCGTAAAATAATTCACTCCTGTGTAAACTATTCATATTATAATGGAACTAATTAGAAATTTAGGGAGGGGTTTGAATGCTGATAGGAAAAAGAGATGATCGAAGGGATTATTGGCAGAATTTTTTTCAGACGATTTTCGCCAATTTGGAAGAAATCCTGATTGCTGCAGATGCAAATTCCGGTAAAATTGAGTACATCAGCCCAAATGCCGAACGTATACTGGGCGTCCGGCAGGAAAAAGAAGGAGCAGCGGCACAAACGCTGAACAGGATTGGCTTGATCCCGACTCCGGATTTGACCATTCTCAGGAGCCAGAAAGAGCGGGAGCTGGAATGCTATCTAACGAACATTCAAACCGGTGAAACCCTTTGGTGCAAAACCTGTTGGAGCTTTTTGCAGACTTACGGAGAGTTGGGTGAAACTTTGATCATCAATATTTCCGAGCGCTCAAGAGAGAGGGCCTGTATGGATCGAATACAGGAGGATTTACGGGAGGCCAAGAGGACGAGTGCAGCGAAAAGCCGGTTTTTAACAACGATTTCTCATGATATGAGGACACCGATGAATGCGATTATGGGACTTACGGATCTGGCAATTGAGCATATGGAAGAGCAGGAACGGGTGAGGGACTATCTTCAGAGGATCTCAAGGGCTTCTACGCATTTACTAGAGCTAGTTAATGATGTGCTGGATATGGAACGGATCGAAAGCGGCCGCTTGACCATGGAACGCAAAGCCTTCGGTATGACGGAGATGCTGCAGGATGTTGCGGATCTGATACATGCGGAGGCCTCTGTAAAGGCACAGCTTATGGGTACAGAGTGGAAGTTGGAACATAACCGGGTGATGGGTGACCCGGTACGGATACGCCAGGTGCTGATTAACATTTTATCCAATGCCGTAAAGTACACGCAGAGAGGCGGTAAATTGCTATTTCAGTTAAAGGAAATTCACAGCACTGATGCGCTTGCTACGTACATGATAAAAGTATATGATAACGGATATGGTATGTCCGAGACCTTCCAGCAGATCCTTTTTGAGCCTTTTGCAAAGGAACACAGCGCTGAGTCAGAAGGCGTTGAGGGAACTGGCCTTGGCATGTCCATTACAAAAAGCCTAGTCGACCTAATGGGAGGAGAGCTTTCCGTGGAAAGCAGACTGGGAGAGGGAACCATTGTGACAGTAAACCTGACTTTGGAACTTGCAGCTCAGGAATGGACAGAGTTTGGAAGCAGCGAAAAAACCTCTGCAGCATGGCACTGTAAAGGAAGACATATTTTGCTGGTAGAGGATAATGAAATTACGGCAGATGTCTTAAAAGATATCTTGGAACTGATGGAGGCTCAGGTCAGATGGGCTAGGAACGGACAGCAGGCGGTGGAGATTATTGCAGAGGAGGGGAGCTGTTACGATCTGATTCTGATGGATATTCAAATGCCAGTTATGGATGGCTATGAAGCAACGAGACGGATTCGGAAAATGGCAGGATGGGGAAGAGATATTCCAATTATCGCTCTGACGGGAAATGCTTTTATGGAGGACATTAAGGCATCCAGAGAAGCTGGTATGAACTGCCATCTGTCAAAGCCCATTAAGAAAAATGAACTGGAACAGGTACTCAGGGCCATTTTGGATGATTGACAAGAACAAAGGCATCATGTTAAAGTATTCCAGTAAAAGAAGCAAAACACAAATAATGCGGTAAACGCATGGGAGGAGAAAACTATGTTAGAAGCGGGAATTAAAGGAATACAAAAAACAAAGGTGGAAGAATCAAACAGCGCCCTGGCTATGGGAAGCGGTACCTTGAAAGTCTTTGCCACTCCGGCGATGGTTGCGCTGATGGAAGAAACGGCATGGAAGAGTATCACGCCGCATTTGGAAGAAGGAAGCGGCAGCGTTGGGACAGCCCTTAATATCCGGCACACGGCAGCAACGCCTCTGGGGATGGAGGTTACCTGTGAGAGCGAACTCACTTCAGTGGATGGAAGAAAGCTGACGTTTCGCGTTACTGCCAGGGATGACACCGGACTCATTGGAGAAGGTGAGCATGAGCGGTTTATTGTAAAGGATGAAGCGTTTCAGGCAAAAGCGAATAGCAAATTAGTAAAATAAAGCCAGAGAAAGGCAGCAAATACAGCAAATTTTTATTGAAAAAACGGCAACACAGTACAACAAGAGCGGCGTATAATAGTAACGTCGAAAGGAGTGAAATTGTGGACGAAAGTTTACGAATTGAAAAACGAATTTTAAAGTTGTCATTTGCCGGAAGCGCTGCTTTTCTGCTGTCAGAATGTATCATGGCCTTTATTACAGGCTCACATGCTGTCCTTATGGATTGTGTGTATGATATCGCGGATATCATTATGCTGGGGCCCTTTATGATTTTGGTTCCGCTGCTGTACAAGCCGGTGACAGAAAAAAGGCCCTATGGGTTTTCTCAGGTGGAATCCCTGTTCATTATGATAAAAACTGGATTGCTGATTTTCATAACAGCACAGCTGATTGTGGAGAGTGTTCAGATGATCATGGATGGAGGGCATACAGTAAACGCCGGCGCCATTGCAGTATTTGAGCTGGCAGTATCAGCCTGCTGCGTAACCATGTATCTGGTGTTGAATCATATGAACAAGCGGTATTCATCGCCTACAGTCAAGGCGGAGATCTATATCTGGAAGCTGGATGCTCTGAGTACATTGGGTGTGGGAGCTGCCTTCGTCATTCAATTGATTTTGCAGAGGACTGCACTGGCATGGCTGTCACCTTACATTGATCCGGGTATTGCCATTATCATGGCGCTTATCCTGCTGAAAGAGCCTATCTCCATGTTCTGGGGAAGCATCAAAAATTTGATTCTCTTTGCTCCCAAAAAGGAAGTGGTCGATCATGTCCGCAGAGTAGTGGACGGATTTTTGCAGCAGCATAAATTTGATGTTAATTTCCTGGATATCATTAAGACAGGAAGAAAAATATGGATTGAAATATATATTCTGCAGGAAGGCGACCTGATCAGTATCAAGGAGCTGAAGCAGGCTCACGATGAAATCATAGGCGTATTAAAAGAAGAATACGATAATGTTTATGTGGAACTGATACCAGAAATTGAGAATATAAAAGCTGCCTGAGACGCGATCAAGCGGCTCATACCTGGAAGAGGCATGTTCATCATATTGTATGAAAATGTCCTTTCGGGTATTTTTTTTGTATATTATAGCCTGCCCCTAATATACTGGTAAATATGAAGAACAGTATATTCAGAAAGATTTCAGTAAACAACATGAGCCGCACAGGGAAGCTGCAGAGGAGTTTGGGTCTTTTCGAGCTGACTATGATGGGCATAGGAGTTACGATCGGATCCGGACTCTTTGTCATTACAGGGGTTGCGGCAGCGGAGCATGCGGGCCCGGGGCTGGTTCTTTCCTTCATTATTTCCGGAATTGCCTGCGGCTGCGCAGCGCTCTGTTATGCGGAGCTGGCTTCCTGTATGCCGGCCTCAGGAGGCTCGTATACCTTTGTGTACGCGGGGCTTGGAGAAATTTTTGCCTGGTTTATCGGCTGGTGTCTGACCTTAGAATATGTGGTGGGTTTGTCTGCCATTGCGGCGGGCTGGTCCGCCTATGTATCCGGACTTTTGCCGCCGCAGATTCCCCGGGAGTTTTTATCAGAGGGAGATATGAATATTCCGGCCATGGCACTCATTGCAATGATGACCCTGCTGCAGCTGCGGGGCTCAAAGGAGAGCGCCAGGATGGGAAATATTCTGGTCTTTGTAAAGCTTACGGTAATCGCGGCCTTTATCCTGCTAGCCGCAGGCAGCATCAGGCCAGAAAATTATGATCCGTTCCTTCCTTTTGGCTGGCAGGGCGTGTTTTCAGGGGCTGCAGTCGTGTTTTTTGCCTACCTGGGATTTGACGCTATCGCCAATTCCGCAGAAGAAGTAAAGAACCCCCAGCAGAATATGCCCAGGGCATTGCTTTGGTCACTGGCCATTGTGACTGTTTTGTATATTGCCGTAACACTAGTGCTTACAGGAGTTGCCAAGTATTACGAATATGAAGGCATTGCAGCGCCGGTTGCCTTTGCCCTGGATAAGGCCGGGATCCGATGGGGCTTTGGTCTGGTTTCCGCAGGGGCCATTGCAGGACTTTCCACGGGAGCTCTAGTGTTCATTGGCAGTGAATCCCGCCTGATTTATTCTATGGCAAGAGATGGGCTGATGCCTAAGCTGTTTTCAAAGGTAACGAAAAAAGGCGTGCCGGGAAGGGCTGTAATCTGCGTCTGGTTTTTTGGAAGTATTATGGCAGGGCTGCTTCCCATTGATACCATTGCCGAGCTTTGCAATATGGGGACTTTATGGGCTTTTTCTCTGGCAGCTATTACTGTAATTGTAATGCGGAGAACGCATCCGGGACTGAGAAGGGAATTTCAGACGCCCTTTGTGCCCTTTATTCCCGCGGCAGCTATCCTTATGTGCGCAGTTCTTGCCGTGCAGCTTGATAAAGTGACATGGACGGTATTCGGAGGCTGGACCCTCGTCGGTATATGTATTTACCTTTTATACGGATACTGGAACAGCAGGCTCCGGCGGTAACGGCAAAAGAAAGATCCGGCGCATGGAAAAGCACCGGATTTTTTCTCTTAGTGTACTGTCTTGATTGGAACTTATGCGTTCTATTTCTCTTTTTTAATGTCAGCCAGCTGCTGCTTTACACTCTCAAAGGAGGTAGAGCCTTTTGACTTTTTTGCTTTTATGCAGCTGCGAATGGCGATTTTTTCGTAAATATCCTCTTCAAATTTATCGGAAAACCCTTTGAACTCTTCAATGGACATTTCATCAATGGCAATACCCTTTCCAATACAGTAAAGGACGATGCGGCCGATGATTTCATGACAGTCGCGGAAGGGGAGTCCCTTTGTTACCAGATAATCGGCAGCATCGGTGGCGTTCATGTATCCGTACTTGGCGGCCCGCTCCATGTTCTGGGTATTGACCTTCATGGTGGCGATCATTTCTGTAAAAATATTGACTGAAGCCTTGAGTGTATCGCCTGCGTCAAAGACCGGGAGCTTGTCCTCCTGCAGATCCTTGTTGTAGGCCAGGGGCAGTCCCTTGATAATCGTCAGAAGACTCATTAGATCGCCGTAAACCCGTCCCGTTTTCCCGCGGATCAGCTCCGCCATATCTGGGTTCTTTTTCTGCGGCATGATACTGCTGCCAGTAGAGTAGGCATCGTCGATTTCCACAAAGCTGAATTCAATAGAGCTCCACTGGATCAATTCTTCACAGAACCTGGATAAATGCATCATGGTAATGGAACAGCAGCTGATGAATTCAACGGCAAAGTCCCGATCTGCCACAGCATCCATGGCATTGGGGCAGACCCCTTTAAAGCCAAGCTCCTGGGCCAGAAAATCCCGATCCGTATCATACGTTGTCCCTGCCAGAGCTCCGGAACCTAATGGCAGAAAGTCCATCCTTTCAAGGCAGTCTGTAAAACGGGATTTGTCTCGATTGAACATCTGATAGTAAGCTAAGAGATGGTAGGCCAGGGTCACAGGCTGTGCCCGCTGTAAATGGGTATAGCCCGGCATCACCGTATCCTGATGCTGCTCAGCCAGCTCTACAAGGGTATCCATCAGCTTTCGTAAAAGTCCGTCGATGGCAGCAATTTCGTCTTTCAGATAGAGGCGGATATCCACAGCCACCTGATCGTTTCTGCTGCGGGCAGTGTGAAGTCTTTTCCCGGCATCCCCGATGCGCTCTGTGAGAACCGACTCAATGTTCATATGGATATCTTCCGATTCAATGGTGAATTCTACTTTTCCGGCTTCAATATCCGCTTCGATCTCTTTTAAGGTCTTCCTGATCAGTTCAGCTTCATCGGCAGGGATGATGCCTTGTTTTCCCAGCATAGCGGCGTGGGCCATGCTGCCTTTAATATCATCCTTATAAAGTCTCTGGTCAAACTCAATGGATGCGTTGAATTCGTCAGCGGACGAAGTCGCCGCCTTTGAGAACCTTCCTTTCCAAAGCTTCATGCGGTTTTACTCCTCCTTCTTTGTTCTGTTTCTGGATTGCACGGATCTTCAGCGGCAATGAGAAGAGGTTGATGAAACCTTCCGCATCACTCTGGTTGTAAACTTCGTCCTTACTGAAGGTTGCGAATTCTTCATTATACAGGGAATTCGGTGATTTCCGCGCTGCTGCAACAGCGCTTCCCTTGTAAAGCTTCATCTTTACTGTACCGGTAACCAGCTTTTGTGTTTCGTCTACAAAGGCGGAAATCGCTTCACGGAGTGGCGTATACCAGAGGCCGTCGTAGCAGAGCTGAGCGAATTTCTGCGCTACAATATACTTGTACTGAGTCGTGTCACGGTCTAAAATCAGTTTTTCCAAAGCAGAGTGGGCTGTGAAGAGGATAGTTCCTCCCGGCGTTTCATAAACACCACGGGACTTCATTCCCACAAGGCGGTTTTCAATTAAGTCCGCAGTACCGACGCCATTGGCGCTTCCCAGCTCATTCAGCTTTGTCAGCAGCTCAATAGGTCCCATTTTTTCACCGTTGATCCCTACAGGAACTCCGGCTTCAAAATCAATATCAACATAAGTAACCTCATCCGGAGCTTTTTCAGGAGGAATGGAAAGCACGTGAATCGTGTCGTAATGCTCGTTCCACGGATTTTCCAGCTCTCCGCCTTCATGGCTGATATGCCAGATGTTTTCGTCCCGGCTGTAAATCTTAGCTTCACTCTGATTGATAGGAATATTGTGTGATTTTGCGTACTCCAGCAGATCTTCTCTGGATTCAAAGTCCCAGAATCTCCAGGGAGCGATAATTTTGATAGCAGGATCCAGAGCCTTGATGGTGGTTTCGAAACGGACCTGATCGTTTCCTTTGCCCGTACAGCCGTGGGCGATGTAGAATGCTTCCTCCTGCTGCGCAACCTCGACCAGCTTTTTGGCCATCAGAGGTCTTGCCATGGAAGTCCCCAGCATATATTCATTTTCATAGATTGCTCCGGCTTTTAATGTGGGCCAGATAAAGTCCGTAATAAATTCTTCTCTCAGGTCAATGGTAATGGCTTTGCTGGCGCCAGTTGCAAGGGCTTTCTTTTCAATTGCATCAAAATCTTCCTTCTGCCCAGCATTGCAGCATACAGCGATTACGTCGTAATTATAGTTTTCTTTTAACCAGGTCATAATGATTGAGGTGTCCAGCCCGCCTGAATAAGCCAGAACTACTTTTTCTTTCATGTGTCTTCCTCCTTGCATTCATTGTATATATAATGAATAATTAATTTATATAATGAATAAAAATTTAAAACATAGGCTAATTATACAACAAAGGTATAAAAAATCAACCCCATTTTTGTAAAAAATCCACAAAAAACCGAGAATCCTAAAAAACATAGAGACTTTGAGATATAAATGTTGTAAAATGGTTTTACAGACTGTAGAAAGTTTAAATACAAACTTTCCAATATGCCTGACTGACGCGAAATATGTGTCAAGAAAGAGGAAACTATGATATTGTCTGAAAAATGTGTATATAATAGTATGAAAGCGTTTGAAGGATTTGAAGGAAGAGTTTGAATGAAGTTTAATTTTGAAGAAAAGCATTTTAAATGGGGAATTACGGCTTTTCTGGTGATAACAGCAGGTATCCTTGTGTATTTTGCCGTTGAGCGGTTTGAGCAGCTCTCAGAGGGTTTGGGAAGAGTAACAGGAATTCTGACTCCGTTTATATACGGGCTGGTATTTGCGTATCTGCTGTGTCCTGTCTATAATTTTACAACCAGAAATCTATATGCACTTGTGAGCACGAAAGTTAATAAGAGGAAGAAGGCGCTGTCGTTTTCAAAAGGAATTGCAACCTTTGTCTCGATTCTTTTCTTAGGGATCATTATCTGCGGGATCTGCTGGATGATTATTCCGGGCCTTGTAGACAGCATTATGCATATTGTCAGTATTCTGCCGGATAGCATGGAGCATTTTGTAGACTGGATCGATGCGAAAACCACTAGATATCCTCAGCTTCAGGATACACTGGAAAATTGGATTACCAGATTGACGAATAATATCATAAGCTATGTGGAGGAAAAAATGCTCCCAAGCTATATGGAAGTAGCGACCAGCATTTCTACCGGGGTATTTGGTGTGATTAATGTGGTGAAGAGTTTCTTTATTGGCATTATTATCTGCGCCTATTTTCTCAACAGCAAAGATCTTTTCGCCGCCCAGTCTAAAAAGCTGATTTTGGCAACCTTTAGTGAAGAGCGGGCACAGAGGCTTTTGAATGGAGCTGCCTTTACAAACAAGACCTTTGGAGGCTTTATTAATGGAAAGCTCATCGACTCCATGATTATCGGGGTTATCTGCTTTATTGTAATGAGTATTTTAGGATGGGAATATCCACTGCTTATCAGCTGTATTATAGGAATCACCAATATTATTCCTTTTTTTGGGCCTTTTATCGGCGCAGTACCCTCTGCTCTGCTGATTCTCATGGTGAATCCGCTGCAGTGCGTTTATTTTTTGATCTTTATCCTGATTTTGCAGCAGATAGATGGAAACCTCATCGGACCTAAAATATTGGGAGATAGCACAGGTCTTTCCAGCTTTTGGGTTATGTTTGCGATTTTAGTCGGAGGAGGCCTGTTTGGTTTTGCAGGAATGATCGTGGGGATTCCCGTATTCGCCGTGTTTTACGCTTATTTTGCAAAGGCGATCAATCGGCGGCTGGATAAACGGGGGTTTTCCACGGATATACGGGATTATACAATTGATAAATATCGGGTAAAGGAAAAAAAGAAGAAAAAGAAAAAAGGAGGGGCCGGAGCATGGCGTCATTAAAAGACAGACTGATACAGAAAATAGGGGAAGAACATGTTTTAGGGCAGTGTGACATGAAGGAGTTTACCTCCTTTCGGGCAGGCGGCAGGGCGGATTTTCTCATTCTGCCCCAGTCAGAAGAAGAGCTGAAGCTGGTGCTTCAGGAGCTTTCGGAGAGGGAAACTCCCTATATGGTCATAGGAAACGGTTCCAATCTTCTGGTAAAAGACGGTGGCTATCGAGGGGCTATTGTCAAGCTTTCGGAAGCCTTCGCGGATATCGAAATTACAGGGGAAACCCTTACTGCCGGAGGCGGCGCCCTCATGTCATCCGTGGCAAAGGCAGCGCTTGCGGCAGAGCTTACGGGTTTTGAGTTTGCAAGCGGCATACCGGGAAGCCTGGGGGGCGCAGTCTTTATGAATGCAGGAGCCTATGGAGGCGAAATGAAGGATATCATAAAGGAAGTACGGATTCTCAAAAAGGATGGAAGCGGGACGTATACCATGACCGCAGATCAGCTGCAGCTGGGCTACCGGCACAGCATTCTCCATGAAAGCGGCGATATTGTGGTTCAGGCAGTATTGCAGCTGGCGCGGGGAAGCAGGGAAGCGATTTCCGCAGAGATGAAGGAACTGGCAGCGCGGCGAAATGAAAAACAGCCGGTTTCTCTGCCCAGTGCAGGCAGCTTTTTTAAACGGCCAGAGGGGTATTTTGCAGGAAAGCTGATTCAGGACGCGGGGCTTAAAGGGCTTTCTGTAGGAGGCGCGCAGGTATCTGAGCTGCACAGTGGTTTTATTGTAAATACGGGAGGGGCGACGGCAACAGATATCATTCAGCTGATGGAGGTTGTGCAGGCGGCTGTTTTCGACAAATTCGGCGTAAAGCTGGAGCCGGAGGTAAGAATCATTGGAGAATAAAGAAGCATTAAAGACGAAACAATACGAAATGGGCTATGATCTCCATACCCATACGATTTACTCCCACGGGAAAGGATCAATTGAGGATAATGTACAGGCCGCTATTGCCAGGGGCCTGTCCCATATCGCCATTACGGATCACGGGCCCGGCCATCTCTTTTACGGCATCAAGAGAAAGGATGTGCCTCTCATGCGTAAAGAAGTAGAGGAGTTGAGGGAAAAATATCCGCAGATCAACATCCGCCTCAGTGTAGAGGCAAATATCATTCATACAAAGAATCATCTTGACATAAGCCCGGAAGAGTATTCCCAGTATGATTTTGTAATAGCCGGATATCATTACGGGCTGCCCCATGGCTACTGCATTTCCAACTGGCTGTGGGGCCATGGGCTCAAACTAGGTGAAAAGCGTCTGAAAATCAAAAATACGGATATGGTGATTAAGGCTCTTTATGAAAACGATATTTCCATACTTACCCACCCGGGAGATAAGGGTCCCTTTGACATGTTTCCCATTGCTGAGGCATGCGCAGATACGGATACGTTAATGGAGATCAGTACATGGCATCCCCACATGACCGTAGAGGAAATTGAAATTGCGGCAAAGACGGATGCACAATTTATTATCAGCAGCGACGCACATACACCGGGAAGAATCGGAGACTTTGAGGGGGGACTGATGCGGGCTCAGCAGGCAGGGCTTGACCTTTCGAGGATTGTAAATTTGAGGGAGATGCGATGAATACAGTAATTGTAACAGGTTTATCAGGAGCAGGAAAATCTCAGGCAATGAACTGCCTGGAGGATCTGGGGTATTATTGCATCGATAATATGCCGCCAGCTCTGATCAAAAGCTTTGTCCAGTTGGCTTCTGTTGACAAGGCGGCCTTTGCCATCGATGTAAGGGGCGGCGAGCTCTTTTCCAATATGGCAGAAGCACTTCAGGATCTGGAAGACAGCAACGTCGACTATAAGATTTTGTACCTGGAGGCTTCCGACGAAATCCTCATCCGCAGGTTCAGTGAGACCAGGCGGCAGCATCCTCTGGCAAAGGGGGAGAGCACCCTGGATGGTCTTGTGCGGGAAAAGGAAATGCTGGAGCAGCTGCGGGAGAGGGCAGACTATATTGTGGATACTTCCAATATGAAGGTCGCGCGGCTGTGGCAGGAAGTAAAGGATCTGATCACCTCAGGAGAAAGTGAAAAGACCTTTGTAGTAAACATCGTATCCTTTGGCTACAAAAGGGGGATTGCCCTGGGAGCGGACATGGTCTTTGACATGCGCTTTATTCCAAACCCGTATTATGTCAAGTCTCTCCGCTCTCTGACAGGTAATAACAAAAAGGTGAGGGATTACGTGCTGAAGCAGGATGTGACCCAAGCCTTTTTCGCGCGGGTGGAGCCTCTGGTGCTGGAGCTGATCCCTTCCTATATGCGGGAGGGAAAATATAATTTGAATTTGGCCTTTGGGTGTACGGGCGGCCATCATCGCTCTGTTGCCTCGGCAAATGAAATGGCAGAGCGGCTCAGGACAGCAGGCAAGCGGGTGACGGTGGAGCATCGGGATTTGTAGTCTCTGCAGAACGGACTCTTGCGCAATAATGGGTTTCATCGTATAATAGAATCAGTGATTTTAGAGTATACCAAGGTATGGAAACAAGGAGAAACGCATTATGGAAAAACTAATTATTGCCGCCGCAATCTGCGGTGCGGAAGTAACAAAGGAACATAACCCTGCAGTCCCCTATACGGTAGCGGAGATTGTAAGAGAAGCAAAATCAGCCTATGATGCGGGAGCTGCCATTATTCATCTTCACGTAAGAGAAGATGACGGCACTCCGACTCAGAGCAAGGCCCGCTTTCAGGAATGTGTGGATGCCATTTTAAAGGAATGTCCGAACGTGATTATCCAGCCCTCTACAGGTGGTGCGGTAGGAATGACGGATTTGGAGCGGCTCCAGTCAACGGAAATTACACCCACGCCGGAATTCGCAACACTGGACTGTGGAACCTGCAACTTTGGCGGGGATGAAATTTTTATCAACACGGACAACACAGTATTTAACTTTGCTAAGATTATGAAAGAACGGGGAATCAAGCCGGAGCTAGAATGCTTTGACAAGGGAATGCTGGACATTGCTCTGAAGGCGGATCGAAAGGGACTGCTGGAGCACCCGCTTCACTTTGACTTTGTGCTGGGCGTTCAGATGTCGGCTACTGTGCGGGATCTGGCCTTTTGTGTAGACAGCCTTCCGCCGGGCGCAACCTGGACTGGAACCGGTATCGGAAGGGCTCAGTTCGATATTGCCGTCGCCTCCATCATCATGGGAGGACATGTGCGGGTTGGATTTGAGGATAACCTGTATATTGAGAAAGGCGTTCTGGCAGAGAGCAACGGTCAGCAGGTGGAAAAGGTTGTAAAGCTGGCCAAGCTGCTGGGGAGGCCGGTTGCAACTCCGGATGAAGCACGGGAAATACTGAGTATTAAAAAGAAATAAGCAGGATGGAAGACGGGGCGCCCGCATCAGGAGCAGATGGCAGGCCGCCCCTTTTATACGAATATACGAAAGGATGAAGAATGTCTTTTTCCCTGGATACAAAAAATGAACTGGCCCGCATAGAGCCGGAAAAGAAATGCTGCATACTGGCGGAAATCGCCGGTTTTATTCGTATGTGCGGAAGTATTCGTCTGGCGGGAGGTGGAAAATTTCATATTATCATGACAACGGAAAACCCGGCAGTTGCCCGTCATTATAAAAAGCTGATTAAAGATTATTTTGACATAGATGCTGTTTTGGAGGTGGGGCAGGGCAATTCTCTGAAAAAAGGCCGCGCCTACAATCTGGCCATTGGTCCGGAGGACTTGAGCGAGCAGATCCTGCGGGAAACGGGGATCCTGATGGTAAAGGAAGGCATGAATTATATCAGCGACGGCATTTACGAGGGCCTGATTAAAACGAAATGCTGTAGAAAGGCATGTCTGAGAGGAATCTTTCTCGCCGCTGGAACCATCACGGATCCGGAAAAGGCCTATCACATTGAATTCAACTGCAGCAGCGAGATTTTGGCAGGGGACGTGAAAAGGCTGATCAACAGCTTTGTGGATCTCCACGCCAAGGTATCGGTGCGGAAAAAGAACTACGCGGTCTATGTAAAAGAGGCAGAGCAGATCATGGATATTCTGGCCATTCTGGGGGCCCATTCGCAGATCTTCGCCTTTGAGGATGTACGGATTACAAAGGAAATCCGCAACAAAGCCAACCGCATCAACAATTGCGATAACGCTAATATCGACAAGGCGGTGAAAGCGGCGGAAAAGCAGATCGTGTGGATTCGCAGGATCGAGGAAAAAAAGGGGCTCCGTTTTCTGCCGGACAAGCTGTATGAGGTGGCGGTTCTGCGCCTGGATCATCCGGAGGCTACCTTACAGGAACTGGCGGATATGATGGATCCGCCCATGAAAAAATCTGGCATCAACAACCGCTTTCGCAAGATAGAGGAGATGGCAAATAAACTATAGCCAATAGACGATTATCTGGCTGTTTACCTGGGCTGCAGGCGGTCAGAGCAATCGGAAGCATAATCCGGCAAAGGGCCGGGGCAGGAGCTTTTAACGCTGCTGCCAGATAATCACAAAAGGAGGTATTCGTTATGAGAAAATTTGAAATGGAACACAGGGTGGGCTATGCGGAGACAGATGCAATGGCTATCGTGCATCACTCCAACTATATCCGCTGGTTTGAAATGGGCAGGAATTATATGCTGCGGGCCATCGGATATCCCTATTCGGAGATGGAACGCATCGGACTGTGGATGCCGGTTACCGGTGTTTCCTGCGACTACAAGAGCCCTTCTGTTTTTGATGAAGAGGTCATCATCTGCTGCTGGGTGGAAAAGCTGAAAGGAGCTTCTGTTTATCTGGCCTATGAAGTCAGGAGTAAAGAAACGGATGAAACCAAAGTGACCGGAAAGAGCAGCCACGGCTTTACGGATCCAGATCTGGTGCCCCTGCGGCTGAAAAAAACCTTTCCCGAGGTATATGAAAAGCTAGAGAAAGCGGCAAAAGCATAACGACAGAACAGCAGTGAGGAACAGGAAATGATTGATACAGTAATTTTTGATATGGACGGAACACTTTTGGATACATTAGACGACCTGACGGACGCAGTCAACGCGGCTCTGGCAGCCTGCGGCTATCCTCTGCGGACAAAGGAGGAAGTGCGCTTTTTCGTAGGAAACGGCGTCGGCAGGCTGATGAAGGAAGCCGTGCCAAAGGGCACGTCAGAGACGGATCTGGAAGACTGCCTGCAAGCCTTTAAAGCACATTATGCACAGCACTGGCAGGACAAAACAGTCCCCTATGAAGGGATCAAAGAACTTCTCACGGACCTGAAAGTCAGGGGAATCAAGCTGGCGGTGATTTCTAATAAATACGAGCAGGCCGTCCTTCAGCTTTGCAGGGATTATTTCCCGGGAAGCTTTGATACAGCAAGGGGCGAGCGGGCAGGCGTACCACGAAAGCCGGCACCGGATGCCATCTACGCCATTCTGGAGGAGCTGGGAACAGAAAAGGAAAAGGCCCTCTATGTGGGCGATTCGGAGGTGGATATGGCCACCGCGAAAAACGCGGGTCTTACGGCAGTAGGTGTCACCTGGGGCTTTCGCGACAGACAGCTCCTTCTGGAGCGGGGAGCCGATTATATCATTGACCAGCCATCAGAGTTGCTGGTTCTTACGGGACACAGCGCCGGATAGCCGGAGAAAAGGAGTAGAACATGTTTCAAAAAGGGCAGATTTGCCAGATTGAAATTGAAGATATCAGCAGCCAGGGTCAGGGCATCGGAAGAGCGGAGGGAATGGCCGTCTTTGTGCCCAATACAATTCCCGGAGATCTTGCGGAGATTCAGCTGACAAAGCTGAAAAAAAACTATGCCTTTGCTAGACTCACAAAACTTATCAATCCATCCCCGGCCCGGATTGAGCCTCCCTGCAAAGACGGCTTTGAAAAGGGATGCGGCGGATGCGCTCTGATGCAGATGGATTACCAGAGCCAGCTAAAGCTGAAAGAAAAGCAGGTGCGGGACAAGTTGCAGCGCTTGGGCGGCCAGAGAGAACCGCAGGTCAAGCCGATTATAGGCATGGAAGAACCCTTCTATTACAGAAATAAGGCCCAGCTTCCTGTAAGCACGGGGGGAATCATCACCCGAAAGGGCGGCATCGTAGAAAACCTGGGCCAGCCGACTGTGGGATTTTTCAAGCCCCAGAGTCATGAAGTGGTGGACTGCCGGGACTGCCTCATCCAGTCCCCCGCAGCCATGGCAGCGGCAGACGCCCTCAGAAGATTCATGGAAGAGGATCACATCACAGCCTGGGATGAGCGCTGGGAAAAAGGCCTCATGCGGTACCTGATCGTAAAAACCGCCTTTGGAACCGGCGAAGTCATGGTGATTCTAGTCATCAACGGAAAGGGAATCCCAAACGGAGAAAAGCTGGCGGCAATGCTGGATGAAGCTATCTACCAAGCCGGCTTTTCCCTAGAAAGCATTATCCTCAACGTAAACAAAAAGAAATCACCGCGGATCATGGGCGAGGAATGCATCCCCATGGCCGGAAAACCGGTGATCCAAGAAACCATCGGAAACTTGTCCTTTGAAATCTCCCCTATGTCCTTTTACCAGGTAAACCCGCAGCAGATGAAAAAGCTGTACGACAAAGTTCTGGAATACGCCAGCCTCACCGGCAGCGAAACAGTCCTGGATCTATACTGCGGCGTAGGAAGTATCGGCCTCTACTGCGCAGGAGAAGCCGGGCAGGTAATCGGCATCGAATCCGTCCATGCCGCAGTCCTCGACGCTAATCGCAATGCCGTGATCAACGGAATCGTAAACGCCCGATTCGTATGCGGCAAAGCAGAAGATGAGCTGCCGCGCCTTCTGGCCTCAGAGGACGGGGAGGATGAGATCGCCGCTGCCGTCCGGGCCGCAGATGTCATCATTTTAGATCCGCCCCGGGCAGGCTGCCGGCCAGAGCTTTTGCAGGCCGCCTGCAGCACTGGCGCGGAAAGAATCATCTATGTTTCCTGCGATCCCGCTACCATGGCTAGGGACGTCAGGCTCCTTGGGGAGGTGGGATATGAATTTCAGGAAGCGACGCCGGTAGATATGTTTCCCTGGACTGGGGCGGTAGAGACGGTTGTAATGCTTTCCCACAAAAAACCCGACAGCGTAATCAATGTAAAAGTCGAGTTTGGCGAGGGTGAGGGCAAAGTGCCGCTTGATAATATTGCCAAGAGAGCTGCAGCCAATTCTCCATCGACTGCTGATAAATAAAAAGATAACTTTCCAGCAAACTCTGGCTCAAATTCTACTGTTTTTAATTCTACCACAAAATAACAATGCAATTTCACATTATAAAATAATAAGTCGATGAAAAACTCTCTATCGCCGAATGATAATCCTACGATTGGATTGTTATTATGTAAAGGTAAAGATAAAATGGTAGCGGAATATGCTTTGAAAGATGTAAACAAACCAATGGGAGTAAGTGAATACAAACTTTCCAATCATGTTTCAGAGGAATTACAGGACAAGTTGCCATCGATTGAAGATATTGAAAAAAGACTCAATTGAAATTTTGCATCAGGGTGGTGCAAAATTGATGGAACTTATATTTTGTGGGAAAAGGGTTGCACGTACGGTATTACTACTGTATAAATGTTGCCCATATTTCCGTGATTTTGTGGGGATATGTTCTAATTTTGTACTCATGTGGAGACGGTTGTAATGCTTTCCCACAAAAAACCCGACAGCGTAATCAACGTAAAAGTCGAGTTTGGCGAGGGTGAGGGAAAAGTGCCGCTTGATAATATTGCCAAGAGAGCCGAAGCGTACAAACCGAAAGAGCGAGTTACATACAAGATGATTAAGGAATACATAGAAGCGAAGTATGGCTTCAAAGTACATACCGCATATATCGCAGAGGTTAAAAGGGAGTTAGGATTGCCGATGT
>CAJTER010000031.1 GCA_910575405.1 Clostridia bacterium | reverse complement strand
TGCTGAATCAGAATCCGCAAAAAGCCGTTCCCTTTGCAGTGTCTGCCTTGCAGGTAAACCGGTATTCGGCCGATGCCATTCAGCTGCTGCTGAGAGCATTTTTGTCAGAATGGAAGGAAGGCATGTCTGCAGAACCCTACTGGCAGTTTCTCAGCAAATTGTATGATGTGCAGAATTTAAAAGATCTGCTTTTTTTATATCAATTCACTGGAAAAGCAGGGTTTGAAGCATTACAAGCTTATATTTGGGATATCCTTCCAGAATCAGTGCAGCAGCAATTGCATAGGAGCACGATAAAAACAGGAGAAACAGACAATGAAGGTAGTAATTTTAGCAGGAGGCCTGGGTACACGCATCAGTGAGGAAAGCCACCTGAAACCAAAACCCATGATCACCATCGGAGAGCAGCCGATCTTATGGCATATCATGAAGTACTATTCCCACTTTGGTTTTCATGATTTTGTGATTTGCTGCGGCTACAAAGGCTATGCCATCAAGGAATACTTCGCAGACTATTATCTCCACTGTTCCGATGTGACCTTTGATTTTTCAGCAGAAAACAAAATGGTTGTTCATGAGAATGTGGCCGAGCCGTGGCGGGTAACGCTGGTAGATACAGGGCTTTATGCCCAGACTGGCGCAAGAATTAAGCGGATCCAAAGATACATAGGGAATGAACCCTTTATGCTGACCTATGGCGATGGCGTAAGCGATGTGGATCTGAAGGCACTATTAGAAAAACATCGAAAAAATAAAGTGGCTGCAACTCTGACCGCTATTCAGCCGGGTGGACGTTTCGGCGTACTGGAAATGGATTCTGCCGCAGAAAAGATCCTTAGCTTCCGAGAAAAGAGTAAGGAAGACGGCGGCTGGGTAAACGGCGGTTTTATGGTCATGGAACCGGAAGTCTTTGAGTATCTCAGTGGCGATGACAGCTGTGTCCTGGAACAGGTTCCCCTAGAAACAATGGCGAAAGAAGGAAAGCTGGGCATTTACAAACACCACGGCTATTGGCAGTGCATGGATACTCAGAGAGATCGATATTTTCTGGAATCCCATTGGAATAACGGCGATGCGCCTTGGAAGGTGTGGTAAAGAATGCGGAAACGAGATATTGAGCAGCTTTTGGAATTAATCCAGACATTGGATACAGCCTGTAGAGAACTAAAAAAGCAAGGGGATGCCGGTTTCGTAAATCTCTGCGCGGAGATACAGGACTTTGTTTCCGGTATGTTTGGGTATGTGGAAGCGAAGCTTGGCGAAGGTACAAAGCTGTCGGAGCTTTTAAAAAGAATCTATGAGCTTCTTTATGCTGCTTCACAGGGAAACGCAGGCGTCAAGCAAATACTGAAAGTGGTTCATGAGCTGAACATAGAAGCCGGAAAACTCAAAGCAGACAAAATAGAAGCAGCCTTTTTCTGCTATAAGGCGAGCATGTCGGACTGCCTGGAAAGCGTATACCTGGCGGCAAAGAACGATCCTTCCTGCGACGCCTATTTTGTGCCAATTCCGTATTTTGACCGTAATCCAGATGGCAGTTTGGGCCGGGTGCATCTGGAGGGGGCAGGCTGTTATTCCGCTCAATATGAACTGACGGACTGGCAGGATTACGATGCAGAGGCCCGCAGGCCTGATATGATATTCATTATGAACCCATATGATGATCAGAATCTCGTAACTTCCATACATCCGGACTTTTACAGCAGCCGTCTAAAAAACTGCACGGATACGCTGGTATACATCGAATACGGACTGCCTTACTGGCTGTACCGGGATCCCTGTGCTAAAGAACTGCAGGAGGACTTTCAGAAGAGCACATTACTTCCAGTGCACCTGCATTCCCATTATGACATTCGCTACTCAAAAGAGTTAGCCGATGCACATGAGCCTCTGTTCGCGGCACATCCGGAGATTCAGAAACAGTACCATATGACGCCTCCGAAAATCCGGGAAAAATTTATCGCCCTCGGCTCACCGAAATTTGACAAGGTTCTGAATACCAGACGAGAAGATTACCGTCTGCCGGAGGCTTGGACGAAAAAAACAGCAGGGAAAAAGGTCGTCCTGTATAATACCGGGCTGGCAGAACTCTTGAAATCCAGTGCGCAGCAGGCGGAGTTTGTGGGAAGCTATTTGCCTCAGGACAGCTGGTATTTTGGAAAACTGCGCGCAATTCTGGTAGCCTTTCAAAAGCGTGATGATGTCATCCTTTGGTGGCGTCCTCATCCGCTGTTTGAAACAACACTTCGTTCCATGCGCCTTGTCTTTTTGCAGGAATACCAAAACCTTGTGCAGGATTTTAAAGCTTCTGGTAAAGGTATCTTTGACGATACGGAGGACTTGCACAGAGCGATTGCCTGGAGTGATGGAATGATTTCAGATGAAAGTTCGCTGCTTTTACTGTATACGGCTACAGGTAAACCCTTTTATATTCCTTCTATTACAAAAGCGCTCCCGCAGCCGGTTTATGATGATGGAGTGGATTTTCATGCGCCGCTGGCTGGCAGGCTAGAAAATATGCGCGCAGCGAAAGGCGCTAATGTCGGAAATTGGAACACCTGTATCTGGTGGGATAATTTTCTGGAAGAAGATTTGATGCGGAACACGCATTTTAATTGCTATGAAGATCGATTTCTTGATTTTATCGTACATCCGGAGCACTATCCGGAAGCAGAAGAGTATCGGCAACTGCAGCTGCAGATGATTCAGGACTTCGCAGTAAATGCAGACGGCAGCGCAGGACAGAAAATTTATGAATTTGTAAAGCAGAAGGCATTGGGATGAGGTATGGAGGATAGTACTGTGGAGAAAGAAAGACAAACAAAAATCAGCGTGATTATGCTGACACATAATCGTGAAAGCCTTGTTTTCAGAGCCATCGAGAGTATTCTGAAACAGACGGAAGCGGATTTTGAATTTATCATCGTAGACAACGGATCTCGCGACCGCAGTGGAATCATCGCGGAGGAATATGCCGCAAAGGACAGCCGGATTCGGGTGATTCACCGGGAAGAAGGAAACATCGGTTCCGGAAGGAATACGGGACTGGATGCGGCTTGCGGAGAATATGTTGCCTTTATTGATGATGACGACTGGGCAGAGCCGGATTTTCTGGAATTTTTATATACCCTTGCAGTGGAAAACGAAGCGGATGTTGCCATCTGCGGTGCGGCGGATAAGGCATTTGATGAAAAAAAGATTATGACTCCTGAGGAAGCGCTCATCGAGCTGATGTGGCGGAAAAAGTATAATATGGCCTTCCCAACAAAACTCTTCAGCCGCAGACTGGCAGACAGGCTGCGTTTTCCTGAGGAAGGCTCCTATGATGATATTGCCCTGATGTATCGGCTGTTGGCAGAGGCAAGCAAGGTCGCTTACAATGGCCTGCCTAAGTATACGTTTTACCGGCATGAAGGTAATAACTCCGCCTGGACAACAGATCACAGCCTGCTGGACGCTGCTACGCTGGAGGAATATCTGGGCGCTTACCGTACGCGGACCGAGTGGCTCAGCGAGCGGTTCCCGGCAAGCGCGGCGGCTTTCCGTTATTTTGAATGGTCTTTTATGATTTCCATGGTGGAAAAGATTCATCGGCTAAAGCTGGCGGGATGCGAGAAGCAGCTGGAGAAGATGATGTGGGAACTGCGGGAGCACAGGGAGGAATTCCTGAGTTCGCCGGAAATATTGGATTTTGAAAAGGAATGGATGGGTGCTTTGTTATGAAAGATTATATAGTGGAAATCGCAAATGCTTTGCAGCAAGGCAAAGACGTTATTTTCTATACAGTTGGAAGCGGAACCTTTGAAAACATCCGAGAGTTAAAAATGAGGTTTGGGTTATTGCCAACCGCTGTTTGCGATGGTGATACGAAAAAACAGGGTCGCACCTATAAAGGGTTGGAAGGGATGAGCGTACTCTCACCACAAGAGGCTTTAAAGGCGTTTTCTGATGGAATATTTTACATAACCTCGCTGGATTATAAATATCAAATCATCGGCTATCTGACAGAAGAATGTGGGATTGAGCCGGAGCGGATTTTAAATTATGTACCGGTGGAAAAAATCAAAAGCTGTTCCTTTCTGCAAAAGGCACTGATCTATGATTTGGATGGAAGTATGCGGTTTTGCTGGCGAAACCCATGTCCATCAGTTTTATCAGAAAATCGCTTAAATACAAAGAAACTTTTGAATTTGCGCAATGACTTAATCGCAGCAATCAAAGAGGGAAAGAATCCCTCACATGAAGCCTGCACAGAATGCCCTCAAATCGGTGAAGAATTTTATCCAAAGCTGCCGCAGTCTTGGTCAGTAAACTATTTCTGCCAAAGTGTATGCAATTATAAATGCTCGTATTGTACGCTGACGCATATAGAAAAACTGGAATATGGTGCCGGGCGGCATACCTTAGGGGAAATGATTCAGGCCTGCAAGCAGGAGGAGATGCTTTCTGACAGCTATAGTGTCATTCTTTCCACTGCAGGGGAACCGCTGCTCCACCCAAAGCGAAAAGAGTTTTATGATGCATTTGATGGCGCAGAGCTTGTGATCAACACAAACGGTTCTGTTTATGACTCGGATTTAGCCGAATTGATGGAGCATGAAAAAGTCCTCTTGTTGATCAGCGTAGATGCGGGAACTCCTGAAACCTATGCACAAACAAAAGGGGTCGATAGGTATGCCTTTGATAAAATTAGGAAAAATTTATTGAGATATGCAGAGGCCTCTGTTGGTATTGTTGCATTGAAATATTTGTTTGTTCCTGGAGTAAATGACAATCGGAAGGATGTTGATGGTTTTATCCAATTTTGTGAAGACGTTGAAGCAATGTTTGTCGTAATATCGGTGGACTATTTCAGTATGGGTAATATAACGGGGCATGTACAGGATGCGATTCATTATTTGAGTACCGAGCTGTCCGAGCAGAATATTCTCTGCGTACCATATACTGCATGGGAGACGGCAGAGTATAACAATATAATAAGGAAACTGGTGAAATAGAAGGGAGTATAAGTGAAAAAAATAATTATTTTTGGAGCTGGCGATTTAGGCCGATGCTTGTATGAGAAATATAAAGAATGCTTTAATGTTTTATTTTTCGTAGATAACCAGATATATGCTCCCTGTGAAAAAGTTCCGGTGCTACACCCATCAGCATTACGAGCCGCAGAGTTTGATACAATATACATTGCAAGCGCACATGGGCTAGAGTCAATCCATACTCAGTTAGTGGAAGAGTTTTTGATTCCAGCAGAGAAGATCAACAGAATTTGGAGTGAATCGCATTTGGAACAATACTTTATCCGCCCGCGAATTCAATTTTTAGAAAATTATGCGGAATACTGTTATTTGCATAATATTGAGGGCGCCTGTGCGGAAGTTGGTGTTTGCAGAGGAGATTTTGCTGCAGAAATAAATCGGGTATTTTGCGAAAAACAATTATACTTATTTGATACTTTTGAGGGTTTTGATAGTCGGGATTTAGAGGTCGAACAGGAAGTAAACTGCAACTACACAGCTATTGATGCTTGGGTGGATGATGGGAGTATGGCTTTTAAAAACACTTCCATTGAAATGGTTATGAACCGGATGCCCTTTCCAGAGCAAGTTACAATTAAAAAAGGATTTTTCCCAGAGACCTTTGACTTACACAATAACGAACAATATATTTTTGTAAATTTGGATACAGATTTGTATCAGCCGATTAAAGACGGATTAGAAATATTCTACCCCCGGATGGTAACTGGTGGGATTATTTTAATCCATGATTATTATTCCATGCTGCTTGGTGTTGCAAGGGCAGTGGATGAATTTGTGAAAAGAGAGCATTTAGTAGCATTCCCTATTGGAGACTGCAAAAGTATTGCAATTGTAAAAACAGAAAGGTAAGGAGATTAAGGATATGCAAGGGAGCGAGGACTTGAAAGTAGTTATTTTTACAATGGCATATAATGCACAGACTACGATAAGACGTACTATAGAGAGCATACTAAATCAGACGTTTCACAGTTTTGAATATTATATATTGGATAATGCTTCTACGGATGATACAGAGGAGATAATAGTTGATTACAGTGAAAAGGATAAACGTATTATACCAATTCATGTAAATAAAAACGACCCGCCTAACGGAGGCGCATTTTTCCATACGATTATCCATGCCACAAATGCAAAATATGCCGTTTGGTGTGATGCAGATGATGCCTATGCGCTGGATTTTTTAGAAAACATGGTCAGCTTTGCAGAAGAAAATCAGTTAGATGTTGCTGCCTGTGGATATGACAAAATTGATGGATTGACCGGTGAGGTAATCAAGCACCGTACATTGGAGAAAAATCTAATTCTCTGCGATCAATCATTTTCAGATGAATTTATACAATATCGGGGATTTGTTTCGTATCTGTGGGGGAAATTGTATTCCATTCCTTTTTTGAAGAAACGAGAAGTTACAGGAACAATTAGAAAGGAACGGATATGTAATGATTCTGCCTGGACATTAGGCGTCTTTAAAAAAGCAAAAAGAGCAGGAATCTACGGAAAGGCTATGTATCAATACTATCAGTACCCTCACTCTCTTTCCCATATGAACATTGAGACAAGCCTCAGCAGTTACCGTGACTTATGGACAGCAACCAGGCTATATCTTGAATCTTACGGCTCTATTTCCAAATTAAATGAAGATTTTCTTTATGCTATCTATCTTTCCATTGTGGATGAAGCGGCCGGGAACGTGTTTGCAGCAGAATTAGATACGAAAAAGAAACTGGAATTATTAGAGGAGATTTTTAGCGATCCGGTATGGGGTGATACACTGAGGCGGGATGCAGATCCAATCTTTCGGAATTTGGCTGCAAGGAAAGAATTTATTTCTGACATAAAAAACAAGGTTTTGCTTTTGCCAGAAATCGGCGAATATACTGCGGAAAAAGAACGCTTATTTGAACATTTTGATATTGTATAAAGAAGGAGACAATTGCGCGTTTGCGATGTCTACTTGTGCTCGTATTGGCATTCCTGTTACCTGTGTTTGCGACAGCAAATCGAAGGGACTATGCGAATATAAAGGCAAGGCTTATAAAATCATATCTACAAATGAGCTTTTGGAACATTACACCGATGCCTTTGTACGGATAACACCATGGCAATATGAGCAGGAAATCTATGCTTCCCTCTGCGCATCCGGATTTCCAGAGACACAGATATATTTTCTCCGCTACCCTGACATACTGTCTCCGGAAGACTTCCAGGAAACTCAAGATGAAAGAAATCAACAAAGATTACAGATATATTTATTCCTTTGAGCCGGATGTGCAGAATTATAAAAGGGCGGTCGAAAACCTTTCACATTACAATAATATTGATATTGTGCCCTATGGCCTATGGAGCCGGAAAACGGAATTAAAGTTTACAAGTATTCAAGGAGGTGATTATATAGGATCTCAGATAGAACAACCTGTTACAAATTACTTATTGAAAGAGTGGCAGATTCCTATTGAACGAATAAAATACCCTTATCCAGTCGAATCGCGCTTGGGATGTAAGCTGATTGGAACGAGGATTCAATTTTTTGGTGAGAATTATTCAACATGCTGTTCCACTAAAGGAGGATTTCTTAACTATTCAGATACTTTTGAGGAAAATATGAAAGAATATGAGCGGTTTTGCAACATACTGCTATCAAAACTGCGTTTGGAAGAAAAGACGGATTGTGATGGTTGTGCCCAGTTGAGATATGATATATGGCCGGTAAAACCACATTTGGAAGTGATCGGGTTTGATACGGCCTTTGAGGAAGACAGATGTAATTTTAACTGTATCTATTGCGGTGTAAAAAAAACATATGGTTGAAAAAAGTTTAAACCATAGCCTGATTGATACAATGAAAAAGTTTGAAGAATACAGCAAAGGTGAATATAGAAATATCGTACTGGCCTCAGGTGAAATTTCAGTTTCTCCATATCGCGATGAAGTTTTTGATATTATTAAAAGAAACCAGTGGGATGTTTCTGTGTTTACAAATGCATCGGTATATATTCCCGCATTGGCGGAACTGATTGCAATGGGGAGGGCAAAAATTCAGGTTAGTATGGATGCAGGAACAAAAAAGACTTTTATGGAGATCAAGGGAATTGACTTCTGGGAAAAGGTTACAAAAAACTTACAGAAGTATGCTCAAAATGCGAAATACAAAGGGCAAATCGAACTGAAATATATTCTATTGCCAGATATGAATGATAACGAAGAAGATATCGAAGGGTTCGTTGCGCTGGCTGAATCTTTAAATGCTGACGTTATGTTATCCTCCGATATGCATATTATGGATGCTCCTCTACCAGAAAAAACGTATTCCTGTGCGTTACGTCTGGCTAAGAATTGCAACACAAGGGGGCTTCGTTTGACGCCAGTTACGGAATTTTTTAACCCTCAAAGCTATTCGCGATTAGTGAAAGAACTTAATAACTGAAAGAAATCATCCATCATTTGAAACGATTTGCAAATCGTCATCTACAGTAAAGGAGAAAACGAATGACTGAACAATTAAGCGCCCGTCGGCTGGCGATTGTGCCGACAACTCACTGCAGCCTGAACTGCAAGCTGTGCGGGGATTTCCTATATGGCCCGGTAAAGCGACGGCATATTCCTCTGGAGGACGTATGCGGTGATATTGATGCCTGCTTCGATCTCTTTGACGAAGTCGTCTGGCTGCAGTTCGTGGGAGGAGAAGTGTTCGTCTATCCCGACTTTGCAAAGCTGCTACGTTATGCACTCAGATACATAGATCGATTTGAACGCCTGATTATCGAAACCAACGCCACCATATTCCCGAGTCCAGAAGAGCAGGAGGCACTGCTGCAATATGGGGACAAGCTCAGCATTTACATAAGCAATTACGGCGAGCTTTCCAAAGCAAGAGAGCAATTTGTGGACTTCTGCGAGGAGCATGACATCGAATGTAATCTGAAGAAATACCACGATGAGGATCAGTATTTTGGCGGCTGGATCGACAACACGGATCCTCACGATTTAAAGGAACCGGGATATGTACTTGAGGCAAACGCGCGGAACTGTCCCCAGAACCGCATCAAAAATATGCATGTCTATGACGGCAAGCTGCACCGCTGCGCCAACTCCTGCTTCATGCTGGAAATGGGACTGTTTCCACCAAAGCAGGGAGATTTTGTCCTGCTGCGGGATGGCAGTGTGAGCCGTGAAGAAAAGCGGGAGATTATTTCCCAGTTTTACGAGCACGCCCGTCGTTCCTGCCGCTACTGCAAGCAGAAATATATGGATATACTGCCCCGATATCCGGCAGCAGAACAGGTATAGCAGATTAGGAGGCTGTTTATGAGTATTTTTAGCAAACATTTCCCTTTGGGCCTTGGGACATCCAGATTCCCCATTCTGGGTCCTGATGATACGGAGGGAATTGAACAATCCATTGAATTAGTATGTAAGGCTTTGGACAGCGGAATAAGTTACGTAGATGTTGGTTATAACTATTCCGCCGGTATGGCTCCCTTTGTGCTGAAAGAAGCCTTTCGCCAGGCCAGCAGGCCGTTTTCCGTAACAGCGAAGGTAATGCACGGGCAGGACAGGACAGCCGATGATGCCCGCAGACGCGTAGAACTGTATCTGAAGACCATGGGGCTGGAGAAAGCCGAGTATTTTACCTGCTGGACCATCTGGAATTATGGCATATTTGAAGACATTATGAAAAAGGGCGGCATTTATGAAGGTGCTCTGCAAATGAAAGAAGAAGGGCTCATTGACCACATCTGCTGCTCCCTTCACGCAGTCCCAGAGGATATACTGAAAATTATAGAAAGTAAGGCCTTTGAAGGGATTACCATTTCCTATTCCATACTCAACGCGGTCAATATGCGTCCGGTGCTGGATGCTGCCCATGCCAATGATATTGGCGTCATCGTAATGAATCCTCTGGGAGGAGGCGTCATTGCCCAAAATGAGGATTATTTTTCCTTTGTATGTAGAGACGAGGAGGAGAGCACCGTTCATGCTGCACTGCGTTTTGTGAAGGCGCATCCTGCGGTAGATATTGTACTGGGCGGTGTGAAAAGTGAGGAAGAGCTGAAAGACAGTTTGAGTGTGTTCGCAAAACCGGATCCAGAACTGCCTAAAGAGCGGCTCAAGCGGGTTATGAGCAGCATCGCAGAGCTGAAGGGTTTTTGTACCGGATGTAAATATTGCGAGGGCTGCCCTGAGGGTATTCCCACAGCAGCCATCATGCAGGCGCGAAATGCATTGCTATTCGAACCGGTTGCCGCCTATAATCGTACAGAGCCGGAGGAGCTGCTTCATCATATCCAGATGTTCCGCCCGCTGCTCCATGACGAGGGCTGGATACCGGAAACTGCAGAAAATCCATGCCTCCAATGCGGGAAATGTGAAAAGCAGTGTACACAGAAGCTGAATATCATAGATGCGGTAGCCGATACATATCGCCGCGCCCAGCAGACTTATTTTACAAAACAGGCGCACAAAGAACGATTAAGAGAGCTGTTATATGAGAAGGGGTATACAAAGGTCGGGCTTTATCCAAACGGCGGATTTTCTAATTTGATTATCCGACTCTATGAAGAGTTTTTCGGGGAGCCTGAGTTCGAGTGGTTGCAGTTTAACAGCGATCCGAAAATGTGGGGACAGATGGCGGATGAGAGGCTGGTGCACAGTCCAGAGGAAATTCCGCAATTAAAGCCGGATCTGGTTTTGATCTGTACATATAAATATGATCAGGATATTTTGGACAGCCTGCGTCCATATGAGGAATACGGAGTAAAGCTTGAAAAGCTGCACAGGGCAGAGGAAATGCCCTGGGTATTTTGAGGATGGGGCGCTGGCCCTGGGCGGAAAAAAGCTCGCTCAAACTATTAAAATCAGATCCTGCTCCGCTTTGGAATCCACGATTACATTATACATCTGCGTCAAACCGGAATCGTTTCTCTAAGTCAGCAAAGACATCAGAGGCGGCTCTTCCAGATCCAGCCTCCTTTTCGGCGAGACCAGTATCTAAAAGGCTGTGCAGTTCAGCCTTTTCGCACAAAACCCCCCAATCCTTCATATATTAAAGGGATTGGGGGTATTAAATTTGTATAAAGTAGTAGTAATCGGAGGCGGCTGGTCCGGCTGTGCGGCTGCGGCTGCGGCAAGAAAGGCCGGGGCGGAAGTCACCCTCCTTGAGAAGACCGACCTGTTGCTGGGCCTTGGAAATGTAGGCGGAATCATGCGAAATAACGGCAGATTTACAGCAGCAGAAGAAAACATTGCACTGGGTGCGCGGGAGCTCTTTGAAATTACCGACAGCTGCGCAAGACACACAAACGTAGATTTCCCGGGACATAAGCACGCCAGCCTCTACGATGTTGTAAAGGTGGAGCCCAAGGTGAGAAGGTTCCTGAAGGAGCTTGGCGTGGAGATACGGCTGATAACCAGAGCCATTGACGTGGAAAAGCGGGGAGAAGATCCGGTTCTCCTGGACAGCATCATCTTAGCGGACGGAGAAAAGGTAGAAGGGGACGTATTTGTGGAAACGACCGGCTCGACCGGCCCCATGGGAAACTGCCTCACCTACGGCAACGGCTGCTGCATGTGCATCCTGCGCTGCCCAGCATTCGGCCCCAGAGTCAGCATCACCCAGAAGGCGGGAAAAAGCGACATCATGGGCCAGAGAAAAGACGGCGCCTTCGGCGCCTTCAGCGGTTCCGGAAAGCTGGAAAAAAACTCCCTTTCCGATGAAATCCGCAGAAGGCTGGATGAATACGGCGTAGCAGTCATCCCGGTACCAAAGGAAGAGGTTGTGAAAGAAAAGCTGGATCTGAAGGTTTGCCAGCAGTATGCCCTGAACGAATACGCAGAAAACATCGTGCTTCTCGACACCGGGTATGCGAAGATTATGACGCCTTTCTTTCCACTTGAAAGCCTGCGCCGGGTGCCTGGCTTTGAAAATGCCAGATATGTAGATCCGTACGCAGGAGGAAAGGGAAATTCCATTCGTTACTTATCCGTGGCAGAGCGGGACAATACCATGAAGGCCGCAGGCATTGAAAACATATTCTGCGGCGGGGAAAAATCCGGCCTGTTCGTAGGCCACACAGAGGCCATTTCCACAGGAAGCTTGGCCGGACATAACGCGGTACGCTACTTAAAGGGCATGAAGCCGCTGGAACTGCCCACAGGCCTTGCCATCGGCGATTTGATTGCCTTTGCGAACAAGAGTCTGGAAAGCGAGAAAGGACTCATGACCCGCTACACCTTTGCGGGAGCTGAATACTTCAAACGGATGAAAGAAAAAGGCCTTTACTCCACAGATCCGGAGGAAATAAGGCAGAGAGTAAAACGATACGGTCTTGAAGATATTTACAGTGAGAAACTGATTTAAGGGTACAAATTCCGCTGATGGAGCGCATTTGACGGGATAAGAATGGGATAATGAAATAATGGAAGCAAAATCGGAAAGCCTGCTCAAAGGGCTTTCCGATTTTCCATGCAAATCCGCAAAAAGTCTCCCGCCCGACCCTTGAGATTTTCCTTATTTTAACGTATACTCTAATATGGTTGCAACAGTCAGCCTGATGCACTTGAACGATACAGGTGCCGCACAGACTGGCGTCCCGGGCAAAAGCCTGCCTGGGCGAGGCAGCAAAAGAATCGGAAAGGAAGACGAGCAATGAAACAGAAACTTACCATAATTATAGCCGTATGCCTGTTTATAACACTGGTATTTCAGCCATGCAGCGTAAAAAAAGCAGAGGCTGCCGTAAGTCTGACCAGCACAAAGACAGCAGTAAAGCATACAAAAACACCAGTCAGCAAACATGGAAGACTGAAGGTAAAGGGTACAAAGCTGGTAGACAAAAATGGGAAGGCCGTGCAGCTGCAGGGCGTTTCCTCCCATGGCATCAACTGGGATGTAGGAGAACCCTTTGTCAATGAAGCCGCACTAAAAACCCTGCGCGACAAATGGGGCGCCAATTGCTTCCGCGTTGCCATGTATACGGAGGATTACAACGGCTATTGCGTTACAGATGCCGCAAACAGAAAGAAGCTCCTGAAAACCATCGACATTGCAGTGAAGGCAGGCAAAAAGCTGGGCATGTATGTGATTATTGACTGGCACGTGTTAAACGATCAGACACCCAAAAAATATCAGAAAGCCGCAAAGGCATTTTTCAAAACTGTATCAAAAAAATACAAAAGCTATAATCATGTTCTCTACGAGATCTGCAATGAGCCAAACGGCTCTGCCACCTGGTCTGCTATTAAAAGCTACGCAAAGGCTATAATTCCTGTAATCCGAAAGAACAGTAAAACTGCCATTATCATCGTCGGGACGCCAAACTGGAGTCAGGATGTGGACGTCGCATCAAAATCGCCCCTGAAGGGCTACAGCAACATCATGTACGCTGTGCATTTTTACGCGGCAACCCACAAGGACAGCTACCGGCAAAAGCTTCAGACAGCTATTAAAAACAAACTGCCGGTTATCTGTACAGAATTCAGCGCATGTGAAGCCAGCGGAAACGGAGCCTATGACTTTACGTCCGCGAAAAAATGGATCAATATGCTGAAAAAAAATAAAATCGGATACGTCTGCTGGAGCCTGAGCAACAAGCCTGAATCCGCATCTCTCTTGAAGCCCTCCTGCAAACGGACCGGCGGCTTTACAAATTCCGATTTATCCAAAATGGGAAAATGGCTGATATCCGTTTACTGAGTGCGCTGCCTGGATGGAGAGGAGGAATGAAGGCCAATGGTCTTACTGACATGTGAACACTTAGCCAAAAGCTATACGGAAAAACCGCTGATAACCGATGTGAGCATGAGTATCCATGACACGGACAAAATCGGACTTGTAGGCGTAAACGGAACCGGCAAATCCACTCTGTTAAAGCTCATCGCAGGAGTAATGGAGCCGGAGGGAGGCAGCATTACCCGCTGCCGGGAGCTGAGAGCGGGCTATCTGCCCCAGAACCCGTCATACAAAGAGGAGCTGACCGTTTTAGAGCAAGCCATGGAATACAGTCCTGAGGCTTTGGAATACAGGTGCAGATCCATGCTGAGCAAGCTGGGTATGGATCAGTATGAAAAAAAGATGGCACACCTGTCCGGCGGGCAGAAAAAAAGAGTAGCCATAGCGGCTCTGTTTGCAAAGGAAACCAACCTTCTGATTTTAGATGAGCCTACAAACCATATGGACAACCAGGTCATCGAATGGATGGAACAATACCTCAAATCCTACAAAGGCGCTATTTTTATGATCACCCATGACCGCTACTTTCTGGATCGGGTAACCAGCCGAATTGTAGAAATTGACAGAGGCAAGCTGGTAAGCTATGAAGGAAATTATGATTTTTACCTGGAGGAAAAGGCCTCCAGAGAAGAAATGGCCCTGGCCTCTGAGCGAAAGCGGTATGCTATTTACAAGAAAGAGCTGGCCTGGATCCGCCGGGGAGCACAGGCCAGAACGACAAAGGCCAAAGGCAGAATACAGCGATTTGAAGAACTGGAAGCATCCAAACTGGTAATAGACAATTCTTCTCTGGAAATGGACACGGTCAGCAGCAGGCTGGGGCGGAAAATCATAGAAATCCAGGGGCTCACCAAAAGCTATGGAGAGAAAACCCTTATCCGGGATTTTTCCTATACAGTACTGCGAAGCGACCGGATCGGAATCATAGGCGAAAACGGCTGCGGAAAATCGACGCTTCTGAAACTGATCATGGGACAGCTGCCGCCGGATGCGGGAAGCATTGATATTGGAGCCACCGTCCGCATCGGATACTTTTCTCAGGAAAACGAAGCTCTGGATCCGGGAAAACGTGTGATTCAATATATTGGCGAAATTGCAGGCAGTGTTGAGACAAAAAACGGTACATTATCTGCTTCCCAGATGCTGGAACGATTTTTGTTCCCACCCCATATGCATAGCGTTAAAATCGGTAGACTGTCGGGCGGGGAAAAGAGACGATTGTACCTTTTGAGTATTTTGATGCAGGCGCCCAATGTGCTGATTTTTGATGAACCTACAAACGATCTGGATATTGATACATTGACGGTTCTGGAGGACTATCTGGATGATTTTCCGGGAGCCGTTATTATCGTTTCTCATGATCGGTATTTCCTCGACCGGCTGACAATACGCACCTTTGCCTTTGAAGGGGAGGGCCGCATCGGCCATTATACCGGAGGCTACTCGGACTGGCTCAGGCAGCGGAAGGAAGCAGAGCCTGCTGAAAAGAAAAAGGAAAAAGCAGCAGCGCCGCGTCCCAAAAGGAGAAAATTAAAATTTTCCTATCAGGAGGCCAGAGAATACGAAACCATAGAGGATGATATTACCGGGCTGGAGCAGAGGATAGACGAGCTGGAGGCAGAGATGGCGGAATGCGGCAGCGACTTTGTCCGATTGGCAAAGCTGGCACAGGAAAAGGAAGAAACAGAGCTTGCTCTCCTTGAAAAAATGGAGCGCTGGGAATACTTGTCTCATCTGGCAGAGCGCATTGAGAAAGGGGAAATGATCGAGATGAGCTGACAGGTTTTGATAGCCTTTCCGGCAAATACAGATGAACCGGAGGTTTCTTAAATTTATCATAAGTTTTCCACATTCTCACAATCTTAGACAGAAATCGTGTATAATAGGAAAACATGCAGTTAATAATTAGGAGCAGAGAGCCTATGAAACGAATTTTATCCGCAGCAATTATTGTGACAATGATACTTTCGCTGTATCCAGCCGCTGTTTTCGCGCAGGAAGAGATACAGGAACCGGAGGAACCGAAGGCCACACGGGTTGGCGGCCTTATGCTGGAAACGACAAAGCCGGCTTCTTCTGTAATCAAAGACACCATTACCGTTACCCCGGCCAGAGGAAGGGCAGTGGCCCTTCAGCTTTATGACAGCAAAACAAAAGCCTGGCAGACAAAGCGGGAATTTGTGACAGGAAGTGAAGAAAAAGAAAAGCTGGTCCTTACATATCCAAAAGACTGGACAAAGACAAACCGATCCGTATGGCGAATTTTCATAGATGCGGGAAACGGGGGTACAGCTTATAAAAGCAAAAAAATCGAGATCAAGACAAGAAACAGGAAAACCTTGAAATTAAGCGCCAAAAGTGCTATCATCATGGAGAAAAATTCCGGACAGATTTTTTATGGAAAATCCATGGATACTCCGCGGGCCAATGCGAGTACAACAAAGATCATGACCTCCATCCTGGCTCTGGAAAACAAGGAATGGGACAGCAAGGTGAAGCTTTCCAAAAATGCAATAAAAACGCCGTATACGACATTAGCTTACAAGGCAGGAGACACTGCGAAAATGGGCCATATTTTGTATGCAGCGCTGCTTCTGTCCGATAACGGCTCTGCTACAGCCTTAGCAGAACATACAGCGGGAAGCGAAAGAGCCTTTGCCTCAATGATGAATGAAAAGGCGGAGGAATTGGGCTGTGAAAATACGCATTTTGTCAACCCTCACGGCCTTGATGAGAACGACCATTATTCTACAGCACGGGATCTGGCGCTCATTGGCAGTTATGCCATGAATAACAGCCAGTTTCGCAAAATTGTTAAAACAAAAAAATACAGCTTCAGGACTCTGAAGAAAAAGAAGTTATACAGCTTTGAAACCACGAATAAACTGCTTGGAGAGATAGCGGGAGTTGCAGGAGTAAAAACAGGAACAACAGAAAACGCCGGATGCTGCTTTGTAGGCGCTTACCGCCATAAAGGAAAGTATTACATCACTGCTGTGCTGGGCGCAAAGAAGAATGCACAGAGGTGGGAAGATACAAAAACTCTGATTCGCTATATCAAAACGTACGTATAAGTATAGGCAGCAGCCAGAGGGAGGTTTCAGTCAAATATGCGGTGGAAATTATTGCTGGCAGGGCTCGTGTCCTTTGGCACGATTTTGTTTTTGCTGTGGCCCGGTATGGATACAAAAGCCGGGCAGGAGGAAGAGCCTCAAAAGGAGCCTTCCAGATACGCCGCACCGGAGCGGTCAGAGGCCTCTGAGGAAGCAGAGGCCTCAGCAGAAAGCAGCCGGGAGGGCTTTTCCTGCCATAAGCTGGACAAAGAGATACAAAGACGCATTTCGGGAAAGTCCTATAAGCCAAACGACTATGTGACATTTGACGATTTGCGTCACATAAAAATCCGCTACTACGGGTTTGATGGAAGGGTAAAAGACGGCGAGCTGATTGTCAATCGAAGGATAGCAGACGATGTACTGGAGATCTTTTATGACCTGTATTGCAGCAGATATCCACTGCAGGAAGTTTCACTGGTTGATAAATACGATGCAGATGATGAACGCTCCATGGCAGCAAATAATACGTCCTGCTTTAATTACAGAGAAATAGCGGGGACAGATAAGCTTTCAAACCACGCTTATGGTCTTGCTATTGACATCAATCCGCTTATCAACCCATGTATCAGGCAGGGGAGCGGGACGGCTGCAGAGGAGCAGTCTGTATATGCACAGCGAGATATGACAAAATGCAGAGGAGCATACAAAGCCTATATGATCCAAAAGGGCGATTATATTTACAGGCTTTTTCAAAAACATGGATTCAGCTGGGGAGGAGATTGGAGTTCTGTAAAGGACTACCAGCATTTTGAGAAGCCGCAGATGACAAAATAAGCAGTGCTGGAGCTCCCAATTAGCAGATGTTTGATACACAAAAAGACGTTAAGTGGGAGATGGCATATAAATTCAAAAGAAACGAGATAAGAGAGAAAGGAAAAGAAGGGAACACAATGGAAAAATCAAAGTCTAGTAAAAAGTTGGTTATTGCACTGGTAGTTATTGTTGTAGCTATCATTGTTGTCGGCATCGCCATTTTCAAAGGGGGCGCCGGTTCATCAGCGCCGGCGGATCCAAAAGCAGCTGCTGATCAGGTAGTCAGTGAGAATAGCTCCCTTGAATCAAACGAGTACAAGGCAGCCCTGGAATACAGCAAATATTTTGATACCTTGTCGGATGAAGAAACAGATAAGCTTTTAGAGGACTCGGCAGATGCCATCTATGATGCACCGGAGCAGGTTAAAAAGCTTTGTAAAAAATACGATCTGAAATATTCCACAAAGTCAGAAGAGCTTACCTCCTGGACGGAAGTAGAGAAAGCCCTGAAGGACAAAAGCTTTACGGAAGTGTTCAGCGAAGATTTGCTGGCAGCACTGAAAACCTCTGCAGACAAGTATGGCGGCGGATATTCCCTTGATGAAGGAAATCTTTATCTGGAAATTGAAGAAACAAAGGATAATGGAACTGCACTGATTACACTGGATATTACTCCGGAAGGCGTATTTCCATGGCAGGAATCCATCTTCGAAGTGGCAAAAGGTGATGAGGCCGGAAAAACCATCTTCACCTATAAAGCAGGAAATGATGAACCATTTTCCTGCATCATCGACGGATGGGAAGGCACTGCATTCGGTAAGGCAGGCGGATACTATGTTTCCATCGTAGTATCCAACCAGTCCACAAGTGAAACAGAGGATGCCGCTGTTATGACTCAGGAGGATATGGAAAGCTATCTGGATCGGATTGACTTTACCAAGTTCATGTAAAAAATTGTAGATTTTTTTGGAAAATATTCCAGAGGAGATCCCCCTGCTGTATGGTAAGATCAGGGAAAGCTTACATACAGATAAGGGGGATTTTAAATGGACAAAAAAAGCGCAGCGCTCATCAGCGCCATCTGCATCATGCTTTGCATCAGTACAGCAGTAGCATATAACACCTGGTTCGTGGGAAAAGAGCATACGGCTGCTTTGGGAAGAGAACAGATTGAAGAGGAAATGAGCCTGGCGAGTATCGCGGTAAACATGGACGCACAGGTCATCAATGGAGGCTGTCAGGACATGTGGGTTCGGGCAAAGATTCAGCCTTCTGATACGGATATCAAAGAGGCTGCACAGCAGGAGCAGCTCCTCTGCGAATTGGTTTCAGATAATATCACAGCACATGCCACACAAGAAGACATACAGGCAGGAGTATGGATACCAGCTCAGGACGGTTATTATTATTACAGCAAGCCTGTACCGCCGGGAGAACAGTCAAAGCCCTTGTTTCAGTCTGTAAAGGGACAGGCAGCGGGGCCTGAAACAAATGAAAGTCAGAAAGAAAGGCGCATTCAGGTACAGGCAGAAGGAATCCAGGTCAACTGGATCCGCAAGCTAGCGGAAAACGGGCAGGAAGCCTTTGAGCAGTTCTGCCGGCAGGGCGCATTAGAAGAATACAGAGGAATCTTTGTATAAAGGGATTATCAAATGGATAGTCCTTTTTTTATGGATAAACGTATGGAAGCCCAATTTGGGAGGTTGACAGCAGATGTATTTAGTAGTAATATACCTATACAGGGTATATGTATATAGCGAAAAAACTGATCAAAAAGACAGGTAATGCAAAGGGAGCGTAATAAAATGGCAGAAACGGTAAAACATAAACACAGAGAAACAAACGAGTATGCCGATTTAATCAACCGGCTCAGCAGAATCGAGGGCCAGGTGCGCGGCGTCAAAAAGATGGTGGAGGAAGAACGGTACTGCGTGGATATTCTCAATCAGGTCAGTGCCATTCAATCAGCACTCAATTCCTTTAACAAAGTGCTTTTAACAAGCCACATAAAAAGCTGTGTTGTACAGGATATTAAAGCCGGGGAAGACAGCGCAGTCGATGAATTATGTGCGACTTTACAGAAATTAATGAAATAAAAAACCAGTGAAATATAAAGAGGGTTCAGATGAGAGAAGAACGATTTGATATTACAGGAATGACGTGCTCCGCATGCTCGGCAAGGGTGGAAAAAGCGGCATCAAAGCTGGAAGGGATGGAAAGCGTCAGCGTCAATCTCCTGACAAACAGCATGAAGGCCAGCTACGATGAGCAGCGCCTGAGCATGAAGGACATTATAGCAGCAGTGGAAAAGGCTGGCTACGGTGCGGCTGCTTCTCAGGCAGAAGCGCAGCAGAATAATGGCAGCAAAGCAGGGGGGCGGCGTACCAATCCTGCAGAGGAAGAAATAGCCCATATGAAAAAGCGTCTGGCGGTTTCGATTGTGTTTCTAATTCCGTTGATGTATCTGTCCATGGGCCACATGCTACAGATGGATCTTGGCATGCCCGTGCCCGCATTGGTAGAAAACCTGTTTTATGGCAATGAAAATGCTGTGAACATGGTTTTTGCTCAGTTCCTGTTGCTGCTCCCCATTTTATATGCCAACCGCAAATATTTTTCCGTAGGGTTTAAAAGCCTTCTTCACGGAGGTCCTAATATGGATACTCTGATTGCTATCGGCTCTGCGGCGGCTGTCATATACGGCTGTTTTGCCCTATTCCGCATCGGCTACGGCCTGGGCCATGGGGATATGGATCTTGTCCACAGCTACAGCATGGATATTTATTTTGAATCAGCAGGAACGATCCTGACGCTGATTACAGTTGGAAAGTTTCTGGAAACCAGATCAAAGGGAAAGACCAGCGAGGCCATTGAAAAGCTGATGGATCTTTCTCCAAAGACCGCCACAGTGGAGCGGGAAGGCAGTCAGCAGACTATCCCGGTAGAACAAGTGCAGACAGGTGATATCGTCCTTATAAAGCCGGGCGCTTCCATTCCGGTAGACGGGATCATTTTGGAAGGGAGATCGAGCGTCGATGAGTCGGTGATTACGGGGGAAAGCATTCCAGTAGAAAAAGGCCCCGGGGACAAGGCCGTTTCCGCAACTATGAATAAAAGCGGTTTCTTTAAAATGAAAGCTTCAAAGGTGGGACAGGATACGACTATCAATCAGATTATCCGGCTGGTGGACGAAGCCAGCTCCAGCAAGGCCCCCATTGCAAAACTGGCGGATAAGATTGCCGGAGTATTTGTCCCGACTGTCATCGGAATTGCAGTTCTGGCTGCAGCTGTCTGGCTATTTTCAGGCGCAGGCTTTGAATTTGCGCTTTCAACAGGAATCGCAGTCCTGGTCATATCCTGTCCCTGCGCGCTGGGACTTGCAACCCCGGTAGCAATTATGGTAGGAACGGGAAAGGGAGCGGAAAATGGGATTTTAATCAAATCCGGAGAAGCTCTGGAGCTTGCGCACAGGGTCGATACCGTTGTAATGGATAAAACCGGAACCATTACGCAGGGAAGGCCGGTTGTCACCGATATCCATGTATGCGAAGGCACAGAAAGGGAGCTGCTGCAGGTAGCCGCATCCCTGGAAAAATCCAGCGAACATCCTTTGGCAGAGGCCATCATGCACAGGGCGCAGGAAGAAGGAATCCAGGCCGGGGAGGTAGCGGACTTTGAAGCAGTACATGGTCACGGAGTCTCTGCGAAACTGGGGGGAAAACGCTTTTTTGCCGGAAATGAGAGGCTCCTTGCAAAGCACAATATTTCCAGCAGCGCAATTCAGGAGATGCTTCAGCAGCTTTCCGATCAGGGAAAAACACCGCTCATCTTTGCCAGCGAAACAAATATCCTGGGAATTATCGCTGTATCGGATATGGAAAAGCCCACCAGCCGCCGGGCCATTGAACTGTTTGACGATATGAAAGTGAATGTGGTCATGCTGACAGGAGATAATGAGCGAGTTGCCAGGGCCATCCAAAAGCGGCTGAATATTCCCAGAGTAATTGCAGGTGTGCTGCCGGAGGAAAAAGAACAGCACATTAAAACGCTCCAGAAAGAGGGGCATACAGTGGCTATGATCGGAGATGGCATTAACGACGCCCCGGCTCTTGCCCGTGCGGATGTAGGCATTGCTATCGGCGCAGGCACAGAGGTAGCCATTGAAAGCGCTGACGCGGTACTGATCAAAAACGATCTGCTGGATGCTGTAACAGCGATTAAGCTGAGCAAGGCGGTTATCCGCAATATAAGGCAAAACCTGTTCTGGGCATTTTTCTACAACTGCATTGGGATTCCCCTTGCTGCAGGTGTGTTTTACAGCGCGCTGGGCTGGCAGCTGAACCCCATGTTCGGCGCTGCGGCAATGAGTCTTTCCAGCATCTGTGTTGTAAGCAACGCCCTCAGGCTGAAATTTTTCAAACCAGAACATCTGGCAGCTCAGGAGGAAAGCATGAAACTGCATCAGGAAAAAGGCCAGAAGGAGAACCTGGAAACGCAGTTGGGCGAAGGCCCGGCTGAACAGAAACTATCACAAAGTATACAAAGAAAGGAAGAAACAAAAATGGCAAAACATGAAACAGAACTTAAAATCGAAGGTATGATGTGCGAACACTGCAAAGCCCACGTAACAAAGGCGTTGAACAAGCTGCCGGGAGCTGAGGCAGAGGTTAACCTGGAAGCCGGCACCGCGGCAGTACACTCGGAAGAAGAAATCAGCGATGATGTATTCCGCGAAACCATTGAGGATGCAGGTTACGAGCTGAAAGCCATCAGCCGGAGCTGACAAACAGAAGGAACGGAGCATCAGAAAATCATCCGCTGTCCCCTGAGCTGTGCAGATAAAAGCAGCGTCAGGGGATTTTTTTGGATGTAGAGAAACTCTTTCTATACAAAAAAGACAAATTCCGATATAATAGAACACATACTGACTACGGAAGAAGGAGAATCCCTGATGATAAAATCTTTGAACAAAAGCAAAAAAAGACTGATTTTCGTAATGGCCGCAACCTGTATTTTCTGTGTTGCCTTGTGCTTTCGAACTGGGTGGATACAAATTGTAAAGGGGGAGGAATACTCCAGAATGGCTGTGCAGCAACAGATAAGAGATGTCCCTATTCCTGCCAGAAGGGGCATGATTTACGATACCAATAAAAAAGAGCTGGCCATCAGCGCCGTGTGTTATTCCGTATGGGCAAGACCGGCCAATGTGCGGAGCGGGGATACGGAACAGGAAAAGCTGGATAATGTGGACAGAACCGCCGCAGTGCTGGCAAAGATCCTGGAGCGGGATAAAAAAGAAATCAAGGAGCTGATTACAAGAGAGCGGGCTCTGGTGAAGGTGGATAAATATCTGGACAAAAAGACAGCGGATAAAATCCGGGACAAAAAACTGACTGGAATTGAAATCGCCGAGGATGTAAAGCGGTATTATCCTCTGGGAGCATTCCTTGCGCACACACTGGGAAGCGTAACCGATGATAATACAGGGCTTTCCGGTCTGGAGCTGCGATACGATAAATACCTTTCCGGTGTTTCCGGCAGATGGATCAAAAATACGGATATTGTAGGAAACGGACTTTCCTATGGCGACGATACCTATTATCAGGCGGAAAACGGGCTGGGCCTGGTGCTGACCATTGATGAAAATATTCAGCATTATGTAGAAAAATCCATCGCAAAGGTACAGAAAAATACAAATGCGGATCGGGTTATGGCAATTATGATGTCGCCAAAGACCGGTGATATTCTGGCTTTGGCCCAGACGCCCGAGTTTGACCCAAACGATGCCAAAACGCCGCTTTCCAAAAGTGAGCAGGAAAAGCTGAACGCAATGGAGGACTCGGAAAAAATGGAATACTGGAACTCCATGTGGAGAAATTCCCTCATCAGCGATGTTTATGAACCGGGTTCCACCTTTAAGCTTCTGACAACGGCCATGTCCCTGGAAGAGGGTAAAACAACGGTGAATTCCCATTTCAACTGCACAGGCTCCATTATGGTCGGGAAGACAAAGCTGAGCTGCTGGCGTAAGGAAAACCCCCATGGGTATCAGACCTTGGAAGAAGCGGTTGGAAACTCCTGCAACCCGGTGTTTGTAAGGCTGGCCCAGAGAATGGGGAAGGACAAGTTCTATAATTATATGGAGACCTTTGGAATTGCGGAAAAAACAGGCGTTGACTTCCCGGGAGAAGGAAGCGCCATCCTCCAGAAGAATCCCGGTCCTGTTGACCTTTCCACAATGGGATACGGACAGGGAGTCGCCGTAACGCCGATTCAGCTGATTACAGCTGTTTCCTCCTTTGGAAACAATGGTAAAATGATGCAGCCCCGTCTTGTGAAAGCGATGGTGGACGAAAAGGGAAACACGGTAAAGGAGTTTGATCCGAAAATCGTCCGCCAGACGGTATCAAAGGAGACTGCCGCTGAGATGCGGGATATCATGGAGTTTGTAGTTGAAAAGGGCGGAGCAGGCACCGCGAAAGTACACGGCTATAAAGTAGGCGGAAAGACGGGAACCGCGCAAAAGCCCAGAGGAAACGGGCAAAAGGGATACAGCAACGAAACGTATTCTTCCTTTATAGGAATGGCGCCAATGGATGATCCCCAGGTAACGGTTCTGGTGATTGCCGATAACCCAAAGGGCATCAAATACGGAAGCCAGACAGCAGCCCCGGGAGCCAAAATGATCCTGCAGGATACACTGCGCTATCTGGATCTTCAGCCAAAGCTGACTGCCCAGGAAAAGGAAGAGCTGAATAAGGACGAGGTCACAGTACCGAACCTGGTAGGCGAAGGTCTGGAAGAGGCCATCGGTATTTTAGGAGGCATGTCCTTATCCTATAAAGCAACTGGCGGAGCACAGGAAGAAAACTTCCTCATCCGCAGTCAGTACCCCAAAGCAGGAGCGAAAATTGAAAAAGAGGGAACCGTCTATCTGTATAATCAATAAAAGGTTTCTGCTTGATATAAAAAAAGATCCTTCCGGCAATCTTGTTTTACATTTGCGGAAGGATCTTTTTTGTAAACCTCAGTAAAGGGTGTCCCCGTTGATACAGGTATAAAATTTTTGACTGATATCAGCCCAGGTCAGATTTTCTTCTGCCATGATCCACATCATCTTTGTGAGAACCGCTTCCAGAGTCATGTCCTTTGCTTCCAGAATGCTGAAGGCCTCCCGCAGGCGACGGCCTACCTCGTAGGTTTCCACATTGCTGCCCTCATATGTAACCTGAGTGGTCATAACCAGCACCTTTTCCTCAGGCGCATACATTCCAAGAGAAGCAAAAAGCTCCGGCTCTAAACTGTCCGGGATGCCGCCCACACCAAAGCTTTCAATAATAATGCAGTCGTAGAGCTGGAATATGTCCAAAAGCAGAGCAGGAGAAATTCCAGGGGTAAGCTTAAGAAGGAATACTTTGGGATTCAGCTTGTCATAAAAAACAACAGGCCCCTGGCATTTTTCCGCAGGCAAATAGCGGATGATACGGCCATCCTGTATGGTCGCCAGGTAGGGAAAATTGATGCTGGAAAAAGCTGCATAGCTGAGGGTCTTGGTCTTTTTGGCCCGGGTTCCCAGGATCACCTTTCCGTCAAAGACAACCTGTACATTGCAGGAGTCCGCGTCTGCCGCATAGAGAATACTGTCCCGCAGGTTCGCCTTCGCATCGGTGATTTCAAGGCCAATGGGCTTTTGCGCGCCGGTCAGCACAATGGGCTTTGGAGAATTCTGAATCAAATACGACAATGCCGCTGCGGTGTAGGCCAGAGTATCCGTCCCATGGCAGATGACGAAGCCATCGTAGCTTTCATATTCCTCTTTGATTGCGCGGGCCAGCATCAGCCAGTGATCCGGCGTAATATCCGTACTGTCCAGATTGCAGACCGTCCTGGTTGTCAGGCGAAAAGCGCCGCCGATTTCCGGAAGAAAGGACAAAAGCTCCTCCGATGTAAGGGCGGGGATCAGGCCGTGAGGCGTTTTTACGGAAGCGATGGTCCCGCCGGTTGTCAAAATTAATAAGTTTTTTGTCATAGTTTTATTCGCTTTCTAAAGTTTCGATTCTAAGATTATTCAAATGAAAAATTGCACTGAACACAGGATAGCACAGGATGCGGCTTTTTCCAAGACAAATTCGTCCAGACATGTGTTTAAATTTCGTGTGCGCATTATAGGAAAAGGGATAGGAAAATAGCAGATTCGCATCAATCTCGTTTTAACCATGTTTCCCAGAAGGCCTGTAAACTCCGGCAAAACGACAGGAAAAGCCACCCTGCCGGAGCTGAACCAATTGCAGTGCATGCAGAACGATAAAAAACGAAAGTATCAAAGACTGAAAAACAGGGTGCAGACCAAATTTAAAAGCAGGCAGAGCAAGGCGCCGACCAGAGTAGGCAGGAGAAAAGCAGCTCCCGTCCACTTCCAGCTTCCTGTTTCCTTTTTTATGGTCAGACAGGTGGTGCCGCAGGGGAAATGGAACAGACAGAGAATCATGGTGGAAAGAGCCGTCTGCCAGGTCCATCCGTTTTCCAGCAAAATACCCTGCAGCTGCTGCAGGCTGTCGTAATCTGTCAGACTTCCCTGAGCCATATAAGTCATGAGGATAATGGGGATGACAATTTCATTGGCAGGAAACCCCAGGACAAAAGCCATTAAAATAACGCCGTCAATCCCAAGGAGCCTGCCCAGAGGATCGCAGAAATCCGTACAATACGAGAGCAGACTGGCGCCATGGCAGTCGATATTTGCCAGCCCCCAGATTAAAAGGCCGCATGGAGCAGCCACAATGATGGCACGCCCCAGGACAAAGACCGTCCGATCCAAAATCGAGCGGACGATAACACTGCCGATTTTCGGTCTCCTGTAGGGCGGAAGCTCCAGAATAAAGGAAGAGGGCATTCCCTTTAAAATCGTCTTGGACAGAATACGGGACATGAGCAGCGTCATACTAATGCCCAGAAGAATCACCAGCGTCAAAAGCAGACAGGCCGCAGCGCCGCTGCCAAAGGAAAAGGATGCCACAAAGAACATGGTGATAATGGCGATCAGGGTGGGAAACCTTCCGTTGCAGGGCACAAAGTTGTTGGTCAGAATGGCGATGAGGCGCTCACGGGGCGATTCGATGATCCGGCAGCCGATGACCCCGCAGGCATTGCAGCCAAAGCCCATGCACATGGATAGTTGATATTTGGATAAAGCCAGAAGCAGGAAATGATTGAGAGGAAAAACAGTAGGAAAACAGGGGCCTGTGTGTGCTGCAGGTGTTGGAAAATCAAGGGTAATGGGTGGGGTTTGGGAGAGGTGTGTATAAAGAGGGCTCCTGGCAGGGGATACTCAATTCAGAGAGGAAAACCGGGTAAGTTGAATACTGAAAGCAATTATGATATACTTTCTAAAATAAAAAACTGCTGGAGGAAAGGTGAATGAAAATTGACAGATTAAAGATAAAAAACTTCAGATGCTTTGAAAATCTGGAGATGCAGTTACATCCGAAATGCAACCTTTTCATTGGAATTAACGGTGCGGGAAAATCCACCATTTTAGATGCTGTATCAATTGCTTTAGGCGGCTATCTTTCAGGATTTGATGGCATAAACAGCCATTCAATTTTACAGGAGGATGTACATTATAAAATGTTTTCAGCAGGAAGCCGCATAGAATCGCAGGAGCAGTTTCCTGTAGAAATATACGCAGAAGGTAGTGTGAAGACAAAAGCGCAGGATCAAGCATCAGAAACGATCTCCTGGCAGAGAGAATTAAATGGGAAAGACCGCAAGACCACTTATGCAAATATAAAACCGATAGCGGATTATGCAAAAGCTTTGCAGGAGCAGGTGCGCTCCGGTGATGCAGGATGTATCCTTCCTCTAGTTGCATATTACGGAACTGGTAGACTATGGCTCCAAAAAAGAACTCGCAGGACTCACAGAAAAGGTGAAAAACTAAATCGGCAGAAAGGCTATGCAGATTGCATTGCAGCGGAATCAAATGAAAGACAGATGATGCAGTGGTTTGAAGAAATGACGTATATTCAGCTGCAGGAGGGAAACCCTATTGCAGAATTAGAAGCTGTCAAAAAGGCGCTTCGGGAGTGTTATCTGAGTGTAGATTCTGCCGTTACAGATGCCCGGTTTTCCTATGATGTTAAAAGCCACGAATTGGAGGCAGCGATATATCAAGGAGAGAAAGCAGAGAAGTTTCCTGTCAGAATGTTAAGCGATGGCGAGAAAGGTGTTATAAGCCTGGTTGCAGATATCGCGTACCGCATGGCGTTGCTGAATCCGGATTTATTCGATCAAGTTTTAGAAACACCGGGGATCGTCCTAATTGATGAAATCGATCTGCATCTGCACCCTGCCTGGCAAAAACGAATTGTGGCAGATCTAATGCGTATTTTCCCTAATGTACAATTCCTGATGACAACACATTCACCAAGCATTTTGGCCAATATATCCAGGGAGCATATCTGGATTTTGGATCAGTATCAGTTGTGCCAGCCGCAGGATACAACGTATGGCCGGACAGTTGAAGAAATCCTTCGCAATGTAATGGATGTCAATGTTCGCCCGGAAAAAATACTGGAATTGCAAAGCGGGTTTGACAGGGCAATTGATTCTGAGGATTATGAAAATGCAAGAAGGCTTCTCAATGAAATGAAGCAGATTATGGGCGAAAATTCCACCGATGTTATTGAGAACCAAATTGTTTTGGATGTTGAAAGCTAGGAGAAAGAAAATATGATATATATTCAAAAGGGAGCAGAGCCAAAACGTTTTTTGCAATACCGTTACCAGCCAAATGCGAGATTTGATGATATGGATGCTGATGTGAAAATACAGCTCCGGGAGGCCTTACTGAAAGAGCAGGGACACCTGTGCGCCTATTGTATGTGCAGAATTAATGGTACCGGTGATGTGAAAATCGAGCACTTTGCAGCAAGAACGCAGGATAATGAGCTGGAATATCATAACCTGCTTGCAGTGTGTAAAGGCGGTGAAGGAGGAGCGATAGCTGCCCGTTCCTGTGATACAAAAAAGGAAAACAGGCCTATCTTTATTAGCCCATTAAATGAGACGGATATGCATCGAATTTATTATAGCAATAATGGCGAGATTCATTCCAGCGATCATACAAAGCACGAGTTTGAATATAGAGACAGTAGTGGCAAATATCATAAAGGCTGCTCCAGCCCGGAGCAGGATTTACAGGAATGTTTGAATTTGAATTATGAAAATGGCAGCCCAATGATGGGACGTAAAGCCGCTTTAAGAAAATTCCAGGAAAAGCTGCAGCCATATAAAGACACAAAAAGCAAGAAAGCGTTTTTAGAAAAAATGCAGAGACTTTATGCAGAACAAAAAGAGTACATAGAGCCGTATATTGGTATTCTTCGTTGGTATATTGATAAAAAATTGAAGCAGATATAGGTACTTGGAGAGATAGACGTGTTGGAAAATCAAGGGTGATGGGTGGGATTCACGAGAGGTGTGTATAAAGAAGGCTCCTGGCAGGAGATACTAAATTCAGAGAGGAAAACCGGGTAAGTTGAATACTGAAAGCAATTATGATATACTTTCTAAAAGAAAAAGCTGCTGGAGGTAGAGGAATGACGGATAAAATCTATACAGTTGATGAAATACGCCAATATATTACACCAATTGCAAGAGAGTATAGGGTTGAAAAAGTATATTTATTTGGTTCTTATGCGAGAGGGGATGCTACAGAACAATCGGATTTGGATTTTCGTATTGACCAGGGTAAAATCCGTAGCTATTTTGTTTTAGAAGGGCTATATAATAAATTGAGTGATGCTTTAAGTAAGCCGATTGATCTTGTTACAACGGAAAGCTTGGAACCGGAATTTAGAGACAGTATTGCATCTGAGGAGGTGTTGCTATATGCAGATTAATTCTCGTGATGGAAATGTAATTAAACATATTCTGGAGTATTGCAGCCAAATTCAAGAAACAAAGAATTTGAGGATAACTATGCATGAAGACATCTTAGAATTGCAAGCTTTCTGTGAAAGTGTTTTAGTGGAGGTATGATATGATTTGGAAAAAGAGAATATGCGGGATACTGATGGCCGTTGGCCTGCTTTTTATTATCAGCTTTTTTGCTGCGATTGCATACGAGTATTTTTCAGATGCCTGGCGCACGGGAACATTACCCTTTCGCACAATCGTGATAATCAACGGCCTGGAGATGCTGCTTCCTGGGACAATCATAACAGGGGCAGCAGCATTTGCCCTTCATGGCATAAAACGCAGATCAAAAAATGGTTGATAGTTGATATATGTACGATGCCTGCCTATAAAGAAAATCAATGCAGGGCGATAGGAATGTGATTCAGACAGAACGGAGGAATCAGGATGTTAAAGCTGGAAATAAAACTGGATGAACAGAAAATTCAATTGGAGCAAGAATATACGGTGTAGAGCATTTATCAGGCATTGGAACGGACCTTTGCAAAGCATAGACTGCAGGAACAGAGGGAAGCAGACGGCGCCCTGTTTGTCTACGGAAGCGGCTATGCAAAAGATTATGGTGCGTTTGGTTCGATTATCACATCACTGAAAGATAAGGCCTGGTTTATGGACTATGTAACCAGGTGGATCTGCGAAACTTTTCCCATGAGCAAGACTCGGGTTATCATTCCAAATACAAGACAACCGATCTTGAAATTTTTGATTTGGTTCGAGATATGAGCTGTAGGCTTCCATGTCTTGGCAAATGCCTGAACCATTTTGAACTAATGAATATCGGTGCGAATCATGATTTCATGCAGATCTTTGAACTGCAGACAGAGGAACCTGAAGTGATAGAAAAAATAGTATAACTGTAAAACAACACAGGAGCAGCGGAAACAAAGCTGCTCTTTTTGATCGCAGGAAAGAAAATGAGATAATCCTAAAATATCGTTTGTAAACCAAAAGGATCAAAGAAAAGGAACAAAATTTGTGGTAGTGTGATATAATCAAGGCATATGGAAGGAGGAATTAGTGTGTTTTGTGTAGCAATTTGTGATGATGAGGAAGTTCTATGCTCTCAGCTTGAAAGAGTACTGGAACCCTATATAGAAAAGGAAGTTTTAAAGGTAGATATTTTTTATAGCGGAGAAAGCTTATGTAAAGCCATGTCTGGGGGATCACATTACGATTTGATTTTCCTGGATATAGAATTGCAGCTGATGGACGGGGTTGATGTTGGAAAGAAAATTCGCAAAGAAATGAAAAACAGGCGAGTTCAGATTGTTTATATTTCAGCAAAACAGGGATACGCAATGGAGCTGTTTGCCATACGGCCAATGGATTTTCTGATTAAACCCATTTCCGCAGAAGCAGTCCTTAATCATGTAGAAGAGGCAATGGAATTAACCGAAGCGTATGACACCTGCTTTGAGTTTAAAATCGGGACAGAATATTTTCGCATACCTTACGGAGATATTATGTATTTTGAAAGCAGTAACAGAAAAATCAGGCTCCATACAAAACATGGAATTAAGGAGTTATATGGAAAATTAAAAAGCATTGAGAAAGAGGCGCCTCCTAACTTTATTCGGATCCACCAGTCGTATTTAATTAATCGCACCTATGTGACTTTTTGGAAGTCAGATGAAATACTGGTGAACGATGAATGTTCGCTTCCAATCAGTCAGGCTTACCGTAAAAAAGTAAGCAGAATATTACTTCAAAATGAAAGGTGATACATATGGCACAATTGGGATTGTTGGCAAGCTTGGTGTACTTAGTGGGAAACTTGTTCAGCATGTACATCAAAAGCTGCTTTTTTCGCGTGTTTTTTGAAACGGATGCATCAAAAAAAAAGAAAATATCTAAGAGTGTTAAGCTACCTGTGCTATTATTGCATCAACAGTGCAGGATTTTTGTTTTTCAACTGGTCCCCAAACCTTATTCTGTTTTCAAATATAATTGGGTGTATCATACTTTCGTGGACTTATCTTGGCAGATGGAAGTATAGAATTTATGCTACTATTGCAATTATTTCGACGAGTGTTATTTGCGAAGATACCGTGTATCACGCTCTGCTGTTTTTAAAAACAGATTACATCGTAACGATTGGTACTATAGCAACCAATTTACTGTATTTTATGGTTGTACGGCTGCTACAAAAAGGAGTTGACTTAAAACATGGCGTGGAAATTGCATTGCTGGAATGGAGTTCAGTCATCTTAGTTCCGCTTTGCAGTCTGTTCGTTTCGGCTGTAGCGCTGGATAATTGTAAAGATGAAATTACCGTTGCCATAGGTGAGATGGCGATAGTTTTCCTAAATTTTCTTGTATTTTTTTTATTTGATCGTATCCAGGAAATGTATCGCAGCCAACTGGATCTTACACTTTTAGAACAGCAAAATCAGGCTTACGAAAATCAAATGAAGCTGCTGCAATCTTCGGAGGAGACAATAGCAGCATTAAGGCATGATATGAAAAATCATTTATTTGCTTTGAATCAATTAGCCGGACAAAATAAATGTACTCCCATACAGGATTATTTGAATAGCTTAGCACCCTTTGTTGAACCACAGAGAAAATTTGCAGCTACAGGGAATCTTATTGTCGACAGTTTATTAAATCTCAAATTAGGTGAAGCTGTTGAATCTGGTGTAGAGATCCGAACGGATCTCAGAATCTCAAAAGATCTTCCGGTTGTACCGAGAGATATCAGTATCTTACTTGGGAATTTGCTGGATAATTCATTGAGGGCACTTAAGAATTGCAGCAAAAAAGAGAAGTTTCTATCCATTATAATGGAGCAGGAACCGGGCAAACTTTTTCTTCAGGTAGAAAATACGTATACGGGGAGCCTGCGTAAATCCGGCAATGTATTCAAAACAACGAAGGTTAAAAAGAAGGGGCGTGGGATAGGCTTGAAAAATGTGCAGCGTGTGGTGGATGCATATAATGGGGAGATGGTGCTTGATGATAAAAATGACGTATTCTCAGTCAGCCTGTTGATTTATTTTCTACATCAAAACACCTCAATTTCTACAAGTACAGATTCTGCTGCAAAAAATATTGTATGATAAGACAGGTAAGCAGCATTAGGATATAATCGAGACGTATAGGGGAGGAGTGTTTGGTGTGTTTTGTGTAGCAATTTGTGATGATGAAAAAGCGATATGCGAGGAAATTAAAAGCCATCTAACGTCTTATATAAAAAAAGAAACAATATCTGTAACCTTTTTTTACAGTGGGGAAGCGTTGTATGAGGCAATTGCAGCAGGCAATCATTTTAGTTTGATTTTCCTGGACATTGAGTTAAAGCAGCTTAATGGGATTGAGGTAGGGAAAAGAATTCGAGAGGAGCTGTGTGATGAAACGGTTCACATCGTTTTCATTTCTGGAAAGCCAAGTTATGCCATGGATCTATTTGCGATCCGGCCGCTTCATTTTTTGACAAAGCCTTTTTGTGAAAAGGAAGTCAAAGATGTTTTAGAGAAAGCGATGGATCTTACAGTATTATATAAAAATTTTTTTGAATTTCAAATCGAACAATCCGTATATAAAATTGACTATGGAAAAATTTTGTATTTTGAAAGCAAAGCAAGGAAAATTATACTACATACAAAACATGGAGAATATGAATTCTATGGAAAATTAAAGCATATTGAAGAGGATACCCATTGCCATTTCCTGCGGATTCACCAATCTTATCTGGTAAATCCATTATATATCGAGCATTATAGGCCGAGCCAGGTTAAGATTGCGTTTTATTAGGAAAACACACTGTCAAAAGGATTTTATGCTTTGGCGGGGGTCAGCCCGCCTCGGCGGTGTCAGTGGTGTTGATTTCAATATACTCGGCAATCCGGCGGAACTCGTCCGCAAACTTAAAGTGAACACTGATATTGCCGTTTTCGTAAACCTTGATATGGTCTACCAGCTCAATCAGAATTTCGCGGGTCAGCTTTTCGATGTTCTGATATTTCGCAAAGGCTACCAGCGCGGGATGCTGCTGGTCAACGCCGTTTGAGAGCTCTTTCCGTTCAGCCGTCAGCCGGGCCAGCAAATCCGAGAGCCCAGCGGCCTGCCGTTCATAATCGGCTTTCATTTCCCGGTATTCCTGCTGGGTGATTTCCCCGTCTTTCCAGTCTTGATACAGTGACTGCTTATAGCGGGTAATTTTCGTCAATTCCTTTTCCTTTGCGGCTATCTGGTCGTTAAGGCGGTGGGATTGACTTTTTTTCAGTGGAGCCGCATTGATATGGGCTACTATTTCCGAATAGGAAACGGCGGTGCTCACTTGATACTGGATAGCGAACAGGACGGCGGCCTCCAGACGGTTGTGCTTGATAGAGTGCATGGTGCAGGCTGTACGGGAGCGTTTCTTGTAAGTGGAGCAGGAATAATAAACATTCTTCCCGCTCTGGCTCCGGGTCACGGCCTTGCCGCAGTCAGCGCACCTCAGAAAGCCGCTGAATAAATGGAGCTCCCGCTTTTTAGGGGCCGTCCGGGTGTCACGTTTCAGAAGTTCCTGCACCCGGTCAAAGGTTTCGTGGGTGATGATGGCCTCGTGGGTATCGGGGACGCGCACCCATTCATCCTCCGGCACAGCCTCAATCTGGTGTACCTTGTAGCTTTTCACCCGGCGGCGGCCCTGCACCAAATCCCCAGTGTAAATAGGATTTCTGAGAATATCCGTTATAATCTTGTTCCCCCACATGGGAGCGTCCGATATAGCCGGGGAGTAGGGCAGGCCCTTTAGCTTTCTGTATGCCGTGGGGCTGGGTATGCCGTGGTCGTTCAGATACATCACAATTTGAAGTTTGGCCGTACCTTGCAGGCACATCTCGTATATCTTTTTGACGGTTTCAGCGGCCTCCGGGTCAACGATTAGCTGGTGCTTGTCTTTGGGGTCTTTTATGTAGCCGTAGGGAGCAAAAGAGCCTATGTACTGGCCGTTGCGCCGCTTATAATCAAAAACCTGCCGGATTTTCTTTGAGGTCTGATAACAATACTGGTCGTTCATCACGTTTGTTATCGGAACGATGATGCTGTTCACGCTGTCCGGGTTTAGGTAGCTGTCCACGCCCTCGGCCAAGCTGATAAAGCGGACGCCCATCTGCACAAAAAGGTTGTCAATCAGACTGCCAGCATCGCTGTAATTCCGGGCGAAACGGGAAAGGTCTTTCACCACAACACAGTTGATTTTCCCGCTCATCACATCCCCTAAAAGCCGCTGGAAACTTTCGCGTTCCGTATCGGTTCCCGTGTGGCCGTCATCCACATACTCGGTGTAGCTTTCAAATTCTTCCGCATGGTTGAAGTGAAAATCATTGAGAATGTCGCGCTGGTTTTTCACGCTGTTGCTATCGTCAAGCCCCCGGTTGATTTTCTGTAAATCCTCTCGGGAAAGCCGGATGTAGCCGCCCATTTTCCAGAGCCGGGCCGTATAGGTAGGGGTCGAGGTCTGCTGATACCCTCTGTTTTTTGTTCGTGCCATTGTTCCTCCTTCCCTATCACATTACACTTATATTATAACTCTGTTCCGGGGTATCGACAAGGATGCCGATGCCTCGGGACATTTTGTCTCGAAGTGGGAGCAGGCCGCAACAGCAGTTACAGCCCGCTCTTTTGCCGGATAAGAAAGGCGGTCAGCGTATCCTGGAGGGAGGGGCCGCTCTCGGCAAACTCGATTTTCACGCCCACGCCGCCCACGCTAAAGCAGTACGGATTGACGGCCCGTTTCACAAACCGGGCCAGCCGCTCCTCCCGGGGGAGGGTGCGGTCAAAGGCCATACCGCTCACGTCAGCCAGCGCATCCGCGCTCACCGCGCCGATGTCCACGCTTTTCATTTGTTCCAGCTCCTGTGTGGTCAGTTTCACGGTAAAACCTCCTTTGCGTTTTGGGTTGTGGGGAAACGCGAAAGGACAGCACTGCGAAAGTGCTGCCCTTTGGCCTGTCCTCACCTTGGGACAACAGGTAGCGGCCCGGCGTTCCCTTGTTTTGTGCGGCGGCTCCAAGCGGCCAGCGGCCAGCTTGTCCCTCGCGGATCGTGGCCGTGGGGTTGGCAAGCTCCCCACTCGCGGCGGTGGTGTTGGTCGCTCGTCCTCCCGTTGGAGAAGTCACCGCGCACCCGCCGCCCGGCTCCCCGCGTTCACTCGGGGCCGCCCGCTATTCAGTTTTGGAGAAGAAAAAACTTCCTCTCATATACCGAGACATTTTTTCATCATTTCCAAGTGGGAAATCTGAAAAAAATTAAAAAGTTTTTTTCATGCGCTCCAGCCCACGCTGGATGGACTGGCGGACGGACTCCTCATGCACGCCCTCGGCGCGGGCCACCTCTTTCACGCTCTTGCCGAGAATGATGCAGGCGTCAATCCTCCGGCCCTGGATTTCCGGCAGGCTGTTCAGCGCGTTCCACAGACGGCAGAACCGCTCCTTGAGCTCCAGCACCTCGTCCGGAGTGAGCTCACGCAGGCAGGCGGAATACTCGATGCCGTCATCGCAGTCCAGCGAATACTGCGCCTTGTGGCGGGAGAGCCGCCGCTGGTAGGCCGCCTCATAACGGACGCTGGCCCGGAGAGCCTCGGCAACATCGTCAGTAACTTCCATATATTCGTCCTGGGTGTACCAGTAGTAAAAGTCGCGCAAGTTGATGATAGTCATTGTATGTACCTCCATATCGTTTTTTGTGGTCGGGTTGTCGGGAAACGATATGGAGGGCGGCGGGGAGCGGCATCCGGGGGAGCCGTCCCGCACCTTGGGACTGTTTGTCCCGAAGTGGAGCCGACAAGAAACGACAACGCCCGCACAGCGTTGTACTGTGCGGGCGCATGAAATGACGCAGTTTTTTATGTACTGGCAAATTTCGTGTTGCTGGCCAGAGTAACCCGGTGGAGGGGCTAAACTTTTTTTGACAAGTCAAGTGGGACAAATATAGAAAGAAACATAGCGACATCTCCTAAATACCGCCATGTCTCAAATAATTCAGTCCATATTACAGAAAAATGACGGTTATTTCAAAACCGTCACTCGCCAAAACAACTTGAAATGGGCATAGCAAATCACCCTGCCGATTTACGGTTTTTTTAATCGCCAGGGTGACTGCCAGTACAAATTATTTTTTCAACAAAACTGCAAGAGTTGAACTGTGTTCGCTGTATGTGCTACCAGATACATCACCAAAATATTCGCATATTTTGAAACCGCTACCAACTGCCTCCTCTTCCAGTGCTTTTTTAGAAAAGTAAGTATCCCACAAATAGTAATTGCTTACTTTCTTCTTTGCGATAACCAATGTTTGGCGAAGTGTTACATTATCGGGGTATTTACAAGCCCTGTTTAATGCGATGTAGTTTTCTGGACACCAAAAGCCGCCGTCAGGACAGACTTCCCATGTTTGGCTTTCTTGAAAATTTTCAAGCTGGGTGAGAGAAAATACATCCAGCAAAAACCTTCCGCCGGGTTTGAGATGTTGGTAAATGATTTTCAATAATTGTTTTCGGTCATTTGTCGATAATGCCCCGAAGTCGCAGTAAATCATTGTTGCGAAGTCAAATTTTTTATCTAAAGATAATTTCAGATAGTCTTGATAAAAATAGTCAATAGGTAGTCCTTTTCTCTTTGCGTTCATCTGAGCATAATTTATAGAACGGTGTGAAAAATCAACACCTACAACCCTATACCCCTTTTTTGCATACCTCTCAGTATAAAGACCGGGGCCACATCCAATGTCAAGTACTGATGGATAGTGTTCTGAGGGAAGTATTTTGCTGATCCAATCAACTGATTTTTCAATAAACTCCAATTTTCTACTTGCTCCATCATAGTTTGGATTTAGATGGGCGTTAAGCATTTGTAGTGAAATGTGTTCATCATCCCAAAAAGGTATCTCTGTTTTAGTATAGAGAAGTGGCTTTTTGAAAAGCGGTGTTAATTCTGTTAGCATACAAGCTCTCCTTGTATGCTTCTGTGCAAGCCATAAATAATTCCCCCTCTCTCCCACATGTGATGGTGCATGGTTTACGGTTGCATTTATAATTCAAAGGAATAGCAGTAATTTGGGTTGCTATGCCTTAATTACCTATTTGCGAACAGAGTGAAGAATTTTTTTACCTAGTCGTAAATTCACAAGATAAATTATAAGCATCGTAATCCCAATCTCTCTCATTTTCAAAGAAAGTAAATTGTTTAATCAAGCGATAGTGTCCAGCAGGCAATTCCCCATAAAAACTTTTAACATCAATTTCTAATGTTAGTCGTTCATCAGGCTTAATAATACAATCCTTTTCATTGCTCTTTGAGGGGTCATCAAGTTGCTTAAGCTGATACCAAGTACCGGATTGTTCAGCTTCTATTTCAAAATAATTTGGTGAATATCGGTATTCTTTATCAGAATTATTTTCTATTAAAAACGAAAGGTGTTTTAGGTCTAAATCCTTTTCTGTATTCATTGAAATCTTTAAATTCTCCAAAGTGTCAAGTTCTTCTTCATTTCCATAAGGAGAAAACTCATATTCTTCGAAATAGTCTTGTACTACATGATTATCACTGTCCTCTGTTTGACTACACCCGACAGTACACACCAGTAACGATAAGGTTATAAACATACTCATTATTTTTTTCATTTGTCCTTATCTCCTTTCTTTTGGATATATCGTAGCAATAAAATGTCTATTTTCAATCAACTTTCACTACAATTTATTTTTACCGTAACACACGCTCCCCCTGCTTTATTATTAGCAATTTGAATTTTTCCACCATGTCTTTCACATAGAATTTTACAGATATTCAGTCCTAACCCCAAATGTTCAGTAGATATATCTTTTGATAATTTATAAAATGGTAATGTTGCTTTTCCAATATCACTATTTCTAAAACCACAACCATCGTCCGAAACTGATATAACTAAATCAGTATTCTTTATTACTACGCTAATAACAATATCATTTTTTGCATATCTAATACTGTTAGAGAGTAAATTTTCATAAATTTGCATAACTGCATCTAAATTGATAAATATGTCTACATTTTTTCCATTTGTTGTAATCGAAAAATGTTTGTCACAACAAAGTAATTCTGCTGTATCATTCAGACTGTCGATAAATGAATAAAAAGTAATACGCTGTCGTGAAATTTCAATATCTTCTAATCTGTATAAGTTTGTCATGGCATTTACATATTTTTCAAGCCGCGAAACATTTTTTGACATTACTGATATTTCTTCTAATATTTCTTCTTGTGATACCAAGCCTTTTGGAATAAAAGAAAGCAGCATAGTAGCATGACCTTTTAATAAGGTCAAAGGAGTTCGTAAATCATGTGAGAAAGCTGCATTTAGGCGGCGCTGTTCAGCAAATTGCCGAAACATAGTTTCATTATTTTTTGCCAAGCATTCTTTCATTTTTTCAAAAGCATGGCAGAGTTTCCCCATTTCATCATTTAATGGATATGATAATTCAAAATCTAAATCGTTTGCTTCAATTTTATGATATGCATTAGTCAATAGCTTAATAGGTTTTGATAATTTCTTTTTATAAAAAAATGTTACGCAACATATCATACTAATAGATAGTATGGTAGGAATTATTACAATATTTAGTGAACCTAAAACACTGTCAATCAGTCTGTCCCGGTTCGTAAAATTAGGTGTAACTTCAATATATGAAACATGGTTCGGATAGACATATTCGTGTACTGGACGTTCTTTTTGATAATCAACATTGAATTTGCATATCTCATTACCTTTAGTGTCGAATATTGTGTATTTTGTTTGGTCGTTGCTATAGACGGCAGTAAACGAACCATTTTCCGGTATATCATACCTTGCTGTCATATTTTCATACTTATAGTTTAGATTTATTCTATAACTGTCTACCATTGAAATCAAAAAGATACAAATAATTATTCCAATCAACAACGAAAACAAAGCATAAAGAACAAAGGACATCCTGATACTCATGTTATTTAACTGATTGAATAATTTGCTTTGCTTTAATTTTCCCATTTATATCCGCACCCCCAAACTGTTTCAATGTAAGGTCTATCGCCTAAAGATAAAAATTTTGCCCTAATACGTCTGATATGCTCTGTGACAACTGTATTATCGCCAACTCCGTCTAACCCCCAAACTTCTTCATAAATAGTTTCCCGTTCAAAAACAATCCCTTGCAACGGTGTACAAAGGGAACATAATAAAAAACTTAATAATGGACTGCCAATCTTACACAAAGTACCGCCCAAACGAGACTACGGGCGGTATTTTTGTATCATGGCGGAGAAAGGAGGAACTTCCCACGGGGGCTTGACTGAAAAGTTGAGCCCCTTTTTTCATGCCAAAAAACAGGAGGTAAATGCTTATGGCAGATGATAAAACCACAAAAACGCCGGAACAGCCGGTAACGGATAGCGGGCCGGGCAAGGAAACACCGCCTAATCCCCCAAAAGAGCCGGAGAAGGTTTCCGTTTCCCCGGAGCCGGAAAAAAAGACGGAACCAGAGGTAAAGACCCCACAGGTTTCTGTCTATAACTTCGCTGAAATTATGAAGGAAAAGAAAGCCGAGGAACGAGCGGCAGCTCCCGGCGTGGAAAAGCCTGACCCGGCAAAAGCGGAGAAACCGGAAAAGCAGCCGGAGGCTCCGAAAAAAGCAGAGGAAAAACCCAAAGAGCCGGAACAGCCGAAGCGCCGGGGCCGTCCCCCGAAAGCAGATAAGGACAAGGACGCAGCCTCGAAATCCAAAGCTCCCGCACAGAAAACGGAAAAGGCGGTCAAAAAGGAACCGGAGAAAAAAACGGCTCCAACGGTACAGGCCGCTCCCGCTCCGAAGGAACCCGAAAAACCGAAGGATGCTCCACGCCGGGGCAAGGAGCAGATCATCTATATCAAGCTGAACGAGCTCCACGCCTTCAAGAACCACCCCTTTGAGGTCCGGGATGATGAAGAAATGCGGGCTATGGTGTCCAGCGTCAAGGACAAGGGCGTGACCCAGCCTGCTATCGTCCGTCCTCGTGAGGATGGCGGCTATGAGATCGTGTCCGGCCACCGCCGCCAGAAAGCCAGCGAGCTTGCCGGATATGCGGATATGCCCTGTATCGTCCGAAACCTGACGGATGATGAAGCCATCACGCAGATGGTGGAGGACAATCTCAACCAGCGTGAAGAAATCCTCCCCAGTGAGCGGGCCAAAGCCTTGAAAATGCAGCTTGAAGCCATCAAGCACCAGGGCTCCCGCACTTCGGGCCAGATTGACCCGAAGGACGCAGGTAAACGCTCCAACGAGATCGTGGCCGAGCGCAATAAGATGGCGGTCAAGCAGGTGCAGCGGTATATCCGTCTCAATGAGCTGGTTCCCGACCTGATGAAGCTGATGGATGAAAAAAAGCTGGGCTTTACTACGGCGGTGGAGCTTTCCTATGTCGGCAAAAAGAACCAGAACTATATCGCCGTTGCCATTGACAGCCAGCAGTCCTCGCCTTCACAGGCGCAGGCAAAGCGTATGCGGGAGCTGGACGAAAAGAAGCTGCTCAACGGGGATGTGATTGACGGCATTATGATGGAGGACAAAAAGGAGGTAGACAAAGTGATTTTGACAGGTGCGGAACTGAGCAAGTATTTCGGCAAGGAAACTACGCCGAGGGAAATGAAGGATCAGATCATCAAGCTGCTGGACGACTGGAAGGGTCAGCAGAAGGAACACGAAAAGCCGGAGAAGAAAAACGAACAGGAAAAGTAAGCCCAAACTTCGGGTCAGCATGGCCCGAGGATTGCGGGGTTCTGCCCCGCGCCCCGAAGCTCTGGAGATATAAATTATTCCCCGTCGCCAGTTATTCCGTAGCATAGCCGGGAAAATCAGTCAAGGGCAGCGCCGCCGCAGGCGGTGCCAGAGGCACCCTTGACGGATTTCTCCCGGTTATGCTTTTTCCCGGTCAAGCGACGGGGATATAAATTCTCCAGAGCCGTTCCCCTTCCCGGGGGAAGGGGCGGAGGGGTTGGGCGATACCTTGCTTTTCCCTAAACCAAAACAGAAATGGAGGCTCAACCAATGAAACGACCTTTAGCATACCTGACTGCCGCATGGAGCGGCGAGCCGGATGTTGATATGGAGCTGGCGGCCCACTACTGCCGTCTTACTTATGAGGCGGGCTTTTCCCCGATCTGCCCGCTCTTGTACCTGCCGCTGTTTTTGAATGACAGCGTTCCCGAGGAACATAAGGCCGGGATTGATATGCGCCGGGATATGCTGCGGCGCTCCCATACCCTGATCGTCTGCGGTAGCGTTGTGGACGAGGATGTAAAAAACGATATTGCGGTTGCCGGACGGCTGGGCATTGCGGCGACAACGCTGGAAGGGGTGCTTGCCGTGAAGGGACACGGCACCCCGGGCCATGCCGGACATTAAGCTGGGGAGCCTTTTTGACGGGATCGGCGTGTTCCCTCTGGCTGCTTCCCGGTGCGGTATCCGTCCGGTATGGGCCAGCGAGATTGAAAAAGCGCCCATCTCCATAACCAAAAGGCACTTTCCCGATATGGCGCATTTGGGAGATATTACGAAGGTGGACGGCGGGAAAATCCCGCCGGTCCATGTGATAACCTTCGGCTCTCCCTGTCAGAACCTTTCTCTGATCGGCAACCGCTCCGGCCTTGCCGGGGCAAAATCAAGCCTGTTCTATCAGGCGTTTCGTATCATACAGGAAATGAGGGATGCTACTGATAACCTATATCCAGCTATCGCTGTTTGGGAAAACGTCATGGGAGCGTTTTCTACAAATGACCGGATGGACTTTAGAGCCGTCCTATCCGCCTTCTCGGACACCGAAGTTCCAATGCCTCCTTCGGGAAGATGGGGAAATGCCGGAATGGTGCGAGGGGGAACGCCTGATGTGTGCTGGCGGCTCATGGACGCCCAGTATTGGGCAGGCTCCCGAAGGCTGGCACGAAGGCAGCGGATTTTCGTCGTGGCGGATTTTGGAGGCAGACGTGCCGCAGACATACTATTTAAGCCCCGTCCAATGCTCCCACTTCCTCCGCCTTGCGGAGAGGGCGGGCGGGCCGCCGCCGAAGGAGATCGAACAGCTTCTTTTGAAACAGGGCGGCAGATACCAGTCATCCACCCCTTTCAGTGCTTCCGTATGCGGGGAGCGGCAAAAAGGCAGGAAGAAACGGCCTTCCGAAACAGCTTCGGATTACCAACTGACCCTTTTCCCACTCTTTTAGCCAGTGACGTGACGCCCTTCGCCTTTTGGTATGAGGGCGACCCGGACGGCGGCTGTATCCGCTTCTTGACGGAAACGGAAAGTGAACGGCTGATGGGGCTGCCGGAGGGCTGGACAAAGTACGGGGCGGACGGCATGGAGATCCGGCCTCTGCAACGCTACAAGGCGCTGGGAAATGCGATTGCCCTCCCTTGCGCCGATTACATTATGGCCGGGATTTATGAGGTGCTGGCTGACCGGGCCGGAAAGGAGGAATGAGCCCATGTTTGAAGCCTATATAACCAATACAGCCCTGTACCCCTTAATGGGGATTGAGGTAGGGACAACGGTACATTTCCCCATGACGACACAGGAGTTGCAGGCCGCCCTTGCCAAAATCGGGATAGACGGGAAACGGTACAGCGAAGTGTTCTTTACCAGCTTTGACAGTGATGTGCTGGGGCTCTACGATCATCTCTACGAATGTGAGGACATCGACGAGCTGAACGAGCTGGGCCACGCTCTGCTGGAAGTACGGGATAAGGGCGGACTGGAAACTTTTGAAGCCGCTCTTGTCTTGGGAAACCACACCCGGAGCGTGAAGGATTTGATAAACCTGACGCAGAACCTTGACCTTTACCGCTTTTACCCGGATATTTCCGATGATGAAGGGCTGGGCCGTCTTTACGCCGACGAGCTGGGGACCATCGAGATACCGGAGCACATTCAGAACTACTTCGATTATGAAGCATACGGGCGGGATGTGCGTATCAACGAGGGCGGCGTATTCGCTCCCGGTGGATATGTATCGGCAGTCCCGGAGGGCTTCAAGGAGTATTACCACGGGCCACAGGACATTCCGCCTGAACACCGGATATTTGCCTATCCTGAAAAGGCCGAGCCTGTCCATTCCATTCTCGCTGCACTCAAACGGTTTCAAGAGGCCCCGCCCGCTCCGAAAAAGGACAAGGCGGGGCCTTCCCATGAAGAACGGTAAGACTTCGGGCCAACATGGCCCGAAGCATGAAGGAGGTGCACACCATCAACTATTACTCTATCAATGAAGGGGCCGCCCGCCGGGCAAAGGAAATGAACAGCTTTTCCGACTACAAGGAAGGGAGCGCAACGGCGGAATACCGGGCAATGGTAGACAAGGCCGCCGCCATAGCGGAACAGCAGAAATCCCGGGTGGACCCCATGTACCATGAGAAGATCGACCATCTGTTAGACACCTACGCCCGCAAGCTGGCCGAAAACATGAACCAGAGCTTTGCCATTGACGTAAGGGTTCCCTCTGTGATGATCGCCGGACCTGCCAATTTCCCGGTAGGAAAGAAGGAAAAACAGAACCGGGCCAGGGATAGCAACATGGAGGAATGGCGGTATATTCAAGGGCTGCTGGATAAGATACGCAGCACCGGTATGGGCGGGATCAGCGCCGATGACCCGGCAGCGATTGAAAAGCTCCAGAAGAAGCTGGACGGGCTGGAACGCTCCCAGCTCATTATGAAGGAGGTCAACGCCTATTACCGCAAGCATGGCAAGCTGGACGGCTGTGCGCTGCTGTCGCCGGACCAGATTGAAAAGCTGAAAGCAAGCATGGCGTCAAGCTGGCGGAGCGACCCGAGGCCTTTTGAAAGCTACCAGCTTACCAACAACAATGCGGAGATCCGCCGGGTAAAGGCCCGTATCGAACAGCTTTCCAAACAGGCACAGCGGGAATTTTCCGGCTGGGAGTTCGACGGGGGCCGTGTGGAGATGAACCGGGAGGACAACCGCTTGCAGGTATTCTTTGATGGAAAGCCTGACGCGGACACCCGGGCCGAGCTGAAAAGCAGCGGCTTTCGCTGGGCTCCCAGCGTGGGCGCATGGCAGAGGCAGCTCACGGACAACGCCATCCGGGCGGCTGACCGGCTGGAATGTATCAAGCCGCTGTCCGGCGAAAAGCCCTCCCAGCTTCAAAAGAAGCCCTCTATCTTGCAGACCATGCGGGAACAGGGCGAAAAAGTCCAGACGGAGCCGGAAAAGAAAGCTCCGTCCGGCAGGGATGCCGAGCGGTAAGCCTCGGGCCACATTGGCCCGAGGTTTTCTGTTCCCCGAGATTGTACGGGGGCCTCCCGGATAGCGGGAACCCCGACGGAAAGGAGGTTTTATGCAGGAAGAAGTAAACCAAAAAACGGTTGCCCTTTCGATCAGGACAACGAAGCTCACGGGAAAAGTGCTGGCTGCCGCTTTTGGGAAGGTAGCGCGGGCGCTGAAAAAGCACCACCGGAAGGCGCTGACCCCGCAGGGACGCCAGAGTGTAAAAAAGCTGATGAACCACTATGGCGGCAAAAGCGCCATGCCCTATGTGGGAGCCCCAAAGGATTTTGACCGGATCGCGAAGGAGTTCCATGTGGACTACGCTTTCCATAAAGTGAGCCCCGGCCATTACCTGCTGTTCTTCAAAGCCAATCAGGCGGACGCCATCACAGCGGCCTTCCAGAAGTACAGTGCAAAGGTGCTGAATAAAGAGCAGGATAAGGCTTCCATCCTCGGTCAGCTTCGGAAATTCACGGAGCAGATCAGGACACAGGCAAAGGAAAAGCAGCGGACCAGAGAGGCGGTGAAGGACGGACGTTGAGTGACAAGATCAGAAAATATGTGCTCCCAAACCTGCCGTACCTCTTTGTGTTCTGGTTCTTCTCCAAAATCGGGACGGCCTACCGGATCGCCCCCGGCACAGACTTCGGGACAAAGCTCATGGGGATGCTCGACACCTTCCCCAAAGCCTTTGAAACCTACTGGCCGGGGCTGGGAGGTATTGACCTGCTGGTGGGCCTTGCCGGTGCGGCTGGGATGTATCTGCTGATACAGTCAAAGATCAGGCAGGCGAAAAAATTCCGGCGGGATGCGGAGTACGGCACCGCCCGTTTTGGAACAAAGGAGGATATAAAGCCGTTTGTAGACCCTAAATTTCAGAACAATGTCATTCTGACCGGGACGGAGTTCCTTACCATGAACACCCGCCCGAAGATACCCGCCAATGCCCGGAACCTAAACGCCTGTGTCATCGGCTCGTCCGGTTCGGGAAAGACAAGGTTCTGGCTGACCCCGCAACTCCTTCAAGCCCATTCCTCGTATGTGGTGGTAGACCCGAAGGGCGGCACCCTCGATCAGTGCGGGCGGTTTCTGCAACGGGAGAAATATAGGGTGCGGGTGTTCAACAGTATCGACTTTTCAAAATCCATGCACTACAATCCGCTGGCCTATATCAAGACGGAGAGCGATGTTTTGAAATTCGTTACCGCCCTGATCGCCAACACCAAAGGCGACGGCAAGGAGGGCGACGAGTTCTGGACCAAAGCCGAAACCCTCTTGTACTGTGCCCTTGTGGCCTACATCGTCTTTGAGGGGCCGGAGGAAGAACGCAACATGAATACGCTGGTGGAAATGATAAACAGCATGGAAGTCCGGGAGGATGACGAAACCTTCAAAAATGGTGCGACCCTAATTGCAGTGTAAAACTCCCGTAGTAGGGTGACACCACTGCAAACCTGATAAGAGGTGCTAAGGAGGTGAAAAGCGGCACACTCTTGTAGGTAATTGATATGACTGGAGGCGGCATGGAAGCCAAATATTCCATGTATCCGACCTCGACTAATACTCCTGCCGGCTGTCTGGTAACAGGCAGTCGCGAAGCATAGGTGAAGGCGGGGACACTGCTGGTGACAGCACACCCCGGGTTCCACTGCATATGGATTCAACATTCCGCATTTGCTAAAGCTTCGTTATGAACCCTATCCTGCTCTGCTGTGCAGAGAGGACGGAATAATAAATCTACCTCACGTGATTTCGTTTTGTCACTATGGGGGATGGCGTTATGGCCGCCATAGAATACGTGTAAAACGTATCGGGGAGACCCAGGTTTACGGAGCAGAGGAAGTCCTAAGTGCAGTATTAAGGCAGTCATATTGATAAGGGCGAACTGCCCGACGTTTAGGAATAGCCGGGGACGGCCCGCACTGAAAGGGTAAGGCCAGAAAGGTTATGAACGGGTAGTCAGCGGGGCCATAGTAGCGTAGATACCCTGTCAAGAAACAGGGGGTAGCGAAGGGCCTTAGTCTTGCTTTGAATAATAAAACAATATTTCCGATTCGCCTGATTAGACGCAAGAGACTATTCGTTACGGAAATGAGGCGACAACCTATGAAGAACCAAAGAAAAGTAATTGAGTACCAATAACATCTATTTTGTGGACATGGAAAAGCGGTTTGAAGATTTCCAGAATAACAGAATTGACCTACGGGCACTCCACGTCATGGTTTATGACACTGATAACGTAGCCCTTGCACTGCGTCAATTAAGCAAAAGTCCGGGAAGAATGGCACTGGGGCCGGATAAAACAAACATCAAAACTCTGGAACCCTACTCTATTCAGGAACTTGCGGAGATTGTGAAAGACCGTCTGACAAACAAAAGAATGGATTATGTACGGAGAACGTACATACCGAAAAGCAATGGGAAGAAGCGGCCTCTTGGGATTTGCTCCATTTGGGATAAGCTGGTTGAAAAATGTATTCAACTGGTGGTGGAACCCTATTGTGAAACAAAATTTGTAGAGAGTTCATTCGGATTCCGGAAACAGGTCAGCACTCACAATGCGCTGGCAAAGGTGAAAAGCCAATGTCAGACAATGCCCTATGTCCTGTCCGTGGATATGAAAGATTTCTTCGGAACCATAGACCCGGATATAGCATACCGGGAACTGTGGCATATCGGGATAAAAGACCAGATAATCCTCAACTATATCTACCGTTTCATTAAAAAGGGATACTATGAGGATTCCTGTAAAGTGGAGAATCCGAAAGGCTCTCCACAAGGTTCGATTTTGGGGCCGTTAATCAGTAATGTATATCTACATCGATTTGATGTATGGCTCCGTGACCAGGGTGATTGCTGGCATGACAGAAGCGTTGCAAAGTTTCACAACTATGCGAACAAGCGACGCAACCTCGCACTCACAAATCTAAAAGTTGGGATTCATGTGAGGTATGCTGATGACATTCTGGTATTGTGCAAGGATTATGAGGACGCTGTGAAATTCAAATACAGTGTTACGAATTACCTGACACGGAACATGAAGCTGGAAATCAACGAGGATAAGACAAAAATATATGACCTTACCCGGGAAAAGATGAAGTATCTGGGATATGACTTCTATGCCTATAAAAAGCAGACGAAGAACCCACAGCAAAAGGGGAAGCTGATGGTGACAAATGAGCTTCCAAAAAGCAAAGAGGACGTGATTGTTAAGAAATGCAGGGAACTGCTACATGACATCAGGCGCAATCCGTCATTTGAAACAATACACGCATGGAATGCCTATGTGGTGGGAGTCCACAACTACTATAAAGGCATGTCTCTGTTTTGTTTGAGCTTTAGAAAAATAGGTTGGCGAATCAAAGAATTGTTTTATCACACAATGAGCAGAGATGTTAAATTCATAAAAGACCAAGCTTACAAGGATAACTTTCAGGGCGGAGAATACCGCTCATGGGGAAAGCGTGGCTATTACTGCTTCCATCAGTTCCCGGTCATTGAGATTCAATGGGCCAGTTGGGACAATAAACTGATAGCTGCAGAAAAGGGCAAGGTAATCCGTAAAAATCCTTATGCCTACGGCGAAAAGAAGCACAATCCCGGTGTATCAATGAAGGATATCAGCTACTTAGTCAACACTTCAAAATACATCAAAAACAGCCGGTTAGCCATGTTCAGAATCAGTAAATACAGTTCCATGAAAGGTGTCAGCTATCTGTCGGGAAATTTTGTCCCCGTAGACGAATACCACTGCCACCATATCAAACCACTTAGCAAAGGCGGAACAAATGATTTTGAAAACCTCTGTGTGCTTTCAGAAATGGAACATACGATACTGCACAGCAGTACCCCGGAGCGGCTTTATTCCATTTTTCCCAGAAAGATACGGAGAATAAAAGCACTTATTGATTCCTTGCAAAGAGATTGATTGTGAATATGTCGTTTGCTTGTTGAGCAAGAGACCCCTTTGGAATGGGGGAATCTTCACAAAGTAAGAGGGTACGCCGGATGCGCTGAAAGGTGCCCGTCCGGTGTGGGCCGGGGGAAAAGGCCGAGACGAAAGTCAGAGCCTTACCTATCGGTATCGGTGGACTATATGTTTGACGGGCTGGAACGCCGCAGCCCCCAGCACTTCGCCGTGAGGCAGTATAAGAAATACAAGCTGGCCAGCGGCAAGACAGCCAAAAGCATTTTGATTTCCTGCGGCGCAAGACTGGCTCCCTTTGATATTCCCCAGCTTCGGGAGATCATGTCCTATGACGAGCTGGAGCTTGATAAGCTGGGGGATGAAAAATCGGCGCTGTTCTTCCTTATCAGCGACACGGACACCACCTACAATTTTTTGGTTGCCCTTGCTTTTTCGCAGATGTTCAACCTTCTGTGTGAACGGGCTGACAACACCTATGGCGGGCGTCTGCCCTATCATGTGCGGGTGCTGTGGGACGAGGCTGCCAACACCGGACAGGTGCCGGGGCTGGAAAAGATCGTGGCCGTCATCCGCTCCCGTGAGATCAGCCTGACGCTCTTTTATCAGGCTATGAGCCAGTGCAAGGCATTGTACAAAGACCATTCCGAAACCATCATGGGCAACATGGACAGTATCGTATTCCTCGGAGGCCGGGAGGCTTCCACCCTAAAGGATATTTCGGAAAACTGGCTGGGCAAGGCCACCATCTCTATGCAGACCGAGGGCCGAAGCCGTGGACAGTCTGAAAGTTACAGCCAGAATATGCAGCGGCTTGGCCGGGAACTGATGACCACCAGCGAGATCACCACCATGCCCGGAGATAAATGTATCTTGCAGCTTAGGGGGCTCCCGCCCTTCCTGTCCCCGAAGTATGACTTGAAAAAGCACCCGAATTACAAGTACACAGCCGAATTTGATAAAAAGAAAAACGCCTTCCGCTTGGAAAGCCTGTTCCGCCACCGGCCATTGAGACTAAAGCCGGAGGACGAATACACGGTGTACGAAGTGGACGGCTCCGACACAGACGAAGAAGCTGACCTGTTGAACTTCGATGATCTGGACAGCGACGAGTTCGTGTAACTTCGGGCCATGATGACCCGAAGCGCCGCCGATGTGGGCGGCTTTTTTTGTACCCAAAACCATCAAACAAACAAAATGGAGGAACGTATATGGAATTTTTCAATCAGGCAATCGACATTCTTAAAATTCTGGTCATGGCTCTTGGTGCCGGTCTGGCGGTATGGGGTGTCATCAACCTTCTGGAAGGTTATGGGTCGGACAACCCTGCGGCAAAATCACAGGGCATTAAGCAGCTCATGGCTGGCGGCGGTGTCGTTCTGATCGGCCTTCAGCTTATCCCTCTGCTGTCCGGCCTGTTCAGCTAAGTGTCACCCGTTGTCCCTTTTTCCAGAAAAGGAGCTGATGTATGGACTTTATCATCGACGCAATCGTTGAATGGCTGAAAGGTCTGCTCGTCGATGGTATCATAGGAAATCTGGACGGCCTTTTCGATAACGTCAATCAGAGCGTTGGCGAGATCGCCACACAGGTAGGCACGACCCCGGCGGACTGGAACGCCGGGGTCTTTTCCATGATACGACAGATCTCCGAAACTGCCATCCTGCCAATCGCCGGGGTCATCCTCACTTTTGTAATGACTTATGAGCTGATACAGATGCTCATAGAACGCAACAACCTCCATGAAGTTGACACATGGATGTTTTTTAAGTGGGTGTTCAAAACCTTTGTGGCTGTGATGATCCTGACAAATACCTTTAATATCGTGCTGGCGGTCTTTGATGTGAGCCAGCATGTGATCCAGCAGTCAGCGGGCATTATCCAGAACGGGACAGAGATCACGCCGGATGTGCTGGACAGTCTGCGGACAGAGCTTGAGGCGATGGAGTTAGGCCCTCTGTTCGGACTCTGGCTACAATCCTTCCTGATCCAGCTTACCATGATTGCCTTAAACATTGTGATCTTCGTCATCGTATATGGCCGTATGATTGAAATTTATTTACTCACAAGTTTAGCGCCTATCCCGTTTGCCACAGTCCCCAACAGGGAAACCGGACACATGGGGCAGAACTATTTCCGCTCCCTCTTTGCGGTGGGCTTTCAAGGTCTGTTGATCTTAGTCTGTGTCGCCATCTATGCGGTGCTGATCCAGAGTATCGCCACCGACGGCGACCCCATCGGGGCGATCTGGGGCTGCGTGGGATATACGGTGCTGCTGTGTTTTACCTTATTCAAAACAGGCAGTCTTGCAAAATCTATCTTCGGCTGCCATTAAGAGACTTCGGGCCATGATGACCCGAAGCAGAAAGGAGGATCATGCCGAAAGAAAAATTTTCGATAATCTATGCAGATCCACCGTGGCGGTATGAGCAGAAAAACAGGCAGGGATCAGCAGAGCTTCATTATCCCACTATGAGTATTGAAGAAATCTGTTCCCTTCCAGTGGCCGACTTGGCTGCAAAAGACAGCGTTTTGTTTCTGTGGGCAACATTCCCACAACTGCCGGAAGCCTTAAAGGTCATTAAAGCATGGGGCTTTTCTTATCGTTCTGTGGCCTTTGTATGGATAAAGAGAAACCGGCGCTCCTACTCATGGTTTTACGGTCTGGGGTATTGGACCAGAGGAAATGCAGAAATTTGTCTTTTAGCAGTAAAAGGACATCCGAAGCGTAAGTCTGCCGGTGTCCATCAGCTTATTGTTTCCCCGATAGAGCGCCACAGCAAAAAGCCGGACGAGGCCAGGCGGAAAATTGTAGAACTGATGGGCGATATACCACGAGTGGAATTGTTCGCCAGAGAAAAAAAGCCCGGATGGGACGTGTGGGGAAACGAAGTTGAAAGCACTGTAAACTTGTAACAGCTTCGGGCCATGCTGACCCGAAGCGGAAAGGAGAAATCCATGCAGGAAAAAACTGTGGGCGGAACACCAGCCGCCCCTATAAAGCTGGATGTAAGCGTGCGGGTCATCGAACCTGTGAAAAACCTCATGGGCTTTGCCAGCGTGAAATTCAATGACTGCTTTGTGGTGGAAAATCTGAAAATCGTACAGGGCAGCAAGGGGCTCTTTCTTGGGATGCCCAGCCAGCCGGACGGCAAAGGCGGCTACCGGGATATGGCCTACCCTGTCACAAAGGAGTTCCGGGAACAGCTCAACACCGCTGTTCTGCAAGCCTATGAGGCAAAGCTGGAACAGATGGCGGAGCGCGGCTCTGTGGGGCGTGCGTCCATCAGCGACCAGCTCAAAGCCGGGAAAGCGGCTGCCGAACAGGCAAAGGCGGAACGGCCTCCGAAGAAAAAGCCCAGCCGTGGGGCGGAGCGTTGACCTCGGGCCATGCTGGCCCGAAGCAGAAAGGAGGCGGGAACCATGCCACGCAAACGGACGGGCTATGACGCGGCCTGCTATTACGACGGAAAACTGCTGGGCCGCTGTACCAAAGCGGATAGCGACGCCTATACCCTGTTGATGAACGCCTGCGGCGGGGAGGCCGCCCGTGTCCTTCGGGAATATGCCTATTTTTCCCCGGAACTGAAAGCCATCTTAGAAAAGGCGGCGCTCATGCAGGCGGACCGGAGCCGGACGGGCGGAATGTTCCATGCGCCGAAAAGCTCCCCGTGGGGCGAAGTGCAGAGCTGTGAAACCCTCTGTCCGGGGGTGTTTCTGGTATCTACCGCCAGCCACGGCGGAACGATGGTGGCAAACGAGGTAGCCGCCGTCCTCTCCCCAGCGGCCAAAAAATGCGGCTTCAAGGACAAGGGCTATATCTGCTATGAGGAGGACGCACAGGAAAGCGTAGTGCTCCGGGAACTGCTGGACAAAAAGCTGTGGAACATCCCTGACCGCATTAAGGACAAAGGGCAGTTTGAAGAAAACCTCAACCAGTCCATCCGGCAGTATAATCCCGAATACTGGCGGGCAAGGCAGAGCGGACGAGAAGCCGCCGAAGCCGCCCGCAGTACAGCCCCGGCCAAAGAGGCCGCAAGATAACCTCGGGCCATGCTGGCCCGAAGCAGTGAAGGAGGTGTACCCAAATGGCCTATGTGCCAGTACCAAAAGACCTTTCCAAAATCAAGACAAAGCTGGCCTTCAATCTGACGAAGCGCCAGTTTGTTTGTTTTTCCGGCGCGGCGGCGGTGGGGCTCCCGGCCTACCTGCTTTCCCGTGACAGTATCGGGAACAGCGCCGCCATGTTCCTGATGATCGGCCTCATGCTCCCGTTCTTCTTTCTGGCTATGTATGAACGGGATGGCCTTCCGCTGGAAAAAGTGCTGAAAAACATCATCCGCACCCGTTTCCTCTATCCCCGTGTGCGGCCTTACAAAACCGAAAATTTCTATGCGCTGCTTAGCGCCAGAAAGGAGGCGCAGCCGATTGCGAAACAGCAAAAGGGCCGGAAAGCCCGCAGGCAAAAAGCCTGAAAAGCAAGGCCTTCTCGGCCTGTTCACGAAAGGAAAGAACATTCCCACCACCGCCCAGCAGACCCTCCCTTACCGGGAAATGTACCGGGACGGGGTGTGCCGGGTAGCGGACCGCTATTACACCAAAACCATTGAATACGAGGACATCAACTACCAACTCGCACAGTCCGAAGATCAGGCGGCCATCTTTGACGGGTGGAGCGCCTGCCTCAACTACTTTGACAGCAGTCTTCCGTTCCAGCTTTCCTTCCTCAACCACCGGAGCCGCCCGGGCAGCCGGTACAGTGTGAACATCCCCATGCAGGATGACGATTACAACAGCGTCCGGTGTGAGTATGTGGAAATGCTGGAAAACCAGATCGCCAAAAGCAACAACGGCATTGTCCGCACAAAGCTCCTGACCTTCGGCGTGAACGTGGACGACCTTCCCACCGCCAGGGCAAGGCTGGAACGTGTAGAGGCGGACATTTGCGGGAACTTCAAAAAGCTGGGCGTCAAGTGCCGCTCCCTTTCGGGGCTGGAACGGCTGGAGCTTCTTCACGGGCAGCTCCACCCCGGCAGCGGCTCCCCCTTCCGGCTTTCATGGGATATGATCCCCAAAACCGGGCTTTCCACCAAAGACTTTATCGCCCCGGACAGTTTTGATTTTCGTTTCAGCCGTCTGTTCCGGGTGGGGACGACTTGGGGCGCCGCCTCCTACTTGCAGATTTTGGCCTCGGAGCTCTCTGACAAGCTGCTGGCGGAGCTTTTGGAAATGGATGCGGAAATGACCATCACCCTCCATATCCAAACCGTCGATCAGGCCGCCGCCGTAAAATCCATCAAGGCTAAAGTCTCCGACATTGACAAGATGAAGGTGGAGGAACAAAAGAAGGCAGCCCGGTCAGGGTACGACATGGACATACTTCCACCCGATCTTGTAACGTACAGCAACGACGCAAAGACCCTTCTGGAAGATTTACAGAGCCGGAATGAAAGAATGTTCCTGCTGACCTTCCTTGTGGTAAACATGGCCCCGACCCGCCGGGAGCTGGACAATGACCTGTTCACGGTGTCGGGTATCGTCCAGAAATACAACTGCACCTTGAAGCGGCTGGACTTCCAGCAGGAGGACGGTTTTCTTTCCAGCCTTCCGCTGGGCCATAACGGCATTGAGATCAAGCGCGGCATGACGACCAGCTCCACGGCCATTTTCGTTCCCTTTATGACGCAGGAGCTCCGCATGGATGGCGAAGCCGTCTATTACGGGCTCAACGCACTTTCCCATAACGTCATCATGGCAAACCGGAAAAAGCTCAAAAACCCCAACGGCCTGTTCCTCGGCGTGCCGGGCTCCGGCAAATCCTTTGCCGCAAAGCGGGAGCTTGTGAACGTGTTCCTTGCCACCCGTGACCGGATCATTGTGGTGGACCCGATGGGCGAATACTCGCCCCTTATCAAGCGGCTGGGCGGACAGGTCATCGAGATCGCCCCGGACAGCCCCCACCACATCAATCCGATGGACATTGATTTGAGCTTCGACGAGGAAAACCCGATGGCGCTGAAAGCCGACTTTATTCTGTCGCTGATGGAGCTGATCGTCGGCGGCAAGGACGGCTTACAGCCAGTGGAGCGTACCGTTATTGACCGCTGTGTGCGCCAGATGTACCGGGAACACTTGCAGGACCCGGAAACAAGCAAAATGCCGACCCTCCAAACCCTGTATGACCTGCTCTGTTCCCAGCCGGAGGGCGAGGCGGTACGGCTGGCAACTGCCCTTGAAATTTATGTGTCAGGTTCCCTTAACGTGTTCAACCATGAAACCAATGTGGACCTGAACCGCCGTCTTGTATGCCTTGACTTAAAAAAGCTGGGGGCCGGGCTTCGGACGATTGCCATGCTCATTATGCAGGACTTGGTAAACTCGCAGGTGTCCATGAATTTCCTGCGCGGTATCGCTACATGGTGCTACTTCGACGAATTTCATGTGCTGCTCCGTGACCGTCTGACGGCAAGCTATTGTGTGGCGATCTGGAAAATGCTGCGAAAAAAAGGGTGCGTTCCCAGTGCTTTAACGCAGAACGTGAAGGTGCGCCCAGATAGGGCGCTGTGCAAAGCAGTTTAAGGTACTGCCGCACACGGCAGTGTGCGAAACAATCTGCCTTACCGACTAAGGAGAAATCCTTTACGGGA
>CAJTER010000030.1 GCA_910575405.1 Clostridia bacterium | reverse complement strand
GCATCTGCCCATAAAGAAAGTGTAAGGCTAAGTGCCACTTGATTTCAAGTGGAAGTTGGGGAAAGACTAACTTCCACTTGCACCCCTTAGATGTGGAAGTTAACTTTTCACTTCACAGGAAAAAAAGACGGAGAAAATCTGTGAATTTCCTTGCAATTCCAACAAAAATATAGTAAAATTAATTCCAGTTGTGTCCCAAAAGGGAGCAAACAAATTTATTATTACGCACACTGTGTTACTTAAAAGAAGGTGCCGGCTCTCCGGTCTCATTTAGGAAAAGATGCAGTGGAGGCAGAAAACCAGGAGGAAAAAAACATGGCAGTAATTTCAATGAAACAATTACTTGAAGCAGGCGTACATTTTGGACATCAGACGAGAAGATGGAATCCGAAAATGGCTCCGTATATCTTTACAGAAAGAAACGGAATTTATATCATCGACCTGCAGAAAACGGTAAAGAAGATCGAGGAAGCTTATGAATTCATGAAAGAAGTAGGAGCTTCCGGAAAACCGGTTCTGTTCGTAGGAACGAAAAAGCAGGCACAGGCCGCAATCGTAGACGAAGCAAAGAGATGCGGACAGTTCTACGTAAACCAGAGATGGCTGGGCGGAATGCTGACAAACTACAAGACCATTTCCGCAAGAATTAAGAGACTGCGTGATATCCAGGCAATGGAAGAAGACGGCACATTCGAAAAGCTGTCCAAAAAGGAAGTCAGCAAGCTGAGACTGGAGTTGGAAAAGCTGGAAAAATTCCTGGGCGGAATCAAAGACATGAAGGGCATGCCGGGGGCTATCTTTATCGTAGATCCGAAGAAGGAAAAAATTGCGGTTAAAGAAGCAAGAATCCTTGGAATTCCAATCGTAGGAATTGTAGATACAAACTGTGATCCAGATGATGTAGATTACATCATTCCTGCAAACGATGACGCAATTCGTGCGGTAAAACTCATCGCAGGAAAGATGGCAGATGCTGTTATCGAAGCAAATCAGGGCGAAAGCTTTGACGAAGGAGAAACAGAGGGCTCCACAGAAGCTGCTGAGCAGGAAGTTCCTGAAGAGGAAGCAGAAGCAAAGGCTGACGAAGCAGCAGAAACAGAAGAATAATCGAAGAATCGAGGAGGATACAGAAGATGGCTGTAACAGCAAAATTAGTAAAAGAACTGCGCGAAATGACAGGCGCAGGCATGATGGACTGTAAAAAAGTATTAGTAGAAACCGATGGCGACATCGACAAAGCGATTGAACTGCTGAGAGAAAAAGGCCTTGCTAAGGCCGCCAAAAAAGCTGGCAGAATTGCGGCAATGGGTCTTGTTAAAACCGCCTTCGCAGCAGATGGAAAATCCGCTGCAATCGTGGAAGTAAATTCCGAAACAGACTTTGTTGCAAAGAACGAAGAATTTGTCACATTTGTAGATACACTGGCTAAAATGGCCTTGGAATCCGATGCAGCAGACATGGACGCATTTATGGCTCTCCCTTACGAAGGCGAAGGCACCGTTCAGGATGCTCTCAACAACAAGATCGCCACAATCGGCGAAAACATGAACATCAGAAGATTCCAGAAAATGGATGAACCGGGCGTTGTTTACACTGGATACATTCACGGCGGCGGCACCATCGGCGTAATCGTCGGTCTGGAAACAGAAGCAACGGCAGAAGAAATCCAGGTAACCGGTAAAGACGTGGCAATGCAGGTTGCGTCCATGAATCCAAAATTCTTAGACGAGTCCCAGGTTGATCCTGCATGGCTGGAATCCGAAAAGGAAATCGCAAAGCAGCAGCTCCTCAACGAAGGAAAGCCGGAAAACATGCTGGAAAGAATCATCCCAGGCAAGGTAAAGGCAATCTTAAAGGAAGTCTGCTTAGTTGACCAGAAGTTCGTTAAAAACGGCGACCTGACTGTAAAACAGTACGTGGACGAAGCCGGAAAAGAACTGGGCAAGGACATGAAAGTCGCTGCAATGGTTCGCTTTGAAGTAGGCGAAGGCATTGAGAAAAAGGAAGAAGACTTTGCCGCAGAAGTGGCCGCACAGCAGGCAGCAGCGGCTAAAAAATAGTCATTTGAGATAAGATGTAGAAAGACCCCTGAAACCACCGAAAATCAAGGCGTTCAGGGGTTTTTTAGTGCCCGGAGCGGATGACGTGATTTATCAAAAATCGTCGCATTTTTGGCAGAAGTTGGGGGATTTTTTGGGGGTAGAGTTGGGGAAAGAGCATTCCCCAACTAGGGGATCAAACTTCGCCTCGTTTTTTTGCGAAGTCTGCGCGGTTCTTTTTATCGCAGAATATCCGGGAAGAATGCGGAGAATGTTATTCAGACATAACTTCATATATCCTGATAGTCAAGGTTTTTTACATAGCTGTTTCCAATTCCGGAAGCAGCTATTCCTATTTTTGGAAAGGAGGAAGAATGCGATCATGCAGCCATGTAAGGTAATCGCCATTGCCAACCAAAAGGGAGGAACTGGAAAAACCACCACTGCCGTGAATCTGGGAGCCGGCCTTGCCCGCGCGGGGAAACAGGTGCTGTTAGTAGACGGAGACCCGCAAGGGGATCTGACCACCTGTCTTGGCTGGTGGGATACCGACGCACTGCCTGTGACCCTGGCAACCCACATGGAGCATCAGATTCGGGATGCGCCCATAGATGCAAGGGAGGGCATTCTGCACCATAAGGAAGGAGTGGATCTGCTGCCGGCCAGCATCGAACTGTCGGGCATGGAAATGCTGTTGGTGAATGCCATGAGCCGGGAGTTTACCATGAAGTCCTGCCTGCAGAATCTAAGGAAGGACTACGAATATATCCTCATCGACTGTATGCCCAGTCTGGGGATGCTGACCATTAACGCTCTGGCTGCCGCGGACAGCGTTATCGTTCCAGTGCAGGCCCACTATCTGCCGCTGAAGGGTATGACCCAGCTGATGCGGACCATTGGCAAAGTGCAGCGGCAGATCAATCCGGAGCTGAAGGTGGAGGGCGTGCTGCTGACCTTGGCGGATATGCGGACCAATCTGGCAAAAGCCACGGCAGAAAGTCTTCACAATAACTACGGGAACTCGATTCCCATCTACCAGTCCATCATTCCGGTGGCCATCAAGGCGGCGGAGGTCAGCGCTGCTGGGACCAGTCTCTACGCTTATGACCGGGGAAGCCCGGCGGCAGAGGCATACCGGATGTTTACCAGGGAGGTGCTCAGAAGTGACGAAAAGAAACGGGATTCCCTTCGCGCTTCCCGCAGTCGATGATCTCTTTACCACGCAGGAAGAGCGGGATCTGCGGCAGCAGGAGCATATTCGGGAGCTGCCCCTGTCGGACATCCATGATTTCCCCGGTCACCCCTTTCAGGTCCGCATGGACGAGGCCATGGAAGAGATGGCCGGCAGCATCCGGGAGTATGGCGTACTGGTGCCGGTGCTGGTGCGGCCCAGAGAGGACGGCAGCTATGAAATGGTAGCCGGGCACCGGAGAAAGCGGGCCAGTGAACTGGCGGGCCGCACGAAGCTTCCCTGCATTGTGCGCAGCCTGACAGATGATGAAGCTATTCTGGTGATGGTGGATTCCAATCTGCAGCGGGAAACGATCCTGCCCTCGGAAAAAGCCTTCGCCTACAAAATGAAGCTGGAGGCCATGAAGCGGCAGGGGCAGCGGACGGATTTAACTTCGGCAACACTGTTGCAGAAGTCTGAGAAAAAAACTTCCCGGCAGATATTAGCGGAACAAACGGGAGAAAGTCATGAGCAAATCCGGAAATATATCCGCCTGACCCACCTGATTCCGCCGTTGTTAGAGCGGGTGGATGCGGGAACTATGGCCCTGCGGCCGGCGGTGGAGCTCTCGTACCTGACCGAGAAGCAGCAGGAGATGCTGCTGGAAGCCATGGAGCTGGAGGACTGCAGCCCCAGCCATGTACAGGCCATCAAACTGCGGCATCTGGCCGAAGAAGGGAAGCTGGATGAAGGAACCATCGGGGCCCTTCTGGCAGAACAGAAGCCCAACCAGAAGGAGCAACTGAAGATTCCGCAGGAGCGGATCCGAAAATATTTTCCCAAAGGAACCTCCCGCAAACAGATGGAAGAGACCATCGTCAAAGCGCTGGAGTGGTATCGAAAGCGGGAACGATCCCGGGAGCGGTAAGCCTTCCGCCAAGGGGAAGGAAGGCGCAGCAGTAGGGAAGCAGGCTCAGGCCGGCTCCCCCCTCTCCACACCTCACCCCCCCGGATACCAGCTGACTACCAGCCGAAAGAAAAACCATTGTTCTGGAGAACCTCTTTGTTCAATGCAAGAGGTCTTTTTTTATGTATTTGGAGGTAACACTGTGAACCAACGAACCAACCAAACGATCCTGAGACAGCGAGCCATCGTGCTTGTGCTGCTGTTATCCCTGCTGCTGGGGCTGCTTCCGCCCCTTCTGGCAGAGCCGGTCCACGCGGCAGAGGAAGAGCCGCAGCTTACGCAGCAGGAGGGCATGGAGCTTATCCCGGGCGATGCGGTAGCCCGGCAGACTATGCAGGAGCTGAAAGCCAGCCAGGGAGCCGTGCTCTTTGAATCCTCCGCTCTGGCCCAGGCGGCTTCTCAGGATGCGGACGAGATGAAGGTGAAGCTGACCTACAGCAAAAAAATCTATTACGAGGACTTTTTCACCCGCAATTACCGCTGTGAATTTCGAGGCAAAAAAGTAGTCGCCTATTGCATTCAGCCCAAGGAAACCCCACCGGCAGAAGGCACCCATACGGCAACGGAATTCGGAAACCGGGCCATGGTGAAAGCCCTGTACTACATGTACGGCTATCCGGGCTATGCCAAAAAGGTCCAGGCCTATGTCTCCAAAAAAGACAAAGACGATGACTGGGAAGATGACGACAGCGCTTATGCCCTCTGTCACATGATTTTATCGTATCTCTATGACAAAGGCTCCATGAGCAGCGACGCCTTTTTAGGCGTATCAGCAGAGACCAAGCGCCTGGTGGTGAAAGTGGCCGACTATGTGGAGACTCTTCCCGATGCACCGACGGACACCAGCCTTTCCTTTTCCAAAAGCCAGGTGGACGCTGTGTGGGACTGGGACAAGAGCCGGCAGAAGACTCCATCCATCAAGCTGAATACCCACGAGGACAATCGGATCAGCCTGACCGTGCCAAAGAACTGCACCCTGCACAGGACTTCCGATGGAGCAACCAAAACCTTTGCTTCCGGAAAAACGGTGAAGATCTACGGTGGGGATTCCTTCTACCTGACCGCCCCTAAATCCGTAAGCGGAACCTGGAAGAGCGGAACTTTGGAAGGCAGCCTGGCCTCCTTTTCTCCCTACCTCATTGCCATCAGCGGAAAACAGAATATCTTTTTTTGCGGAAAAGGCGATACGGGAAGCGTGTCCCTGTCCGTGCACTGGGTTTCCTGGGGCTTCCTGCAAGGCAAAAAATACTGCGAAGATGAAGCAAAGGCAAAGGATGGCCTTCAGAATGTGTACGAGCATCTGCGGTTTCAAATTACCGGAAACGGCATGCCGGATCCGATTCGGCTGCAGGTAAACCGCAAGGGAGAACTGACGGATGAGAACGGAGCCACCAAAATCGAGCTTCTGGCAGGAGGCCCCTATACCATCCGCGAGACCGCGCAGGACAGCCGCTACCGGGAGAAGGCCAGCACCACCTTTTCCATTACCGGAGGAGAAACACATCAGCTGCCGGAAAGAGCTCTCTCCAATGTGACGAAAAAAGGCCGCATGCAGCTGAACAAGCTGTGGATTGACCCGGATACCAGCATCGAATCCTCGGTCATTCACCGGGAACAGGGCGTTGTCTTTCGCATCTGGGATGCGCAGTACGCAGGCAAGGGCTGGAAGTTTGAAGATGTGCCGGAGCTCTTTCGCGACACGCTGACCACGAATCAGGAGGGAGCTGCTCAGAGCAAGGAGCTGCCGGTAGGCGAGTATCTGGTGCAGCAGGCAACGAAAGACAACACCAACTGGGCAGTCAAGGATTTTACCATCACGATTACGGCAAAGGAAAACGGAGATCCGGAAACCAAAACCATCGACCTGGTCAACAAGCCGGCGCAGAACCGGTTTGCCATTGAAAAGGTGGATGCGGAAAGCGGAAAACCGGTGAAAGAGGCCGGGATTCAGTTTCAGGTGCGGGACGAAAAGGGCCGCCTGGTGACCCAGCGAAACGATCAGCATGAAACCATCGACACCTTTGTAACAGGAGCAGACGGCATTGCTAGAAGTCCGGAGACCATTCAGGCCGGAAGCTATGCGGTTACGGAAGTGAAGGCTCCAAACGGCTATGTGCGGGAGAGTGAGCCGGTGCCGTTTCAGGTGACTTCGGATACGAAACCGGGTGAGATTGTGAAAGTGGTCCTGAAGGATACGCCGCAGAAAGGCATCCTGCATCTGCAGAAATATGGACAGGTGCTGGCAAAGACGGATAGAGGGAAAGAGCTTCAGAACCGTCCCATGGCCTTTGTCCAGTTCAAACTGCGGGCAGCTGAAGATATCGTGACCGGAGACGGCACCGTGCATTACCAAAAAGGTCAGGAGGTGGAAACCCTTCTGACGGATGAAGCGGGAAAAGCAGCCAGCAAACCCCAGTATCTGGGAAGCTATCAGATTCTGGAGACCGGAATTTACGAGAAAGAACGGACCTATTCGCTGACGGATGCGGATATCGCCTCCATTTTGGAGCGCTGGGTGGATGCGGCGCTGCGAGCCGATAACCGGCCTCCGGGGCAGGAAGAAAAAGATGCCTTTACGGCGGCCCTGGGGAAGAAGCTGACGGCCCGTTATGTCATGAACGAGCAGCAGCGATATTTTGAAATCCCAAAGGGAGATCCGGAGTTCTCCTACACCGAAGCGCAGCAGTGGGCGCTGCAGGATTTTGCCGCTTCCGTTCCCAAAGAGCAGATTCAAGACGGCTTTGTAGAGGCAGATGCCTCCGCTTACCAGATTCCGAAGGACGGCCTGATGAAAACCGTGAAGCTAGAGTATGGCGGGCAGGATGCCGCGGTAACCGAAGCATCCGTGACCATTGTCAATGAGCTGGGCATGGGCGAAGCGGAGTTGACGAAAACGGATCTGGCTACCGGCAAAGTCCTCCCTGGCGCACGGATCGAACTGTTTGATGCAAAGAAGGAGCTGGTGGCCTCCGGTGAAACGGACGCAAAGGGAAACATCCGTTTCCCGCAGCTGCCAGTGGGGCAATATTTCCTCAAAGAAACAGCAGCTCCGGAAGGGTATGTGCTGGACAGCAGGCTGCATCCCTTTGAAATCAAAGCGCATGGAGAAATTGTCAAATGCAGCATCACCAACCGGCCCATGGAGGGCGGCGTGCAGATTACGAAAACCGATGTGGCAGACGCAGCTCCGCTTCCCGGAGCAACGATTACCCTCTATGACCAAGACAAAAAACAGCTCCAATCCGGCAAAACGGATGTGAAGGGAATCGTAACCTTTGAACAGCTCCGGCCCGGAAGCTACTATTTTCGGGAAACGGCCGCTCCAGAAGGCTATGTGCTGGATCGCAAGCTGCACCCCTTTACCATCAAAGAAGATGGAGAAATCGTCAAGTGCACCATCACCAACCGGACAAAACCGACCACCTTTACCATTCATAAGGTTTCTGCCTCAGATGGAAGGGATCTGGAAGGTGCCGTATTTGGCCTCTATGATGCGGACAAGCGGCTTCTGAAGAAGCAGACGTCCGATTCCAAAGGCCGGATGATCTTTGAAGAGCTGGAGCCGGGAAGCTACTATTACAAAGAGCTGCAGGCACCAAAGGGCTATACGAACACCGGTTCCTGGCGGTATCTGAAGCTTCGCCATAAAGGGGAGCAGATTACGGTAACGGTCCAAAACAGGAGCCTGACCCACACGGCGGTTCAGACGGGCGATGCTTTTCCGCTGCTGCCGCTTGCAGGGCTGCTGCTGGCTGCGGGCGGCGCAGCAATCTGGGCGATTCGCAGAAAGCACAAACGAAACCGCAGGTAATACAAACGACTGAGGCTCAACAAGCCGTGCACCGGCGCTCAGAACGCCAAAGGGTTCCCCGAAGCAGGGGAACCCTGTTACATCCATCCGGCTTCGGAAAAAAGGAACGCGCAGCCGGATGTACAAGCACAGTACAACACAGAGAAACCCGCAAAGGAGGTGTGATACCCTTGCAGAGAAAGGATCGGCTTTTAACCGAACTGTATGAAGAGACCGGAAGCAAGGTGGTACAGGATATCCATACCTGGCAGTCGCTTTTAACCTCTGCCAGCTACAATTACAAATGCCGGTTTGACGAGCAGCTTCTGATTTATGCCCAGCGGCCAGATGCGACGGCTGTTGCATCGCTTCCCGTTTGGAACCGGGTCTTTGGACGCTGGGTCAGGCGGGGCAGCAAAGGCATTGCTGTCTTTAATCCGGAGAGCCGCCGGGGCGGGATCGCGTATTACTTTGATATTTCCGATACCCGGGAAGGCCCTGTAAAAGGTCGGGAGCCTTTCCTGTGGAAACGGGAGACAGCCGATGATCCAGCTATCGTAAAGCGGCTTGCCCGCTCCTTTGGCCCCATGCAGCATACCGGCCTTGCCAGATGTCTGCTGCAGGCTTCTGAGACAGCGGCAGCCCGCTTCCTTTCAGAGGGACACCTTCCGCTGAAGGATTATGCAGCCGGAAGCCTGCTGGAGGAGCTGGAGGAAGCAAGCCAGACTGTTTTGTATCAGCATCTGGTGGAAACTAGCAGTGCCTATATGCTGCTGGCACGATGCGGCCTGGATCCGGATGCGATTTTGGAAGAGGAAGATTTTGCCGGTATCGGAAATTTCAACACCCTTCCGGCGCTGCACGCACTGGGAGTGGGAACCAGCACCTGTGCGGAGCTGGTGCTGCGGGAGATTGCGGAGACCATCCGCGAGGAGCGGCAGAAGGAAACCGGCCCAAAACGCACCCTTGCAGAGGAAGGGCAAAGCGGCTATGCTGCAGGCAGTACAAAAGAGAACAGGAGGAGACAAAGTCATGAACAAACTAACGTATCACAGCCAGGACGGTTATCAGATTCCGGATCTGCAGATGCCGGAGGAACCGGAGATCCTGCTGGGCCGGTACGCCCGGATGCATGGAGCGTATCTCAAGGAGCATCGGAAGGTGGTGTATCTGAACCTGCTGACCTCGGGCAAACTGCATCAGCATCTGCAGGAGACCGAGCAGACCGCACTGCAAAGACTGGAGCGGATCACCCGGCAGATGGCCCGGGAGCAGGGAATCAGCGAGGCGTTGAAGGAAGCCGATCCTTTGGAGTGGACCCGGCAGATGAACAACATCCGCAGCCGGGCAGAGGAAGGCATTCTGCAGGAGCTGATTTACCGGTAACAAAACCGGCTCCCTTTTCCCAGGAAGACGTAGACGGTGTGTTACAGGCAGGAAGAGGGCTGACCCAGTGGAAATACCGCCTGTACCGCCAGCTTCAGAAGCAGGAGTCGCAGGCAGTACGCCTGGCCGGTTTGGAGAAGGCATACGGAGAAGGCGGCAGCACCTATTCCTTTTCCGACGGATCCAAAGGGTGGATTGTGTATGACCATGCTGGCATGCGACTGACCATACGGGAGGGACCGCAGAGGCCGGAGCTGCATCTCAGCTGGAAGCAGGTGGAGCAGCGCCTGCAGCAGCTGATTCGATCGGGACGTTATCTGACACTGGAAGAACAGGAAGGGTATCTTGCTTATCTGCAGCAGCATGGTGCTTCCCAGGAGGAACTGGACCAGCAGCGCAGGCAGATTCCGGTGCAGCGGATCCGGGCGGCCCAGTACCAGCGCCCGGAGGAAAAGCGGGATACCCTGGCGCTGCGGCTCTCGGACTTTCTCCGCGATTTGGATCCGCAGGATCAAACCCTTCTGACCGAAGGGGGATGGGACAAATGGAGGGAAACCGATCAGCAGCAGATGGAAAACCAGCTGGGAGATCCCCCTGCCGTGCAGCAGCTTCTGGATGCCCTGACGCAGCTCAGGCTGCAGACCACCGATGCCTACAGCCGCAGCAATGCACAGGCCTTTCGGGAAGAGCTTTTAGCCCTGCACCCTTGCATATACCGCTACCGGGAGGGAAGCCTGGTGCAGGTAGCAGGCCGTGCGTATCGGATGGAAACCATGGACAGGGAGAAGGTGATCCTGCAGGATACAGAGCTGCCGCTTTTAAAACAGTCTTACAGCCGCCTGGAGTTTGAAAAGCTGCTGGATGCGGATCCGGCAAATGCACCCCTGAAAGCGGTTTATGTGGAGGGGCGAACGCCGGATCCACCTGCCAAAGAACGAAACGAACGAGCGGAACCACTTGTGCAGCTCCAATTCCCTCCCGCAGAACCAGAAAAGGAGCCAGAGCTTTCTGCACTCATTGGAAAAACCCTTACCATTGAGGACCATACCTATCGCATTGCACACATCGGAGCCATTAGCGGGGACGTATCCTTACAGGAGATCTCTGCTTCCGGCAGCAGCATCCCCATCCTTCGGGTGGAAAAGCTGGGTTATGTGCAGCGGCTTCTGAAGCAGGGGCAGGCCAGCCCTGAGGCAGAAACGGAACCTATCGAGCCTGCTGCGGAGGCAGGACGCCCCGATAAAATGGTAATGCGGAAGCAGCATCCTGCAGAACCGGGGCAGCCACCCACTAAGGAAGAGCCGAAGTTGCCGGATGCGCCGCAGAATTACCACAGGACTGATGAAGCGCAGGAAACTGCAGAGTCCGGCTTTTCTGCCAAAGAAAAGGTTCAGGGCAACCTGGCTGCCATCCGCTTGCTTCAGAAGCTGGAGCAGGAACAGCGCCCGGCAGAACCGGAGGAACAGGCCATCCTGGCCGCATACACGGGCTGGGGCGGATTGCCCATGGTCTTTGACAAGCAGCAGGCAGCCTGGGCCAGGGAATACGCGGAGCTGAAATCCCTGCTGCCGGAAGAAGATTACCGGGCGGCCATGGAATCCACCCTGACAGCCTTTTATACCCCGCCGGTCGTCATTCGGGCCATGTATGATCTGCTGCTACAGCTAGGATTTTCTCAGGGACGTATCCTGGAGCCTTCCTGCGGGATCGGCGGTTTTTTCAGCCTGCTTCCACAGGCCATGGCCGGATCGGATCTCTATGGGGTGGAGCTGGACCCGCTGTCGGGCAGGATTGCAGCAAAGCTCTATCCTAAGGCAACGATCAACATCTGCGGATTTGAGGAAGCGGAGCTCGCGGACGATTCCTTTGATGTGGCCCTGGGCAATGTGCCCTTTGGGGAATTTCGGATCCGGGACAGCCGGTATCCGGAGCAGAACTTTTTCATCCACGACTTTTTCTTTGCCAAAGCACTGGACAAAGTGCGCCCGGGCGGCGTGGTGCTGTTTCTGACCTCCAAGGGCACGATGGATAAGAAGGACCCGCAGGTCCGCCGGTATCTGGCAGAGCGGGCCGAGCTTCTGGGAGCCATCCGCCTGCCGGATAACACCTTTTCCGCAAACGCGGGCACCAGAGTTACAAGCGACCTTCTGGTATTGCAAAAACGGGAAACCCGTCTGGAGAATGAGCCGGACTGGCTGTACCTGGACACGGATGAACAGGGTATTTCCATGAACCGCTACTTTGTGCAGCATCCGGAGATGATTCTGGGGGAGATGAAGCGGGAGCAGGGCAGATTTGGTATGGACATGGCCTGCAAAGCGGATCCGGATGTACCGCTTGCCGGGCTGCTCCAAAGCGCCATACAGCGGATCCACGGCCAAATCCCGCAGGCGACGCAGGAACAGAAACAAACTCTGGGCGGACAGGGGGAAGCCATCCCTGCGGATCCAGATGTGCGGAACTTCTCCTTTGCCCTTGTAGAAGGAGCCCTGTATTTTCGGGAAAATCAGGAAATGCTTCCCGCAAAGGTGTCAAAAACCGCGGAAAGCCGCATCCGGGGCCTGATTGTGCTTCGGGACTGCGTGCGCAGACTGCTGCAGCTTCAGATGGACGACCGCCCAGAACCAGAGATCCAGGCGGAGCAGGAGCGGTTAAATCATCTGTACGATGCCTTTACTGCAGAGCACGGCCGTATCAACAGCCGGGGCAATTCCCTTGCCTTTGCCGCAGATGAAAGCTACTTTCTGTTGTGCTCGCTGGAGGTGCTGGACGATGCGGGAGACTTTCAGAGAAAGGCGGATCTTTTCACCAGAAGGACGATAAGGCCCCACCGGGCCGTGACCTCTGTGGAAACCGCAAGCGAAGCCCTGGCCGTTTCCATCGGAGAGAAAGCCTGCGTGGATCTCCCCTATATGATGCAGCTGGCCGGTAAGACGGAGGAGGCGCTGCTTCAGGAGCTGCAGGGCGTCATCTTCCGAATTCCAGGCAGCGAGCCTGCCCAGTATGAGACTGCAGACGCCTATTTATCCGGAAATGTGCGGGAAAAACTGGCACAGGCGGAAGCTGCGGCAAAAACGCATCCGGAATATGCGGGTCATGCAGCGGCTCTGAAGCGGGTGATTCCCGAGGATCTTCCCGCCAGTGAAATTGCCGTCCGCCTGGGCAGCACCTGGATTCCACAGGCCGATATCCAGCAGTTTGTGATGGAGCTTCTTACACCGGGACATTATGCGGCAGAACGAATCCGGGTCCGCTATACGGCATTAAACGGCGACTGGTTCGTGGAGAACAAAGGGGCTGACTCGGGAAACATCAAGGCCACCAGTACCTACGGTACAAAACGGGCGAACGCCTACCGCATCCTGGAGGATACGCTGAATCTGAGAGATGTTCGGATTTTCGATTCCGTGCAGGACGAGCAGGGAAGGACAAAGGCGGTCTTGAATGTGAAAGAAACCATGGCTGCGCAGGCCAAGCAGACGCTGCTCAAACAGGCCTTTTCAGACTGGATCTGGAAGGATCCGGAGCGCAGAGCCCGCCTGGTGCGCCGGTACAACGATACCTTTAACAGCATCCGGCCCCGTGTCTATGACGGAAGTCACATCACCTTCGGCGGCATCAGCCCGGATATTACGTTAAGGCCCCATCAGGTCAACGCCATTGCTCATATTCTGTACGGCGGCAATACCTTGCTGGCACATAAAGTAGGAGCGGGCAAGAGTGCGACACGTTCGTAACTGAAAAGGTTACGCACAAGGTCGTATGAAAATAAAACAAAATATTTGAGTACGGTTCTTGGAGAACTGATATTCCGATAGGTGGAATGATGGGGTAACGCCATGAAACGCCTACCTTAAAACTACGACATGCGTTGTCCTTATGTAACAAAGGGCATGGTATGACGCTCGTGGAAGTCGGCAGAAGTCTGTCCCAAACAGGTCAGGCTGTGGAAACCGCCCTGGAGGCAGGGTGTGCAGATGATATGCCGGAGGTCTATAAACTACCTATGGTCAGAATGTCATTTGATGACTGACGAAATCCCGAATGTACGGGTCTAAAAGGCGATGCGGTAGAAATGCCGTATTCCGAGTACGGAAGTATGCGGAGGGCGAGTAAGAATTCTTACTATGAAAGCCCTTGCAGTGTTACAGGCACTGGACAGCATACAGGCTCAGAGGGAAACCTAAGGGTAGATATGCACATCGGAACGTGGAAAGACTGGGACATGGAGCCAGTTACAGGCTGTGAAATGTTGGGTTGGAAAGTATGTAGCGATATGTATATAACAATCCTTTATCCAGTTGAGAGAGGTGGCACAGTACCGAAGAAGCCGCTGCGAAAAAGAAGCGGTGGAGGGATAGCCACTAGTCGTCAGTAATGAATAAATTGATAACTAAGCAGTTTCAAAGGTTCGAGTATGACTAAGAAAAGCGAAATCTAATCAGAAATGAGAGGAAAGTAACTGACTTTGACAGACAGAAAAAAGCCCTTGAAGAAACAAAAAATCCGTAATGCTGAATATTACGATATGCAGGATATCTTTGATGAACTGTATGCAGACAGCAAGAAAGGGTGTCACTTCCGCAATCTTGTGGAAATTATAAAACGTCCTGAAAATATCAAACTGGCATACAGGAACATAAGGAAAAACAGCGGAAGTAAAACAGCAGGAACGGATAAAAAGACAATCAGCGATTTAAACAAATGGACGGAAAGTGCATTGATTGCACATGTCCAGAAAAGGCTGGACTGGTATACACCAAATGCTGTCCGCAGAGTGGAGATACCAAAGGACAATGGGAAAACCAGACCCTTAGGAATCCCTACAATTATGGACAGGCTGATACAACAGTGTATCATGCAGGTGTTAGAGCCGATATGTGAAGCAAAATTTTTCAAGCGGAGCAATGGGTTCAGACCAGACCACAGTGCAGAGAACGCCATTGCACAGGCAGAAAGAATGATACAGAATATCGGCTGTCATTATGTAGTTGACATTGATATTAAATCTTTCTTTGATAATGTAAGTCATGGAAAGCTATTGAAGCAGATGTGGGCAATGGGAATACAGGACAAAAAGTTACTGTCTATTATCTCTGCCATGTTAAGCGCAGAGGTGGCAGGCGTCGGATTCCCAGAAAAAGGCACTCCGCAGGGCGGAATCATCTCACCATTACTCTCAAACATTGTTTTGAATGAATTGGACTGGTGGGTAGTAAGCCAGTGGGAGGAAATGCCGACAAGAAAGAACTATGTCCACAGGATATATGCGAACGGCACTCCTGACAAAAGCAGCACAATCAGGGTACTCCGTAATTACACAAATCTAAAAGAGTGTTATATAGTCCGTTATGCTGATGATTTTAAAATCTTCTGCAAGAAACGGTCAGATGCGGTAAAAATGTTTGAAGCAACGAAAAAGTGGCTCATGGACAGGCTGAATTTACAGGTAAGTCCAGAGAAATCAAAAATAGTAAACCTAAAGCGCCACTACTCTGAATTCCTTGGCTTTAAGATGAAAGTCAGGATAAAAGGGAAATGCAAAAACGGAAAACCCAGATATGTCATAAAAGCCTGTGTAAAAGATAAGGCACTGTTAAAAATCAGGAAGAAAACCAAAAACCTGATAGGAAGCCTCCGACAAACGTATGACAAACACATGGAATACAGACTAATCCAGAAATATAATGCGTATCTGATAGAGGTACACAACTACTATTGTATTGTAACGCATGTGAATCTGGATTTTCAAACAATCGCTTTTGATGTCAAAAAGAGCCTTTATAACAGATTGAAACACCGGTTGCAGAAACAAGGAACCATTACCAACAGATATATCAAGGAAAAGTATGGGATGAGCCGTGAAGTGAGGTTTTTGAACGGTCACGCCATTGTGCCAATCGCTTATGTGCAGCACAGGGTTCCTATGGATAAAAAGAGGAAAATCAATAAATACACACCAGAAGGCAGGGCAGAGATTCATAAGAATTTAGGCAATGTCAATATGTCGGTGCTGTATCATTTGATGAATACTCCATGCAGTAATGCAAGCGTTGAATATAACGACAACCGCATTGCGCTGTATGTAGCCCAAAAGGGAAAATGTGCGGTTACAGGTGTGGAATTGGAAGCCAATCAGGTAGACTGCCATCATAAAACACCGATTGAATATGGTGGGAAAGATGGTTATGGGAATCTGATAATCGTTTCTGATGTAATCCACATTTTAATTCATGCCAGCAACGAAAGGACAATCAAAAAGTATCTGGCGGTAGTGGAACTAAGTGAAAAGCAACTGAAAAAACTGAATAAGTTAAGGGAACTTGCACATATGCAGGCACTTATTCTTTAAGCGGAAAGAAATCTGTTTGATGTTTTAGATTATCACAAAGATTACTGACGATGGAAAGCCGTGTGATGGGAAACTGTCACGCACGGTTTGGGGCGGGGGAAAACTTGGAGATAATATCAAAGAGTTACCTATCGTTAAAAGCGTCTACCCTGCGGTTTTATCGCAGGGGTGGCGCACATCGTTTGAAATGGTGGCCGCCGCGCAGGAAAGCAAACGCCTGGGCCTTTGTCAGAAATCCATGTTCGTCGTGCCCAACCATCTGGTGGGACAGTGGGCATCCGAGTATTTGCGGCTGTATCCCAGTGCCAATCTGCTGGTGGCGCGAAAGCAGGATTTTGAAACCAAAAACCGTAAAACATTCTGCGGCAGGATTGCAACCGGGAATTATGACGCAGTGATCATCGGCCATAGTCAGTTTGAAAGGATACCCATCAGCAGGGAACGTCAGAAGAAACAGCTTCTGCAGCAGCTTGCGGATCTGGAGCGCGGAATCGAGGAGGTGCAGACTTCACGGGGAGAGGCCTTTACCGTCAAACAGCTGATGAAAACCAGAAAGGCGATTCAGGCAAAGCTGGAAAAACTGAACAGCACCAGGCGAAAAGACAGCGTGGTGACCTTTGAAGAGCTGGGTGTGGACCGGCTCTTCATTGATGAGAGCCATTTTTTTAAAAATTTGTATATATATACCAAAATGCGAAACGTGGGCGGCATCGCCCAGACAGAAGCCCAGAAATCCAGCGATCTTTTTCTGAAATGCCGCTATCTGGATGAAATCACCGGAGGCCGCGGGGTCGTATTCGCAACTGGCACTCCGGTCAGCAATTCCATGACAGAGCTGTATTCCATCCAGCGATACCTGCAATATGATACCCTTGCCAGGAACGGTCTGCAGCATTTTGATAGCTGGGCCTCTACCTTTGGAGAAACGGTGACCGCTCTGGAGCTTGCCCCGGAGGGAACCAGTTACCGGGCGAAAACCCGCTTTGCCAAATTCTATAACCTGCCGGAGCTGATGCAGATGTTCCGGGAGGTAGCGGATATCCAGACCGCAGATATGCTGAAGCTTCCGGTGCCAAAGGTCCGCTATCACAACATCCGGACCCGGCCCAGTGCCATCCAGAAGGAGCTGGTGGATTCCCTTGCGAAGCGGGCGGAGAAGGTGCGGGCCAGGGAGGTGGACCCAAGACAGGATAATATGCTGAAGATTACAAATGACGGACGAAAGCTGGCGCTGGATCCGCGGATCCTCGATCCCATGCTGCCCAATGATCCGGACAGCAAAGTCAACACCTGTGTCCGGCAGGTCTTCCGCATCTGGGAGGCGCATGGGGATACCCAGGCAGCCCAGCTGATTTTTTCGGATCTTTCCACGCCAAAGCAGGGAGAGGCCTTTCATGTGTACCGGGATATGCGGGAAAAACTGGTGGCCCGGGGCATCCCAGAGGAGCAGGTGCGGTTCATTCATGAGGCCGGTACCGACGCCCAGAAACAGGAGCTGTTTGCCAAAGTGCGAAACGGAGAGGTTCGGGTGCTGCTTGGCTCCACGCAGAAGATGGGGGCCGGAACCAATTGTCAGGATCGGCTGATTGCCATCCATCATCTGGACTGCCCCTGGCGCCCCAGCGATCTGGAGCAGCGCCAGGGGAGGATCGAGCGGCAGGGCAACCAGTTTTCCGATGTGGATGTGTATCGCTATGTGACGGAGCAGACGTTTGATGCGTATCTGTATCAGCTGGTGGAAAGCAAGCAGAAATTTATTGCCCAGATTATGACCAGCAAAAGCCCGGTACGCTGCGCGGAGGATGTGGACGAGACGGTTCTCTCCTTTGCGGAAGTCAAAATGCTGGCCACCGGGGATGATCGATTCAAAGAAAAGATGGAGCTGGATCTCGAAGTGGCAAGGCTGACGACGCTAAAGCAAAGCTATTTAAAGGAGCACCATGCCCTGGAGGATCGGATCCTGCAGCAGTATCCGCAGAAGATCCGGGCACTGGAGCAGAAATGCCGCGGTTATGAACAGGATGCAGCGCTGGTCCGTTCTAAGGAGCCAAAGGAGGGGGCCGGATTTTCCATGACCTTAAACGAGCAGGTATATCTGGAGAAAGCAGAGGCAGGCGCAGCACTGCTCGCCCTCTGCAAAGAAGCTGCCCTGCGGGAGCCGGTCCCTATCGGCGCTTACCGGGGCTTTTCCCTGGAACTGGAGTACGATACAGAAGAACCCTGCTACTGCCTGAAGCTGTGCGGCATGCAGAAACACCGGGTCAAGCTGGGAACGGATGCGCTGGGAAATCTGACCCGCATTGATAACGAGCTTGCCAGAATTCCGGCAAAGCTGGAAGCGGCAAGCGGCCAATGTCAGGAGCTCCGATTGCAGCTGGCCCATGCGGAGGAAGAAGTGAAGAAACCCTTTGCGCAGGAACAGGAACTGAAGGAAAAAACGGCCCAGCTGGCTGATTTGAACCTGCAGCTGCATCTGGAACAACAGGAGCCCGCGGTCCTGGAAGAGCCGGAACCACCAGAGCTACCGGAACCGGTTGCGGGAAAACAGCGGGCCGGGCGGGAGCGATGAGAACAGCCGGACAGTTGGCAGGCGGGACTGTCAACTGTCTGCCAGCCTGCAGCTTCCCATGCATTCGCATCCTTGTCAGCGGATCAAAACTCCCCTATGATGAGGAGAGCTGCCGTTTTCCGCAATCGGTTGGAGGAAGACAGCGGAAAGGAGGAAGCGATGCATCGAGACAACTGGATTCGGCAGGCGGAAGAAGCCTTCTGGGATACACTGAATCAGCAGATGTGGGAGGAGCTGCAAACGCAGAAGGACTACCGAAGCCTGTTAGAGAAAGAGAACCAGCTGCTGGGCAAACATGAACGGGTGGCGCTGCTGCTGGAGGGACGTGCAGACGGTCCGGTGACTTTGTCCGAGACCGAAACGGATGTTCTGGAACAGGCTCTGCAGACGGCAGGGAAAAAAGAGGAGCTGGAGCGAAGGCAGCTTTATGATCTGGGGTATCTGCAGGGATGCAGACTGGGATTGCACCTGTGCGGGATCTGCTCCCGATAAACCCATTACATAGCCGGAAGGGAATGCCCTTTCGGCTATTTTCATGAAAGGAGGCATTCCAATGGCATATATTCCACCCGAGCAGGTGGCCGAAGCAAGGCAGATGGATCTGCTGACCTATCTGCAGCAGTACGAACCCCAGGAGCTGAAGCGGATTTCCCCGGGCGTCTATACCACCAAAAGCCATGACAGTCTGAAGCTGTCCAACGGCAAATGGATGTGGTGGAGCCGGGGAATCGGCGGACGAAGCGCGCTGGACTATCTGATCAAGGTGCAGGGCATGGCGTTTTTGCAGGCTGTGGAGACGATTCTGGGAAAGGAGACGGCCTCGCACTCGCTCCCACCACCAGCCGAAGAAGCAAAATGCAGAACCCTTCTGCTGCCGCCGGCCAGCGCTTCTTCCCAAAAATTACAGCAGTATCTGAGTGAGCGGGGCATTAGCCGGGAGCTGATCCAGTTCTGTCTGCAGAGCGGAAGGCTCTACGAAACCCGGGATCACCGAAGCGCTGTGTTTGTGGGAACCGATGAGACGGGTAATCCACGCTACGGATGCATCCGGGGTCTTTGGCGGGACTTTCTGGGAGATGTGAATGGCAGCGACAAACACTATTCCTTTTGCATACCGGCATCGGAACACAGCCCGGTGCTGCATGTATTTGAATCCGCCATTGATCTGCTATCCTACGGCACCTTAAAACAGCACCATGGAGCGGATTGGAAGGGGGAACACCTTCTGTCGCTGGCCGGTGTATATCAGCCGGCAGCCAAACCGGCCCAAAGCAAAATCCCGGCGGCTCTGTCCAGGTTTTTGCGGCTCCATGAGGAAGTGACGACTCTGGTGCTGCATCTGGATCGGGATGCAGCCGGAAGAAGGGCTTCTCAGGCACTGATGCAGATTTTGCCGCAGCGGTATCATATCCGGGACAGGCCGCCGCCCAGCGGAAAGGATTGCAACGATTATCTGTGCAGCAAACTAGGTCTGCCTCTGACAAGAAGAGCCCCGCGAAGCCGCCAGCGGTGAGCTTCTGCAGACCTGAGAAAGGCCCGCAAGAACCGGGCAGGCGGAACAAAACCTCAGAACGAAAGGAAGGAGATGGAGTATATGGAGCTGAATCTGACCATGAGCGAGTTACAGGAATTCTTAAGCACATTACCGCCGGATACCATGGCTGTGATTGCATTTACAGAAGAGGAAGAACCGCAATGAAGGAGCACTCATTTGTGTATGAACTTCCGGTAGTCAGCCTCCGGCTGGTAAAAGAACCGGGGATCCGGACGGACAAGGTTATTTCCTCCAGCAAGGAAGCGGTGGAAGTGGTCAAGGATCTGATTTCCGGTTGTGACCGGGAGCTGTTTTGCGTGTTAAATCTACGCACGGACGGCAGCGTCATCAACCTGAATGTGGTCAGCATGGGTACGCTGGATTGTGCGCTTGTGAGCCCCAGGGAAGTGTTTAAGAGCAGTCTGTTATCCAATGCAGCAAATGTGATTCTCTTTCACAACCACCCCAGCGGATGCGCAACCCCATCGAAGGAAGATCACGTGATCACCAGGCGGCTGGCAGACTGCGGGGAGCTGTTAGGCATTCCCGTCCTCGATCACATTATCGCCTGCGCAGGCGGGGAGCAGAGCTACAGCTTTGCGGACAACGGCAGCCTGCACAAATCCGGCAAGCCGCCAAAGGAGAAACGGGTGGTGCGGGAACGATAGGAAACGGGACGAGCGGAGTGTCACGATCCTAACAAGCATCGCCTTTGGATAGCCAAAGGCAGAGAATCCTCAGGGGCGGACCCCTGAAACCCCAACCAGAAAGGAGAAACGATGAAACTGGAATACGAAATCGAAACCAAAAGTAGAAAGCGTTTTGCCTGGTATCAGGCCTATTTGCTGCAAAAGCGGCAGGGAAGATGAGAGGAGGAGCAAAATGGAACAGATGGATCTCACCCAATTCGGGGAGCAGCTTGCCGGAAGGCTGAGGGATTCTCTTCCGCCCAGCCTGCAGAATCTGATGATGCAAATGGAATGGAAGCCAAAGCTTAACGGAATGGAGAAACCGGGACTTTCCCTGATGCTTCCCGGAGAACCGATGGGAGCGGTGCTGTATCTGAGTGAATATTATGAAGCCTTTCAGCAGGGAGCGTCCTGGGAGGCGATCCTGCAGGAAGCAGCGCATGCCTGCAGCCGGGCTATGGAGCAGCAGAAAGCCTTTGCAGGCAACATGCAGGCAGAGGCCTTTAATCCAGCCGCCCATCCTATTGCCCTGCAGCTGGTGAACCGGAATCGGAACCGCAGGCTGCTGCAGGAAGTGCCCTGCCGGATGTTTGGTGACTTTGCGATGGTATACCGCATCTGTGTTCCGGCAGAACCGGGCAGCCAGGCTTCCATTCTGCTGGATAAGCGGATGCAGCAGCAGCTTTCCCTTTCGCCGGAGGCCCTGCACGAGCAGGCGGTCCGGCAGAGCCAGGAGCTGCTGGAGCCGACCTTTTCCCCGCTCATGGGCCTTGCCATGGGGCAGTCTGCCCGCCTGCTGTCGGAATCGCCGAGCGAAGCGTGTTGTCCGGAGCCCTATGTGCTAAGCAACACGAAGGTCTGGAACGGAGCAGCGGCTCTGCTGTATCCGGGTGTGCCGGAACAGCTGGAAGAACGGATGGGAGCCGGATATTATCTTTTGCCTTCTTCGATCCATGAGTGGATGGTGCTGCCCAGGGACTGCGGCCTGACGGAGCGGGAGATGCAGGAGCTGGTACGGAGTGCCAATCAGGATGCCGTTACGGCAGAGGAGTTTTTGGGCGATCGCGCCTATCAGTATGATCGAAGGCAGCAGAGACTGGTTCCGGCAGCGGGCCTGCAGAAACAACGGGAGGAACGGATGCGATGAGAAAACGAAATATTTCCATCCTGTTTCGCTTAACCCGAAGGGAAGCGGAGCAGCTGGATAAACAGGTGAAAAAAAGCGGTCTCTCCAGAGAGGCCTATCTGCGGCAGCTGGCAGCAGGCCTGCGTCCCCGGGATACGCCGCCGCCGGACTATTATGCCATGATGCGGCAGCTGTATCGCGTTGGGGAGGAGCTTTCCAGAATTTCCGGTACAGGATCAGGCCTGGATGCCCTGGAGCAGGCACAGTATACGCAGGCGGTACGTCTCTTTGAGCAGACGGTTCGGCAGATGACTGAGGCGGTTGTACTTCCGGAGAAGCTCTGATGGCTGTTACGTCCATCTGGAGCGTGCGGGGGCAGCTGGGAAGGGTACTTGCCTATGCGGCAAACCCGGAAAAATCCCAGCCCGCAGAGGTGGAGGCCGAGCCCGATGCAGCGCTTTCCGATGTAATCCGGTATGCCATGCAGAAGGGAAAAACGGAAGGCTGCAGCCCGGAGCGCAGCGTGAAACAGCAGTTTGTTTCCGGCATCAACTGCAGCCCGGCAACGGCCAGGGAGGAAATGCAGGCCGTGAAGCGGCGGTTTGGCAAAGAAGGCGGGGTAATGGCCTATCATGGCTACCAGTCCTTTGCGCCTGGAGAAGCAACACCTGCTATGGCCCACGAAATCGGTGTCAAGCTGGCTCAGGAGTTATGGGGCGAGGCCTATCAGGTGCTGGTGGCAACCCATCTGGATCAGGCCCATCATCTGCATAATCATTTTGTGGTCAACACGGTGTCCTTTGCAGACGGCCGCCGCTATCACCGGAGCCAATCGGACTATCAGGCCATGCGGGAGGGTTCCGATGCATTGTGCCGGGCATACGGCCTGTCGGTGGTAGAGCCTGTTCCCTCCAGGCCCGGGAAATCCTACAGCGAATGGAAGGCGGAGCAGGAAGGACGGCCTACCTGGCGGGGCATCATCCGATCGGATGTAGAAGAGGCGCTAAGGCAGGCCCGAACCGAAAGCCAGTTCCTGTCCCTGCTGCGGCAAAAGGGCTATGTCATTAAGCTGGGAGCAGATATTACGGTGCGGCCTCCGGGAAAAGAGCGGGGCATGAAGCTGGCAAGAAACTTTGGAGCAGCCTATACCAGAGAAGCCATCTGCCGCCGGATTCTAAGCCAGACAACAGGCAGCCGGCCCCAGCTTCGAGTTCCCCAAAGCCGCATCCGGCACTGCCGGGTGCAGGCGAAGCCAAAGCGGCGGGTCGGCGGCCTCAAGGGGCTGTATCTGCACTACTGTTATCAACTGGGTATTCTGCCAAAGGGCAGAACCATAAAGACGGCGGAGCTGCCGTTTTTTCTGAAAGAAGAAGTAACCAGGCTTACCCGGATCACAAACGAGATCCGGTTGCTCTGCATCCATCATATTGAAACCGCAGAGCAGCTTGCAGCGTACCGGGAAGAGCTGAGCGCGCGGCAGGAACACTTGCAGCAGAAGCGGAGTCTCCTGCAAAAGCAGGCAAGAGCAGAAGGGCGAAGGGAGCCGGAGAAGGCCGCCCGGCTGCGGAGCCAGGCAGCGGAATGCTCGAAGGCTCTGCGGCAGTGCCGGAAAGAGCTTGCACTGTGTGATGGAATTTCCGAGCGGGCCAGGGCGTGGAAGCAGGCGCAGGAGCAAATCCGGCAGCAGGAAGAGCAGGGAAAGGAGGAAGTCAAACATGGCAGGAAGCGGAGAAGCAGCCGATCAGGTGGTGCGGATGTCTATGGAAGCCGGTGAGGTCGCCTTAAAGATTACCGGACAGGGCGCCAAACAGCTGGCCGTGCTGCTGTATGCGATTGCAAAAGAACAAAAGAAGACCCGGGGCAGAGTGCGGATGGAATCTCTGATTCGATCCGGAAAGCCCCTGACGGTCTTTTCCATTAAAGAACGGGATTTAAAGGCCTTTGTAGAGGGAGCCAAACAGTACGGCGTGCTCTACTGCGCCATCCGAAATCCCAGAGGACATGCCGACGGTATGGTGGATGTGATGGTAAAAGAGGAAGATGCGGTGCGGATCAACCGGATTGTGGAGCGCTTTCAGTTTGCAGATCTGCGGCAGACCGCCTCGCTTCAGGCAGAAATTGAGCAGGCAAGAGCCGGGCACAGTACGGGGCCGGAGGAGAGAACGGAGCAGCTGCTGGATGACCTTCTGGAGCCGCAGCCAAGACAGGAAGGAGCGCCGCCGGATCTCCCTTTTCCGGCAGAGACGGAGCACTCCCGTCCGTCCGAGCCTACCTTCGGGAAGCCAAACAGATCCGGCGGGACTATTTCTGAGCAACCGGAAAGCAAGCCCTCGGTGCGAAGGGAGCTTACCCGCCTGCAGGCAAAGCAAAAGCAGGCGGAGCGGGCACGAAATCCGGCAGAGCGCAGCCCGGCAGGAAGGCGATCCGGGGGAAGCGGCGCAGTACCCGCCGCAAAGACAGACAGTCACAAGCAAGGGACAGGAAAGGAGCGATAACGATATGGAACAGTATGATGATTTGCTGCAGGCGTCCGCACCCGGATGGGGGCTTGCGGAGTTTCAGGCAGAAAGCCGGGCAAACCGGAGCCGGTGCTACGAGTATCTGGAAGAAACGGCACAAAAGGTGGCAGGGGATGCCGGCTGCTATCAGCGATTTTTGGATGTACAGGCCCGCTTCCTGCATTATACGGCAAACAATGCCCTGCTCATTTTTGCCCAGAGGCCGGAGGCCAGGAAACTGGGGGATTACGGCTACTGGAGGCAGCAGGGCATCTTTGTGCAGCGCAGCCAGAAGCAGCATCCGATTCTGATTTTAGAGCCGGGCCGGGAATATCAGCGGGAGGACGGCACCATGGGAACCTACTACAACGCAAAAAAGCTGTATGACCGCGCGCAGACAACGGGAGCCGGGCCGGAGCCAAAGCCGGAGCATCCGGACAGCCGGTCTTTAATCCGCGCCCTGATTTCCCACCCGCCGGCTGCTATTGAAACAGCAGATACGCAGCAGCTTCCAGAGGGAGCGGACGCCTGGTTCGTCCCGGAGCAGAGGCGGCTGCTGGTGCGAAAGGGAATGGATGCTCCCGGAATTTTCCGTAGCGTGGCAGCGGAACTGGTCCACGCCCATCTGGCAAGGGAGGCAGGAGGCAGCTATGTGCGGGAACCACAGGATTTCCGGGCCCGAAGCGCCGCCTATCTGCTCTGCAGAGTCTATGGTGTGGATCCCAGGGGGCTGGATCTTTCCGATGCGCCGGGCCGCCTGCCATCTGCAAATCCGCAGGAGGTTCGCAGCCAATTATCCCAGATCCGCAATACAGCAGACAGCATGGCGCGCCGCATGGACCGGGTGCTGCAGCAGAGCCGAAATAGCCGGGAAGCGGAACCGCAGCGTTAGGAGGGCAGAAGCAATGAAACGAACCACAACCAGTCTGGAACTGTCGGCCTATGAATGCGGGGCCGTCTTTGACGCGCTGAACGAGAAGCGAACCGCGCTGCTTCGGAGCAGGCAGCCAACGGATACGGTCGATGATGCCCTGCTGAAAGTCATTTCCGCCATGGAAAGCTGGCAGAGAAAGGAGCGGGGACGAAATGGGGCAAGATAAGCGGACGCAGGCCGTGCTGGGGATCGGAGGGGCCCTGCTGACCGTCTGGCTGGCGCTTCTGGCAGCCCCCTTTCTGCAGGATGGACTGTTTCATCTGCTGGAAGAGCTTCCAGGCGTTATGACCCGGCCCGTACCCATTACCCTGTGCAGAGACAGCGGCAAAACCGTACTGGTGTGCCTGCTCCTTTACGGTCTTGGCCTGGGCGTCTACCAATCCAGCAGAAAGCAGTACCGCAGAGGCGAAGAGCATGGCTCCGCAGCCTGGGGGGATGTGCGGGCCATCAACCGCAAATACAGCGACCGGACCTTTTCCTCCAACAAGCTGCTGACCCGGCATGTGCGGATCAGCTATGACAGCCGTAGACACCGGCGCAACCTGCTGACTATGGTAGTAGGCGGATCCGGCGCAGGTAAGACCCGGTTTTTCTGCAAACCAAACCTGATGCAGGCCAATACGTCCTTTGTGGTACTGGACCCCAAAGGGGAGAATCTGCGGGATACTGGCCATCTTCTCAAGGCGCGGGGCTATCAGGTGCGGGTGCTGGATCTGATCAACATGGAGCAGAGCCATTGCTACAATCCCTTTGTCTATTTGAGGGATGACAACGATGTGCAGAAGCTGGTGACCAATCTCTTTAAGGCCACCACACCCAAAGGCTCCCAGTCCCAGGATCCCTTCTGGGATACGGCAGCGTCCATGCTGCTGCTGGCACTGATCTTCTATCTGAAGTATGAGGCTCCGGAGGAGGAGCAGAACTTCCCCATGGTCATGGAGATGCTCCGGGCAGGGGATGTGCGGGAAGAGGACGAAGGGTATCAGTCGCCCCTGGATGAGCTCTTTGAGCGGCTGGAAATGCGGCAGCCGGATCACATTGCGGTGAAATACTACCGGGATTATCACAGCGGTTCGGCCAAAACCCTAAAATCCATTCAGATTACTCTGGCTGCCAGATTGGAGAAATTCAACCTGTCCAGCCTGGCGGCTCTGACGGTGACCGATGATCTGGATCTGCCGTCTCTGGGCAAGGAAAAGGTGGCCCTGTTTGCCGTCATTCCGGATAACGATACCAGCTACAACTTTCTGGTGAGCATTTTGTACACCCAGCTGTTTCAGCAGCTCTTTTATCTGGCGGACTATGCATACGGCGGCCGGCTTCCGGTGCCAGTCCACTTCTTAATGGATGAATTCTCCAATGTTTCCCTGCCCGATGATTTCAGCAAAATCCTGTCCGTCATGCGCTCCCGGGAGGTTTCCGTCTCCATTGTGTTGCAGAACCTTGCGGCCCTGAAAGCGCTTTTTGAAAAGGAATGGGAAGCCATCATCGGCAACTGCGACGAACTCCTGTATCTGGGCGGCAATGAGCAGAGCACCCACAAATACGTCAGTGAGCTGTTAGGAAAGGCCACCATTGATCTGAACACCTATGGGAAATCCAGCGGTCATTCGGGGAATTATTCCACCAATTATCAGATCGCGGGAAGAGAGCTGATGACGCCCGATGAAGTCCGGATGCTGGATAACCGCTATGCCCTGTTGTTTATCCGGGGAGAACGGCCGGTGCTGGATGAAAAAATCGACATCCTGCAGCATCCGGATCTGGCATTGACTGCCGACGGAAACGGAGCGCCCTACCGGCATGGAGAGGTAAGCTGCGCAGCGGCACAGATTGCCCTCACCCGGCAGGCCCCCAGCGGAATCGTATCTTCGGAGGAAGTCTCCGGATATGAGCTGGTATCGGAAGAAGAACTAGAAGCGTGGATACGCGAAAGAAAGGAGGCATCCGAAGATGCACAGGAAGCATAAACGAGAGGAGCGGGCCGGAGGCTGGAGCAGAATCGGGGTTCGAGTCAGCCTGCTGGCAGCATGGTTTCTTGCCATGGAGACGGGAACCGCCTTTGCGGCAGGGGATCCCATTGCCGTGGTCAACAATCTGAGCAATTTCATCTTCGGGCTCATTCGGGCCATCGGGATGATCCTGCTGGGCTTTGGCATTGTGCAGGTGGGACTGTCCTTAAAATCCCACGATCCCAGCCAGCGGGCCAACGGCTTTTTAACCCTGGCCGGGGGCATTGTCATTACCTTTGCAAAAGAAATCCTGAATCTGATTGCAGGATGACAAAAGGAGGTGTGCAGCATGAAGAAGCATACAAAAACGCCGCGAGGCAGGAAAGGAGGGGGAAGCATTGGAATCGGATAACTGGGTTCTTCAGAACCTGCAGCATGCGCTGGACACCTGGAACAGCAAACTGGCCGGGCTCTGGCAGCTGCTTACCCAGTCGCCGGAGACCTTCAAAGGCGGCGGAATCTGGACGGCTATCGTACAGATACACGGGGCCCTGCAGGCTATCGGCTACGCGCTGCTGGTGCTCTTTTTTCTGGTGGGTGTCGTCAAAACCTGCGGCAGCTTTACGGAAGTGAAAAAACCGGAGCACGCCCTCAAGCTGTTTGTCCGCTTTGCCCTGGCAAAAGGAGTGATCAGCTATGGACTGGAACTGATGATGGCCCTCTTTCACATTGCCCAGGGAATCATCCGCACCATGATGGACACCAGTGGATTTGGCAGGGCATCCAAAACTGTGCTGCCGGAGGAACTGACCAAAGCGGTCAAGGACTGCGGCTTTTTTGAAAGCATTCCCCTCTGGGCCGTCACCCTGATTGGGAGCCTGCTGATTACCGTACTGAGCTTTATTCTGATCATGACCGTGTACGGACGCTTTTTCAAGCTCTACCTGTATACGGCCATGGCGCCCATTCCCCTGTCCTCCTTTGCCGGAGAGCCCAGCCAGAACATTGGAAAGAGCTTTCTTAAATCCTATGCGGCGGTCTGCCTGGAAGGAGCCGTCATGGTGCTGGCCTGCATTGTCTTTTCCCTGTTCGTGACAGCGCCGCCTCCGGTTTCCTCTGACACCTCGGCGGTGACCATGGTCTGGATCTATGTAGGAGAGCTGATCTTCAACATGCTGCTTCTGGTGGGAGCCGTGAAGATGGCGGATCGCCTGATTCGGGAGATGATGGGGCTGTAACGGAAGCAGGAGGTGTAAAAAAATCATACACATGTAGATGTTAAATCAACAGAACGCAACACCAGAGCAGCGGAAACAAGGCTGCTCTTTTTGATTGCAACAAAAGAAAAGGAGTTTCTATGGAAGTGAAAATTAACCGGGAGATTCGGGACTACACCGAATCCATGTTTTTCGGACTGTCCCTGCGGCAGTTTCTTTGTTCCGCTCTGGCATGCGGCGCAGCCGTCTGCCTCTATCTGCTGTTGCAGGAGGTGCTGGGAACGGAGCTGGTCAGCTGGGTCTGCATGCTGGGAGCAGCGCCTTTTGCAGTCCTGGGCTTTCTCCGCTATCACGGCATGTATGCGGAGCAGCTTTTTTTGGTGTGGGTAAAGGATGCCCTGCTGATTCCAAAGGAGCTGGCCTTTCGGGCAGAGCCGGTTTACGAGGCCGCTCTTTCTCCGCAGCACCGGAGGAAAGGAGCGTGAGCTGGCTATGATGAAAACCTTACGCAATCTGGTCCGCCAGGACAAAAAAGCCTTTTCCATACCCAGAAGCGTGCAGCAGGCCATCCCCATTCAGACGGTCTGGGCAGACGGCATCTTTCAGATCGGAAAGGGAAAGTTTTCCAAGACGTATCAGTTTCTGGACATCAATTACGCGGTGGCCAGCCGAGAGGATAAGGAAGCCATGTTCTTAGAATACAGCGAGCTTCTCAACGCCTTTGACAGCGGGGCCACCACCAAGATTACCATCAGCAACCGCAGAATCAACCGGGAATCCTTTCAAAAGCAGGTACTCCTGCCCATGAAGGGCGATGCGCAGGATAAGTATCGCAGGGAGTACAACCGGATGCTGCTGGAGCGCATTACCGGATCCAGCAGTATGATGCAGGAAAAGTATCTGACCGTCTCGGTCTTTAAAAAGGATGTGGAAGAGGCGAGAAGCTACTTTGCCCGCATGACCGCAGAGTTCTCCGGGCATCTGGCCCGGCTGGGCTCAAAGCTTTTAGAAGTAGACGGAAAGGAAAAGCTGCGGCTGCTGCACGACTTTTACCGCAGCGGTCAGGAAACGGAGTTTTTCTTTGATTTTTCCCAGTTTATGAGACAGGGCTGCAGCTTTAAAGATGCCATCTGCCCGGATGGCCTTGCGCTGGAAGGCGACTGTCTGCAGCTGGGGGCTCGGTACGGGCGGGTGCTGTTTTTAAGAAGCTACGCCTCCTATATCCGGGACAGCATGCTCTCGGAGCTGACGGCCCTGAGTCGGAACCTGATGCTGAGTATGGATGTGATTCCCATCCCCACAGATGAAGCGGTGCGGGAAGCGGAAAACCGCCTGCTGGGGGTGGAAACCAATATTACCAACTGGCAGAGACGGCAGAATGCCAACCAGAATTTCAGTGCGGTGATCCCCTATGATATGGAGCTGCAGAGGAATGAAACCAAGGAGTTTTTAAAGGATCTGACCACCCGGGATCAGCGGATGCTGTTTGCCGTACTGACTCTGGTGCATACGGCGGATACCCGGGAGCAGCTGGACGAGGATACGGATACCCTGATGACCATTGCAAGAAAACATTTGTGTCAGCTTTCCGTGCTCCGGTTTCAGCAGCTGGACGGGCTGCATACGGCACTTCCCATCGGCCACCGGAAGATTCAGGCCCTCCGCACCCTGACCACCGAAAGCCTGGCTGTGCTCATGCCTTTCCGGGTACAGGAAATTCAGGATCCCGGCGGCATCTACTGCGGAGAAAACGCCATTTCCCACAACCTGCTTCTCTGCGATAAATCCAATCTGCTGAACCCCAATTCCTTTGTGCTGGGCGTGCCAGGAAGCGGCAAAAGCTTCTTTGTGAAGATGATGCTGATCTTCCTCATTCTGGCAACTGAAGACGATATCCTCATCTGCGATCCGGAAAATGAGTACGCGGCTCTGGTACAGGCGCTGGGAGGAGCGGTCATCCGTCTGGCTGCCGGAAGCCGGGATCACATCAATGCCATGGATATGGTGGAAGGGTACGGCGATAACAGCGACCCGGTGGTGGACAAGTCGGAATTCATTCTCTCCCTCTTTGAGCAGCTGAACAAGCCTCACGGCGTGGGAGCCAAGGAAAAATCCATCATCGACCGCTGCACCGAGGCGGTGTACCGGGATTATATGGAGGGCGGAAGAATCCCGACCTTATGTGTGCTGCGGGATAAGCTGCTGGAGCAGGAGGAGCCTCTTGCAAGGGAGCTGGCTCTGGAACTGGAGCTGTTTACGGAAGGAAGCCTGGATGCCTTTGCCCATGAAACCAATGTGGACATGGGAAACCGGGTGGTAGTCTACGACATGATGAATCTGCGGGACAATCTCAAGACTATGGGGCTTTTAGTCATTACGGATGCCATGTTAAACCGGGTGACGGAGAACTGGAAGAAGGGGCGGAGAACCCATATCTTTCTGGATGAATTTCATGTGGTCTTTGAAAATGAGCTGTCGGGCCAGTTTTTCAACTCTGCCTGGAGGCGGTTTCGCAAACGGGGCGCTTTTCCCAGTGCCCTGACCCAGAATGTCGATTATCTGCTGGATTCCGCTCTGGCCCGCTCCATGCTCTCTAACAGCGAATTTATCATCATGCTCAATCAAGCCGGGCCGGATCGGGAGCGGCTGGCGGAGCTATTGAACATTTCCAGCGAGCAGATGCACTATGTGACCAACGTGGAAGCGGGCTGCGGCCTGATTCGCTACGGCAGCAGCCTGGTGCCCTTCACCAGTCGGTTTCCAAAGGACACGCAGCTCTATCAGCTGATGACCACCAAACCGGGAGAAGACGGGGAAACCCGCAAATGGATCCGGTAAAGGCAGCAGCCGGACTCCCTGAGCCTGCTGCCGGTTTATCAAAACGAGAGGGGAAAGGGGGCCACCATGGGAGAAGCTATTCGGGTGAAGGAACCTGTAAAAGACATCAAATGCTTGAATAAGGCGGAAAACGCTGCCCGGCATATCAAACGTACCTGGATCCGGACCAAAGTTGCTGCCGAAAAACCGCAGGAACAGCAAAGCGATTCGGATCCGGCCGGGTATGCCCGGCAGCAGATAGCCGGAGCTGCTGGGCATCTGGCCAGAGCCGGAGCGAGGAAACCAGCAGAGCAGGCCCGCCATTTGCAGCAAATTCCGGTCAAACAAATACGGATGCGGCAGAGGCTGCGGGAATCCATGGAGCCTTCCGCAGAAGACCATGCCCCAGACTCTGAACGCAGGCCTCCGTTTTTCCCTCGGCGGAAAACAGTACGCCGGGTAGCCGGAGGAACGCTGAGAACAACCAGCAAGGATGTTGCAAAACCTTCCGAGTCTCCAGCTCAAAGCAGCAGGCAGCGGATGGACTTCCTACGGGCAAGGCGCAAAAGCATCCTGCAGATGCGGCAAACCTCCATGCATAAACCAATGGCCCGCGGGACAAAAGCTTCCCACACCGCCCGGGCTGCCCGGCTTCTGATGGCGGGAAGAAGGCAGCTGCTTGCTCTGGCTGCATCCGGCAGCGGGCTGGTGCTGCTGGTTCTCATCGTGATTCTGCTGTTTGGCGGAATGCTGTATGCCGTAGGCGGGGATAACGCGGCAGCCGCAAGCTCCGTCAGTCCCCAGGTACAGGCCAGAGAGCCGGAGATCCGTATGTACGCAGAAAAACACGGGATTCCTGAATATGTGGAGCTCATTAAAGCGGTCATGATGCAGGAATCCGGCGGAAAAGGCTCCGACCCCATGCAGGCCTCCGAGTGCGGATACAACCAGAAATACCCCCGCACTCCAGGCGGCATTACGGACCCGGACTATTCCATCAACGTGGGCATTCAGAACCTGGCCGCCTGTCTGAAAGCGGCAAACGTGACCTCACCGATGGATATGGATTCCATCAAAACCGCCCTGCAGGGGTACAACTACGGCAACAGCTATATTGCCTGGGCAATCAGACGGGATGGCCACTACACAGCAGAAAATGCCGCCCGGTTTTCCGCGCAGATGGCAAAGAAGCTGGGCTGGAGCAGCTATGGGGACAAAGACTACGTGCCCCATGTGCTGCGCTACTACACCTTCGGCAGAACCCCTTCCGGCATGGGCGATATGGCCATCGTACAAGTGGCGCTGCAGCAGGAGGGCAACGTAGGCGGACAGCCTTACTGGTCCTGGTACGGCTTTTCCTCCCGGGTGGAGTGGTGCGCCTGCTTTGTCTCCTGGTGTGCCAACGAGTGCGGATATATCAAAAAAGGCATTGTTCCCAAATTCGCGGCTTGCATGAACGGCGCCGCCTGGTTTCGGCAGCATGGGCAGTGGCAGGATCGAAGCTATGTACCGAAGGCCGGAGACATCATCTTTTTTAACTGGAACGGCGATGCGAAAATCGATCATGTGGGTATTGTGATGAAGGTAGCAAAGGGAAGGGTTCATACGATTGAGGGAAATTCCAGAAATCAGTGTAAACAGCGGGACTATGCGCTGGGAAGTTCGGTGATTACGGGGTACGGGGTGCCGCGGTACTGAGAGCGGATGGATGGTTTTTATATGGTACGTGTGTAGAAAGAAACGGGCAGCCTGCCTGCGTATAGGTTTGCGCAGGTGGGGGCCCGTTTCTTTTGCTGTATATGGGGTAAGGTTATATGATGGTGGGATGGGGGTCTGGGAATAATACGTGGTGGAGCCGTTTTGACAAATTACCTGCTGTTTTGGCAAGTTTTGATTGCCAAAACATGGGAGGGTGGATTATAATAGAGATGAACTGAAAGATAATAAAAAGTTATTTACAAGTTGTATCAAAATAAAGGATCTTATTATGAATACAAAGCAACAAATTTTAAATATTATAAAAGAAACATCTAAAATTAAATCTAAACTATTAGAGAAGGATATTATTCTGCTAACGAATACAAGAAATTTAACCAAGAATATTGGGGATTTAGAAATTCAATTTGCAAAAGAAACAGAGTTTTTTAAAGAAGAAGAATTTGAGGAAATTGAAGAGGGATTAAAAGATGAGGGGTATTATGTTAAAAGCTATTTTAATGAAATAGCTTTTATAAAAGATGTCCTATTTGGAGAACTTAAACCACAAAATATTGTAGTTTATAATCTAGCCAGAAACGGTAATAAAGAGGGAAAAAAAGCACTTATTCCTTCTTTTTGTGATTTGTTAAATATTCCATATACCGGATCAAATGCTTTCGCTATATCTTTATGCAGAAATAAATATATTTATTCAAAGGTATTAGAGACAAATAATATCCCTACCCCGAAATGTTGGCTATATTTAGGTAGAGGAATTTGGGCAAGTGATAAACCTTCTGTTGGAGAAAAAGTAATAGCAAAACCAGTTTTTGAGTCTTCAAGTATTGGTTTAGATAAAAGCAATATTTTTCAATATATTGCAGGAACTGATTACTATATAGAAGAGTTATTTGCAAAAAATAATAATAATCCTTTAATTATACAAAGGTTTATTTCAGGGTATGAATGTGAAGTTCCTTTTTTTAGATATAAAGAACCTCAGATTTTAGAACCTATTGGAATCGCTATAAATAATACAAAATTATTAGACAATATTATTTTAACGGAAGAACTCTCTGATAGTGATACATACACGTTTTATCCACTACAAGATTTATTGCCAAAAGAGAAAATCGAAAAAATAAGCGAATATTGCTACAATGCTGCTAAAATACTCGGTATAGAGAATTATGGTCGTATAGATTTTCGTATAGATAAAAATTTTAATGTATTTATAACAGATATAGCAGCCTCACCTTTTACGACGAAACATAGTTCTATAGCGTACATCTTTGAGAAATATAATATACCTTATTCAACAATCTTTACGCTAATACTTTCATGTAAGTTTTTGCGATAGTATTATTGAGAATTAAATTGTAAATCTGAAACAAGAAAGCCCCGAGCAAAGTATGCCCAACTGCTGTCAGCAAAACGATTCACTCTATTTAATATTGCAAAATTATAATGTGTTTGGGTGTAAGATTTTTTTTCCTTTATAATTTCATTGAGGATCTGTACTCTTTTATTTATATGTCTCTTAGATTTATGAAACATTGCTGGTACAAAGTCTAATTGTAGCATTAATCTTTCGGCTGATGTCCAATCCTTTTTAACAATTGCGATTCCTAATTCAATGTTTAATAAATAATATTTATAATAATAATCATCATTATATTCAAGATAAGACTTCAGCTTTATAATATTTTCTTCTGATTTTTTAATGTGACCTACATATGCATATAAGCTACATATATTTAACATTATTACTAATGTTGTATCATTAATATTATTTATATTTAAGCATTGCTCAAGTAATTGAATTGAATTGGTTATTTCTTTTTTTAGCTCTGTTTCAGTAAGTAATCCTTGGCAGAATTCGTTCTCTTTTTCTAACAACTTTGCAATTGCAAAATTATTAGTCACTTTTTCACCTGAATCCAAACTAGGGTTTTTGATTAATAATTTTTTCGCCTCGTTAGAGCTTTTAATTGAATTTTTGTAATCATTACTTAAAATTAGATTTCCAGCATGGTTACATAGGGTATAATAGAGATCCACCTCCAAATTCATTTGATGAAAATAAGATAAGGCTTGCGCAGAATCTACGTAAGCTGTATTTGCTGATTTGTACAAATTTGATTTTCGATACAAAGTTGCTCGCGCATATAAAAGAAAATGATTATCGCTATTTTTTATAATAATTTTATTTAAATCTTTTCTTAATAAATTGAATGTTTCTACATCATTTAATTTATCAATTAAAATTGGAAGTAGTATCAATAAAATTCTAGCATATTGTTCATACTCAGATTCATCTTTTATTATTTCCAAAAGATCTCTTAAATCTTCTACTAATTCATATATTGTATTTGTTATATTATCTAAAAGTACAAAGCAATATAGTTTTAATAATTGAATTTCAGATTCAACCAAAATACTTGTAGTATTAAAGATTTTCATAGAACCTTCATAAGCGGTTTTATAATTATTATGTTTTATATTATCAATAATCTCTATAAATTTAGTAAAAATATAATTTGCTTCTATAATAGAATTCGAATTGCTATTATGATCAACGTAGTCATTTATCCTTTGTACAATTTTTTTACACATTATTTCATCATCAAAATTTAATGAATAGCGCGAATACGCCATCATATATAAATAAATAACTTCTGGTTTGTCATCAGCAAATTTTTCTAAACACATAGCACGTTGATAGTAGTCGCCAGTTTTTTTCTCATGCAATAATAAGTACTCTTTTTCATAGTAATAATACTTTTTGTTATTGAATTGCTCGCGAAGAGCATTTTGTATTGGTATACAGGCAAAAACATATGGTGGTATATTTTTTATAAACTCTTTTCTTTCGGCTTCACTTAATATATTGATTAAATTGCTTTCTTTGTTTTCTGAAACATAAGAAAGGTCATTAATTGTAAACCCATTTTCAAATAATGATGCTATTCCCAATACTTCTTTTACATTAATTAAATTTGTAGATAAATTTTGATATAACTCATTTATTCTAGAATTAGCTATATCATTAATTAATTTATGCTCATTGCTGTATTGCTTAATGTTGTCAATTTTATCCTGACATGTATCTGAAATCAATTTGATTAGCGTCATATTACCGCCAGTTAACATATGTATATACGACAATGTTTGTTCAGATACTGGATTAAAGGATTTATCATTATACAATTCAAATAAAAAATTCTGTATTCCAACATTATCAAGATTATGCATTATATACGAAATAAAAGATACCTTATTTTTTAAATCAGATATCATTTTAAAATCAGAGTGATTTGTAATTAGAATAACATGAATATTTTTTTTAAATTCGAATTGGATTTCTGACTTTAGAATTAAAGTGTTTAACAGCTTTATAGAGTGTAAATCCCATAGGTGATAATCATCAGCAATAATCAATATATTACTCTCAGGGACTTGTAAAATCTTATTTAATATAGAATATTCAAATGGAGAAAAATCTTTTTTGTCGTTTGACATTGAGATATTAATCCCCAATTGTAAAAAAGAACCTATATTAAATCCTATTTCCGAAATACTATGTGATTTTTTTATACTTGATATTGTTGCATATGGTTCTATTTCTGGACATGTACCACAAACATGATACACCGCCCAATCTTCCCATGAATTTATTTTATTAAAAACTTTTTGACCAAGAAAAGATTTTCCACTTCCATTTGGACCTATAATATGGATTACTCTGTTATCAAAAATTTTTTCCAATATTTCAGTACATATTGCATCTGTTTCAAAAAAAGTATCGTGTAAAATCATAAAAACACCTAAATTTATAAATAACTTTTTATTATCCCCTATTTCACCCCTAGGCGGCGCTCTCATCAGCACCGCCCATCCCAATCCATTACTTCTTCAATATAAAAAAGGAATTCCTCCGATATCAAATATGCATCTGGTAAAAAGCGCATAGAATGAAAATATAAATAAAAACTAAAAACAGTGGAGCTGTAAATGAAAGATTTTGGAAAGCGCATTTACATTCATACTACAATATATTAAAATATGTAGTATAAATGTAAATGAAAGGGTGTGCGGTTATGGATATTATGTGGGAAAACATAAAGCAAATTGCCGAAAAAAACCATGGCTATGTAAAGACTAGCCAGATAGAAGCGGCGGGAATCAGCAGGCCTATGTAAAAAAATAAGGATAAAGGATATCGGCATTCTGTGCGAAAAGGGCTATATGTGCTTGAGGGAGAGCTTCCAGACGAATATATGCTGCTGCAAGTTCAAAAAAGTAATGCGATTTTTTCCTATGGGACGGCTTTATACCTGTGGGAGCTTACGGACAGAGTTCCTCATTATATGGATGTTACATTGCCGCGAGGGACAAACTGCAGCAGATTAAAAAGAGATAATCCTAATGTACGATTTCATTATGTCAGTCGGGAAATCCATCAGCTTGGAATAACAGAAATACGATCGCCGCAGGGGAGTCTGATAAAACTATATGAACGGGAGCGATGTATCTGTGATATTGTTCGTGATAAAGAAAAGATGGACGCGCAGCTTTTTTCGCAGGTAATAAAAGACTATTTCAGGACAAATCCAAATCCAAGAAAACTTTTAAAATACAGTAAACAATTTGGTATAGAAGAAAAAATCAGAACCTATATGGAGGTATTATGAAAAAGCCGGAACAGTTAAAAGGGGCAATTCGAAATATAGCGGAGAAGAAAAATCTTCGTGCGCAGGAGGTTTTGCAGATGTTCTTTTTCCTATCAAAGAATTGAGCTAATATCGAATGATCCCCCATTTCAAATCTGGGCGACATTCCCAGTAATGCCGCCCAGCTCACTCCATTACTCTTTCAATATCCGATTCCGAGGATGCTTATCCGCGAGAATTTTCCGCTGCTTATTTGCGGAGATATGTGTATAAATCTGTGTCGTAGTCACGGAGCTATGCCCCAGCAGATTCTGGATATAACGGATATCTACATCTTCCTCCAACAGGAGCGTAGCAAAGGAATGGCGGAACATATGAGGCGTGATATGCAGGGAACAGCCCGCCAGGTCTGTGTACTTTCGGATCATGTTCCGTACGGACTGCTCGGAATAGCGAGTGCCCCAGTTATTAATAAAAAAGAAGCCGCAGGATTTCATTTCAGAACGAAATGCTTTTTTGTAAACCTGGAGGGCCTCAATCACATCAGGGTTTTCAATATAGAGGATTCGTTCCCGTGCGCCTTTGCCGTAGATTTTCAGGGTTTTATCTGTAAAGTTAATATCCTCCGGCTTCAGAAAGGATAGCTCGGATACCCGAATACCTGTTGCAAACAAAAGTTCCAGCACAGCAATATCCCGCAGAATGTGGCGGTACTGTTTTGGCGTCAGATGGGAATTCTCTTTTAGTCTATAGGTGGTTTTTAGCAAAGTTTGAATGGTATCCAGCGGGATTGTTTTGGGAAGTAGGGCAGGTTCACGAAAGCTGGTTCGGATTTTGGAAAAGGGATGCAGCTCCAGGATATCCTCATAGACCAGATAACTGCAGAAAGCTTTCAGCGCTGCGACCTTACGCTTGGCGCTTTTCGGTTTGTACTGCTGATTCAGGGAGCGGATATACATGGTAAGATGGGTGCGCTCAAAGGGATCGGGCGTCTCAGAGGAGAATGCCAGAAATTGATTGAGATCAATGATATAGGCTTTGAGCGTTTTGCTGCTGAGCTTTTTCTGCAGCGAGCAGTAGTTGAGATAATCCTGAAATATCGTTTGTAAATCGTGCATGAAATTCCTCCTTAATTTAGTACAATGCTGCACTGTTTTTTTAGTTCCATTATAAAAAAGGAATTTGTCTGATATCAATGAAGATTCCAAAATATAATTTTCCATTTTTAGGGATTCAATTCAAAAAGCCTTTGAGCATACGTGGCAAAGAAGGCTCAATCTTAAAAGGTTTCCTGATAAAAAAGAGCAGGCATTAAAAGATAAATGGAAAAATAAATCCATGCAATGAAATCATAACATAAATCTGCAAAAGCTGGGCTAAAATCTAAAAAAGTTATGAATTTATTACACAGGGTGGTTTTCATGGATCAGTGCCTGACACAAGACTATAATATCGGCAAGAATTTAAAGAAGCTGAGAAAACGGGCAAATCTTACGCAAGCAGAAGTAGCCGCACGTTTACAGGTTATGGGCTTTTCTGTTTCGCGTGAAATTTATGCTCAGATGGAAATGGGAAGACATCATATCCGGATTCGGATCTTGATCGGATTAAAGGAAATTTACAAAGCCACCTATGAAGAATTGCTGGAAATTGATGAAGAAGAGGCAGATAAGGCAGAATGATGAAATGTGGGGGGAAGCTTGGCAAAGTTTATTGTTGTGCTGAATTTGGCAAGATTCTTCAAAAAGGGTCAAAGAGAAGGAACAGAATTTGTGGTAGTGTGATATAATCAAGGAATATGGAAGGAGTGGGTGGTGTGTTTTGTGTAGCAATTTGTGATGATGAAAAAGCAATATGCGAGGAAATTAAAATCTATTTAAAACCTTATATAAAAAAAGGAGCGATATCTGTAACCTCTTTTTTCAGTGGGGAAGCATTATATGAGGCAATTGCAGCAGACAATCATTTTAGTTTAATTTTCCTGGACATTGAGTTAAAGTTACTTAATGGGATTGGTGTAGGGAAGAAAATTCGAGAGGAGTTATGTGATGAAACGGTTCATATCGTTTTCATTTCTGGAAAGCCAGGTTATGCAATGGAGCTATTTGCAATCCGTCCGCTCCATTTTTTGACAAAACCTTTTCATGAAAAGGAAGTAAAGGAAGTTCTGGAAAAGGCGATGGAGCTTACTGTAATCTATAAAGACTTTTTTGAGTTTCAAATTGAACACTCTATACATAGAATTGATTATGGAAAGATTTTGTATTTTGAAAGCAGAGCAAGGAAAATCGTATTACATACAAAACAGGGAGAATATGAATTCTATGGGAAATTAAATCATATTGAAGAAGATACCTGCCACCATTTCTTGCGGATCCACCAATCTTATCTGGTAAATCCATTATATATCAAGCATTATAAACCAAGCCAGGTTACTCTTGTCGATGATCAAGATTTCCCAATTAGTGAGTCGTACAGAAGTAAAGTTAAGGCTATGCTCATAAAAAATTGGAGGGAGGTATGAGATGAATACATCTATATTATCAGATATTTTCTATCTATTTGGAAATTTGTTTCGCATGTATCTGATTTACCAATTTTTGAAAGCATTTTTTATTATAGATGGTGAAAAAAGGCTGATTACCTTGCGTTATGCATTATTTGCTATCTTTTTTATAGGTAACAGCATGGGGTTTCTTTACTTTCACTTCAGTCCAAGTGGCATATTGACTTCAAATTTGATAGGAATTTTCCTTATAACGTTATCTTATAATGGCAGCTGGAAATACAGGATTAGTGCAACACTTATTATTGTAGCACTTTATGTCATTTGCGAAGATTTAGTGTACAAACTGATGTTGCAATTCCACATTATGCATATCGCAGCTATTGTAATAGCTGCTTCAGATTTATTGCTATTGATGATCGTACTTATTCTTCAAAAACTTTCAGATTTATGGCATGGGGAAGATATCAAAGGGTTTGAGTGGATGAGTATCATATTTATACCGACTATCAGCATAATTTTATCGGTTGCTACTTTGGATAAATGTGCAGACGAAACTGCAGTTACAGTTGGTGGGATAGGATTACTTTTATTAAACATTTTTGTGTTTTATATTTTTGATCACTTGGCAAAGCTATATCGAAACCAAACCCAGTTAATGGCTTTGAATGCGCAAAATCAGGCTTATCAGAAACAATTAGATGTTTTGAGACAGACTGAAGAACAAATCTCTGCTTTTCGGCATGATATGAATAACCATGTTACAATGATTCAGCATCTGGCAAGACAAGAGGAAAATCAAGAGTTGAAACAATATGTACGTGAGATAAAAAATTTTATTCAGCCAAAAGAGCATTTTGTTTCAACAGGGGATACTTTAATAGATGGAATGCTTAATTTGAAATTAGATGAACTCATAACGGACTTGCAGGCAGAAGTCGAATGCGATGTGCAACTGCAAAGTCCGGGAGCAATGGATCGGCTTGATATCAGTATTCTATTAGGAAATCTATTGGACAATGCTATTCAGGCTTTGAATCGATGTGAGCCTCCGAGGAAATTGAGCTTTAGGATGGAAGAAAAGAGAGGACTACTATATGTTCAAATTAAAAATAATCATCGTGAAAAGATTCAAGAAAAAAATGGGATTTTTTTGACAACGAAAACGGAGGGGAAAAATCATGGTATGGGATTAAAGAATGTAAAACGGATTGCAGAAAAGTATCATGGAGAAATGACAATTGATTATAATAAATTTTGGTTTTCTGTAGAAATCTTAATGTTTCTTTAGAATGTTCAATAAAAGTGGAGATTGCATAATGAAAAGGGAACTTTGGAAATCCTAATGGACGTCCAAAGTTTTTTTGTGATAAAAAGTAGGAAAAACCGTATTTTTGACAAATGAAAGGGGAAATTATTACAAATCTCTTTATTTACAGTTGAACTAAATGATACAATGCGGCCAATAAAAAATATTGCAGAAGGAACTGCAAGTAAGGAATATTCACATGATGTATATGAGAGCGTTGCACTTTAGCAGCACAAAGATACTAAAAAGTGAAGTAAAGGATGGAAGTTCAACGCTGGGAAATTTTATTGCAAAACGTACAATTCAATTATATTGAGAGGGACAAGTGTTATGAAAGATATGAATAAGCATATAGCTTTTTTTAATGAAAAAAAGAAAAATGGTGATTTTAGTCGGTTGGGTAAATTGTTTAGAACAGAGAAGCAGCAATATATGTACGATCTGGGGACAGGAAAAGTCGTGCAATGTACAGAAGAAGAGTTCCTAATATTAGAAAATATTTTTGCCAATAATGGATTGAAACATTACGAGGATATCTTATTAGAAGAGGGGCGTTTAGAAGAGGCTTTAGTTGGACTAGAGAATAGTATCAATACAGAAAATTTGCTTATGGCACCTAAGCTAAAAGGATTTATAGGCCCTTATAATGATGTGGAATTTGCAATAGGTAATAAGGTGCAGCAGATAACATTAGATCTGACACAAAAGTGCAATCTGAAGTGTAATTACTGCATAAACGGTGAATCCTTTCATCGAGCAAATGAAAATGGTACAGCAAAAGATATGCCTATTGAGACAGCAAAAGCAGCAATTGATTATCTCTTTTTACACGCTGATGATAGTATTGCAGTAACTTTCTATGGAGGGGAGCCTTTATTGAAATTTGATTTACTAAAAGAGCTGGTTGAATATAGCAAAAGAAAAAATGAGGATGCAGGAAAAACATTGACATTTTCTATGACAACAAATCTGGTATTAATGACAAAGGAAATTGCACAGTATTTTGCATCTGTTGGAGGTTTTGGCATTCTTTGCAGCCTTGACGGGCCAGAGCAAATCCACGATGAACACCGAGTTATGCGTGACGGAAATGGAAGTTTTAAACGAGCTCTTGCAGGTTTAAAGTTGCTAGTGGAGGCGTATGGGGAAAAAGCAGGTACATATATTTCCATTAATAGTGTATTAACACCTCCATACACCATGGAGAAATTTGATAAAATGCAGGAATTTTATCATAGTCTGCCATGGCTACCCAAAGATCTTTCTGTCGAAACAACATATGTTTCAATGTTTGAGGGAAGTGAGTTATCACATGTTTTTAACGAAGCTCATGGCAATAATTCATCACAAAAACCATTTACTCCTTTACACGATTGGATTGATGAGCATAGACAAGAAGAAGGTGGGATGTTTTGTAGTAAATTCGATGATGACACATATCTCTTTATACATAAAAGAGCAATATACGATGAGCCGGTAGATGGATATCCCTTACAAGGATGCTGTGTCCCTGGAGCACGTAGACTCCATATATCTGTTGATGGGGATTACACCGTATGTGAGAGAGTAGATAATGCACCAATATTAGGAAATGTGCAGGCAGGAGTCGATATTAATTTGGTGAAAGAGCGTTATCTAAAGGACTATATGCTGGACAGTTTGGAAAACTGTAGTAAATGTTGGGCAGCACGATTATGCAGGATTTGTTTTGTTGACTGTTTTAATAAAGAGAAAGAATATGATTCACGGCTAAAAAAAGCCAATTGCGAGAATGAGCGAGCAGCACAGGAAATGCAATTAATTAGATATCACCAAGTTTTGGAAGACGATCCAGAGAGTCTTAACCATTTGAATGACATCTTTATTGTATAATAAACGATTGATTCAGATGTTTAAAATATTAAGAACGAAGGGAGGGAAAACCATGAAAGTAGTAAATCCTATTGGAAGAAGTGCACAGCAAGTAGGAGGCGGTACCGTAGAACCTATGGGTTGCACTTGCAACAGCCAGCTTAACAATATGACAAGTGTCAGGAAAACTGCTGGCAGTTGCTCGAGTTGTTTAGCCTCATGTGTAGGTGATGCTAATGGTCATGCCAATGGAGCAATTGCAAGAGATAAAAGAAGATATTAAAGATTGCACAAAGGTAGGAGAGGAGACATAGCGATATTCTTCCTCTTGGTAGGCTGCCCGAAACTCTTGCTCGGACAGCCTGCCATCTTTGTGTATATATTGTTATATTTTTAGGAGGTAAGAAGAGATGCATTTGCGGAAAAGACTAATGAGGGGCATCATATTTTTAATGTTAATAGTCCTTGTTATGGTTCTTAGTATGGGATGTCAAAAAGGTGATTCTGTGCAAAAGGAGACGATCTCACAGGAGGAATATGAAAAGCTTCCGGAGGATCAACAGGACAGTGAATTGGATAAGGCACTGGCAGAAGCGCGGCGCGTGGCAAAGGAAGGAATCAAAGTGGAAAATGGCGCAACAGTAGTAGGTATGCCCAGTGATTCCTCTATTCCGGGCTATATAGAGACACAACCTGAATTCTCAACCGAAGAGTTGGAACGTATATTCGGAACAATCTTTTCCTATTTGGAAAATAAAGGTGTTAATACCAAATTAAACGGTACGATTCATGGCTGTTATGATCCCAGAATGAACAAGCTTTATGAAGATGATGACAAAGGGGTGGCAAAAGACTATGAAAACAAGGATATTTTCGTTGCCGAGTATGAGACCAAAGAAGAGGGCATCTATCAATATCTGATTGTGGTAAGGAATCAAAGTGGTTCCTGGAAGGTACTCCATGACGGAACCAGCTATAAAGAGTAGCAGGTTATGGCTTTATGGAAAGGAGTCTGTAAATGATAAAGCTGGTTCGCTATGAATTTCGAAAGCTTTGGACACGGGCTGCGGCTGCCAGTCTTCTGTCGCTGCTTATACTGACAGCTTTGTTCAGTTTTCTGTTTTTCGTTACTTATGCAAAAGCAATTACCGGAAGCGGTGAAGAAATTGATGGAATACGAGGAGTGCGAGCGGTACAGCAAGAAGGCCGGTTCCTAACTGGAAAACTAAATCAGGAATATCTTGATAAGCTGAAGCAGTCTTATACAGAAAGCGCGGAAAAAGAAGTCATGCAGGAGGATCTGGGTAGATATATCCATAAATACAGCATTAATTCTTTTCTGAATATCGCCAGAAAGGGAGCGGCAGCAACCAATTATGATCTGGATTTAGACTGGATCACAACAGAATCAGATTTTTACCAGCGGTATCAAAGTAAGGTATCGGACCTCATAAAAAACGATAATGAACGGCATTGGGCTGGCACAGGTTTCCAGTATACGGGAGAACAACTAAAACGAATTGGAGGAAAAATCCAGAATATGAAGGTGCCTTTTCATGTTGCTTCAACTACGCTCAATGGAACAGAAAATTTCATTCATCGCTATATTCAGTACTACTGGGTTCTCTTTATCGCCATTGCCTTTTGCCTTAGCGGTATCTTTTCCAAAGACAGCAACAGCGGGCTGGATGAGCTTTCTCTTGCTGCCAGACATGGAAGAAAAAAGGATATAACTGCAAAACTGATAGCAGGGAACTTATTTGCTACGATGGCACATTTTTTCCATGCTGCCATGTTAACCGTTATAAATGGACTGATTTTATTTTTGTCCGGTCTGGATAATTCGATTCAGCTCTTCTGGCCTACCTGTGTTTATTCCTTCAGCATTGGAGAGGGAATACTGGTCATGCTTTGTATTGGATGGCTGACTGCATTAGCAGTAGCGAACATAACCATGATGATCTCTATAATGATAGGACATCTGAATCTGTCAGTGCTGGCTGCAATGTCCTTTGTCTGTTTTCTCAAATATATGACTTATACAACCCAGGCATCAAAGTTAGTGCTAAACCCGCTTTATTTTGTAACCCATTTTTCGGAGAATTTTGATGAGTTCTACTTTGCTGGAGATTGGATGGTTTCATACACTGCAGCGACATCTATCCTTGGAGCAACTTATAGTATTCTTGCAATCTTGTTAATAAAATTATTTTGCAGGCGATACAGAATCAATTGAAACCTGGAGGAAGCTATGGAATTAAAGATAGAAAATTTATATAAAACATATCGGAAAAAAGAAGCCTTAAAGGATATATGCTTGACAGTATCGGAAGGCATATATGGCCTTCTTGGGGAAAATGGGGCAGGAAAAAGTACACTAATGAGGATACTGGCTACGGTAGATTATCAGAACAAAGGCATGATTACTTTTGATGGAACATCAATCACAGCTCTTGGCGAGGCGTATCGGGCGATGTTGGGATATATGCCACAAGATTATAATGTGTTCCCCAGCTTTACGGCCAGAGATTTTTTGGAGTATATGGGTGTACTCAAGGGTATGGAGAAAAAATTTCTGAACAGAAAAATTCCGGAAATCTTGGAGCTTGTCAATTTGACAGAGGCTGCAGATAAAAAAGTGAAAAGCTTCTCAGGTGGAATGAAGAGGAGATTGGGCATCGGACAGGCTATCATCAATGAGCCGAAGCTCCTCATTCTTGACGAACCTACGGCGGGTCTTGATCCAAAAGAACGGATTCGATTTTCCAATATCATCAGCACTATGTCAAAGGAGAAGATCGTTATCCTGTCAACCCATATTATCTCAGATATTGAGGCTATTTCAAATCGGGTCATTATCATCAGGAAAGGCGAAATACTAGAGGCTGATGAAATTGAAACGCTGACCAAAACGGCTTCAGGAAAGGTATGGGAGGCGATAGCTGATGAGGAGACCTTTTCCAGACTTAGCCGGGAACGAACGATCATCAGGAGAAAGCAACAAGGGTCAAATGTGTTAGTCCGGTATGCAGGAGAGGAATTTGGAACAACGGAAAATAAAGCTTTAGAGCCTACATTAGAGGACTTTTATATGTATCAATGTATTTAGGGAGAGAGAAATTGAAGGATGTAATACGGATAGAGTTGAAAAAAGTGCTGAAGCCGCATATCTTTGCCGTACTGATGGCAATTGTATTAGGTTATTCCATATATACCAGTATATCTTGGGTTTCCAGTTATAACATTTATGATGGAAATGGAAATCTCCTTATAACAGCGCAAGAAAATCTGAGGGAATCTAAGAAACATAGCATGTTTTTGGATGAGCAGACGATTCAGGATGTTGCAGAGCGAAAGGATAAAAGTCTGTTTGCATACAATAGCAATCTGGTACTTCTAATTACAAGAAATTATAACAAAAAAGTGACAGAGCTTGAAAGGAAAGATATCACGTCTTTTTATCAAAACAGAACGAAGGGAGTAGTGAATCAGGCTGCAGAATATGCGGGCTATATGCGCACTGAGCTCGAATCAGCCAAAAAAAGCGTACTTGCAAACAGAGGAAATCAAATGAAACAACCGATTAAACTGGGCTATAAGGAAGGGTGGTATAGCTTGAATCTTGATATGGAGCAAGTAGCGGTTTTTGTACTTATCCTTGTATCTATCGTCGTCTTGCCGATTTTTGCACAAAGCCCAAAGACAAAAATGAAGGAACTTTGTTTGTCAACAAAAAAGGGAGGGAGGGTTCAATACCGAGCAAGAGCAATAGCCGGTCTGCTGGCTGGAAGCTTGCTTTATTTTGCCTCCATGCTTATTTTCACCATTACAAGGCTGGTGGTTCTTGGCCCGCAGGGAGGAAACTTACCAATACAAAGCGCTGCAGTTTACTTCTTTTCAGCTTGGAATATCAGCTACATTCAGCAGTTTTTGATTAGTTTAGCGATAGGATTTTTGGCTGTACTGCTGATGACATCTATTGTACTCTTCTGTGGAGCGATATTAGAACAGATTGTTTCGACAGGCGCTGTAGTTGCATTTCTTTGGGCATTTATGCTGGCACCTCAGCCTGCGAATATTACTCATTTTTTCTCCGGATTTTTGCCATATAATATGTTGGAATTTTTTGGTTTATATATGAACAATGAGACATATCTAATTGCCGGGTTTGTTTTACCTCGTTACACATGGGTTGTTACTGTAGCAATTTGCTGTCTTGTTCTTTTTATGGCAGCTGTGTGCTTTGTGGCAGAGTACAAAATAAAATATCGGTTTGAGTACCTTGGATATAATAAAATGGGTCTTCGTATATGATAATATTTGTTAATCCTTTTAGAACAGCTTCATTAACGCAGGGTAAAGAGGGTATTTTATGAACAAGAGAAAGAAGGGAAGAAGGGTTTTTCCAAACTTGGTGTGGTCAATCAAGATATTATGCGAATTTAGTACATTATATTTATGCTGCATGATATTTGAAGCTATTTTAAATGGAATTGCACCAATTATATCGCTTTTATTGACGCAGGAAATGATTAATAAAGTTCAATTGCAAACAGGACCCCTTCAGGAGGTAGTAGTACTTTTGGTCTTATTGACTGCGTTCGAAATCGTGAATGAAATATGCTTGAAGATAATAGGTCTGAAATTAAACAATTATGAAATTAGATTCGATGTTTTTTTTCAGACAAAAATTTTAAAAAAAATATCAATACTGGATAGCAAAGAATTTGAAAATAGTAGAACATATGATTTGATTAATCGAACACAATATGATGCTAATACAGGAATTCTTGGGAATCTCCGGACTTTTTTTTCATTGTTGTCACTTATGATAAGTATGGCTTCTTATATGGTGATTATTATTCGATATAGTATACTGATTTTTTTTATTGTTATTTTCGTGCCAATTATCAGATACGGTTTTGAAAAGAAATATAATTTGCTTGAATATGATGTTGTTAAAGAAAATACTGAGCCGGAAAGAAAAGCTTCTTATTTTTCTTTTTTAATGACAAATGCCGAATACTTTAAAGAAATAAAAATGTTTTGTCTGTTTGATTTTCTTACTAAAAAATTTGAGAACTTAAAAACAAATTGCAATTGGCGTTTGATCAAGTTATATAATAAACGGACAAGGACAGATTGCATTTTGAGTATCGCGGAAGCAGTTCTTGATTTTTTTGTGACATTAGGGCTGATTGTTCATACCTTTCAAGGCAATTTATTAATTGGGCAGTTTGTTCTATATAATAATTCTATTAATAGCCTAAAACAGAGTATGATTTCAATCTTTTCACAAATGTCCATCCTGTATAAAAACAGTTCCATGATCGATCAAATTAAAGAATTTTTTGAACTGGAGAAAGAAGACATTAATGAAACAGGAAAAAAGGCAGATGAAATTAGGAGCATCCGATTGGAGAATGTTTCTTACAAATATAAAAACAAGAATGAATATACTTTAAAAAATATCAGTTTTACATTGGATCAAGGAGATTTTGTGGTAGTTATGGGCCTTAATGGCTCAGGGAAATCAACCCTGATGAAAGTTATTATGGGTATATATCATGATTATGAGGGTGAAATCTATATTGATGATGTAAATCTAAAGCTTCTTAATAAAGACGATTATCGGCAAAAAGTAGGAGTACTATTTCAAGACTATATTAAATATGAAAGCAGTATATCAGAGAATATTTGGTATGGAAATTTAGGATATAGTGATGATTCACAAAAAATAGATGAACTCCTAAGTAGAGTTGGGCTTGAAAAACTCATAAGTGAAAAAAAACAAGCTTTAGGCTATCAATTTAATGAGGGAAGGCAGCTTTCAATTGGGCAATGGCAAAAATTAGCGCTTGCCAGAACAATGATAAAAGAGGCAGAGCTATATATTTTTGATGAGCCTAATTCAGCATTAGATTTGATTTCAGAGAATGCTATATTACATTCTATTTATAAAGAAACGAAAAGTAAAATCACAGTACTCATTATGCATAGATTTAACCATATGGTTTTAAAGTCTAATAAAATTATTGTACTAAAGGATGGAAGTGTTGAAGAGACGGGGACTCATAAAGAGCTGCTCAGAAATAAAAGTACATATTACCAACTTTATTCAATGCAAAATCGAATTGATACTGATTGATATCATGCGGAGAAAATTTGGTGAACTTAAATGAATTTTTAAAAGCCTTTTTGCTGAGAATGCTGGAAGCTTCGTATTTTTGACAACAGAAGGGGGTAATTATTACAAATCCCGTTCTCTTTAGGTAGGAACGGTGCTACAATGCAGCTAGTAAAGAAATCTTACATAAGGGAGGAAAAAACAATGAAAAAATTAATGATCAGATTAGGAAATATTGTAGCGATGTTAGCAGTAGTTGCAGCAACTTTGAATGTAAATGCTACATGCTCACATCATGTGTATCAGGAACCTGTACCTGATAGTGCAAAGAGACTGAGTAAACTATGAAAGGCGCATTAATAGAGAACTCAGTGGCCATGCTAATCCGTAATGGAATTATAGAGCAATCAGAAAAAGAATTATATTGCTTTGGTCTAAAGCAGTTATTCCTTTTTCTGGTGAATATTATAACATCCTTGGCGATTGGTATAATCTGTGGGATGCTATGGCAAAGTGTGCTATTTTCACTTGCGTATATTCCATTACGGAGATATGCAGGCGGTTATCATGCAAAGACTCCGGTGAGATGCTACATTCTGTCAGTATTATTAATTATAAGTGTATTGGTGCTTTTAAAGTATGTAGCTTTTTCAAAACTGGCAATGGTGACAACTTTAGTTCTATCTGCATTAGTTATTTTGCTTAAAGCCCCAGTTGAAAGTGCAAACAAGCCGCTTAATGATGCGGAGCAGAATGTCTACAAAATAAAAGCGCGAACGATTTTGGGCTTAGAATGCCTATTGACTATAGTATTGAGCATAAAGCTTATGGATATAGCTGCATGTATTACAGTAGCGATCGGCTGTAGTGGGTTGATGCTGATAATACCAATGTGGCGAGAAAAGTTTTGAGCTATATGTTAAGGCATTGGAATGATGATAGCATGATATTATAGTACAAAACTGTAGTTGAGAACTATACGAAGATCTATGATTCTTTAAAATCCCATATAGAAAGCATGAGTGGAGATAGAGCTAAAGAGGGGCAGTTCGTCAATCCTACGAGCAGTATTCCAGATTGGTTGACATTATGAAGGAGCTGGTGGAGGCATAGAACTTTGAGGGTTGCTGAACTATTATTAGGCTATAATATAAACAGAAGCCTTCGACTCAGAGACAAAATACACAGCAGACTTAACCCCTACAAGAAGAGCTTTTTTCGCAGTGTATAAAACACCATGTAGAAAGGAAATCTGCTAAACCGTATAAATCCAGACCAATTCCTAGAGCCTACACAAACCTCCAAACAGATAAACGTTCATATCTCTGTTTGGAGGTTTTCTAGTGTACTGACCACTTGGGAATTATGGTGGCCAGTACACCAGTATCCTTTTTGGCAAATACCTATCGGAATGAGCAAAATCGCCAGACTGGCAAGATGTATCTTACAGATTTTTTTGTAACTCGATTCTTTCAACAGCAAAAAATACTGACATTCTGCCGCAGCCCTCCAATCAAATCTGATTTTGAGAAACAATTTCAGAGTTGATTGGAGGAACATAAAATGGCAGAACAAAAAGCCACTTACATATTACGAACCGAACCTACAGCCCAGGGGATGAAATATTATGCATCCTTTACAGATGGACAGGCAGTATTCCACGACGTGGAAATTTCTCATGAAGTATTTCAGGAAATGCAGCGCTTTATCAAACAGGAACGTAATTTAAAGCGCTGGGGTGAACGGCACATTGAGCAATCCCAGCTTTCCGAAATCACCCTACACAAACGAGCATTACGTCCTCCGGAAAACGTGGAGGACATCGTATTGGAAACACTGCGAAAGACAGAAATCAAACAGGCAATCGAAAGTTTACCGGAGCCACAGCGGCGCCGGTTTTTTTATTGTCACCATAAAGGTCTGACGGAAGCAGAGATTGCAAAGCTGGAGGGCTGCAGTCAATCTGCAGTCGCACAGTCTCTAAAAGCGGCTCGAAAAAATCTTTTGAAAAAATTAAACAAGTAGCCTTATAATCCGGGCCGTAAAAGTGGAAACAGGTGAAGGGATAAAAAAGTCCCAACACCTGTTTTCTTTATGAGGAGACAGACTTGCACCTCGACAAGTGAATATCCATTCATCAGGCACATTCCCATTGCCGGCGTGATGAGCGCCAGCCGTGTTAGCAGATGCGCCAGGAGCCGCGGAAGGGCAGACAAACAGATTGCAAATTATGTGAGAGTATAGGTCTGTGTGAAGGCCCTTTTGCGGGGAGCGATTCCTTCTGCTATCAGTGTCAGGCAGCACCTGACATATGGCCAGGAAAGGCAGTGGGCATAATGATACTCCTGTCCGAGGGCAGGCTGCAGCCCGGGTCGATTGCTTCAAGGGCTGCAGCAGGTGCGGGCAGCTCCGGGAGATCCCCGGAGGGGTGCGATTCCCGTGGAGCTGATTCGCGGTCAGCCGTCTGGTGATTTCCCGATCATGCTGCGGGGTGCCGAGGGCAAATGCCAGCATGGTTACATAGCAGAAGCTGTGTAAAGGAGGTTACGATGAAACGAACGATTTTACGCGGGGATATTTACTGTGCGGATTTAAACCCGGTTGTAGGAAGCGAGCAGGGAGGCCGAAGGCCGGTGCTTGTGATTCAAAATGATCTGGGAAATCGCTATAGCTCTACGATTATTGTCGCCGCGATTACTGCCCGAAAAAAGGTCAAGCTGCCTACCCACGCTGCATTGGGCTGCATCCCGGAACTGGAGCGGGAATCCATAGTTTTGCTGGAGCAGCTGCGGACCATTGATAAAGCGAGGCTGGAGCATTACATTACCACCCTGGATAAGGCCGCCATGAAGACCATCAACCAGGCTTTGCTTGCCAGCATCGGGCTGAAAAAGCAGGAAGGGCAGCCTCTGGTTCTGTGCCTTTGCTCTGTTTGCGCGAATCAGTTTTACGATAATCCGGCCTACACCATCCGGCGTCTGGATCCGGAGCAGAAGGAAAAGGACACCTGTGTGTACTGTAATGTGCGGCAGGGCTTTGATTATGAAGTGCGCAACAAATAATTCGTATACTGGACACCTGATAATTGGGGCGGATACCCAATGAAATTGGACAATGCTGTAAACAAGCACATTTTTGCCGCAAAGTCAAGGATGCGATTTTTATTTTCGCACCTTTGCGCGTTTTGCCGGCAGGTAGTATCGTATAGGCAATGCAGGAGCTGCATAAGAAAAAACAGAACATCCATATCGGATACAGGAGAGGAGGAACCTTACTTATGAATACGGAAGAAAGCAAAGTCTTATTAAATGTAGGCGAGACAGCGGCCTATCTCAATTTGGGGCAGACCAAAACAAGAGAGATCATGAGAAGAAACCAAAAAGTCTTTGTCGTGAGAATCGGGAATCGGAATTATGCACATAAAGGCCTGCTGGACAAATGGCTGCTGGCCCAGGCAAAATTGTGAGCAGCTGTCATCCGGGCTGCGGACAAAGGAGCAGCATTCCGATTTGCACCTTTGTCCCTTTCGGCCAGGAGAAACACCAAGGTAGAAATGGTTTTGAAAAAGGAGGACATATCAACATGGCAAAGAAAAAACTACCAAAGGGAATACGGGAAAACAAAGGAAGCTATGAAGCAAGAGCGACCATCAACAAAGTAAAAATTCATCTATATGGAAAAGATCTGCAACAGCTGACAGAAGAATTTGAACGGGAAAAAGAGCGGATACGGCTGGAGACAGAATATCGCAGTGGAGAAGTGATACTGAATGACTGGTTTGAGACCTGGTTCACAAATGTAAAGTCCCATAGAATTAAAGAAACCAGCATTGCGCCCATGAAAAATAGCTTTAAACGGACTTTTGGCTTTTACATCGGCACCATGAAATTAAAAGAAATCCGTCCATTAGACATCCAGCAGGCAATCAATGCCATGGAGCAGGAAAAGGTGTCAAACCGTACGATGCGGGATTCCTTAGGCAGACTGCGGGAGTGTATGGAGTTTGCAGTGGGAAACCAGTTGATTACCCATAATCCATGTACAATTGTGGAAGTTCCATGGACCTATCAAAAGGCAAAGACCGAAATTGCCCTAACGCAGGAAGAGCAGGATCGGCTGCTGGCAGAGATGGAGAACCACTGGTATAAAGAACTGTTTTACTTCATGTGTCTGACCGGTGTACGGGTGGGCGAGCTGGGCGGCTTAAAATGGAAAGATATTGACTTTGAAAAACAGCTCATTTTCATCCAGAGATCGTTAAGTTGTAGCTACTGCGATGGAGTAAAACGGGAAATGCTGGTATCGCCGAAAACCATCAATTCAACCCGGGAGATTCCCTTTATCGGAGAAATGGAGCACATTCTGAAATCGCAGAAAAAGAAACAGGCGGCCTTGCGGAAGGAGCTGGGCGACCGATGGCGCAGCAGGGGAGAACTGGACGGGCTTGTATTTACAACGGGAATGGGAAGCCCATGCAGCCGATACATAGTAGAAAAGGAAATCAAGAAAGCCATTCAGCGCATGAGGGAAAACGAAGCGGTTCTGGCCATGCAGGAAAATCGGAAACCCCGGGAGATCCGGGACTTTCATCCCCACACTTTGCGTCACACCTTTGCAACCCGATGCTTTGAAAAGAAAATGGAACCCAAGGTCGTGCAGCAGTTGATGGGCCATTCCAACATCAGCATTACGCTGAATATCTACACACATGTGCTGGATCAGAAAATGAATGAGGAAATCGGCAAATTCGGGTATGCTAGGACGGAATGTCCGGAGTTTCCGGATATCAAAGTGCCGAGAATCACGGCCATGAGCCATAGCTGAAGAAAAAGTTTATAATATGACGTCCGGAATAAGTGAGGGTGAAAGCGCCCTCCTTATTTTTTATATGCAGCATGATGATATCAACCAAAATAGAATTTGTCGTGGATAGTACATTCTAAATATGATAAACTATAAAAAAGTAGAGAATTTCTACAGCAGAAAGAACAGGTTAGAATGCAATTCCAAACGGTTGCTTGTTTTGTCAGAAAAGTAAGGTGATGGACATGAATATTCCAAAAACAGTTACAACACAATTTCGATCAAACCAGAATGAAATCTGTAAAGGTGGGTTATTCGAGCAGCTGACAGAGCAGTTGTCACACTGTAAAAATGAAAGCGAGTTGTCACGATTTTTAAAAAGGAATATCGTATTAATACGTAATACCCTTAATGTCCATGCATGGAACTGTGTAGTTTGCCAGCCAGAGTTTCGACTGGGTACAAAGTATAGAGCAGATTTTTTGATTTTGAGTGCTGACTCGGGTTGTTGGCATGCAGTTTTTGTTGAAATGCAAAGCCATCATGATCGAATTTATAATAAGGATGGCTCTATGACAAGGCAGTTAAATGAGGCGCAAAGACAAATTCAAGAGTGGAAAATGTGGATCGAAGAGCATCCTGCGGAATTTAGGAATAGCATCTCCGAATTAGTAGCTGACGAGCCAGCGCAGTGTAGCCGAGTTGATATACATAGAAATGCAGGTGCAGAGATAAGAGATCTCAAAACATTTATTTCTACAGAGTTTAAAATTTTAATAGGGCGCAGAGAATCTTTAGATCAAGAGATGAATAAACGTCGGAGTATGATGGGGGAAGTAGATATTGTAACTTTTGACAGGTTATTAGATATGGCGCGGCGGTTAGATAGCAGTGCATCCAGAGCAGGAGACAATATAGAAGTAGAAAAATGAATCTAAATCCCAAGAGATATGCTATAATAAATTTGAGTTTATCGGCAGATAGTATGAAAGGCAAGAAAGGTGAATTTATATGGAAGCTTTAAAAAGAAACCGGATTGAAGAATTGTCCAAAAAAGAAACAGAATTATATAAGGCTCTTGATAAAGGAATTAATGATATGGAAAATGGCCGTGTTGTTCCTCATGATGAAGCAATGAAAATGATTCGGGAGAGGCTAAAGGATTATGGCTTATAAACTGAGAGAGACTCGTGAGGCCATTGATGATGTGGCAAGAACAGCAGAGTATCTGGCTAAAACTTTGAAAAACCCAAAAGCTGCGTTAAATTTTTTGAATAAGTATGACAAAGAAATCCAGCGGTTAGAGACCTTCCCATTTGGCTATAAAGGAATTGGCTTCGAATATCGGGGTTACGAGATTCGCTTAAAGCCGTTCGATACATATAATATTTTCTTTGTGGTAGATGAAGAAGAAAAAGAAATTAGTGTTTTAAAAGTTCTTAAGAATCGACAAGATTGGAAAACCATATTGGGAGAAGAATTCTCGAAAAATTTGTAAACAGGAATGATTTTAAGATCCACAGGCGGCTTTAGCCACAGAGAGAACCCACCGACTTCCAGCCGGTGGTGGTTCAGTTATCTCAGTTTTCCTGGTTCAAAAAAGCCTTTGGAAAGCCAAGTGCAAAACTCAAGAAAGAATAAATTTGTAATGAAGACCGCGCTAAGCAAATAAGCCATTAATTAGTGAATCTAAAAGATATGAGGGTATTGGAGGACACCTTTTTGCAATTGCTGCTCAAAGGTCAGTTGATTATGAACATGAGGGGCGAATGATGAATCATAAAAAGTACTATGATAGTTTAAAAACGATGAACGCTCCAATTATGCCAAGCCAATTGCCACCCATGCCGAACATGAAAAATGTGTCAGCCTATGCAAAAGCAACAGGGAAGAAAATTGGAGAACTGACGAAAGAAAAATTGGAGCGATTATAAGATGAAAGAAGAATTGGGGAATCATTAAGCAGCCGCAACAGGGATAGGAGTTTCCCCCAAGTCGATAAAAACTCCCAGTATTTCTTGCGAAACTCGTTTCAGAAATACCCCCATCTGAATTTCTGGGGAAACCAGAAATTGCTGAAAGTATAGGCTTGGCGTCCTGCATTGAAATTTCAACATTAAATCGCCAGACATAATTTAAAAAATCGCAAATCAGCAGGCAGCAGCGGCTAAAAAATAGGAACCCCTAGCCCGATTTGCGAAGCAAATCGTCGGCAGGTGTCCCGCAAGAAGTGCAGGGCTTTAGCCCGTGGCACTTTACTGCGCATCCTTTTGAGATAAGATATAGAAAGACCCCTGAAACCACCGAAAATCAAATGTTTACGGTTAGAGGAAAGTAATTTCAGATTAGGCGGTATAGCCCCGATTGCAAGGGCTGTACCGTCTTTTTGAGTTGCTATGCGCCTTGCCGTTTCGGTTGCGTGGCAGAGAGAAAATTGATTTCCCCTACAAAGTTGAAAACAATATCTACTTTCTGTGCCCGTTTCCCGTCCACCTTTTCCGGCGCATGGATGATGTGGTATAAAAAAGTTGACAGCCCATTCTCAAGGATTTGAGATATAATCAAGAGAATAAGGAGTGAACAAAATGGCAGAAAACAGACAATATGACCACGAATACAAAGTACAGGCAGTGAAGCTCGCTAAAGAAATCGGACAAGCAAAGGCCGCTAAAGAACTGGGGGTTCCAAAGAATACCATGTATGGCTGGGTACGGGCCAACCGCCTTGGCAGCCTCGACCTTGGGGCAGGTTCACAAACCCCGCAGAGCGCCATGACGCTTAACCAGGAACTTCTTCAGCTCCGCCAGCTGGTTAAGGAACAGGAAAAAGAAATTCGCCGTTTGAAGAAGGAAAATGACTTTCTGGAGGAAGCCAGCGCTTTTTTCGCCGCGAGCCGTCTGAGGTCAGCAAAAACGAAAGAATGAAGTTCATTGCTCTTAAAACCAAAGACGGCGAATTAAAAGGAGATATCTTCTTTTACTGTAGAACCCTTCATGTCAGCAGGCAGGGATTCTACCGGTACCTTGCAAATAAAGACCGCCCATGGAAGTATCAGCCCCTGGCAGACGCCATGATGGACATCCTTGAGGAAGATGATTGTAATGACACCTACGGCCGGATCCGCATGTATCAGGCATTAATGTTAAAACAGCCTGAAAATGTGGATATTCCCAGCGGACGTACTGTTTACCGTGTCATGGAGGATATCGGCATCAGCCATCATCCCAGGCGCAAACCAAACGGAATCACGAAAGCGGATCGGCAAGTCCGGAAATCAGAAGATCTGTTAAAACGTGATTTCAAGTCAGAGGAGCCGCTGGTCAAGTGCGTAACAGACATAACAGAGATCAAAGCCAGCGATGGAAAGCTGTATGTTTCCGCTGTTTTTGACTGCTTCGATTCCAGCGTGGTAGGATTGGCGATGGATACTAATATGAAAGCTCCATTATGTGCGCGGACATTGGAAAACGCGGCGAAGACATATCCGGACATCCATGGGGCAATTATCCACAGTGACAGGGGAAGCCAGTACACCAGCCAGCTTTACCAGGATGTAATCCGGAAGTATGGCATACGGCAGAGCATGAACAGTGCAGGCGGCAGATGCCATGATAACGCCCGGTGCGAGAGCATGTGGGCCAGAATGAAATCTGAACTACTCTATGACCGTTACGATACAGAGAAGATGAGCACGGATGAACTGAAAACCCTCATCTGGAGATATTTCATCAGCTATTGGAATAACCGGAGGATCTGTTCCTCTAATGGAGGCCTTCCTCCCATGATAAAACGGCAGCGATACTATGATTCCCTGAAAGAAGCAGCATAGGATACAAAATCCTTGAGGAAAATGTGTCAACTAATCTTGACAAAATCATATCCCTAAATTTGTCAGCCTTGAAAATTCACCTATGGAATATTCCATAAAAATCACCTCTTATCTCTTGACATAGAGTTTACTCTACATTGTATGCTCGTATTATATCAGCAAAGAGGAGGTTTTGCAAATGGTACAAAACACAGAAAAGTACACGGTAATCACAGGGGCAAGTTCGGGGATAGGGTATGAAACGGCAAAAGCTTTTGCGGAGCGTGGGAGCAGCCTAATCCTTGTTGCCCGAAGAAAAGACAGACTGGAAACTTTAAGGCAGGAAATTTTAGCTTTACATCCGATGCTTGATATTATGGTTAAAGCTGCGGATTTAACTGTTCCCCAAAATGTTCTCCAGTTATACGAGAGCATAAAATCATATCCGCTGAGGACATGGGTGAACAATGCAGGATTTGGAAATTATGGCAGCGTCGGGAATCAGGATTTGGAGAAAATCAGTCGGATGCTGCACTTGAATGTGGAAGCCCTCACTGTTTTTTCTTCCCTGTTCGTCCGTGACTTTAAAGATACAGAGGGGACACAGCTTATCAATATTTCTTCCTGCGGCGGCTATACGATTGTGCCTAATGCGGTAACATATTGTGCTGCAAAGTTTTATGTCAGTGCTTTTACGGAGGGCTTGGCGTGGGAGTTAAAAACTGCCCATGCAAAAATGCAGGCAAAGGTATTAGCCCCTGCCGCAACAAAAACGGAATTTGGGAAAATTGCGAATGACGTCAGTAATTATGATTATGACAGAGTATTTGGTACTTATCATACAAGCACACAGATGGCGGCATTTCTGCTTGAATTGTACGACAGCGATAAAACGGTGGGCTTTGTGGACAGGGAAACCTTTTCATTTGTATGAGCCGCAATTTCAATATGCAGGCAGTTCATGCCATAACCAGAAAATGTAGTAGATTGAAATAGCTTTTGGTGCGGTAAAAAGGAAAAACAGAGGGGCTTATTCCTCTGTTTGCTCTTTTGCCTTGTACAGTCCGTTTACGGTTGCTTCGACGACGGACAGCTCCTTATCGTCCAGTTGGTCAAGCATAGCATCCAAACGCCTGCGGATAGAGCTTTTTTTCGGCTTTTCTTCCATATGTATATGCTCATCAACTGATACGTCAAACATTGTGATGAGTTGGAGAAACAGCTCTATGCTTGGATACTGCCCTTCGTTTTCGACAGCTTGGAGATGTCTGGGATTATAGCCGATGATATTTGCAAGCTGTTCTCTGGTTACGCCTTGGGCTTTACGGGCTTTTTTGATTGCCAGTCCTAGCGGTCTGAAATCAAAGTCAAAATCATTGTTCCTTTTGTCCATAAGTTCCACCATCTGTACTCTGAATTTTTACCTTTTTATTTTACAGAGATGTGGTATCCTATAAAACGATGTGAAATCTCCGATAATAAGAGATTTAATCTCCTATAATCTCTCGGAATCCTGAGTGATTATAGTCAGCACAGTTGGCAGTGGACATTGAAAAGTGAATATTATCTGAAATGAATAAAAATAAACATGAGAAACAGACATAAC
>CAJTER010000029.1 GCA_910575405.1 Clostridia bacterium | reverse complement strand
TTTGACTTATGACTTTTCAATATCTTCTGCCAGGCATCCCCAAGGACGCCTGTTTTGTCATGCAGTTTTCAATGTTCATTGCTGATATCTACCGCTTATTAAACTAACCTTTCAGCAGCGGAGGGCTTCAGCTTTTTACCCTTGACTTTTAATAGTTAGTCTTTCATAAACCGGATCTCATTTGTTTCCTCTGAGATTTTCCAGTGCCTGCGAATTATTCGAAATTACCATGCCAACGGTTTCGCACTGTTCCAGTTCCGCGCAGCTGCCGCAGGTCTGAAGCTTCCTCGACATGGCGCATTTTCGGATAGGGCACAGGTCGTTGCAATAGGGTGTTTTTGCCCCGTTAACGCGGCATCCCTCGCAGTTTATCATTTCCGGAGTAATCTCTACTCCGTTCATTTCACTCCATAGCTCGGCCACCTTGTTTCGCAGATCATCATCGCTATTCAGCGTCGCAATACGGGCGTCGCAGGCTTCACAATCCAGGCCGCAATAAGCAATTAATTTTTTCATCTTATTTCCTCCAATTATTGAATCAAAGCTTCACATACTACTTCTTGCTGCTTATTTTAACATGCCGCAAGCTGACGGTAAATCGTTAATCAAAATACTTAAAGTCGTAACCATCTTCCGGTTCGCCAATTTTTTTCCCAAACTTCTTCAGGCTCACTGTAATGAATGTTTAAATTTATGTCATGATCCATACTCAATATCTCCTCTTCAAAAGCGGTTCTCATTTCCTTCCTGTTCTTTGGCATATCGTTTTGTCGCTTTCCATTTGGCTTCCTTTTTCATATGCCATTATTTCCATGCTGTCACCTTCCCACACATTGGAGTTTGAGCAAGATTTACAAATTGCGATTATTGGTGATCCACTAGCTCAAAAGATGGATGACAGCCATGAAATACCGAATAGCAATAGGCTTGCCGCCAGTGCAAGTGCCAGAACCCAATCTATTATCACGTAGTTGGTGTTTAAATTATTGATAAAATGTAGTTTGCTGATATACCACAGGTTGTCCCGTTCCTCCAGTATGCCTGTTATCCTGATCGGGATGCGAAAACGCCAGATATCCAGTCTGATCTGTCCCCGCATAACGAAGTATAGAGCGTTGCACGCCCGACTGAGGGCAGTTTGTTCAAAATCTAGTGCCAACCTGTCCCCAGTATTTCCAATCGCCTTGCAGCAAGCGTTTGGCTTCTTCGCGACCATGAAAGATTTCCCGCGGGTTGGTACCCAGAATCAGAAGTTTTTCCGTCAGCATTGTTTCGTCGATGCAAGTATCAGCCTGTTCGGCATCCCGCTTTTCGTAGTATGCGTTTAGCTGTTTCAGAGGCCGTAGTGCATCCTCCCGTAGCTCTGCCGGAAGTGTCTCGCCGATGATTTTGCCAGGAGCAATCCGTTCCCGACGGCTCTCCAGCCAGAGACGGAAAAGTATATAAAGCAGAGCCAGTAAAAAAATATGAAAAGTCCTCCTGCGATATATTTCATCGTACGTCATTCCCCTTTTCTGCTCTTAATAGTCGAATAATTCAAAAGTAAATTCAGTTCATCAACTGGAAGTTGTCTATTCTTTCATATATCGCTCATATCGGCATTGTTCAATAACCACATTTCCCAATAATGTAATTGCTTGTTTAGGACAGGAAGAAATGCAACGATAGCACATGGTACAACGATTTCCTGCGGTAGCTCTGCTATTTTGTAGTCCAAGATTTTCCATAGGGCATAGACGAACGCATAGACCGCACCCAGTACAATTATGGTTGATTTTTAGTTTGTCTGAATAATCTTTTGTTTTTCCATAACACCAAAAGCGTTGGCAGATAAAGCCTGCAACCCTATTATAGAAATATAATCCGTCCTTTGGATATTTGCTGCATTTTATTTTCTCCGCCCATTTTTCAATTTTTTTGTCTGCTGTCTTAATTATCTTCCGATTTTTCTCAATAGACTTTTTCAGCAACTTCACATCGCAAACAGAGTCCGGCATATGAATATGTAAACCACCAATAATTTTTGCGCCATGCTTTTTTAATAATCGTGCGGAGCAGCCCGCACCATCACCGCTGAATAATCCCATTGTAGCTACACAAAGCACTTGCTTGTCTTTCCAAATGGCTGAATGACGTTTGATAAAATCTCTTACCATAACAGGCGCATTAGAAAACTGTACGGGATATGCCAAGACAATAAGATTGTGCTGTGATAACAGCCCCACTGCTTCCTGGTTCTCAATAGGAATCACCTGTGCAGTTTCGTCTAATAAGTGTATCAATTTTTCAATGCAGTGTTTTGTGTTTCCCGTTCCACTTAAATATATACCCAACATAATGAAATCTCTCGTCTGCCTCCTTGATAATGTGTTTGTTACCCCTATAAACCGGAAGTTGTCAATGCGAGGGTTATTTTTTTCTAATGAAATTAGATATCACTTGAATAATCAACGCTATGGCACACCCAATCATGGCTCCAGCTATCATGATAAAACAACACTCATCTATACGAAATCTATTTGCTGTAAAAGACCAAATTCCTGCTATGGTTCCAAATATTGCTGTAAACCCTAAGTACAGAGAATATATTATTTTTTTATTAGTCATATTAACAGGCTCTATACCTTTGAGAATATAGTCTGTTGTGATCTCAAAAAGTTCGCTCATAATAATAATCTTTGCTATATCGGGTGTGCTTTGTTCACTTTCCCATTTTGAAACTGCTTGTCTCGACACTCCAACTTTATCCGCAAGTTCTTCTTGAGAAAGCCCTTTAGTTTTTCTCAAATATTGTATTCTGTCTGCCATATTCATAGTCAGGACTCCTTTCTGTTTGGTGAAATTATAGCAAAACTACTGGTTGCATAACCACCATTTAAGAATGGAAATTCGTCAACTGGGAGTTGCAACTGTGTTTTTATCAAATTCCGATTCCCCAGCATGTCAAACTGGAATTTATCTAGCTTCATATCTACAATATCTTCCCGTTGTAACTATATCTCCACCATTGCATTCATAGGGGACTTCCTTTATAAATTGAAATCCTAATTTTTGAAGAACATGACCAGACACCGAATTTTCTATCGCATACGTTGTGCTGATTTCTTTTATTTTCATTACCTCAACTGCATATTTCATAACTGCACTCATAGCTTCGATCATATATCCGTTACTCCAAAACTTCTTTCCCAAATTGTAAGAAATATCCCAATGTCCCTCGTCATCATTAAAAAAAACCAAACATGTTCCTATTATTTCGTTCGTACTTTTCAAACCGATAATCCATCTATTCCACTTGGCATTTTCCAAATTCCCAAGTTCAAACTCCACAAATTCTTTTGCTTCGTTTATATCATCGCTTGCTTTCCACCACATATACCTTGATACATTTTCATCTTGCATCCAACAGTTAAAAATCGCTTCTGTATCATCTGAATGAATTTCTCTTAAAATCAATCTATCTGTTTCCAACTTAGGTGTAATCATATTTTCCTCCATCAATTTCGATTTATCTTTGCTTCATTCTATCATACAGCCGGATTCACGTAAATGGTAACCCCCCCCCGCACCGTGCATATGAAAATCCGCCCTTCATGAGGCGGCTGAAATTGGAAATATTCATAGGGCTTTAATCCATTTGCCTTGGCGGTTTCCGCAAGACGGCCAGATAGCCTCCCGGATCTCCATCTACATCTCTCTCCTCTCCATAGTGCTGGTTTAAGGTTTGGATGCCATCCAGTATCTCTCTTTTCACCGCTTCCGGTACCGCTTCCGGCAGGTTCACCAGATGCTCCGGCCTCCATACTTTGATATATGGCTCCTGCATGATAGGGGAGACATGGCTCGATAAACAGGAGGCGATCAAATCAGCTTAAACACCACTTTACAATATCTTCAATCAGTTCTGTTGGCAATGCTTTGTGATAAGGAAAATAGATTGCATTTTTCTTTGTGACAAATCCGTTTAACTCAGACGCAAATTCTCCAATCGCTTCAACCCCTACATAAAAACTAATATGATTTTTACAAGCAGAAAAGGAGATAGCTTTTCCTTCCTTTTCATAATACGGCATGCTCCATAAGATACGTTCCTTTATACATGGAACACTATTTTGTAAGGTAATCATCATTTCTGTTAAATGGGAATGTAGTTCTATTGGTTGTGAATCTATATATTCTAATACTGTTTTAGGTACCTTGCCACAATAATGTCCCTGATTTGTTCTTTTAAATTCTCTTCCACATTTTGGACATGTCCACATATCGTTTCCTCCGCAACTCCCGATTTATTTTCTCCATTCTATCATACAGCCGGATTCTATCGCAAGAGTCCCGCACATTCCCATAGCCATCAGATCTTACAGCAATAGGCGGTCAGCCATTCATTTTACACTCAACCATAACCCCTTCCACTACTGCCTGCCCCGTCGCCCTCTCCGACGATGGAATGGCGACAGTACTCGTAATTCAGCTTGTCGCAATGCTTATGCCAATCTCAATGTTGTTTTCTTTGGAATTGTAATCCTATGCATCATCTGTCCAAAAGTCCGAATACAAGGTATTGGCATCACTCAGTCTGCATCACCGGATCAGGCGCTGGTTGGGCTATAATTCCAAGGTTCCTGTTCATCACTGTGCTCCCCCTTTTCCTTCTGATTTGTTTTCTCACAAAAAGATTTCCTTCTGTGTTACACGTCTGAAATCTTAGCAGCTGCTTTTTTCATGATATCAGGCATGAATTTATACTGGTAATATGCCATTTTCTCAGCGCTCAAATCGTTTTTTCCCAAGAGCCATTCTATGGTGTGCCCCATGCATCCATATGAATAATGGCGAATTGCATATTCCATCTCCTCATCAAGATTATTGCAATTAAGATATTGACATAATAGTTTCCTTTCATAATTGATATAAAAGTTAAGCATATACTGTCTCAGGTTGTTTTGTGAATGATCCTGAAGTGCGTTGGCAAAAAACTTTTTCTGTTTCAATATACGTTTGAGCATATTGAAAATCATTTCTTCATTATTTAGAACTGCGGCCTTTTCTGCTTCTTCCTTGTAATTTTGTTCAAATATCCACGCAACTAGATCATATTTGTCACAAAAATAGTAATAAAATGTTGTTCTTTCAACTTCGCAAGCCGCACATAATTCTTTTACCTGAATGTCCTTGATTTGCTTATGTTCTGCAAGTTCTTGCAGCTTATCTGCAAACAGTTTCTTTGTACGATCACTCTTTGCCATGTCTATGCCTTCCCGCCCAATACTTTTTTGATAGGATTCTAAACTCTATTACAAGATTTAGTGAAACCAAAAAACAGCATAAGACATAGTAATAATTCACACAAAGGGAAGACCTTTAGAGAGTCTTTCCCTTACTTGCATGATACCACGAATTTTCCCATGTCAAGGGAAGGATGGTGGGGGCCGCACAGCCCCCACACCCCTGCGTTCCACCAACACCTGTCCCCGTCCGATGTAGATAACGGACTTCTGACCCTCAGAAATTCTTCCACTTTTTCCGCTCAGCACCTTGCCAGCCATACCCTCCCTGTGTTACACTGTAAATGCTTAAAATATCATGATTTGTTAGCTCAGCTGGGAGAGCGTCTGGGTGACAACAAATCGAACCAAACAGGCTGAAACCCTTTGTTTCAATGGGCTTCTGGAATACGGCCCGTCTTCCGACGACGAAGCGACGACGGAATCTGCGAACCTCCGATAGGAAGGTTTGTTTTTTATCCCTGAACGTTTGGAACATGGAACGATTCTATGGTAAATCGTTATTTCGAGCATATTGATAAAAACCCTTTCATGACGACCGATAGCCACCGAAAGGTTACTGTAAGATAAAGCCATCTACTCCACTACACCCTATGTGGGTGAATAAGTATCCTCATATCAAATTTCTTTCACTTTTGTTCCAGGGAAATCAATTTTTGAAAATGTAAAAGGAAAAATCGTGTATAATAGTAAAATGAGCTCGCCCTTATAGAGAATAACATTCGTATAAAGAAACATGTATGAAAAGTAATGAAATTTTAGTGACACGGGGGGGGGGAATGTCAACGGAATTGTATCTCAACGCATGTATGATAGTGTAGTGGCAAATATCTAAACACCTGCCTTTTATGTACTGAACAGCAACGGATATTGATTGTTCCTTTTGTTGCCGTGAAATGGAGTTTTCAAGACATAGAAGCGACTGACAGAACAAGCCGGAAAGGGGGGGCATATCAGTTGGCAGAGAGGAATATTCACAAAGAATTTCAAAAAGCCATGCAGGAATCATGGGAGGAATATGTCATAGATCCGTCACAACTTACAGATGAAGAGATCCCCAAGCCGGATCTGTTATTTTTAGATCAGCTTTCAGTGGAAGACTCGGCTAAGCAAGATACATTTCTTCATTTTCCGGCCCCAGAGAAAAATCGCCGGGGCACCAGACGTTTTACAACTGTGGCTGCAGCGGTTCTTGCCATCTTTATTCTCAGCAGCGCCATGGGCATTTTTGTAAACTCCGAAGCTTCTTATGGAATCAAAAGTTTTGTCCAGAACATAAGGCATCTTGCTTCTGAAAATGAGCCAGAGGTTAATGAAAATGGTGCAAAAACTCTATCTATTATGGATTGGGATAAAATCAACAATGGAATATAATTATATTAATGGGGATAAAATCCTATCGATTTCAATTTGGAAAGTGGCTGTTGATACTGAAACCTCTATAATAGGAGAGCTAAAACAATCCCCCATTTCAGGACGGGATATGTATGTGGATCAAAACAAAGAGCGGGGTTAATATGTAATCACCTATGTGGAAGGGGATATGGGGTTTTTTAGTAAGCGTCTCATCCTCAAAATATGAAGCCTTTAAAATAATAGAAGGAATCGAAAAGCAAGAACATTAAATCAAGCATACAGAGAAAGCAGAGGCGGTTTTATTCCTCTGCTTTCTTTGAAATTTCAACCCGTTTCGACTAATAGCTGAAAGGATCGTTTCTGTATTACAAATCATTTTAAAAAATGAAAAAAATTTTTAATTTTGCTGCACCGATTTGGCTGTTTCTGCGTCTAACTTATGTAAGGAGAAACAGATAGGGATTGATGATAAAGGGATATTGTCGTAAGAGGAAACGGCCGGATGCCGGAAAGGAGGTGAGTCCAATGTGGAAACCGTAGATGCAAAGAAAAAGCTTTTCCAAAGATCAGATGCGTCGCAAACATTACTGAATCTCAATAGAAAAGCTTACTTTTTATTATTTATTATATCTGAAAGAAAGTCAAGCAAATTTTAAAAATGATGCAAATAGTGTATCTAAAAGATATTATAAAAGGAGAGAAGGACATGAAAAAGAAATTAATATACATGTGTACAATAGCTGTATTAAGTTTTTCAATTTTTTGCGGTTCAATAGCAGAAAACAGCTATGCGATAGTTAATGATGGAAACTCGGGAAAGATTGATATTTCTCAGGAAATTGATAATAGTCCTTTGAAGGTGTTAAATAAGAACAGTTATGAAAATATTAAAAAGAAATCTATTGATATAAAAACTGTATCCTCTGCCGAAAAAAATGTATTGAGTGGAGAAAATCAAGCAGTATTATATCACAATGATGGAAAACCTTTAGATGCAGAAAACTTCATCAAATTTGATGAAGTGAGTGAGATGGAGAACACTCCATCAGAGGTATTAGCAGAAAAAAACCGTCTGCGTGAATCTTGTGAAAATGCAGGATTTAACTATATTGACGAAGGAAGAGATACTTCACCAATAAAAGTGTTTGGTATATATATTTACAAAACAGAATCAAACACTTTAGGGGAGGCCATTATTACATCTAACGGCAACGAAATGTCTCCTGATGAAATTTCCGATAATATAGCAACCTCTATCAAGAATGGCACTGCACGTTTATCTAGTGAACAAAGTACAATAAAGGCGGCTCAAAAAAACCCAGATGTACGCACTATATCTACAACTTATAAAAGTGGGACTACAAAAGTTGCAACTCTCACAGGATCAGTAACTCATGACAGAAAAACAAAGAATGCCTCTATTGATGGAAAAGCAGGTTCGATATGGGATGTAGATATGTTTGCTGAAGTGGAATGTACTAATGGGCGAAAAGTATCAAGTGAATATATATGGCTGAATACAAACCAGACAAATCAAAAATTAATCAAATATGGTCCAGTAGGAGATAAAGGGAAAAGTGGCGGATATACAATCACTTTAGCCGCTGCATATGGAATAGCTTCTATATCCTTTCCTGTAACTTTTGGAGGAAGTTATACGCGCACAGATATGACATCATTGTCTGGAAAGTATGGGAAATGGAAAATCGCAACTGATTCCACAGCAGCTAAAAGTAGTCTCACTACACAAGCAGCCATAAGAACCAGTAATACAAGTGGTTCCCTCATAATAAAGGGAAAAATGGAAATTACTTTAATAAACTTGGTTGGAAGATCATGGCGCTCAACGACTTATACCTGGGGTGCACAGACTTATACGATTGCAGATCGATAAATGAGCTACAAACATGCATACATCAAACTCCCTCCCAAAAACAGCAAAACAGGCTTTCAGGAGGTACATTGCCTGCCTGCTTCTTGCAGCAGCTGTCCTTACTGTCTCAGCCTGCGGCTCAGCTGCTGAAAATATAACCTCAGAAGCAGATATGATCGAGTATCTGACAAAAACCTTTGGGCAGAAAGAATACAACATTTGCGATACTGTTGAACATGAAAAATACAAAGTGGCTGCCTTTACTGATGATGGCGGTAAGCTGGGTTATGTGTTTCTCCGGAAAGCCCAGGGACAACGTGGATATGATGTTTTCACATCTGACCTGCAACAAGCCAGAAATTCATACTTCCCCAATGGCGTTGTATGGAAGTTACTTCCATGGGAAAAGCAGCTATTGCTGCTCCTTGTCACCGATGGAAAAGCCCGGACAGCCGTTATCTATAAGAATAATGAGGAGCTAAAGCGCTTCCCTTTGGATAAGGGAAAAAATGCTGCCTATATTTTATCTGTTCCTAATGTGGGAGATGATCTGGAAGATGCAGATACTTATTTCTCAGTTTGTTTTGAGGATGAGAAGGGGAAGAAACTTGGGAATGAATGAGCCAGTGCATTGCAGCGCTAAATCCTGCAGGGGATAGAATGAGATGTAGCCGCACCATATAATAGCAGTACAGCCAAACTGGAACATATGAAAAACAGCCTTTGCTGCCGGGAAGGTATGCGTATCGGATTGCTCGTTCTACAAGCTCTGCCCACACCTGGCTTCTGAAACAGGGGGGGCTGGCAATCCTGTCCATGCCGATGGAGTCAGGCTGGGATGGTAGCGATTGTTTGATACTGCCATCCCGTTCTTTGTTACAGATAGTTTGTAACTCGCTCTCCATATAGGAGAATCAGCTGGTTCAGCACCTGATCCCAGTTCCGGTATCTCTGCGTCCATTTCTTCGTTATGTTCTGGCTTGCCAGATACAACATCTTTTCCAGGGACGTATCACTGGGGAACACCGCCTGTATGGCTTCCTTAAATCCCGGCAGCCCGTCCACACAGAAAAACAGAACCTCTTTTACACCCCGATTCTTTAGGTCATTGAGCATCCCCAGCCAGAATTTGCTGCTTTCATTGGCTCCTACTGTAATACTCAAAATTTCTTTGTATCCATCTGCCGTCACGCCTAACACCACGTAGGCTGCACGGCTCAGAATTCTCCCATCCTCTCGCACCTTGTGATAGATACCGTCCATGAATACAAACGGGTAAATCGAATTCAGAGGGCGAGACTGCCACTCTTTGACTTGTGGGAGTATTTTGTCTGTGATCTTGCTGCCCATCTCTGCGGACAGTTCTATCCCATACAGGTCTTTCAGCTGGTCGTGGATATCCCGGGTACTCATCCCTCGTGCATAAAGAGAAATCATCTTATCTTCGATTCCGGAGATGTCCCGCTGGTAGTTCGGTATCAGCTTTGGTTCAAACTCCCCATTCCTGTCCCTGGGCACGTCGATCTGGAATTCTCCATACTGGCTTTTGAGGGTTTTCGGGGAATGCCCATTGCGGCTTGTTCTCTGTCTTGAAATCCCCCTTGCGGTTTTTCTCATAGCCGAGGGAAGCATCTAGTTCTGCCTCCATGAGTTCCTGCAGGATGTCCTTAAAACTGTCCCGGAGAAGGGCATAAACATCGGCGACACTGTTTAGGTTGTTTTCTGAGATAATCTGTCGAATCTGTTCCTTTGCTGCTGGCATAAAAACACTCCTTTTCGATAGAAATTTTCATATCCTAATTCTTACCAAAAATGAGCTGTTTATTTCCCAAAACACAAACTTATTTACACTGCCTGTCAAAAAAGAAGCATAGATTCACCCCCGCTTTAGGAGGCGGCAACATTCAGCCGCTTTTTTCTCTCCGACTAGTAAGCCTTCTCTCCACGATTCTCCCCACTTGTTAGCTCAGCTGGGAGAGCGTCTGGGTGACAACACCTCGGACTGCTAAGGCTGGAAGCCTTCCTTTCAATGGGTTTCCGGGAACGGCCCTGTCTCCCGACGACGGAATGACGACGATAGATACGAACCTCCTTTGGGAAGGTTTCTTTTTTTACCCTGAAGGGTTCAGTGGCGGAAGGATTGTAATAGGGCACGGTTCTTCTGAATGGATCTCCGCGAATGGTTTTTCGGCGACGGAGTGACGACGAAAGGTTCTTTGATGATAACGGGAGCACGGCCTTTATAAAGCCCAGATAGAAAAAAAGACAGGAATATCTGCTCTGACTTCCTGCCTCCTATCGTTTACTCTGGAATCGGAACGCCATCACTTCCCATGGCACTCATAATTCAGCTTGTCAAAATCTGTTCCAAAATTCGAATACAGGGTATTGGCATCATTCAATCTGTATCGCCGGAGCACCAGCCGGTTGGTTCGTAATTCCAAGGTTCCGTTCATTGTAATGCTTACCTCTTTCCTTTTGATTGTTCTTCCTACATTCTATCGTGCCTCAGAATTCTGCCACAGGGCTTTTTCTTTGGGGCTCTATCTTTTAAAATGGGGGCTATCCTTTACAGAGTGAGGCAGAGCATCTTCCTGCTAGGTGCTCTGCCTTGTTGTGTGACCACTATGCTGCCTGAATTCTTACCTCAGTTTGGCTGCTGGCTTCTGTGGAGTATCGTACAGGTACGCCTCCATTTTGTCTACCGCTTCCTGCGAACTCCGCTCCATCACATGGGAGTAGATATCCAGGGTCGTACTAATTTTGCTATGACCTAATATTTTCGATATGACTTTTGGATTAATCTCCTGCTCCAGGTGCACGCTGGCACAGATATGACGCAGATCATGGAAACGCATATGGGGAAGGTTGTGCCGCTTTAAATGTCTTCGGAATTTACGGGAGAAGTAATCGGCGTTATAGGCTTCCCCATTTTTCTTGCAGAAGACAAGGTCAGTATCATGGAAGTCCGCTCCCATCTGAAGCTTTCGACTGCGATAGTCTGCTCGTTGGCGCAGCAGCTTTTTGATAAGAACAGAATTCACTCTTACGGTACGCCTGCCTGCATCGGTCTTCGGTTCTTTGATGTGATTCTTACCCCGAACAGAGACAATATTTTCGGCTATGGTCAGGGTCTGCTTTTCAAAGTCAATCTGGCCGAACTTTAGACCAAGGAGTTCTCCACGCCTAAGCCCCAACGAAATCTCCATTTCAATTGGGAGTTCCAAATCGGTTCCATGCACAGAGTCAAGCAACTGGCGGATTTGTTCATCACTGTAGACCTCACAGTGGTACTTCCTCTGTCTGGGCAGTGTGACCTTAAGTGTGGGGTTTTCTCTGAGAAGTTCCATATTCACAGCGATATCGAGTGCTTTTTTGAGGCAGAGGTAATGATTATATACGGTTTTTGGGGACAAAGGATTTCCGGTTGCCGGGGAGTGCTCGGAAATCTGATTTACCCATTTTTGGATCGCCAGTGGTGTTAGCTCGCATAACGGAACTTCACCCAGGACAGGAACGATGTAGGTACGGATGGCATCTTCGTAACTGGCAGCGGTAGTGGGGGCAAGATTTTTCCCATGGACATACATCTCTTCAAATTCCAGAAGCCAGCTTTTAAGTGAGCGTTTACTGGGCTGCCCTGAACCATACTGTTCCAGTTCTATGATTTTTTCTCGCAGCCTTTTTTCAGCTTCCTTCTTTGTCGTACCCACTTGCAACGTTTCATAGCTGCGTTTACGCCTGCCGTCCACCGTAGCTCGCTCTAAAACAAGCTGGTATGTTTTCCCCTTCTTATTCTCTCGTAGGCGGATATGCCCGGTGATTGTATTACTCATTGGTAAGTTCTCCTTTCCTATTGATTTTGTATGATTACATCTTCTTAAATATAATATATCTTTCACTTGGTACAGCGGCACAGCTTCCTGCCATGCCGCTGCTTGCCAGATGGTTTATTCCATAATCGCTAATAGATCAGACAATAGGATGTATTGCTCTGGTGATGCAAGTTCATCCGGCCGGATACTCTCTATCGCCTGGGTTTTCAGATTGATGAAAATTGCTTCCGGTAGATAGGCTTCATTGGCAATCTCTACTCTTTCTTCACGATTCTTAGCCTCATTCATAGTTCCTTCTCCTTTTCTGATTGCAGCAGCTCAGAACCTTGACAAGGGGGCAGAGTCGAGTTCCAAACGGGAACCCTGCCCCCACCTTTGCCACTGATTTTGATTCGATTCTGCACGCAAGATAACTTGAAATTCCTTATGTTCTTCCCCCTTTTGCCCCTTTGATGGGGGCAAAGGGGGCAATAGGGGCTGCTTTTTTGAAAAAATAATTCCTATATCAATAAAAATTTATAAAATATCAGGCTTAGCCCCCTCTGCTTCTTATCCTTCCTTTGCGAAAACTTAGCTCTTTCCAATTCGATAGTCTCGCAGAAAACGCTTTCCGTTCCGCTTTCCAATGGACAGCTCTGGCCTTCCACAGGATTTCACTGCATCCTTGAGCAGTTTCCAGAATTTTTGCGGTGAATCCGTCCCTTGTCCAGAAAGTTCTTCCTCGGCCAGCCATTGTACATAAGAGGTTAAAACATTATCCCGATAGGTTCGCTGTCCTTTCTCATAAACCAGCCTCTCCTTATAAAAAGCTGCAACAGGGTTCTGTTCTCTCTGATAACTTTGTGTTGCACGTTCCGCAGCATTCGATGTTGTGAAGCGATAACCTTGTTGGACGAGCCGTTCCGCTCCCTTCAATGCCCAATTCAGAATCCCGCTCTGTTCTCCCAGAAGCTTTCTCTTTCGCTCTCGGTCCATTTCCTCTGGCTGGAAGACACGTTCAAAGGGAACGATGATGATTTTGCGATAAAAGCCGTGGGTTTGATCAAAGCTGTCCGGAAGGCTGTTGAGTAGAAAGATTAGTTTCGTAGTCTGCCGTACCTGAAGGTCGCTGTGATATTTCCTTGTGACGTTTAGTACATCGCCGCTAACAATGGCTTTGATAGCTTCTGTATTCAGTGCTGCATCCATTTCATTTTCGGCGGCAATATTCAGCTGCTTTCCGATCATGGCTTCTAGCCCAAATCGTTCCGAAAAACTGGATAACTGAATCTGACTCGTATTCTTTGAACCAATAATTTCCCTCAGCAAATCGGATAACAGGCTCTTTCCGTTTGCCCCTACTCCCAGCCAGAAGAATGCTTTTTCAGCCTTACAGGTGGGGAGCAAACAATATCCCCAGATTTCCTGAAGGAGATTTATCAGCTCTTCATCCCCACAGCAGATCTCCTGAACTGTCTTCAGGAATAGCGGACAAGTCGCTGCTGGGTCATAGACTATCGGTGATTTGCTGCGGAACAAATAGTTTGGGTGATGAGGAAGTAAGCGTTTTTGCTTTAAATCATAGACGCCGTTGCCGACCGGGATCAGATGCTCCTGCTGTAACATCGGCTCCGCTCGTTCTACTGCATTGAACAGTCCTTTATAGACCAACTTTTCATAGGGAGCACGCCAGCTGTTGGGTAGGGCCTGATTCATCAGGTTCATTAATAGCACTCCGAATAGGCTGGATGATAAAGATTCCCAGATACCGTCCTCGTAGTTATAGATGCCTAACGTGCCATCTGCCAACATGAGAACAAGAAAGATGCCCTGTAACAATTCGATGCAGCGATTCGGGTCAAATCCGATGTTATATCCTTTATCGTGGAAGAACCCGATTCCCTCCATGGCAGGGGGCAGGGCAGGAGACCCGGAAGTCTCCTGCTGCCCTTTGCAAAGGTACTGCCCCATAATTTCATCTGCTGTCCTTGTTCTCAAAGTCGGTTCACCCTGTGGCATATCCCTTTGCAGCATTTACTCATTACCTCCCTCAAAATCAACCTCATCATCGTCCTCAACTGTCTCAGAGTAGTCCCACTCCGTAACCGTGTTATATTCCCGCTTCTGGTTATTTTTTCGTATTCCTATGGTAATGATTCCTAGCTTGCCGATAATTGCTTCCTCGTTAATCGTACCACTCGCCTCCGGGCAGACTTCTGTTAAAAAAGTGCTGAGTCGTTCTTCGTTGCCATCGGAGAAGTAGATTCGATCCTTGAGCGGCCATACTGGCTGTCCCTCACCTTGATCTACATCGTAATGTATGTAAAGGTAATGGCTGTCGTAGGTGTTATCCAAAAGAAGCTCGACATCTGTAATTCTTGCCACATATACCCCTTCACTCAGCAGAGTTTTTTGCTTTTGAATCTTTGCAGTTTGCCCTTTAATTTGTAATTGAATCATATTTTTTTCTGCCTCCTTTTCTTTAATATACTCATTAAAGCTTCTTCTTTTTGCTATTTTAGCCATTTTGGTTCCTTTCTCCAGATTTGCCTGGACTTGTTATAAAAATGTGCGTGCAGGTGGTACCTGCCCTGCTCCGCTCGGTTTCCGTAATCGACTACTCCTATAGAGTACCATGCTTCCTGAATTTGGTCATTGGATTTAAATTTCCCCCACAGTAGTATAAAGTCAGAAAAATATTCCTTGACTTTTTGTCTAAAATGTGATAACGCCCTGTCCAAAGCAATCCTCTCTATTGTGCTAAGCAAGGCCTCTCTTTTCCTATAAAATAGCAGGGAGCTTTTACTCCCTGCTGCTACTTTCCTTTATATACATTTCATTCACTTTTTTCGTTGCTTCCTTTATGACCACATCCAGCGGTTTATATGTGGCCAGGCATTCTTCATAAATAAGCTTTTGCTTTTTGTTTTCAAAGGCATCAATATCATATGGAAACATCGGCTTCTGATTTTCTATGCTGAGTTTCAAATAGTCCTGTTCCTTTTCTTTATGGAATTTCAGAGTACTGCCGCGAAGCTGTAATAGTTTATCCTTATATGGCTTACACTCTTTGTCTATCTGTGCCTTAGCTTCTTTTGATGGTTCTCGCCTTCGCAGTTCCGCATAAAGATCAACAATCTGTTCCAGATGTTTCTTTAGAGTATCCATATCACTCTCCGTTTTTGGTGAATCCCAGGAGGTTTTTAATTCATCTAATTGTTGCAATAATGCCCTTGTTCCAAGCTTTGCTGCATTACATTCCTCTGCTTGAGGGGAACAAAATTCAAGCTGAAGTTCTTCCTTTAAAAGGGTATAGAGTTTTCCGATGCGTTCTTTTCGTCTTACTATGGCTTCCTGCCGTTTCTCTCGTTCATCCTGATAGATGTCCATCAGCGTATAGCGGCTCTGCCAATAGAAATCAATTTGTCCACTATCTTTTACCCAGTATAATCGGTATGGATTCTTTGCAATGCACCACGTTTCAAGATTTCCAATCGTGTATTGTTTTGTCATATCGATCATCATTTCTAACAACTTGTCATAGGAGGATTGCTTCATGTCCTTCAGTTCAAATTTTTCGCCGCAATCAAATTGGTAAATCATCTTAAAATACTTGCTGAGCTTTTTAGAAAACCCGTCAATTTCTCTGTCTTCAATTTGCTCCTTTGTATATCCATACACCTGATACAGTTCCTGTACAATACCCTTCATTCCTGCCTTTTTCTCTTTTTTCATTTTTATATTCCCTTCTTCAGATCGTTTTTATGAAATGTGCTCTATCTAATAAAAAAAATGGAGCAAGACCAATGTCTGACTTTAAAGGCTTACCGCGCTCTGGTCTTAGCTCCACTCTGTTATTGTTCGATTGTTACTTATTCCACTGATTTAACACTAATTCATTTTCAGTTTCTCCGCATACATGCTGCGTTCCGCTCCTTCAATTCCAAGGTCCGTCATGGCTTCTTCTGCTGTCAGATTTTTGTTTTTCATCAGACTCTGGATCGCTAATAACATGCCCTGTTCCATGCCACGCTGGAAGCCTTTTTGCTCAACTCCTTTACTCAAATTACACATCTCATAAATCCCTCCTTCCAAGATCTCTGTCATGGTGATATCAAATTCTTCAGACAGTACTTTCGTCTTTTCTTCCGCTGCCTTCTCTGAGGACAGGAGGACTTCCAATAGTTTCAGCACTCCCTGACACTTCTCTTCCTTTTCTGACCCCAGGCAGATCATCACAGCTGTCAGCAAATCATAATCTTCCCGCTTCTCGGCTACGTCGCCTATGATGTTCTCTTCCTTCATCACGTAGCGGGTGATGGTATTCTGTCGATTCTTCGGCGGTTCTGCACAGAGCCAGATGCTGTATACCTTCTTGATCTTGTCATACTCCTGATGTACAAATTCCGTCCCATATTGGGAAGAGATCATCCGACAGCAGTAATATAAGGCTCTCTTAATTAACGGATATCCCTCATAGAAATCGTTTTGCACTTCCAGGTTGATGATAATTTCAATCAGTCCGTCCGTTCCCGGTGCCGTTGCGTAGAACCGGATATCATAGGTATTGGTGTTTTCTTTGACGGTACTGTCTTCTACGTTGGCCCCTCGGATTTGCTCGGGGAGCTTGGTTTGCCTCGGCTGGTTTGCTTCTGTCTCGCTTTCTGCTACTTCATCTGGAAAGACGGCTATGGTTCCGATCTCCGGGTTTCCTTCAATGCAGGCCTCAATGTCCTTCCGATCCATATTCCGGTATTCTTCCAGACAGCTCTGCATGATCCAGGCTAATATCTCCCGGTTGACTAACAATCATTTGCAAACAGCATCATAGGCTTTCATGCCTTCGGTTGTTCTCAGATTTTTGGCCAGTGTGGTTTCTACTTCTATATTCATCGTATGCTTGCTTCCTGTTTCCTTTCCGAGCGCGCTTCTTTTCTTTTATCTTACCATAGTTCCAGATTCGGATCTATACTGGTTTTACTGGAATTGTTACAGGAAGACCGCCTTCTGTTACATTTGTATTCAGACGGTCTCCCTGCTTATGGTAAGAGTCCTTTACAGCGTACTCTGCTTATTTCTTCTTTGCTTTACTAGCACCTTTCTTCACTAATCCATAAATGGTTACCGTTGAGGCCGTGCCTTTGGCGAATGCAGTAAAACCCTGCGTTACGGTAACGGCTGCGGCTATCAAGCTTCCCATCATGTCCATCAGCCTCCCTTCTTTCGCACTGCGTGCTGAATCGTCTCTGCCGCCACGATGATGGCAAGGCCAAAGCCCGATCCTCCTATAAAATATCGTATCATGGTTCTTCCTCCTCTCCTTAATAGTCTTCTGCAAACAGCATGGTAACATGGGTAATATCATCCAGGGCAAAGATAGTCCTCCCATCCAGGTACTCTGGCAGGCTCCTTCCCAGATCGGCCATGTGGTAGAGCCGCTGGCAGGCTGGCTGGTCCTGGCTGTATACAATCCGAAGCATTCCTTCTCCGTCCAGCTCCAGCTTCAGGGCCTGCAGATAGTCTGCTGGATGTTCTGCCATCTCCCGCTCCAGAATCTCCCATAAAAACGTTTGCAGCTGTGCGGGTACCTGTTCTGCAATGCCCCTCGCGGTGTAGTGATCCTTGGGTATATCGAACATTGTTTGTATTCCTCCTGTTCTTTGTATCCTTGTTTCATCCCTTTTAGGAATGGCCTTACCGCTCTTCCGGGAAGACCATAGTGATATGGGTTTCATCGTCAATGACGTAAAGCTTCGTTCCATCTACCTCCGGCATGTCCGCTCCTACTCCTACCAGAACATAGACCTGTTCATACTCCGGCTGCTCCTGGCTATAGTGAATGGATAATGTCCCCGCTTCATCTACCTGTAGCTGGAAAATTTGCAGGTAATCCATGTCGTGCAGTTCTCTCTGCAGCTCCAGGGCAGACCATAAAAAGATCTGCAGTTCCATGGGGATTTCCTCTGCTACGCCTCGGCTGCAGTAACGTGGTTTCTTTCTTTCAAACATATTCCGTTTCTCCTGTTGTGTTGTTCTTGATTTCCGTCTCAATCACGGCAGGCCGTATGACAATCAGGTGATAGTCGCTGCCGCATAAGAATACTTCTTCTATCCAGAGCACCCGTCCTTTCTTACACAGAAACTCTGCATACTCCGGCTCCTGCCCTATCAGATGATAACGGCGGAGTAAGGCTTCATAGTCTGCCCTCGGATACGACTCTGGAAAGACAGCCAGATACCCACCCAGATCTCCATCTACGTCACGGTCTTCCCCATAGTGCTGGTTTAAGGTTTGGATTACAGCCAGGATCTCCGTTTTAACAGCTTCCGGTACATGCTCCGGCAGGTTCGACAGATGCTCCTTCTTCCATACTTTGGTATATAAATCATGCAAATTCTCACCTCCTTTCCTTCATTCCTCTGCTTGTTCTTGTAGTTCTAACAGCCTTTGATAGAATTTGATGGATAACGTCCGATTGGACAGCACATCTTCTGCTGACAGCTGTTCTAAATGACGCAGGATAAAGGCTTCACGGATGTTCTGATGCCGTCCTACTTCTGGCCAATACAGGTAGCATTCCATTTCCTCTAAAAAGGCTTCCCTCAGCGTTTGTACACGGCACACCTGATACCAGTCCACTTTGTCCTTGTGTCTGCGGATAAAGTCTTCGCTCAAGGTTTGTTTGCCGCAGATATTCCGCCAGCTTTCCGAGCTAATATGATGGGAGAACTGTTCCAGGAATTCTTCGGATAAACAGCCCCAGAGCTTGTCATTTAAGAAGACACGCTCCCAATCCAGACGATGCTCATACGATTGAGCAAAGGAATCGCAAAACCATTGGTGCAGCGAGACTTCTTTCCAGTTCAGTTTTTCTGCAAAGGTTTCCATAAATTCCTCGGGCAGAGACTGGTAGGCGCACAGAACGGTAAAGTTGATCCGATCTCGGAATTCCTCTACAAACTCCATGGACAGCATTTGCCGCATACCGATGTAGTCCCAGTCCACCTGATCTGCGTGCTCCCGTATCAGGTCTTCCGGGATAGCCTGTGCATAGGAGACTTCTTTCCAATTCACGTGCTCCGGGAAGGTTCGGAGGAATTTCTCAGAGACTCCATGTTCACAGGCGGTTTCGAACCATTCCTGATAATCAGCTTGTTTCATCTTGGATGGGTTCATGCGGGTGCACCTCCTTTCTCAGCCGCATCTTGCTCTGATGCTCCCGTATTGGGCAGTTCTACAGGCTCTTCAGCCGCTTTCAGGGCTTTCTTCTTCCTGCCTCTCTTTGCTGGCTTCTCTGGCGGAAGCTCTTTCTTCTGGAAGTGGTATTCGCACAGTCCCCAGGCTTCTCGCTTATGGCGGATTCCCAGGTAGAGGACGTGGACGCACTCGGTGTTTTCTAAGGCCAGGGAAGAAGAGGATAATTGATAGAGCTTGCCCTCCGGATGGCAGGTGTAAAAGCAGTCTACAATCCTTTCTTTCGTTTCATTGGCTGCCCGGCAGGTTGCCATGGAGGTTCCCCAGGAGATGATGCAGAAGGTCTTTTCCAGGTCTTCCTCCTGCAGGACGGACTGGATGTAGGCCAGGTTTTCTTCGTCTACTTCCAAGACTCTTGCGGACAGCTTTTCCGACTCACAGACCTGGGAAAAGAGGTTGAGAATGCGGACGGAGCGCAGGCCGATCTCCTGCATTTTGCAGACCAGATGGTTGGTGCTGAGATCGGTCTTGTAGGGTTCTGCTGTCGTAGTGGTTGGGTAGAGGCCAATCAGAATGGCCTCGCTTCCGGGTGCTGGTGCTCCGGTTTCATCGAGTAATACTTTTTTGACTTCGTAGGTACGTGCTCCGTCATCGGATGATACGATGGTGGTCTGCACGCTGGTAATACTGGTGTTCATGGTTTGGTTCCTCCTTTTTGTGATGGTTTTGGATATGCAAAAAAGCAGAGAGGTTTGCTGGGTTGCTTGCCTCTGCTTTTTTAACGAATTATTTTTACGAAGATACTGCTATGGTGCTGGGAGCACAGACTCCCGGAGCATAGAAGTGCCTTGTTTGGTTTGTGGCAATAAAAGAGCAGTAAGTACGTTGTTTATTTCTGTACTTACTGCGATATAATTCACTAATTACCAAAATTTCGGATTCTTCTTTTATAATTAAAAGCCGTGTCCTTCTACGGCTATGTTCTTCATAGTTATGGCTTTCTTCGGATATAGCATTTTACAGTTCCTATATTCACCAGTTTTCAAGAAATTATTTGAGTCTTTTCTTGAAGTGATTTGCAGCTTGATTGTCTTATTATCTACCAGTGTAATAGTGCCTTTTGTTTTTGTTGGTGTCTTGACATTTTTAAATCCTACTGTATCATTCACATAAACTGTTGAATACCAGTTCTTTATGGTAAATTTAATCTGATTACCGACTAATTTTCCTGTAACATTGTCATTCAGATACCAAGCATTCTCATGCTTTAGTTTAAACTTCACTGTCTTTCCAGAAATTTTATCAAATTCTATCATGACAAATTCTTTATCTTCATCAAAAGGTGTCGTATAAAAACACTTCTTCCGATACTTCTTCAACTGTGCAGCGGAAAGCGGTTTCTTTCCTTTCGTCTTAGCGCTCTTGATCTTACTGTAATTTCCGTAATACTTCTTACCGCTGATAGTCTTGTAGGCTCTTACCTTCGCATAATACTTCGTACCCTTCGTTAGGCCTTTTACCGTTACCTTAGAATTCTTAGAAGATACAATTTTCACTTTCTTTCCGCTGGTACAGCTTTTGTTCTTTCCAAGAACCACCTGGTAGCCAGATACGCCGCTGACTTTCTTCCAGGATATTGTCAGCTGTATGCATCATTGCAGCTTCCTCTAACTCGCTGTCCCATTGCAGCTGGTGATTATCCTCTCTGTTTTGATTGGCATAGCGGAGCATTTCGCAGGCTTTTGCCTGCTGGTATTCTCCTGCAATGTGAATATCAAAGGAATTGCTGGCTACTTTTGGTTTGCCTGCCTGCTTACCTGCATCTGGTTTGGATGGGTTTTTAGCTGGCATTGCTTTGTTTGCTGCCTGAATATCTTTTGTTCCCTTGCTTTGAGAAGGATTCTGCGAATGGCTTTTTTCCACGAGTGCAGAAGTTTCTCCTGCATAGGCAGCCGGGGCGGCAAGGAATAGAGATAAAATCTTTCGCTTTCCTTTTACAGCATTTAATTTCCTCATTTTTATTCTCCCTATAAGTAACTTCATACTGTAGTTTATTTATTAGCTGATGATTACCACCACATCACATGGTACTCCGCTATACGATAGGGTACTCCATTCTCATATGTTGTATATGTTATTTTATAATGGCCTGTTTCATTGGCCAAATCATCTTTAGTTAAGGTAATTTCATCTGACCAGTCTGATTCATCCGATGTTATACTGTATGAATAAGATTCACTGCTCTTGTCATCTGTCCTATGAAAGGTTAGATCATATGGACCTTCTAGTGAACCATGTTCAGTAATGATTTTATCGTCATCAATACTTTTTACATAGATATAGCCGTATTCGCTTTCCTCCTCAAAATACTCGCTGTTTATAACTTCAATATCATAAAAGTATTCTCCCTGTACATTTGCATAAATATCAGCTGGTAGCTTTGCTCTCTTATTCTCTTTTTTCTTTGCTTCAACTTTTGCCGCCTCCACATCCCCCCTAGTCGTATATAACTTTTTATAGAAGCTGTCAAACTTAGAATTGTCTATTCTTTTTTCCTTTTTATATAGTTCGCTCAATTCCAAATGCTCCTGTTGGTTTATTTTAAAAACCAACACATATGGGATACTTTTGTCCCCCTTTTCATATTGACATACAATCTGATAATACATCTGCTCTTTATTTGATGCGTACTTATGTTCCTTTGGTGTGAAGTAAGCACTTTCCTCAAAGATTTCCTTTATATTAGCATCCGCATTCCCCTCAATCAGAGAATTCTTTAAGGCATATTCTTGATCTTGATCAGATTTCCAGGTCAGCGTCCCATATAGATTATCTGGATCTACAGTTCGTACTGGTTCTATTACTGCACTTGTTTGTTCTTCTCCCTGCCAGAGCTCAAGTTTCCATAATGCAACAATACCGCCGATAATGAGCAAAATAGCTATGAGCCCTATTATAATGCCTGCCTTTTTCTTACCGCTTTTTCTGTCTCTTTTTTCTTCTTTCTGCAACTCTTGTTTGCTATTACTTACTGTATCCGGCACACTTGGGATAAGTCTGTTTTCTTGTTCTAATTCCTCATCCGTACACTGTGTTTCACCTGGCTCCTCTGGTATAATGACCTCTGATGGCTCCTGTACTGTCTTATCCACAGTATTTTCAATCTGTGCTCCGCATTCCTCACAAAATCGGATACCTTCTGGTAATTGAGAGCCACAATTTTCACAATATCTCATCCATATCTCTCCTCATAAAACACTCTACTGTTGCCCATATGATCTGTTATATGTCTATCAAAAATAACATTGCTCTTTATTCGACTGCCGTACCGCATTCCATACAGAACTTTTCTTTTTCTTCCAGTATTCTCCCACAGTTTGAACATACTCTCTCTTTTGGAGTGGACTCCACATATCTTGTTCCACAGTTGCCACAGAAGCTCATACTTTGAGGGACAGGAGTATCACACTGAGGACAAAATCTTTCGTTCATAATAATTTTAGCACCGCAACTCCCACAGAATTTTTTTCGTTTATCAATCAAGACACCACATTCTGGACATGGCATTGTTTCACCCGCTGCAGTAGATAAATTTTGAGGAGCCGCTTTTTCTACAGTTATCTCAGGTTTATCAATTCCCTTTAGAAAGACGATTGTTCCAATGATAGGAAGCTGTTTCGTATATCCCTTTGCTGTATTTACACATCCATAGATGGTAAGAAATAGTATGACTAAGGGCCAGATACTATATAGCAATACACCAACTGCTGGAAGCAGCATAAATAATAGTAGTTCGACACCAACTCCGATTGCATTAATTACGACAAGTACTAAGGCTTGATTCGCATGAAATCGAGCAAATGGAGAATCTTTGATGAGCAAGGGAATAAAAAATATAAAATATCCCAATGCACAAAGTTTCCGGTTTTTTTCAATATCTGTTTTTTCATAAGTCTGTGTTATCATTTTCATTCCTCCGTTCTTACGTCTTAATCATACCTTCTAGTTCGACTACTTTTGTTAAGATTTCTTCATAACTTGAAGCTTGTTTCTTTTTCATTTTTTGTTTATATAAGTATTTTATACTTATATAAACTATTCTATCACGCTTCTGTCCATATTACAATTAGATATTAAATTATTTTACACAGGCAAGAAAGAAGGCTGATCCATTGCTACAGGAAATTAATTATGCCCAGTTAGGCAGAAAAGTAAAATCCCTCCGCCTGAAACACGGCCTTACGCAAGATGCGTTAGCAGAACAGGTCCATTGCTATACGTCCCATATTTCCAATATTGAAAATGATCATACGAAAGTCAGCCTAAATACCCTGCTTGCCATTGCCAATGCTCTGCATACCAGCATTGACTATTTACTTTCCGAACAATACGACAACCCTTCTCTTGCCCTAGAGCAGGAAATCCTTCGCGCAGTGCAGCGCTGTGATCTTGAAACAAAAGAAAAAATCCTCAAGATTATTGAGATTTTATAGAAGCCTCAGAATCCGCTTCTTCCTCAGAAATCAGCCGCAAAACCGCCTGCAATTCTTCTAATACCCTTCGTGCTTGCTGGACACTTCCATGGATCGCTTCCATATAGGTGCTTGCATCATAAATGTTTTCCTGTTCTGCTGTATAAATGGCAAATAATGTACTCTTTAGAATTTCCATCTGCTGTTTGATATGCTGCACCTCATCGTACAGGTGACATTGCTGTTTGTTCATTACCTCTGCTCTCCTTTCCTCCACGCTTTTCGTAATGATTCATGCCTATCTTAGCAAACCACCCGGACACCTGTTTGTCCGAGTGAATTTTTTTATGTATGTTGTCTATCAGAAAATACTTGCCTTACATCATACCCGATCTCCTTTACTCAGCAGCTTCAACCAGTCCCCAAAGGAATCCAGGTCTTCCTGCAGCAAACAAATCTGTCGTAATAACCCGTACAACGCTTCCTGATACAGTTCCCAATTACTTCGATTGCTCTGCAGGGCAGCATAAATGGCTGTCAATGTACTCCATAAAATCGCTACTTCCTGTCTGACATCTTCCAACCGTCCACAAATACGGCTTCTTAGTTCTTCTTCTACCATACAAAGTTACCTCCTTTACCTGTCCTCATTAACCCATTCCAGAAATAACTCTACCTCTTCCTTGAGCCGATACGCTTGTCTGGACATTCCATAGATCGCGTCCTGATAGGTCTCCGGATTTGCAAACTCTGCCCGCATGGCATCATGAACGGCTTCTAAGGTGCTCCACAGGGTACGGATTTCAATATTGATTTCCTCCACACGGCTCTGGATTTCCAATAATTCTTCTGTATCCATCTTTCATTCCCCTCCTTTATTTCTACAGAAATATTAAAAATCCACTGCCATAGCCAAGCTAAAACAGTGGATTCATAATGATAATATATACTTGTAGGACGGAAGGTTTACAGGTGGGAAGGGTTTTCATTCGGGGGTTTCAAAGGGTTCTGCGGTGATGGCTTCATACTTATGACGCCCCTTCGCGATTATCGATGAGCTTCATAAGATCATGGAATCTTTTATATAAAGGAATCTGCAGGAACTTTTTGCATGATGATGGATATTATATCCTTATAAGATTACCAAAATGATCTGTTCAAATACTACATCCCTCTAATTTTTGCTATTTTATTATAACGCTATGAAATTCTGTTATAGAAAATACCATGCTATCTTTCTGCACATATGTATAAGCTGTTGTATCAATAGTCAGAACATCATTTTTAATATACGCTCTTTCAGCAATAACATCATTATATCGATCAATGATTACTGCATAAGAAGTATCTCCTTTTCTAAAAATCTGATATTCGTTTTCTGTTTTGGCACAAACTCTCCCCCATATGGATGCAAATAAAACTAGTACCACTATTATCCCCATCAAATATTTACCATTTATTAAATATAGTATCCGGTTTTCAATCATTCCAGTTAACAGAATCTTTCTTTCAGCTTCAGTATATTCCTTATCATCTGTTTTTTTCGGCTTTTTCATCAAATACCAAATCACCTCCATGATTGCGGGAATGATTATAGAAATAGCAATTGTTGCTTTCACTCCCATTAGATTTTCAATATTTCCATTTACTCTCAAAATATAATCTAAAACAAATGCACCATAGAAAACTCTAAGAAAATTTGGATGTCTGGTTTGCATGATTTTATCCGTTTTTATTTGGACAAAATAAAAAATCAAAAAAATATATATTACACAGAATTGTAATGCAACCGGCAAAAAGTCTCTTATGTCTACAGTAATACACCTAGCAGAAATATTATACATTTTATAGTATCCATAGTTAAATGAATATAACACTAAAAGTAAAAGAACAGTTACTAAAGAAATAAAAATTGGAAGTTTTTTAATAAATTGCTTTATTCGTCTCTCCATCATATCTTCTTCAGATTTAGTCTTTTCAGACATTTCTTGAGCTAGGTTTTTATCTGAATTCTTTCCCATTACAGCCCTCCTAAGAATATAATTATTTGCTAAATAATAACTTTAGCTTCCACAAGCACAATTTAAAGCTATTGCCTCATTTTACCATATAGTAGCACCTTATCGCAAGATTTCCTGACCTTTTATCCTCGATAATAACCCTTCCACCACTACCTGCCCCCGTCGCCGTCCTCGACGACGGCGACGACGACCGCCTGGCTTCATAAGGTTTCACCTCTGTTTTCCCCCTGCCCTGTACAGCCATCTCTCCTGTCCGTCCTCACACCCCTCACCCGCATCATACAGAAGCTTTCCCTGCCATCAGCCCTCACCAGTCCCCGTCCTATGCAGAGAACGAACTCCTGCCCTCCAGAATTTCTTCCACTTTTTCCTCTCAGCACCTTGCCAGCCATGCCCTTCCTGTGTTACACTGTAAATGCTTGAAACATCACGATTTGTTAGCTCAGCTGGGAGAGCGTCTGGGTGACAACATCTCGAACTGCTGAGGCTGGAAGCCTTGATTTCAATGGGTTTCTAGGATATGACCCGTCCTTCGGCGACGGGATGACGACGAAAACGGCGAACCTCCGATAGGAAGGTTTCTTTTTTTGCCCTGAACGTTTGGAACATGGAATGATTCTATGGTAAACCGTTATTTCGAGCATATTGATAAAAACCCTTTTATGACGACCGATCGCCACCGAAAGGTTACTGTAAGATAAAGCCATCTACTCCACTACACCCTATGTGGGTGAATAAGTATCCTCATATCAAATTTCTTTCACTTTTGTTCCAAGGAAATCAATTTTTGAAAATGTAAAAGGAAAAATCGTGTATAATAGTAAAACGAGCTCGCCCTTATAGAGAATAACATTCGTATAAAGAAACATGTATGAAAAGTAATGAAATTTTAGTGACACGGGGGGGATGTCAACGGGATTATAGCTCAACGCATGTATGATAGTGTAGTAGCAAATGTCTGAACTATCAAAAGAAACAGGGAGAAAATTTACAGGAAAGGTGCCAGATATGTACGATGAAATAGTATATTCATATATTGATGAAATTGGAAAACGATTAGGTGAACCTAGCCTATACGGGGCAGCGTCATTGATGGTAGGGGCAGGATTCTCTAAAAATGCAGACTGTATAGGCGATAAAAAGAACACCCCGCCAGATTGGACGCAGCTTTCAGAAAGGATGTATGAAGCCTTATATCCATGTGAAAAGAACAATGACAGGCGAAAATGGGAAGAATGTTCTGGCAAGAATGTTTTGACACTTGCACAAAAATACGAAGTCATATTTGATAGGCAATCCTTAAATGCTTTGATTGAAAGAAGTATTGCAGATAAAAATTATGTTCCGAGCGATTTACATAGGAAGTTACTTGAACTGAATTGGAATGATGTTTTTACAACTAATTATGATACACTTTTGGAAAGAGCAATTGAACAGGTAGCAACGAGGAAGAATTATAAAATTGTATACTCACAGGATGATTTGCCGGGGAGTGTTCGGCCAAGATTAGTAAAATTGCATGGAAGTATTGAACATTCTGGTCAGTATATCATTACGGAAGAAGATTATCGGACTTATCCTGACAAATATGCTCCTTTTGTTAATACGGTTCAGCAATCCATGCTGGAAACCCGATTATGCTTAATTGGGTTCTCTGGTTCCGACCCCAATTTCTTGAGTTGGTTAGGGTGGCTGAGAGATAATATGGGAGACAACTGCCCTGCAATATATCTTTGCGGTGTGTTTGACAATCTTGGAATAGCTGAGCGTAAAATGTTGGAACAACAGCATATCACGGTATTAGATTTATCTGTTTTGGTAGAAGAAAAAGAAAAGAATAAGCATTATGTAGCAATCAAAAAATTCATTGAACGTTTAAAGGAAACGAGTGAAAAGAAAAAAGAAGCTATTTTTTCCCAAAAATCATATGCACATGTACCAAGTTGGAATCAAGAATCCAAATGGGATGTAGCGCAATATGTACAAGCAATGATAGGTGTGATGGATGATCTCATTGAAAAGCTGGATGATTATATTTGCTTGCCTAAAAAAGAGGCAGACAATATTGGAAAGTATATTGATGAGCAACTTCGTCTAGTAGTACATGAGGAATATTTTGAAGAGAAATATATACTTATCAATTCATTTTGTGCAATTTTAAAAAAGTGTAATCGACCATTATATGATGATATGGCTAGTAAATTATTAGAAGTTTTAGAAGATACAAATGTAAATGAACATATTAAAAGCGATATTGCATTATACTTGCTTCAAATGTATCGAGTTGATGGTAAATTCGATGAGTATATACAAGTGAAAGATAAGATTGATGTTACTAAGTTTGACGGAATAAGGACAAAGAACGAGTATTATATCGAATATGTAAAATATTATATGTGTAAATTAGATGTGAATAAAGCCTATGAATATCTGGATAAAATAGAAATCACAAATTATGATGAATGTGCATTAAAGAAAGCAAGTTTGCTTAGTCAATTGAATAAAAAGAAGGAAGCGAAAGAACTTTTAACTAGCACAATTGCCTTTATATCGCAACAAAGATATTCCGAAAATAAAAATGCATCACTTATTGGATATGCTAATCTGGTGGCAAGAGCATCTTGGACGACATTTAATGGACAAGAATTGTTTTCAGATTTTTTATATGAAGATAATATATTTAATTGCAGAAAAGTTATTATTGAATCAAGAGACTCCTTAACAGAGACATTAATAGAGACAATATTGAAAAATCAACGTCCTTCAGATCGCAGAATTAACTCATTTAACCCTAATTCTTACACAGTCACTTATAAAATAATATGTGGCAATAATGAAACCGATAAGATATCTGCTAGTTTTAAATATTTGTTGCTGCAAGATTTACTATGCATTGGTATATATCCCGATCAAAAAAATGCAACCGATGTTGCAATAGAGGCGATTGAATACAGCAGTAAATCTCCACTATGGAGATGGTATCAAATAATAAGAACCAACGATAAGAATCTCTCTAACTTGTATTTTACAAGGGAGAGAATTTATAATACACAATTAGAATATGTCGAAAAGTTTTATGAACAGATTATTTCTTTGCTAGAAGTAGGTTTAGAAGAAGGCAAAAATAAAGAAAAGGTATTTATTGATTATGCAATCTTAACGGATATAGCGTCTAAAATGACCATCGTTTTGGATGAAAATAGCATTATCAGATTGATAGAAATCCTTATACAAATTGATACATTATTTTCTGATAAGTATGTTAAGCAACGTATCATAGGTAACCCTTTAAATACGATTTCCTATAATTTTAATAATAACATATTTAATGCATGTATTGAATTTATATTAGATAATAAATTGCTTGATTATAGATTCACAAGTTATTTCGTTGACCTGGAGTATGCATTAAAGGAAAGTAATGTGCAACAACATCGTGAGAGGCTTATCGAATCCTTGAAAATTGAACTTGATTCGAAAGACCCCAAAATACGTAGCAATGCGGTTAATAAATTCAAATTATTCGAAACATTACTTAGTGATAGCGAGTCGTATGAGGAAATAACAGAAAAAGTTTGGAGTCAAGTTGACAGCTTTGGATTGCCTTCTAATAACATCTATCTACCAATAGCTTGGTTGGAAGATACCAATCATAATGCGGAAGAAAAAATAATCAAATATTTATTAAATCCTCAAATATCAAGCAACTATGACGCCAAGACCGGAACCATACATGGCGGTGAAAATGCAGATGCACAGGTGCATGGGTATTATGCCGTATTATATGGGATGTTAAGCAAAAAACAGAATGATATTTTATCAAAGGAACAAATATGCAGGATTATAGAATATTTTTATCATTATGTGAATAATGAAAAGAATATACTTGCCAGGGACTATGATATTCTGGGAGACGTATCACAAACGCGGAAGCGATTCATCAAAATTAATAATATTATTCTGTTATTATGTATCACTGCCCGAGTTTCGAATACATACGATGAAGATATTGATGAAAGTGTCAATCGATATTTGGTTCAAATAGAAGAGGCCGACATTGACTCCCATTATATAAAGATGAGTATGAAAGAGATGAATACAAATGAAATATTTGCTGAGTTAGAAAAAAGAATTCTTTATAGCGACCAAGAGGAAATCTCTTCTATATTTACAATGTTATATGGTGTTATTCAGATGTTGCAAAGTCAGAATAAGGATACTATCTTAGACGCATTAGTTATACAGTTTATCCAAATAATTCCATATTATGGAATTTGCCTTGGAAAAAAAATAATATTGGAATTTCATAATGTGATCTGCAATAAAATATTCTTGAAAGATGAAAATAAAAAGTGCATTGTAAATATGTTAAATACTTGCTATGATATTTTCAAGAATGCAAAAGAAGAGCATAGCAAAGATGGATTAGATGGTATGTATAATGTATCTAATTTGGCAAAGACATATTATGAATATTTGAAGGAAAACGGTATAGCGATTGGGACAGTATTTGAAATATTAATCGAGGAATTTAAAACATGCAGATTAAATGAAATCCGATTTAATTGGTTGTAAAGTATATTGGGTCAATAAAGGATATAGAAGATTCCAACTAAACTTAGATTCTATCTACGGGGGTTATTTTTCGATGACGAAACGGCACCAAAGGTTATGATAGCAAAAAAAGACAGGCAGAGCATTTTTGTAATCTTTATATGCTCTGCCTTTTACATAGTCCCTATCTTACCTTAGTTTTGCCGCTGACTTCTGTGCAGGATGATACAGATACTCTTCCATCTTATCCACGGCCTCCTGTGAACTTTTTTCCATCACATGGCTGTAGATATCTAGGGTTGTCCCTACTTTGCTGTGACCCAGCATCTGCGAAATAACTTTCGGATTAATTTCCTGTTCCAAATGTACGCTTGCACAGATATGACGCAGATCATGAAACCGCATGTGCGGAAGGTTGTGCCGCTTTAGATGCCTTCTGAATTTCCGTGAAAAGTAGTCTGCGTTGTAGGCTTCCCCATTTTTCTTGCAGAAGACAAGGTCAGTATCATGGAAGTCCGCTCCCATCTGAAGCTTTCGACTGCGATAGTCTGCTCGCTGACGCAGCAGCTTTTTAATGAGAACAGAGTTGACTCTTACGGTACGCCTGCCAGCCTCTGTTTTCGGTTCCTTGACATGGTTCTTACCTCTGACGGAGACGACATTTTCCGCTATGGTTAAGGTCTGTTTCTCAAAATCAATCTCGCTGAATTTCAGAGCAAGGAGTTCTCCACGACGCAGGCCAAGCGATATCTCCATTTCGATGGGGAGCTCCAGGTCAGTACCTTGTACAGAATCCAGCAGCTGACGGATTTGCTCATCGCTGTAGACTTCGCAGTGATACTTCTTCTGCCGGGGCAGTGTTATCTTTAGTGCTGGATTTTCTCTGAGAAGCTCCATATTCACAGCGATATCGAGTGCTTTTTTGAGGCAGAGGTAATGATTATGTACGGTCTTTGGGGACAAAGGATTTCCGGTTGCTGGGGAATGTTCGGAAATCTGATTTACCCATTTTTGGATCGCCAGTGGTGTTAGCTCGCATAACGGAACTTCACCCAGGACAGGAACGATGTAGGTACGGATGGCATCTTCGTAACTGACAGCGGTAGTGGGGGCAAGATTTTTCCCATGGACATAGAGCTCTTGAAATTCCAGAAGCCAGCTTTTAAGTGAGTGTTTACTGGGCTGCCCTGAACCATACTGTTCCAGTTTTATGATTTTTTCTCGCAGCCTTTTTTCAGCTTCCTTCTTTGTCGTACCCACTGGCAACGTTTCATAAGTTCGCCTACGCTTTCCATCAGCAGTGGCTCGCTCCAGGATCATCTGATAGGTTTTCCCCTTCTTATTCTCTCGTAGGCGGATATGCCCGGTGATTGTATTACTCATTGGTAAGTTCTCCTTTCCTATTGATTTTGTATGATTACATCTTCTTAAATACAATATATCTTTTGCACTTTATCGTGCTATAGCATCTTTTATTCTTATAACGCGTATAGCTCTGGAAGGTGCTCATTTACGTTGTGCTGCATTTTTTGTGCAGGATCGTACTTTTTGCCGAAATCATCAATTTCGGTATCTAGCGAAGTTCTAAAATGGGGGCAGGCCCAAGAGAGAGCGCGCAGGCCTGCCCAGCGATCATACCTAACTCTTTATAAACATTTTAGCCTGGCGACATACTTTCTTTTTATTAAGGCCTGTTTCGGCGCTCCCACTGAAATACGCAGGAAATATCTTTGTGCCGTTTGCGTTTTGCGACTGGATGTACTGCGAGCAAACACGCAAATTGGTTCATTCGAAGGGATTTCTGATTCATGCCTTTGCTCCTGGCACTGTAGATATTGAGGATTGATATAGATCACCTCAGTTGGCCTTCCCTTGGTTGCTTCCTTTCCCATAAGAATGTATCCATGCTCTTGTAAAAGCTCTAAGGCTGGAATCATGGCTTCAACGGTCCCAAACCTGCTTCTACATTTGTCAAACAACTCTTTTCTGGTCAGTTTTGCTGCTTTTGCGTCTTTTGCGGTCTGCATTCGCTTTAACAAATATCGTGCATCTTGGAGTTCAGTCGATTCCGCCATCCCCATCTTAGCGAAGGCTGCCCGCGCATGGCTCAGGAAATAGTAGGCAAGCTCAATGGCCTGTTGCATCGTTTTACCACTGACCGCTTCTCCTTCCGCCCGTTCCTGCATCTGTGCGCAATGAAGGAGTGCAGCAATCCGACAGGTCTGTCCATGCAACTTGCCAAGCCAATCATCTATCTGCTCAGATCCCTCCAATAATATAGCCTCAATTTCATGGAAGAACGATTTGCAATATTGATGAGCTTCGTCACTAAAACGAATACGCTTTGGCGTTTCAGCTTTGGGAAGGGACAATAGTTTCAGTACTAGTTTTTTGTATTTTTCTTTGATTTCTTCCCTTACAGGGGTTGTTTCATAGGCCCTGTGGCCAACAGGTGATGCTGGAAGACTATACAAAAACCTGGCGAGAAACCCTCTGCCTCGGAACGCTTTATTATCCATGATTGCTGATAGGACCTGTGGCTGTACCGTTAGCAGCATCGTCAGAGCTGGGGCTTCAATGCGGATACTGGGGCTGCCCTTACGTTCAATGTTGATGGGGTCACCGCTAAATGCCTTGGTAAAGACATCTACATTTACATTACCGCTATACCGCCCCGCGAGTACATCAAATACGCCCCCTTCAGTGGAGATCACAGCTGCCGTACCATTCTGATTGGCCATCATACTGGCTAAGGCTTCCGGCGTTGTATCATCCACCATCAGCCTTAGGGGATTGCCCAATTTTAGCTGGGAAAGTGCTATCTGTTTTTCAGCGCATTGGCTGAGCAGGTCCTCATTTTCGGACTCATTGTCGAAAAACGACGCCTGTAATCTGTCGATTTCCTGTTTTAATTTTTCCTCTTCTAAATGTTGCTTTGCCATCTCATATTGCCGTCTTTCATTCTCTTGTCGCTCAAATTGATGCAGCACGGCAGTAACCTCTTTTAGTACCGGACTCTTTCTCTCGGAGGGTCGGGCGATTACCAGCGTATACAAATTGACTGGTTCCACCCATCCGGCCTTTGGAGATACGACAAATTTTCCCTGGACAGCCACGGCCAGAACCGCTAAAACTAAAACCGCAACCATATCCGCAGCTACTTGCAGATTTTCCGAAACCGCTTCTACGAAATCCCGAAGGGGACCTGGAAGGTCCCCTGTAGGGAAATGCGGAAGCTGCTCAGCCTGCTGCTCCGCAAAAGGCGCGAAAGGTGCAAAGGTATGGTTTTTATTCATTTTCATCCTCCTCTCCTGAAAAATCCCAGGACACTGCCGTGTTATATTCTCTGTTATTGCCATGCTCGGTTGTTAATTCAATCCAACCACATAGGCCTTTCAGCTCCTCCAGCTGTGGTTCTGGAGGGATTGTACCTCCATATGCTGCAAGGAGGAAATGTTCCAATTTTCGGTCTGGATTTTCAAGAAAAAGAAAATCTTCAAACTCATAATTACCGTCATCTGTGGACAGCTCATATACCACCACAATGGGGGCCTTTGACTTGCCACGATAGTCTTCTTTGATGTAAATATTTTTAATTATCGCCTCGTATGTACCATTTTCAAATAATACGTTATATTCAAATTTTGCTATTTGATCACCGACTTTAATGTTCATCATTTCGATCCTCCTTTTCATTTTTTGCCCCAACAGCGGCCATAGTGCGTGCTGCATTCAATGGGGACAGACTTAACGATATTTTTCATTCCTTCAATCATCGTTGCTTCCACAAGTTCAGCCGCTTCTTTGGCATCAGCCTCGGAAACTTCGACCACTACTTCGTCGTGGACTGCCATTCGTAATTGATAGGATTCAGGCTTCCCCTGCTCAAGCAAGGCCAGTGCAGCCTTGAATCCTTCTGTAGCGGCAGCTTGTACGGCAAGATTCTTTCTCTGGCTGCTGGACAAATCCTCTGTGGAAAATTGCCTACCACCCAAGGAAGAAATGGCGTCCAGGCCTTCAACCGCTTTCCAGTACTCCCTAATTTCCGGGTATGTCCTTAAAAACAGTTCGATTAGCTGGCTTGCGTCCTTTTCGGAAATGCTCAATCCTTCTTCGGTTAGCTGCCTGGCAAGGCCGAAGGGGGTTATACCATAGACTATTCCAAAATTTACCTTTTTTGCAACTTTCCGTTGTTTTTCGGTAATACAACTTCTTTGAAAAATTGCCTGGGCAGTCCTATCGTGAATATCCTCTCCTTTGCGGAAAGCACCCATCATTTTTTGGCAACTGGTAATTTCACAAAGCACTCGCATCTCTATTTGCGAATAATCACAAGATATGAGTACACTGCCTTCTGCAGCATGGAAATAAGGTCTGGCAGCCCGTGGAAATGCCTGAACGTTCGGTTGACGGGCCGCCATACGGCCTGAATTTGCAGAACAGCTGTCCCATCCGGCATATAAAAAGCCGTTGTCCATATATTCCAGTATGCGCTGTTCATATAAGGTCAAATATTGCTCCAGTTTTACTTTTGTATACAACTGAGTAACCATAGGATGTGCTTTGTAAGGCTTCAATTCGTCTCTACGCAAGCTACCAATTGGCATTCCGCTCCGTTGTAGAGCCTGCAATAGCTTTTGTGGCTCCAAACTGCCGCAATGTTGCTGCAGAGAGTTGTTGATTACAGCCAGCTCTTTATGTTTTGTCTGTAAAGATTCTTGCCAATCTTTATAATGAAAGGCAATCCCATTTCGCTGGATTTCCAGCACTGCAGGGAGTACGGCTTTCTCCCTGCGATATACCGCTGTGCGTAAGTGCTGCTTTAGCTTCCCATAGAGCCCTTTTAGGCAATATAGGTTTATACCCTCACTCACTGTCTTATGGGCAATGCTATACCGGAAATACCTCTGTCCTACCGGCGTAAAGATACGATCTTCCACTACCATTCCGGTCACTTTTGCCAAAAGCCTCACATCCTCAAACTGCGTAATTGTACATCCGGCCTTCTCTAAAATGCCTAATGTGAATACGGCATCAAAGAGGATGACCAGTACCTGTGACAAATTGGGCAGGTGAGCAGGATCATATCTGCAGATTGCTCCGGTTTTATCCATTATCTGAAGCTCTTCGAGTCTTGCGAAATGAGGGTTTCTCCCTCCCGTTGTACGTATAGAAAGAAATAACATATTATGTCCTTTCCGAAAAGAGCACTCTCTCCTTGCTAAATTTGTTGACGTCCTCGCTATTGTAGCATGATATTTATTTATATTCAAATTTAACATGTTGAAATTTCAACGTTCTATCTAGTTTTTATTGAATGCAATTCATTAGTTATTGTCAAATTATTCAGTACGTGGTACAATATTCCCATGGAGCCTTCGGTATGCCAGGAAATCGTGCTGCATAACGGCTGAATAACAGGAGCCTGCCTATACCTAACCTGCCATTTCATCGCAATGGTAATCAACGATATTTTATGAATATTTTTTTGAACTTTTAAAGGGAGTAAAATAGATGGTAAAAAGCCATAAAGGTATTGAATTAAAAGAAAATACAAAGCGTATCTTAAGATTAATTCAGGAACAAGGGCCTCTTAATTCACGTGATTTAGAGCGCCTTGCAGGTGTAAGTCAATCTACTATTAGTCGCTGCACAACGGAGCTGTCAGATTTACGCTACATTTATATAAAACGCAGAGATGGAAAAGCTTATTACTATTATAATAATAAGCAGGCTGCTCTGGCTGCTTTAAAGAAAGAGTTCTTGCCTATGCCCTCTCCAATTTTTTCGGTAACGGAGAACACCCTGGCAGTCAAAATTGATCCGAGATTCTATCGGGTTTACGAGACCGATTTTTTGGAGTGTTTTTATAATGAGGATTTCGAGGGAAAGAACGAAATTTTTGCAATCACCTTTTCAGGAGATGTTATGTACATCCACCTCTGGAAAGAGCCTGTAGAAAACAAAACGACTTATGACGAAGCTCTAGTGTTAAAGAAAAATATAGAATTAATTTCAGATTTTTTCAATCATGGATAAATATGTTGCGCGGATATTTTTCCCCAACCGCCTCTCGCAAAAGACGCAAAAGGCGCAATAATAAATTTTACTATCTTTAGTCAATATCATTTTTAATATGAGAAAAATATTCCTATATCTCGTGTTCGTTTTATATATATTCTATTACATTGTATTAAATATTTATATAGTTGGTGTTTAATATATAGTAAGGATCATTAAAACTCTAAATAGCAATATTAATATTGCATTAAATAATATTAATTTCTTTTATCGTAATTTTAATAACTGCTCTTATGAATAGAAATAACTGATACGAGGTACTCTATTATTAGAGCGAGGCTTTATCATCTTCTGATATTCTTTTATAATATCTAGCCTTACATTACAATTTTTACAATAAAATACAATATATTAATTGATATCCATAAATCAACATAAAAAGTCTTATTTGTATAAAAATCAATATAGTTTCATTTTTTATAAATTTCCCTACTAAGTATTCTTTTGTCATTCGTGGCTTGCTCACGATTTTTTTGTTGCAACTCCGTAAAGGCAATCTGGAATCTCCAATCTTTCTTTCCTTTGGATGGTTCCATAATTTTCCATTTTACCTGATCGAATCATGCTACAGTATGAAAGGTATGCTTCGTTTTGCAGCTTTTGCAACTTTTGCGTTTCTGTAAGCTATAGTGAAAAAAAGAAGAAGGTTAACACATTCTAACCTTCTCCCTTCTGCAACTTGATGGTTAATGCACGGTTAACTTTTCTGCATATATCGTTCGTTTCGCAGTTTCTATCTGCAAAGCCTCCATGGCCTGCTCTGCTGTTAAGTGTAATGTCTTCATCAAACTCTGAATGGAGCGTAACGTCTCTTGTTCAATTCCACGTTCCATGCCCTGTTCCACGCCACGCTGGAATCCTTTTTGCTCAACTCCTTTACTCAAATTACACATCTCATAAATCCCTCCTTCCAAGATCTCTGTCATGGTGATATCAAATTCTTCGGACAGTACTTTCGTCTTTTCTTCTGCTGCCTTCTCTGAGGACAGGAGCACTTCCAATAGTTTCAGCACTCCCTGACACTTCTCTTCCTTTTCCGGCCCCAGGCAGATCATCACAGCTGTCAGCAAATCATAATCTTCCCGCTTCTCGGCTACGTCGCCTATGATGTTCTCTTCCTTCATCACGTAGCGGGTGATGGTATTCTGTCGATTCTTCGGCGGTTCTGCACAGAGCCAGATGCTGTATACCTTCTTGATCTTGTCATACTCCTGATGTACAAATTCCGTCCCATATTGGGAAGAGATCATCCGACAGCAGTAATATAAGGCTCTCTTAATTAACGGATATCCCTCATAGAAATCGTTTTGCACTTCCAGGTTGATGATAATTTCAATCAGTCCGTCCGTTCCCGGTGCCGTTGCGTAGAACCGGATATCATAGGTATTGGTGTTTTCTTTGACGGTACTGTCTTCTACGTTGGCCCCTCGGATTTGCTCGGGGAGCTTGGTTTGCCTCGGCTGGTTTGCTTCTGTCTCGCTTTCTGCTACTTCATCTGGAAAGACGGCTATGGTTCCGATTTGTGGGTTTCCTTCAATGCAGGCCTCAATGTCCTTCCGATCCATATTCCGGTATTCTTCCAGACAGCTCTGCATAATCGAGGCTAATATCTCCCGGTTGACTAACAATCGTTTGCAAACAGCATCATAGGCTTTCATGCCTTCGGTTGTTCTCAGATTTTTGGCCAGTGTGGTTTCTACTTCTATATTCATCGTATGCTTGCTTCCTGTTTCCTTTCCGAGCGCGCTTCTTTTCCTTTATCTTACCATAGTTTCCGATTGGAATCTATACCGGTTTTACCGGAATTGTTACAGGAGGGCCGCCTTTTCTTACATTTGTATTCAGGCGGTCTTCCTGCTTATATGGTAAAATTTCTTTGCAGTGTGCTCTGCTTATTTCTTCTTGCTTACTTTACTGGCCCCTTTCTTCACTAATCCGTAAATCGTGACGGTTGATGCAGTCCCCTTGGCAAAGGCCGTAAAACTCTGCGTCACGGTAACGGCTGCTGCGATTAAGCTTCCAATCATGTCCATCATCCTCCCTTCTTTCGTACTGCGTGCTGAATCGTCTCCGCTGCCACGATGATGGCAAGGCCAAAGCCAGATCCTCCTATAAAATATCGTATCATGGTTTTTCCTCCTCTCTTTAATAGTCTTCTGCAAATAACATGGTAATGTGGGTGATATCATCCAGGGCAAAGATGGTCCTCCCATCCAGGTACTCCGGCAAACTCCTTCCCGTATCTGCCATGTGGTAGAGCCGCTGGCAGGCTGGCTGGTCCTGGCTGTATACAATCCGAAGCATTCCTTCTCCGTCCAGCTCCAGCTTCAGAGCCTGCAGATAGTCTGCTGGATGCTCTGCCATCTCTCGCTCCAGAATCTCCCACAAAAACGTTTGCAGCTGTACGGGCACCTGTTCCGCAATGCCCCTCGCTGTGTAGTGATCCTTTGGTATGTCAAACATTCCTTCGTTCCTCCTGTTCGTTTATTCGCTAATCTTACGACACCGATCTATCCCATAGGCAACACTCAGGCTGCTGCCATTGTCCCAGCAGACAAGAATGCTCCCCATATCATCCACATCCAGCACCGTTCCTTCTGTTCCTGCGGGTGGTGCCTGTGGGTCTTCCATCCGGATTAATTTCACTCTGCACCCTGCCGGATACCGCTTTCGCAGGTTCGGTACCAAACTTTCATCATTGCGTAGTTGTTTCATCATGCTCTCCTTTCCTCAATACTCTTCAGCGAAAAGCATAGTAATATGCGTCTCATCGTCCATCACAAAGATCTTCCTGCCATTTAATTCTTCCGGTATCTCGTTTCCCACATCCGTAAGGGCATAGGTCTGTTTCTGTTCCGGCTGTTCCTGCATATAGTCAATCCATAGAGTGCCTTCTTCATCCAGCTTTAGCCGAAATACCTGCAAGTAATCCATATCATGGGATTGCCATTCCTGCTCTAATGCTGCCCACAGAAAGAGCTGCAGCTCCATCGGGACATTCTCTGAGATTCCTTTGGTGCAGTAACGTGGCTTCTCTCGTTCAAACATCTTTCGTTCCTCCTGTTGTGTTGTTCTTGATTTCCGTCTCAATCACGGCAGGCCGTATGACAATCAGATGATAGTCGCTGCCGCATAGAAATAGCTCTTCGATCCAGAGTAACCGTCCTTTCTTACACAGGAACTCCGCATACTCCGGCTCCTGCCCCATCAGATGATAACGGCGGAGTAAGGCTTCATAGTCTGCCCTCGGATACGACTCTGGGAAAACCGCCAGATAGCCTCCCAGATCTCCATCTACGTCACGGTGCTCCCCATAGTGCTGGTTTAAGGTTTTGATTACAGCCAGTATCTCCGTTTTAACAGCTTCCGGTACATGCTCCGGCAGGTTCGACAGATGCTCCTTCTTCCATACTTTGATATATAAATCATACAAATCCTCACCTCCTTTCCTTCATTCCTCTGCTTGTTCCTGTAGTTCTAACAGACTTTGGTAAAACTCAATGGATAGCTCCCGATAAGATAGCACGTCTTCTGCATCAAGCTGAGGAAGGTGCCGCAGGATAAAGGCTTCACTGACTTCCTGATGCCGTCCTACTCCCGGCCAATACAGATAGCGTTCCATTTCCTCTAAAAAGGTTTCACTCAGCCTTTGTACACGGCATACCTGATACCAGTCCACTTCGTCCTTGTGTCTGCGGATAAAGTCTTCGCTCAAGGTTTGTTTGCCGCAGATATCCGACCAGCTTTCCGAGCCAATATGACGGGAGAACTGTTCCAGAAATTCTTCGGACAAACAGCCCCAGAGCTTATCATTTAAGAAAACACGCTCCCAATCCAGATGATGCTCATACGTTTGGGCAAAGGAACCGCAAAACCATTGGTGCAGCGAGACTTCTTTCCAGTTCAGTTGTTCTGCAAAGGTTTCCATAAATTCCTCGGGCAGAGGCTGGTAGGCACATAAAACAGTAAAGTTGATGCGATCCTGGAAGTCCTGTACAAACTCCATGGACAGCATTTGCCGCATTCCGATATACTCCCAGTCCACCTGATCCGCGTGCTCCCGTATTACATCTTCCGGGATGGCCTGCCCATAGGATACGTCTTTCCAGTTGACGTGCTCCGGAAAAGCTCTGAGGAATTCCTCGGATACTCCATGTTCACAGGCTGTTTCAAACCATTCTTCGTAATCGGCTTTCTTCATGCTGGATGGGTTCATGCTCATGCGCCTCCTTTCTCAGATGCATTTTGTTCTGGTGCTTCCGCATTGGGTCGTTCTACAGGCTCTGCTGCTTTCAGGGCTTTCTTCTTCCTGCCTCTCTTTGCTGGCTTCTCTGGTGGAAGTTCTTTCTTTTGGAAGTGGTATTCGCACAGTCCCCAGGCTTCTCGCTTATGGCGGATTCCCAGGTAGAGGACATGGACGCACTCGGTATTTTCCAAGGCCAGGGAAGGGGAAGATAATTGATAGAGCTTGCCCTCTGGATGGCAGGTGTAAAAGCAGTCTACGATTCTTTCTTTCGTTTCATTGGCTGCCCGGCAGGTGGCCATGGAGTTTCCCCAGGAGATAATGCAGAAGGTTTTTTGAAGGTCTTCTTCCTGCAGGACGGACTGGATGTAGGTCAGGTTTTCTTCGTCTACTTCTAAACCTCTTGCCGACAGCTTTTCCGACTCACAGACCTGAGAAAAGAGGTTGAGGATGCGGACGGAGCGCAGGCCGATTTCCTGCATTTTGCAGACCAGATGGTTGGTGCTGAGATCGGTTTTGTAAGGCTCTGCTGTGGTGGTGGTTGGGTAGAGGCCAATTAAAATGGCGTCGCTTCCGGGGGCTGGTGCTCCGGTTTCATCGAGTAATACTTTTTTGACTTCGTAGGTGCGTGCTCCGTCATCTGCGGATACGATGGTGGTCTGCACGCTGGTGATAGTAGTGTTCATGGTTTTGTTCCTCCTTTTTGTGATGGTTTTGGATATGTAAAAAAGCAGAGGGGTTTGCTAGGTTGTGGTTCCTCTGCTTTTTAACGAATGATTTATGAAGGTACTGCTATGGCTGTCGGAGCACAGACTCCCGGAGCATAGAAGCGCCTTGTTTGGGTTATGGCAATAAAAGAGCAGTAAGTACGTTGTTTATTTCTGTACTTACTGCCATTTTAATAATTTTTTAGATCCTGCTTAGATTATTGTAACTTTAGTGTCGCCGTTTTTCCTACTTTGAAGAATTTACAGGATTCATAATAACCTTTCGGGTCTTTCTTAGAAGTTATTTTCAGTTTAACAGTCTTTGAATTTACAAGTGTAATTACTCCGGAAAGTTTTGCTGGCTTGCGAACAGTGCCAAGTCCACCATTTACTTCGCCTACATATTCACACCTTTTCACTGTAAATTTAATCTTATTGCCAGCCTTTCCGCTTAATGTTCCTGTAGTAGTCTCTGTAAACATCGCTGCGTCAGTACCTCCGATGCCATCGCTAAGAGATAATTTTATCTTTTTTCCAGATGCTTTTTCAAACCGCACATATACATATTCTTTTCCATCTGCATAGGATGACCAAAATTGCTTATTCTGATATGCTTTTAAATCTTTCGGCTTCACACCTTTTATCTTAGCACTCTTCACCTTGCTGTAATTCCCATAATACTTCTTGCCGCTGATGGTCTTGTAAGCTCTGACCTTCGCATAATACTTGGTTCCCTTCGCCAGGCCTTTTACCGTTAAGCTGGAAGTTTTAGAGGATACCGTCTTAACTTTCTTTCCGCTGGTACAGCTCTTATTCTTCCCCAGGACAACCTGATAGCCGGATACGCCGCTGACTTTTTTCCAGGATACGGTCAGCTGTCCTTCTTTTGAGGATTTCGCGCTTTTTATGGCAACGGTTTTCGGCTTTTGTACCTTTACGGTAACTTTGACCTGTTTGGTTGCCTTCTGGTATTTGTCCGTTTCTGCTGCGGTAATGATGATAGTAGCGGTTCCAGGACCTTTGATGGTGACGGTTCCGCTGCTGGAAACGGATGCTACACTTGGATTGCTGCTCTCATAGCTCAGTTCGCCTTCCGCACTTGCTCCTAATGAGAAGGAGCTGTTTCCGTAATTCTTGGTGAAGCTGGTGGCTCCGGAAATGGTTTGTTTGCCCTTTTCTACGATAACCCGTACTATTTTTTGCTGTGCGTTATAGTTCTCTGTTGCCGCTGCTGTGATCTGTATCTCAGCCGTTCCAATTCCGAGGATGGTTACGGTTCCATCGCTTCCTACAGCTACAATTTCCGGATTTTTAGATTCATAGGTCAGGGTTCCTTTTCCCAACTGCATCAGGTTAAAGGGCTCGTCCCCATATACAGCCTGAAAGCTGCTTTCTCCTCGTATGGACTGCTCGCTTTTCTTTACGGTCAGTACAACGGTCTTTGTGGCTGCACCAATTGTATCGGTTGCCTCCGCTGTAACGGTAATCGTCGTTGTTCCGACCCCTACGATGGTGACTCTTCCGCTTTCATTCACCGTAGCTACCTTCGGATTGCTGGATGTATACGTTAATTTGCCAGGAGCCGAACTCGTAACCCCTAAAGCAAAGGGCGCATCCACATAGGTTTTGGTCAGTGTGGAAGGGCCGGAAAGAGTCTGGCCCATTTTTTCTACAGTCAGGGTGATGTGCTTGGTTGCCGCATTGAAGGTACTGGTTGCTTCTGCCGTGACTGTAATGGTGGTGGTTCCTGCTCCGGTAATCGTAACATACCCATAGCTATTTACCGTTGCGACGGTTGTATCGCTGGATGTATAGGATAAAGTGCCGGGCGCAGATACATTCAGGCTAAAGGGGTTATCTTTGATGTCTGCAAGACTCTTCGTGATACTGGAAGCTCCGGTAATGGTTTGTGTACCCTTCTCAACCGTCACCCGAACGAGCTTCTCGGTAGAAGCATAGGTGTCGGTTTCGGCTGCCCTAATGGTAATCGTTGCGGTTCCTACACCTGTAATCGTTACAATACCCGCGCTAGATACAGTAGCGACTTGCCGGTTATTGGATTCATAGGTTAAGGTACCTGAAGCTATCGCCTGTAAGTCAAAGGCACTGTCACCATAGGTTTTGTTAAAGCTATCGTTTACTGTGATGGTCTGCGCTTCTTTCGCCTCTGCGTTTGCCTGGCCGATGTTGGATGGAACCAGCCATGCCAGGATCGTCAGCAGTAATGTGAAGACGATGATCCTTGTGGTTCGTTTGTGTTGTAGTAGTTGTAACATACTTACCTGCCTTTCTTATCTCCGCTCTCATTAATTGAACATTTTATAGCTCCTTATTTCTTCTTCAAGGTAATTTCACCCCCGGTGTCAAGAGAATAGCTGCTTGCACCATGTTTCGTTTCTTTCATTTTAAGTTTCACTTTGTTGCTTCCTAAAGCCAGAGTCCCTTTACCACGATTCAAATGGCTATCTTCCCATTTGAACGATGCCTTTTTATTTTTGAGCTTCGCCGTGATATATGGTGTGTCGTATAAAATACTGCCGCCGCGGCCTGCCTTTACAACACGGAAAGTAACTTTTCCATTTGCTACTTTCTTTATATCTACTGAAATAAACAACTCATTGTTTTTTTCTCTGGAATAATATTTGATATAATGTCCTACATATTTGCTGACACTTGCTGCGGTTCCTTTTGTTTTTGCGCCTGCTATATTGGAAAATGCTCCAACATATTTTGTTCCATTATGGGAAACATATCCACGTACTTTATAATAATATTTTTTGCCTGCATTTAAACCAGTATTCGTATAATTTGTTGTAGAGTTTCCCACTGTTTTAATTGGTTTATAACTTCCTGATTTACTGGTTGACCGGTAAATTTGATAACCAGATGCGCCTGTTACTTTCCCCCATTTTAAAGCAACTGCTTTATTTTTTGGTGCCAATTTCAAACCGCTTACTTTTCCCGGACGCACTACACAGTGATAGGTCGTCTCATACCCTGAATCTTCGCTTGGCGAGACCTTTACAGTGGCAGAGCCTGCCTTCTTAGTCTGAATCGTTCCCCAGCGGTCGATGGTGAGCACGCTGGTATTACTGCTGCTGGCTTCCTGCGTCTGGATTAAAATCGGATCGTCATCATAATATCGATCACTGTTGTAGTTATACACATAAATCCAGGCATTGTAGGTCTTTCCTTTTATCAAATTCTTTTCACTGCATTCATTTTTACTGGAATTTAAAAAGCAAGCTTCCCAGTCCAGGTACTGGTCCGTTACGTTGACCAATACATTATTATCTTCATAATTTTGGTTAACGGGGTTTGCATTTCCCCAGGGCTCATTATTAAAGAGAACCACCCAATAGATAATGTCGTTATCGGCTTTGAAGGCTGCTGCGGCAAAATGGGTATAAGCATGATTATCAAACATCTGCTCATCAAAACTGTATTCCAAGTCCAATTCATAGAGCTCCCGATATGTTTCGGATGCCGAAGTATAGCCCCATGCAGTAAAAGAAGTATTATACTCCTGTCCATTCGGTCGAGTATCAGTAGAATAATAAATCGGCAATTCTGCTGCACGTATCATTGCGGCTTCCTCTAGCTCACTGTCCCATTGGAGCTTATGTTCATAATCTCTGTTTTGGTTGGCATAGCGAAGCATTTCGTAGGCTTTGGCCTGCTGGTATTCTCCTGCGATGTGAATGTCAAAGGAATTGCTGGCTGCCTTTGCCTTACCGGTCAGCTTTCCTTCGGCTGGTTTGGATAGGCTTTTAGCTGGCAATGCTTTCTTGGCTGTCGGAATATTTGTTGTCCCTTTTCCTTGAGAATGATTCTGCGAGTGGCTTTTTTCTATGAATGCAGAAGTTTCTCCTGCATGGACTGTACGGATGTTAGGTGGAACCAGCCATGCCAGGATCGTCAGCAGTAATGTGAAGACGATTATCCTTGTGCCTGTCTTTTTTTCTAATAACTGAATCATTTTGCTTTTCCTTTCTTCGTTTATTTCCCTGTTTCTTGTCTATATAATCCTTAATCTCCAATACTCCTTGTTTGTACATTTGTACAGGTAATCCCCGGCTTTGTATAGCAAACAGCCGCAGATTTGTGGATTTTGATCGGTATGAGTATCTTTCTATCCCCTCTCTCACATCCTGTATTTCTGCCTGTCTTATCAAGCCCTCCAGTCACCTATCTGTCCAAGTGACTTCTCCCTGTTCTTGTCTACATCTATATATTTAACTTTTTTAGATTATTCTATCACGCTTCTGTCCATATTACAATCAGGATATTAAATTATTTTACACAGACAAGAAAGAAGGCTGATCCATTGCTACAGGAAATTAATTATGCCCAGTTAGGCAGAAAAGTAAAATCCCTCCGCCTGAAACACGGCCTTACGCAAGATGCGTTAGCAGAACAGGTCCATTGCTATACGTCCCATATTTCCAATATTGAAAATGATCATACGAAAGTCAGCCTAAATACCCTGCTTGCCATTGCCAATGCTCTGCATACCAGCATTGACTATTTACTTTCCGAACAATACGACAACCCTTCTCTTGCCCTAGAGCAGGAAATCCTTCGCGCAGTGCAGCGCTGTGATCTTGAAACAAAAGAAAAAATCCTCAAGATTATTGAGATTTTATAGAAGCCTCAGAATCCGCTTCTTCCTCAGAAATCAGCCGCAAAACCGCCTGCAATTCTTCTAATACCCTTCGTGCTTGCTGGACACTTCCATGGATCGCTTCCATATAGGTGCTTGCATCATAAATGTTTTCCTGTTCTGCTGTATAAATGGCAAATAATGTACTCTTTAGAATTTCCATCTGCTGTTTGATATGCTGCACCTCATCGTACAGGTGACATTGCTGTTTGTTCATTACCTCTGCTCTCCTTTCCTCCACGCTTTTCGTAATGATTCATGCCTATCTTAGCAAACCACCCGGACACCTGTTTGTCCGAGTGAATTTTTTTATGTATGTTGTCTATCAGAAAATACTTGCCTTACATCATACCCGATCTCCTTTACTCAGCCGCTTCAACCAGTCTACAAAGGAATCCAGGTCTTCCTGCAGCAAACAAATCTGTCGTAATAACCCGTACAACGCTTCCTGATACAGTTCCCAATTACTTCGATTGCTCTGCAAGGCAGCATAAATGGCTGTCAATGTACTCCATAAAATCGCTACTTCCTGTCTGACATCTTCCAACCGTCCACAGATACGACTTCTTAGCTCTTCTTCTATCATACAAAGTTACCTCCTTTACCTATCTTCATTAATCCATTCCAGAAAGAGCTCTACCTCTTCTTTCAGCCGATACGCCTGTCTGGACATTCCATAGATTGCGTCCTGATAGGTTTCCGGATTTGCAAACTCTGCCCGCATTGCGTCGTGAACGGCTTCAAGGGTGCTCCATAGGGTGCGGATTTCAATGTTGATTTCCTCCACACGGTTCTGGATTTCCAATAATTCTTCTGTATGCATCTTTTGTTACCTCCTTTTTTCTACAGAACTATTAAAAATCCACTGCCGTAGCCAAATTGCTAAAGTAGTGGATTCATAAGGATAATATATACTTGTAGAGCGGAAGGTTTACAGGTAGGAAGGCTTTTGATTTTGGGGGGATTCAAAAGGTTCCGGGCCCATGTGGTGCTTCACCACATGGGCAATGCAACCTGATAAATGGGATTTTATTTCGTCAGCCAATCTTCATTTTTTTAATGGTTCTTTAAATCGTATCAATTTATAAGATAAACCATGCTTTTTAAACTCTTCATCAAAATATTTACGTAATTCAGATTCATTTTGTATAAGTTCTTTAGGTAAACCGTCGTAATCAAAGAGGCTCTCACTCATAATACCTGTTTTCGTAATAAACACCGTTCTTAATTCATTTGCACGATCTATAAAAGAGAGCACATATTCAACATCATGAGCTACCAACTTATCATTGTATCTATTACGACATACCATAGTAAACGCGAATTTCATATATTTTTTACGTTTAATACGATCAGTTATCTTGGAAAAACGTACATGCTTAATGCATTGTAAACCTCTTGTGGTTTGAATCCATAATGACATTTTTTCTGGTGATAGGCAAGAAATATCCATTATTTCATCATTCAATAAAATATATGAATATGGTTCCATTTTTATTGTTTGTGTTTTAAAACCCTCAACAATACAATAGCCATCAAAAACCTTGATGACATTAGAGTTATATATCAATTCAACTGATCTAATAACTACAGGACATAGCGAACGATTTTCAAGTGTAATTTCAAACGAATCCCCATTGAAAGCACTTAAAGATCTCCGTATTCCGATAAACGATAGTTTCTTAGGGAATATTGTCAATCTAAATGTATAAACTGTAATAAAAAATAGGCAAGCATCACCCAATATTGAAATAATATATTTCAATATTGCTCCATTTTGCTCTATTGTAGTAAGCCATGTATGAATTGTACACCAAATTTCCTCCATAACATCTCCTGATCAAATTCGTATTTTCATCAATAAATTCCAATTTATCTTCCCCTATTCTACCATACAGCCAGATCCCATTACAAGATTTTCTCACATTCTCATGACCAGCAGATCGTTACCTCAATGGACGGACACCCATTCATTTTACACCCAACAATAACCCCTTCCACCACTACCTGCCCCCGTCGCCGTCCTCGACGACAGCGACGACGACCGCCTGGCCTCCTAAGGTTTCTCCCCTGTTTTCTCCCTGCCCTGTACCGCCGTCTCTCCTAGCCTCCCTACACTCCCCACCAGCACCATACAGAAGCTTTCCCTGCCATCATCCCTCACCAGTCCCCACCCTATGCAGATAATAGACTTCTGCCCCTCCAGAATTTCTTCCACTTTTTCCTTCCAGCACCTTGCCAGCCCTACCCTTCCTGTGGTACACTGTAAATGCTTAAAACATCCCGATTTGTTAGCTCAGCTGGGAGAGCGTCTGGGTGACAACCAGAAGGTCGGCGGTTCGAGCCCGCCACAGATCACCAAAATACGAAAAAACGCAGGGCTTTTCGATTTGAGGCTCTGCGTTTGCTTTTATTCAGGATGCAACTACTTCAAACTCTGGCAGGATGCAGCACACAAGTTCGGATAATTCACACATTCCACATATCCAGACTTCTCCAGATACCGGGCAACTGCCAGCGCGTTTTCACAATACTGCTTCATCCTCACCGCCAGGGTCTCCAGCCCAAGGTTCAGGAGAAATGCGGAATGTGCGGCAGGAGAGTTGCATTCTTATCAATATAGATGCACTCAATCCCCAGCCTTTTCAGCGTGTAAGAAAACAGGTTTACAGAACCGCCGTAAATTTCAGTCGTACTGATAAAGCTGTCACCCGCATCGCAGATATTAAGCAGGGACAGCAACACAGCCGCCTGCCCGGATGTAGTACACATGGCACCAACTCCGCCCTCCAACTCCGCAATCTTATCTTCGACTGCCATCACTGTAGGATTCCCAAACCGGGAGTAGATCAGCGACTTCATCGGATCATCAAAAACAGCCGCTACATCCTCCGTGGAATCATAAACATAAGTCGTACTCTGCACAATCGGCACCACCCTCGGCTCCGTATTCTTAGGCGTATAACCTGCGTGCAAACATTTTGTTTCATCTCTCATGAAAATTTCCTCCATATCTATCTAAATTCAGACAAGCATCTGCGTAAAATATTCAGCCCTGGCAGAAACATCATCCAGAAATCCTGCCTTGCATATCTGTTTCATCACTTCAACTCCGCCTGCACAGACAACCGGATTTCCCCCAAAGGTAGATCCATGCTGCCCCGATCCCAAAATCTCCCGCCGCAGCACCATGCCCACACCGAATTGCAACAGGAAAACGCTGATATGTATGGGAAATATACTCCCTATCCTTATGGAAAACATCCTGACTCGTCATAATAACCTCCATATCCAAAGATATCTATTTCAATATGCTGTATACACATTCCAATAATGTAACAGCAAGGATTACGTTGATCAGACGGTAATGCCGCAGATAAATCTTCTGGATCACCAGCCCCATGCCGATCCATGCCGATGTAGCAACCGTTCCAATCGTTGCGATTACAAGTTCAAAGAATACCAGCACCGGCAGAGACGTACTGAAATTGGTCACATATCCGGTCAATGCGGTAATCCCAAACAGATAAATCTTCACATTCACAAACTGCAGCATAAACCCTTTCCAGAAAGATGCCGATCTTTCCACGCCTTCTTCGTTCGGACGGCTGACAGCAATATGGACTGCCAGCCAGAGGATATACGCCGCTCCCACATACTTCATCACCCTAAGCACATCCGGCAGAAACGTACTCACCCCATAGACAAATACCGCACAGATCATCTGAACCACATAATACCCAGAGAAAATCCCGAAGAAGAGAGGAAGCCCTTTCTTCCACCCATAATTCGTCACGGTATTTAAAGCCAGAATATTCCCCGGCCCCGGCGTAAACGCATTGATCACAGAATATACAAAAAAATTACCTATCACATAGCCTGGCATAATAACGCCTCCTTTCGCTTACGATTGTACAGCGGAATGCCATATGATAGGTAATACTGATTTCTTATGCTAAAACATAGGCTGAACCTATATTTCAATCCTTTTGATATTGTTTCAGAGCTTCCACATAAATTTCTCCCAATTTGGATAGTTCCCTGTCCTTATTCAGTATATATCCAATCCGCATGGTTTCATCCCCATCCAGAGGAACAGAAATGATAGCGTCCCCATGGAGATACCTTGGGAAAATACCGCTTGAAATGGTATAACCATCCAGCCCGATCATAAAATTCACAATGGCGGCACGGTCACTGATCCGGATGCTCTTTTCCGCAACCTCGTTACTGAACAGTTCCTCCGCAAAGTTGGAAGATTCATAAGCCCCCTGCACAAAATTCAGCCTTGGGTATGGTTTCAGATCTTCCAAGCTGATCTTCTCCCGGTCTGCCAGTAGATGCCCTTTCCGCAGAAACACATGGGGATCTGCTGTAAATAACTCATAAAATTTCAGATTATATTCTTCAAAAACTTTCACCAGTATATTTTCGTTAGCCCTGCTTAAATAAAGAACCCCAAGATCACTGAAACGGTTCCTGACATCCATGATGATCTGAAAGGTTTGTGTCTCATTCAGGATAAACTCATATCTTTCCTGGCCGAACTGCTTTACAAGCTCCACAAAAGCATTGGCAGCAAACGTATAATGCTGCGTGGAAATGCAGAACCTTTGCTTTTCCGGCTGATTATCTATGTACCGGGATTCCAAAAGCTCCATCTGCTGCACAACCTGTCTCGCATATCCCAAAAACTCCATCCCCTCCGTAGTTAACGCAACCCCCGCCCGGCAACGGTTAAAAATGGTAATCTTTGCTTCATTCTCCACCTCTTTGATTGCTCCGGAAAGGCTTGGCTGTGAAATAAACAATTCTTTTGCCGCTTCTGTGATAGAACCCTTTTCCGCTACCGTAATCATATATTTTAATTGCTGTAATGTCATATCCGTTCCTTCAATCATGCTCCTATTATATAAATGATATCCGCCCAATACAAGCGATACTATTTTTCAAATTTTTCTGGCAGTTTGGTGTCAAACTCCCGAAATGCTTTTTCCACATTATCCCCATATCTCCCTCAAGTTATCCACAAACTTATCCACTTATCCACAGCTTTTATCCACAATTCACAGGTTCTTATTCTACAGCGGTATGATCAGCCTGCCCAGGATGACATTCATCATTTTTATTGAATTCCACACCTTGTTCCTGTATAATTTATTTGTAAAGATTCCTGATTATTTTACTGACGATCGATTCCTGGAAGGAGGTTTTTTCATGAGTACGTTAGACGCTACGATATCCATGCTGGAGGCAATGCCAGAAGATGCCAGAATTAAGGTTTTTGAATTTACACAGCAGCTTTTCACTTCCAGAAAACCGGCGAACCCCTTCATTCCAGCCAGCACAAAGCAGGTGCTTTCCGATCTCGCCGAATCCCGCCGGCAGATTGACGCGGGAGAAGGATTGGATATGGAAGAAGCATTGCATCAGTTAGGAAAACAGCATGGACTCTTATAATGTAATCATCGCCCCAAAGGCATTATCCCAGCTGGACAGCTACATTTCGTATCTTCAGTACACCTTACTGAATGAACAGGCTGCCCGCAATATATGGGAAGATGCTGTGGAGACTATGAATCAATTGTCGGTTACCGCTGGAAGTCTGCGGCTCTGCGCTCATCCGCAGCTGAAAAAACATGGGTATCATTCTATTAGCTTCAAGCGGCACCGCTATATGATGCTCTACAGAATCAATGGCGCAACGGTCTATGTAGATGCCATCTACCACCAGCTTCAGGACTATGAAAATACCTTCGCTGCTGAATTGGATGCGGGTGATTCATAGATTCCAATATTCTACAGCGGTATGATCAGCCCACCCAGAATGACATTCATCATTTCCTCCGTCAATTCCATATCCCAGCTGTAGTTTTCATTTTTCGTCAGATGGATGGTCAGAGTTTCGGTATTCATATCCGCCTTTTTGGCGGCCTTCCTCACCTGTTTTACGAACAGCTCCAGGCATTTTGCGTTGAGGGTCTTTTTGCTCAGACCTGCGTAGAGGTTGGCCTGCATATAATCATAGGAAGTCTTTTTGTATTGTTCCAGCACCTTGCTGAAGTCGGCGTTGGATACTTCCACTTTTGCCGTTGCTTTTGTTTCCCGCCCGTTTTCCCCATTTTTATCCACAGAAAGGATTTTGTAGGAAAAGTTCTGAAATACGCTGTCGTATAGCTTGTTCAACTGTTTTTTATCCCCAGAACTGTGGATAAGCATGTGGATATCTTCGTTTTCCGCGTAAAAGACCAGGGCATCCTCGTCTTTTGTTTTCAGTCCGTCAAAAAAATTTGTCAGCGTTTCTTCCGGTTCCGCCAGGGTCACGTTGCAGCCGCACAGCCCCAGAGTCAGGCCAACGAGGCCCAGAAGCATGGTGATTGTCAGAAGTCCAGCCAGCCCCGCCCGTACTCGTTTTTTTCCTGTTTTCATATTTGCTTTCCTTTATTGGTATACTGGCCACCTGTTCCATTCCCAAGTGGTCGGCATACTACTTGTTCCTTTACCTGGATATTTTGATGCCTGAATTGCGTAATCGCATATGTTCCGGCCTGTATGTGCTTCATTATACCAAACTCCGGGTGGAAAAGACATGGAATTGGACAATGTTTTGACATTTGCGCTGGAAAAAAGTAAAATAAAGGAGAGCAAATCTGCCTGAATGACGCAGCAGGCGCGTCAGGAAAGAGGAAGTTATGGAAACTGCAATCAAACATACCGGCCAGCCGGAGGGCCGGGAAGACAAGAAGCGCGCAAAACGTGCCAAAAGGGAACAAAAAAGAAAGCAAAAGCGAAAAAAGCGCTCCAAGGCGGGATTTTGGGTGCTCCTGATTCTGGACATCCTGCTCCTTTCCGCTATTTGCGGCTCTGTTTATCTGGGTTATTATGGCATACAGGAATTTGTCAAACGGGTGGATGCCCGGGAAGCGGCCGCCTTTGAGGCCAAATATCAGGAGGCTCAGCAGATCGAGGAGGTCAATATTCCAAATGCTCTGCGCAATTACACAGCAAAGCGTCTGGCAAAGCAGGAAACTATCCCCGCTTATTCCATTTCCCAGATTTACAGTATGGATCTGCGGGAGCCCAGCGGCGTAACGGCAGCAGAGCTGAAGCTTGTCACCAGCAAGGGTCTTGTTGGCCTGGAGGAAGCCTTTGTAAATGCAGAGGAAAAATATGGCGTCAACTGCATTTTCCTCATGTCTATCGCCTCCCTGGAAAGCGCCAAGGGGACCATGATGTTCCGGCCCAACAACATGTTCGGTTATGGAAAAACCGGCTTTTCCTCCAAAGCAGAGGGCATCAATGTGGTGGCAAAGGGGCTGGCTTCCCGCTATCTGAATCCCGGCGGCAGCCTCTACAGCGGCAGTCCCACCCTGCAGGGGGTCAACCGGCGCTATGCGGCAAATCCCCAGTGGTATGCCAAGGTGGGGGCCTATATGCAGGAGTATTACGCGGTTATCAGTAAGAAACACAACGAGGCGCTGAGCCAATTCCACTAAAGGCGGCAGCGGGCAGCAAGGCCTGCGGCAGCCGAGGCACCCACAGCACGAAAGGTTAGATCCATGTTTGGCGAATTTTTCTTTTTTACCTATATTATCGCGGGCTTTGTCGGCTTTCTGGCAATCCTGCTGGCAGCTCTTATGCGGAAATACTGGGCTTCCGGCAACAAACAGCTTTTGGCAGCCATCCGCAATTTCATGCTCTGCACAGCATTTATCGACATCATGTATTTTTACCTGAACTATGATTTTCTCAAAACAGGCTGTTACACAACTACAGCTGCAGCCCGGGTTTTGGACAGCTTTACCTTCATCGGCCAGGTCTATTTCTGGGCAGCCTATATTCGAGAGAAGTGCCAACTTCCGCAGGAAACGAGAAAGCCCATGTTTCGAGTTACCCTGTGGCTCTCCGTATTTTGCCTGCTTACGAATCTGGCCAGTTATGGCTTTTTTATGGACGATTACTACTACGTTCCGCCCGGCGCGCTGCGGGTACTTTCCATTATCATCGAAATTCTGCTCATGATCTGCCTGGCCTTCGTTACTGCCTGGCATCTGCTGAAAGCGCTTTCCGAGCTGGTTCAGAAAAAGATCCGCACTCTGGTTACGGTCATTTCCATCTTTATCACCATCAACGGCCTTTGGAACGCTGTCTTTTCCCTCATCCTCATGACTGGAACTGTGCAGCCTCCCGGGGATCTTGCCATGGATCCCACCGGATTTTTGCTCCTGCTCATCAACCTCTTCACTGTGCTGCTCATTTACCAAGAAGACTTCTTTGCCCTTTTTCGCATTGAAGAAGCACAGGCGGGGGATCCCCGCAAAGCTAAAGAAGCTGAAACATCCGGAAAGTCTGGGGAAGCCAGACAGAATGGAGGAAGCAGAGAGGCTCCTTCTCCCAACGCGCCGCCAGAACAGCCGCAGGCAAATCCCGAAATCCGCATCAAAAACCGTCTGGATTTCATCGCCCAATCCCACAGTCTGACCCAGAGAGAGCGGGAAGTGTTAGAGCTTGCCTATCAGGGAATGACAAATCCGGAAATCGCGGACCAGCTGATTATTTCCAAATACACGGTAAAGCGTCACATGCACAACATCTTTGAAAAGCTTGATATTTCAACGAGAATGGAGCTTGTACACCTGATCAATTCAGAAAATGGTCCAGGTGGACCATTGTAACTTTTCCTTTTGAGCGATAGAATTGCAAGAGTAATCAGAAAATTTTCATTTTCGATTTGCTCTTGTTATTTTTATGTACCCTTTGAAAGGAGATGTAACACCCATGAAACACAGGTTCAAAAACATAATCTGTATTGCAGTCTCGGCTGCTCTCATTTTTTCCCTCACTGCCTGCGGAGGAGGTAGCTATTCGGGAGAGGCGAAAAACGAATCCAACCTTTCCATGGCCCCTGCTGTAGCAAGCTATGTGGAAAAAGTCGATCAGGAATATGCTTACGGAATTGCCGAGACTCTGGCATATGATGAAACATATTTATCCAATGACCTGGGCTGGAGAACGGCAGGTTCTGACGCGGAACACAAAGCCGCCGATTATCTGGCTGGTGAAATGGAAAATCTGGGCCTTGAAGCTGTGGAAAAAGTCCCTGTAACTGTGGATAAGTGGCAGTTTAACGATGCTTCCCTTACCATAAAAGGAACTGACATCGACATTATGCCCGCTTCCTATGCCACAAACGGCACGGACAAAAAAGGAATTACCGCAGAAATCGTAGATGTAGGAGACGGAACAGCGGCTGCCTATGAAGGCAAAAACGTCAAGGGCAAAATAGCCTTAGCTGGCGTGGATCAGTGGAACGTTGCCTGGATCGACCAGTATATGAATGAAGCCGCCCTTCACGGAGCTGCCGCAATCGTTACATATGATACAGGCGGATATGCCACTTATTCCGACGATATGATCAACATGCAGGATCTTTGCGCGGAGGATGTAATCCCCTGTGTCAGCATCAGCAAGAACCACTACAAAGAGCTTGCCAAAGCCATCAAGGCGGGAAACAACAAGGCGACTCTCAAGGTGGATAATGTAATGGAGCCGGATAAGGGCACCAGCTACAATGTAATCGGAAAAATCAAAGGCAAATCCTCGGATCAGCAGATCATCGTTTCCGGCCACTACGATGTATATTTCAACGGCTTTCAGGATGACAGCTGCGCCATCGGCCTGGTGCTGGCAATGGCCAAGGCTATGAAGGATTCAGAATATACACCGGAAAATGATATCGTCTTCGTGGCTCACGGCTCAGAAGAATGGGGTGCAATCGGCAGCCAGTTCGACTGGACTACAGGCGCCTGGGAAATGATCAACAACGCCCATCCGGAATGGGCAGGCAAAACACTTGCCATGATCAACTTCGAACTGCCGGCTCTTTATGATGGAAAGGAAAAAGGTCAGATCAGCTGCGTACCGGAATTCGCGCCAGTTGTAAAAGAGCTTGTGGATAACTCCGGCCTCATTGCCGCTCCGGCAAACGATATTTATCCAAAGGGAATCGACAGCGCCACCATGGACAGCAACACCATGGAAGACGGTGTTTCCTACCGCGCCTCCGGTGTACCTTACTTCATCAATATCCCGGGAAATCAGGATGGCGAAAAGGGCTGGATGCAGCAGCGCTACCACACAGTGGCCGACGATAAGGACACCTACAGCGCAGACGTAATGACTACCAATCTGAACACCTTCGGAGCTATCGCCATTTATATTGACCAGACGCCTGCTCTGGATCTGGACCTGGCCGCAACCTGCGATGATCTGGATGAAGCTCTGGACGAAGATACGGCAAAGGCAGCAGGTGCAGATCCTGCGGACTACAAGGCGGCAGCCGCCAATCTCCGCACTGCGGCAGAAACCTGGAATAAAAAGATCGACGATATCAACGGCCGCTATGAAAAGGCCGCAGCTGACGGAGCCTCAGAAGAGGAGCTGGCGGCAATCCGCACGGAAGGAAAAGAGCTGAACAAGGAAACCCTGGAAGCCTTCAAATATGTGCAGGATCACTTCATCGGCATTATCGGAACCTCCGATGTAGTTGTAAAGCATCTGGCTTACCAGAACAACGTACAGCTTATCTCCGCAATAACCGCGGCTTTGGAAAAAGGCGATATTGCCAATGAGGACGAGGAATCCGGCGCACTGGACATGGCCTACATGATCAATGGCGGAGGCGAATACGGATACTATCTCTTTAGCCCGCAGACCTGTCAGGCTTCCGAAAAGACACTTTTGGAAGATACCAACAAGGGCAACATCTTCTGGGGAACTGGAAAAGGCGCTGAGCTGGCAGACACAAACAAAGCGACCATGTCCCTGCTGGCAAAAGCGGCTGACCTGGAAAAGGGTAAAAAAGTTAAGTTTGATAAAGAAATCAAAATCTACAAGAAAGCCCTCAAAGTCCAGCAAAAACACATGAAATCAACTATGGCCGCAGAGACAAAGGCCATGGAAAAGCTGGCACAAAAGCTGAAATAGTGTACTGGCCATAAAATCCCCTGTACCCCGCAGTGAAAAGTTAAAAACGGTTTCAGGCAAGGGCGTCCAATTACAACCGCTTTATACAGCCCCTGCTGCTGGGAGATGAAGACGGGGTGAACGAATATATGAACCGGGTTGCACTAGCCACCTTCAGCTTCTTTGATACGGCAGGCCAGCCTGAAAAGGAAGACCCAGAACGCTTTTACCACGGATTTGCCCTCGGCCTCATGGTGGTGGAACTGGCGGCTCTCTATACCCGACCTCCAATCGGGAGAGCGGATTCGGCCGCTACGACGTGATGCTGGAGCCGCAAAACCCAGAGGACGATGCCTTTATTCTGGAATTCAAGGTCCTCTGTCCAAATTGGGAAAGCGGCTTAGAGGATGCGGTGGCCGCCGCCCTTTCTCAGATCGAGGAAAAGCAGTATCAGGCAGATCTGGTTTAAAAGGGGATTGACGAAAACCGGCTCCGGAAATACGGCTTTGCCTTTCGTGGCAAGGAAGTACTCATTGGGAGCTGAAGGGATAGGAAAATAGAAGGAAACTAAGATGGACTGTTCCATAGAGGCTTATGGAAGGTCCGTCTTTTCTTTTGTCTCATAATCCTTTTCGCACAGCGTAGAATCAAAATACTATTTAAAAACTTGCAAAAGAGCAACTTAATCATATACTTATGTTGTATATACAACAACACGCCTTTTCATTTTATGCTATATTAAAAAAACAAACAGATGGAATGGAAGTGAGTCAAATGGATCGTTATCAGAATTACATAAATGGGAAATGGGTCTCCGGTCAGGATCAAATTGTCCACAGCATTATTAATCCTGCAAAAAATCAGGTTATGGGTCAAGCCGTTATCAGTAGCCGCCAGGATGCGGAAACCGCTATTGCAGCAGCAAACCGCTCATTCTACCACGCCGGTTCCTGGCGTAATATGCAGATTGGAAAACGAGTCGTTCTGCTGCAGAATGTAATCCGCGAAATAGAAGAAAAAAAAGACCATATCGCCTGTTTCGAGGCAAAAAATCAGGGGAAGCCACTGCAGCAGGCGCTCTCTGATGTAAATGCTGCGATTCAGCTATTCCGGGACGCTGTCATAGATGCTGCAGCGCCTGCAAAAAAGAAGCCCGCCGGCCGGAACATCTTTTTTAACCAGGTATATACTGCCCGCATTTCCGAACCTACTGGCGTTTGTGTCGGGATTGCATCTTGGGGAACTCCTTTTCTCACTGCTGTTCAGATGATTGCCCCTGCTCTGGCTGCTGGAAACAGCATCATTTTTAAACCATCTTCTTTAACTCCGGTTACTGCGGTAATGTTGTTTGAAATTTTTCATAAATGCAAGTTGCCTAAGGGTTGTGTAAATCTGATTTTGGGGCCGGGCGAAACAGTTGGGCGGCATCTGGCACAAAGCCCGAACGTGGATCTTATCGCCTTTGCAGGCAGTACTGCCTCCGGTAAAAGTGCCGCCTGGTCCGCCATCAAAAATTTAAAGAAAACCAATATGGCACTAAGTGGCAACTCCCCCGCCATTGTTTTCGAGGACGCAGATCTTGACTGCGCAATCGACTGCATTTGCTCTGGTGCATTTTATAATCAGGGGGCCAATCCCTGGGGACTGCCTCGGATTCTGATACAAAAATCGATTCACCTGCCTTTTATCCACGCCCTGATTCATCGCGTCTCGGCTCTCAGTATCGGTGATCCTATGGACAATCCTGATATTGGAGCCATTGTTTCTCAGCCTCACATGGAATACCTTCTAAACAATTTCCAGGATGCAGAAAAACAAGGTGCCGTCTGCTTACTCGGAGGAGAACGGTATACATTCGGAGAATGCAGTAAGGGATTTTTTATCCGCCCAACGATTTTTGATAAATGCACATTCGACATGAAGCTCGTTTCTGAAGAAAGCTTTGGCCCGGTACTTACCATTCAGAACTTCCGCACGGAAAAAGAGGCCATTAAGCTTGCAAACGACACGGACTATGGTACGTCAGGGGCTATTTTTACTAAAAGCGAAAACCTTTCTCTACGCGCTGCCGAGGCAATCCGAGCCGGAGCCATATGGATCAACTGCTATGAGCCCCTTCAGCCCGCCTCAGTCGAAGGAATGAAAATGTCCAACCACAGTATCAGCTTTGCTTCTTTAAATACAGACGCATATATGGCGGTTAAGCATATTACAAAAAGCCGCTAGTGTAGTGACCCGTTGACAATTAGGGGGGGATGGTGCTGAATATTTTGTCAGCCTGCAAGGCGAATGTATAAAAGTTCTAACAATGTTGTTTTAACAACATATATTAATTTCATATTATGGTATCATAAATAATATGATACAGATAATAGGGGACCATTTATGATTTACTTTAAGGCTGACTATATGCAAAAGTCGGCACTATTTCAGGGATTAGAAAAGGAAGAGTTGGAAACGGTTCGTTCTTCGATTGTCCCTATTGTAAAAACTTATGAAAAAAATGAAATTATACTGCGGCAGGGTGATGTTGTCAAGTATGTCGGAATTCTGCTGGATGGGCGTGTCAGTGGGCTCAAATACCATTACGATGGCAGTGTCCAGATTTTAAAATTTCTCAATCCTCTTGATACCATTGGACTGGAATCGGCATTTTCTAGCTTTCATACCAGTCCATATATGTTTATCGCAGATAAACATTGTTCTATTCTTTGCATTATGTATGCTGAATTATTTACTTCTCAGGGGGGTTCTATCTCCTGCAAATTGAAGCTACTGAAAAATGTGGTTAATATCCTTTCTGATGAAAACATTCGTTTAATGTACAAGATCGATACTTTATCAAAACGGACGCTGCGAGATCGAATTCTTACATACTTGAGCATTATCAGAGAAAAGCGGGGTTCGGATCGCTTTGATATTGGTATGACGCAGGAACAGTTTGCCCTTTATTTGTGTGTAAATCGCAGCGCTCTGTCCAGTGAACTTAACAAAATGCGCAAAGAAGGTCTGATTGATTTTGACAAAAGTATATATACGCTGAAGCTTCGTTTTGGATTGCCAAAAGAGTAAAATCATATACAGGCAGAACGGTTTATGATAAAAGACCCGAATCCGCTGAGAAGTTTTTCATGTGTTTATTAATTCCGCCGGAAGAGTTTCACAATGCCTGCTACAAAAGCTCCACTATAATTTTCTCGCCTTTTCGGTATCCCTCTTCTCCCAGTTTTGTGATAAAGATGGCATTTCCTGTCATGGCCGGGAGTTTGCGGCCGGTTTCACCTATGCTGTAAGGATACGCGGTACATACTCCGTCTTCCTGCAGAAAAGTTACCCATTCAATTGGGATCACAGTATCGTAAACATCGTCAAAATCATCGCCCGTGTCTGCCCGGACGTACTCATTTCCCTCCTTCCATGCAGAAGTATCAGGCATTCCTGCCCTAAAGTGGGAAGAATTTACTGCTATCCCATCCATTCCCGATGCCCGAAATACTGGCTGGGAGTGAACGGCATATTGAGCCTCAGCCAGGACATATCCTGCTCCGTCTTCTACTTTTATTTTTTTCAGGCCAGGGGATGGCTTCCAATTTTCCTGGATCAATGCCAGAGCCTGCGCCCTTTTTTTAGTTTACTGAAGTCCATATAATTACCTCGTTTCTCCTGTTTTACTAAAATCGCTTTCCAATAGCGTATCCTGCTGATATGCGGGACAATGCTGTCTGAGACAAAAGGGGCTGGCGCACAAACCAAGCAAAACTGAACCGCTCCCCGTCAAGAGGACATTGAAACAAAATAAGATTGTTGTACAGTCAGTATCGTATGGTGCTGGCTGTTTTTTTAACGTTTCTCCTGATTGGTGGCATTCATTCTAATCATCGCTCCGCCAGTGTCAAGGGTAAATGCATGGCTTCGCCATCCTTGACACCGTCTTCGTCGATGATTGTGTGGCCACTACGCCAATCAGGAGAATGAATGCTGCTGTTAAGCAGCTAATCTGTAGGATTCATACTTTTCCATCGGTGTCAATACACCGAGATTTCTCTGTAATCTCTGATTGTTGTAGTAGAAGATGTACGCTTCGATCATCCTCACAAGCGATTCCCGGCTTTCAAAGCGCTTGCCGTAGTATCGTTCCCGTTTCAGGATTCCCCAGAATCCTTCCATTGGACCATTGTCGATGCATTTTGCCACTCTGGACATACTTTGCGTCATCCCGGCATCCATCAGCTTTTTGTGGAACGTACGGTTGGTGTATTGATATCCGCGATCACTATGGAACAGGGGATGGGCATCCGGGTTTTCCTTAACGGCTGCATTGAATGTATCGAACACCAGGGGGTTATCATTGTGATCTCCGATTCTGAATGAGACGAGCCGGCGATCATACAAATCAAGAATTGCACTCAAATACACCTTGTGAATGGTGATTCCTTCATACCATTTGAATTCTGTTACATCGGTAAGCCATTTCTCGTTTGGCTTCTCTGCTGTGAATTCCCTGTTCAGCA